>NZ_BILX01000035.1 GCF_004000785.1 Paenibacillus ehimensis NBRC 15659 | reverse complement strand
CGGCTGTCTTACAATCGAGTACGTCAACGAATCCGTATCTAAGAAGTACGCCCCCGCGTCCGCATCGTTGTTTACAAAGCGCTGCCCCGTCGGGTCCCACGTCGTATAAATCATACCGCCACTCGGCAATACCATCGGTGGGCCGGATAACTCGCTCAATTTAATTTTATTTAGCTGATAGGAAATATTCGGATTATATACGGGATAATGATACTTTTCCAAACTGTCATATACCGACTCTTCTTTTACTACTCTCTTTTCGCTCCCCGTGAATTCAATAGAACCTGCATTTACATACGGAGCAAACTGAGGGTATAAAACCATAGTGGCTTGCAATATTCTTAAAAGCTTCTGGTAATGATGTTCTCGAGTCACATAGTCACCTTGTTTCTTTTATTTTTGAAATGAAATATTAAAAAATCCATTCAACACAAAAAAACTAGTCATTTTCTCCTGTATATATCGACAAAATAATACCATTTTATTAGACTTTCGTACTATAAATAATTTACTTTTTCGTATCAAAACACCCTTCTCTTTTCACCGTCTCCCCACCCAAAGTATGGTATAATTACTCTACAATATCACCGCAAAAAAAGGAGGCGCGGCCCTTTGGCCATCAAAAGTGAAACGGAGCTGTACGCCCCCGTTAAAGCCTACTTGGAACAGCTCGGTTACACCGTGCGTGGCGAAGTGCGTCATTGCGATCTGGTCGCCATCCGCGGGGAGGAGCCTCCGCTCATCGTCGAATTGAAAAAAAGCTTCTCGATCCCGCTCCTGCTTCAAGCGATCGACCGTCTGAAGATCAGCCGTTTCGTGTATGTCGCTTTCGAGCGGCCGGCCAAAGGGCGCGCGCCCCACGGCGCCAGCTGGCCGGAGCTCCGCAGGCTGTGCGGCATGCTCGGCCTCGGCATGATCGCCGTGCAATTCTATAAAACGCGCAAGCCGCGGGTCGAGGTCGAATGTCATCCGCCGGACGGGTCCGGGCTCGCGATGCCGCTCAAAATGCCCAGACATAACAAGCATGCTGCCGGCAAGCTGATGCAGGAGTTTCAGGAACGCCGTGCCGATTATAACGTCGGCGGCAGCAGCAAGCGAAAGCTCGTCACCGCTTACCGCGAGAAATCGCTTCATCTGGCGGCGCTGCTGCACACCCATGGCCCCATGAGCCCTAAGCAGCTGCGCGACCTGACAGGCAACGCACAGGCCGCAAGCTTCCTTCAGAAGAACGTATACCTGTGGTTCCAGCGCGTAGCCCGGGGCGTATACAAGCTCACCCCGCAGGGAGAAGCGGCGCTGCAGACTTTTGCCCACGTCGTTGAGGTTTACTTGCCGGCCGCGGGGGCGGATCGGGCGGATACCGCCGAAGCTTCGCAAGTTCCTGTCCTGCAAAATGCATAAATTCTTCGGGCGGCGGGTAAGTATAGAGTGATAGACTACCGTGCAGAAAGGACGTGCGCTATGAAACCGTTCGTTCGGGCTCTCTTCGCGTTATGTCTTGCTATGCTTGCGTTCATGTCATCCCTCTTCCCCCCTGCTTTATCACTGCCTGCGCAGGCCGCTTCTTCCATTCGCATTCCCGTGCTCAACTACCACAGCATTACCGTCGATCCCGGCAACCGGGCCACCATCGCCCCGGACAAATTCGAAGAGCAGATGCGCTACTTGGCCGACGAAGGGTACACGACACTCACGCTTCAGCAATTTACCGATATCCTCGAGGGCAAAGAAAAGCCGCCGGAAAAACCGATCCTGCTTACGTTTGACGACGGCTATGCGGACAACTACGAACACGCTTATCCACTGCTCAAAAAGTTGAAATTCCACGCTACGTTATTTATGGTCCCGGGGTTTGTAGGCGACGGTTATTATTTGAATTGGGAGCAGGTCAAAGCGATGAAGGAGGCCGGTTGGGACATTCAGCCCCACAGCATGAATCACCCGCACTTGCCGAAGCTGAGTGCCAAGAAGCAAGCGTATGAAATTACCGAATCCAGAAAGCTGATCGAGGAACAGCTCGGAATGACAGCCGATGTTTTTTGCTATCCGTATGGCGAGTCCAACCGTACGACCTTGAATATTTTAAAAGAGAATAAGTTCCGGTATGCGTTTACCATCGATCAGGGGTGGGCTTCGTCCGATCAGGACCCGCTCAAGCTGAAACGGCTGTTCGTCAATGGGGAAGCATCGATGAAAGCGTGGAAGCGGCTGCTGGAGCCGCCCAAATCTTGACCTCCCCAGATCGGGAAACAAACGCAAGGGACCAAAGCGATCTCTTCGAACAGAGACAGCTTTGGTCCCTTTGCTAAGGGTACGGCTTAAACAAAAACCGCGGTATTCATTTTTCGCTTCAACAGCTCTTTATGAATCCAAATCGCCGCCTGCGAGCCCTCGCCCATCGCGATCGTGACCTGCTCCGAGTGAACTCCGATATCTCCGGCCGCCCAGACGCCGGGAACGTTCGTCTTCTTGGTGCGCGGATCGGTGACGATATGACGGTTCTCCAGACGTTCGACGCCGAGAGACGCCATCCACCCGGTGTACACTTCGTTGCCCCCAAAAGCGATAAAGCCTCGCTCTCCGTCGATTGTCCGGCCATCGGACAAGCGCACGCCGTCGAACCGGGCGTCCGGTCCCCCGAGCACTTCCGCGATTTCCGCTTCCACATACGCTATCCCCGATTCCACAAGCTTGTCTGCATAGCCGCTGCCTACCGCTTGCCGTTCATGATTAACGTAAACGATCCGATCGGTCCAATAGCACAGAGCAAGCGCCATTCCCGCTCCCGTATCGCCCGATCCCATCACAACGGTCCGCTTCCCGCTGACCTCGTAGCCGTCGCAGTCGGGGCATACGTAAACGCTGATCCCAAGCCGTTCTTCCAGCCCGGGCAGAGGCGGGAAGCGGTCCAGCACGCCGGTTGCAGCGAGCAGCGTCTCGGTATGGACGGCCCCGCCCCCGTCGGCAAGCGCGATCTGAAAGCCGCGGCCGTTCCTTGCGGCCGCCACCGCTTCATCTTGGCGAAATTCCACCCCGAGCCGCTCCGCATGCTGCCGCCCGAGCTTGCGGAGCTCCTGGCCGGAGACTCCGTCGGGCCAACCGAGCACATTATGGTAGCTGCGGCACAGCGTTGAGCGCCCTCGCCCTTTGTCGATCACCAGCACGCGATGCCGGTACCGACCAAGCTGGATGGCCGCCTGCAAGCCGGCAATGCCCCCTCCGACGACAATGCAATCGTACATGATTTACGCCCCTTTGCTATTCGTTACTGTTAGCATCCCCCCACTCTCCTTGATTCCATTCCATCCGTTTCCTAAAAGCAGTACGAAAAAAGCTTCCTCTGCGATCAAGAGGAAGCTTTCATACCACTGCGGGAGGCGCTCTCCGAACCGGGACCGCGCACAGCCGGAGCCTCTCCCTGAGGCGGCTCTTCATCCGCGCGCCGGCTCAGCAGCCAGACCAGCCCGATTTGCACCGCGGCCGTTGCCGCCAGCACCCAGGGAAGCACCTCGCTGCCCGCGGCGCTTGTCAGCCAGATAAGCAAGCCGATCGATACGACGCGTCCCCCGTTCAAGAACGTTTCGCGCATGACGACCGATTCGACACGAAGCTGGCCCTTAAGTGGCAGCACACCGATCAAGCGGTAATAATACGAAGTAATCGTGTTGCCCTGCAGGGGCGCACAGATAGAATAAATGATCATAAAAGCGATAACGGTACCCAGCGTCAGTTTCCACAAAATGAACGCCGTGCCGATCACGAATCCTATAGTCGAGATGAACATAAAGGCCCTGGCCTTGGATTCGGTGCCGTAACGGGAAATGAACATCCCCGTGCCGATGCCGAGACTGGCATACAATACTCCCAGGTAACCGACCAGATCCTCCCGGCCGACGATCTGAAAAAGCAAAATATTCGGCAAAAACAGCATCAGTCCCTGAAACAGACCCATGACCAAAAAAGCGATTAACGAATAGGTCCAATCCCGGTTTTTGCGCATCAGCAGGCCAACATATTTCAGGTAATACGCTTTATGGTGCGAAGCCTTCATCGGGATCTTGAAGCTGCCGAGCGCCGCCAGCAAAAACATGAGGAACGAGATGCCGAAAACGATCGTGTAGCCCTGCAAGCCCTCGAATTGCCGAATAAGAAACCCGGCCAACGCCGGACCGATCAGGCCGCCGAGCGTAAACGTTATCATATTGATTGCGAGAAAACGGATGCGGTTTCGGTCCGTCGTTACATCGTACATCAAGGTCAGATAGCCCACCCAGTAAAACGAACTCGCAATGCCGTTCAACACGGCAAAGAGCACGTAATATTGGGCCACCAGCTCCCCGGAGAAGACAACGGACAAATAAAACAGCGCGATCATCGCAATGCCCATCCGGTACGTCACCATGCGGTCCTTGCGCTTGATCATCCAGCCGCCTAGTGCGAATGCCAACGGCGCGACCGCGTAGTTAATCGCATAGTACGCTCCGTTGATTTCGAGGCTGTGGGTCAGCCGCCACAAGTACAGCGTCAAAAAGACGCCCGACATCGAAGCTCCGAACTGAAAGCAAAAGTGAATAAAGAGCGAAGCAACGGCCTCGGCCGACAGCCTCTTTTCTTCCGGTACCGCCGTCTTCCGCGACTCCACCCAATGCCTGACCGCTTCTCCGAGTCGTAACCCCATCCGAGCCTGGACCGCCTCTCCCGGCAAACAGGAGGCGCTAAGCCTCCCGTTCGCCCAACATCGATTTTACGACCATTGTATCAGCGGAGGCAGCCGTTTGTGAAACCGTAAACAAGCGCGATTGCAAGCGTATACGGCCATTTTTCGCCAACAGCGGGAGAAGGCCCCGGTCAACCTCCCGTTATTAGCCGTTTCCCCGTCCCTTGTCGGTTTGATGCACCGCTATACCAGCCGCCGGTTTAATCCAGCCGAATTCGGAATCGCTCCGCCATTCCTTGCTTCCCTTCCTGCGTAATTCGCACGGCCCGGCTTTGCTCCTCCCGGCGAAACCAATCCATCGCAAACATCCGCTCGGTCAGCCCTTGCCCGAGTGCGCCGGCCACATGATGCTCGCGCTCCGTCCAATCGAGACAGCAGCGGGAGAATGCCCGCCGCTTCTTGCGAAGCTGCGGCAAATCCAAGCCGAAATCCGCAAAAAATCGTTCGCCGGAAGCCGTAACGTGAAGCTGCAGCCCGTCTTTCTGCAAATGTCCTTCCCTTAGCAGCGATTCCGTAATACGTACCGCAGCTTCCCCTGCCAAATGGTCGTAGCACATCCGTGCGTGACGGAGCTTTTTCATTTGGTCCGATTGGCGTAACGAGACGACAGGCGCCGGCCCGGCAAACGAAAGCAGTTGCTCGATCATTTCCGCATCGCTCGCTTGCGCAATCCGGTAATACCGGTGCCGGCCGTGCTTTTCTACCGTTACCGTCCCGGTCTCCGCCATCTTGGCCAAATGAAAGCTGGCGGTTTGCGGCGTAATTCCCGCAACGGCAGCCAAGTCCCCGGCCGGATGGCAGCGGCCGTCCAGCAGATGCAGCAGAATCGCCGCCCGGGACGGGTCGCTGATCAGCGATGCGATCGATGATACGTTCCGTTTCAGGTTCATCGTATCCCTCCTTTTTATTGCATTCCACATTTCGATGATAATGGAAACGTCTATGAATTACAATGATCTGGGAGCAGCTATCCCAAACCCTTATCGGATCATAACAACCATCGGAGGTATTGAAGCATGAACACGAAAGGTTCCCTTACGAAATCAAGCCATCTGAGCATTCAGCCAAAAATTTTATATTACGGCATGCCCGTCATCCTCGCTACGACGCTAAACGAAGACGGTACGACCAACATTAGTCCTCTTTCCTCGTCTTGGGCGCTCGGCCGTTATTTGGTGCTCGGCATGGGCTTCGGCGGCCAAGGCATAGACAACCTGCAGCGAACGCCGGAGCTGGTCGTCAACATTCCCGATGCTGCTCTGTGGCAGCAGGTCGAAAAGCTGGGCTCGCTCACCGGGAAGAATCCGGTGCCGGATTATAAAGCAGAGATGGGCTACCGCTACGAGCCCGATAAATTCACCGCCGCCGGGCTGACGCCGGCCGCCTCGTTGTCCGTTAGACCGCAACGAATCGCGGAATGCCCGCTGCAAATCGAATGCGCCGTCAAAAAGATCACGGTTCCGGACTATGCGCCGATGTTTGCCATCGTCGAAGCCGAGGCGCTGCAAATCCACGCTCTCCCGGACATTGTGAAGAAGAAGGGCAGCGATCATATCGATCCTTCCCGTTGGAATCCGCTAATTTACAACTTCCGGCATTACTTCGGCCTCGGAGATCGTCTGGGCAACAATTACCGCGCCGAAGTATAGCGCACAAGCGGCACAAGCCGCACAAACTCTAGCCGGCCGCATTCCGCAAGCATGCAAAAAAATCAAGGCACTGCCGCGAGGGGCAGATGCCTTGATTGTTCAACCTTCTTATTTCTTCAGGCTTTCCCAAGTTTGCTGGAATTCCGTCAGCATTTGATCCTTCGTTTTTTGCTTCGCGACATACGCCTGCATCGTGGAAGCAAACTTCTTGCTGGACGCTTCGCCGCCCGGGAATTTAAACCAGTTCCAGCTCAGCGTTTTGTTTTCTTTGCTGTACTTCATCAGATCGGCAGCCAGCGGTCCGAGAATTTTCTCGTCCCCTTGGATGTTGGTGAACGCCGGAATGAATTTGAACTCTTCCACCATATATTTTTTGCCCATATCCGAAGTCACGAGCCAGTTCAGGAACTTTTTCGCTTCTTCTTTGTTCGGAGAATTTTTATTAATAACCCAGTTGTTCGGCACGCCGACCGGCAGCTTGTCGTTCGCTGCGGCATCGTCGGAAATCGGCATCGGCAGGAAGCCGACCTTCAGGTTCGGGTTCGTTTGCGTCAGCTGCAATTGCGTCCAGTTGCCCTGCTGCGTCATCGCCGCTTTGCCGGTGGCGAACTCGGTCACTTGCGTTTTATAGTCGGTTTGCAGCGGGTTTTTGTTGCCGTATTGGAGCTGCAGGTCAAACAGCTTCACCCAGTTGTCGAAGACCGGGTCGCCCGGAATTTTGGCCGTGCCTTTGTTCAGGCCGTCAATGAACGTGTTCGGGTCTTTCTGATAAGCGAACGGCAGGTTCACGAAGTGGTTGCCGAGCACCCACCATTCGGCGTAGCCGTTCACGAACGGCGTGATGCCTTTGGCTTGCAGCTTCTTCGCCGCGTCTTCAAGCTGCGCCAGCGTTTTCGGCAGCTCGGTGATGCCGGCTTGAGCAAACAAATCCTTGTTATACAGGAAGCCGTAGCCTTCCAGGTTCAGCGGCTGGCCGTACAGCTTGCCGTCTTTGGTCATCGGCTCTTTGGCAACCGGCACCAGGTCTTTGACCCAAGGCTGGTCGGACAAGTCCTCCAAATGCTCAATCCACTTGTCCAGATCGGAGAAGCCGCCGTTATTGAACAGGTCGGGCTTATCGCCGGAGTTGAACTTCGCCATCAGCGCCGCGCCGTAGTCTGCGCCGCCGCCGACGGTATCGATTTGGATTTTGACGCCCGGGTTTTGTTTCTCGTATTCGGCCGCCAGCTTGGCAAGCGGTTCCGCAATTTCGACCTTGAATTGGAACATTTTCAGCGTGACGTTTTTGCCCCCGGCTGCACCGCCTCCGGCGTTCGTACCGCTTGGCGCTTCTTCTTTTTTCGCGCAGCCCGCGATTAACGACATCAACATAACCGCTGCCATTCCGGCGCTCGCAACCTTGTTCATTTTCATGATGAAACCTCCCTTATTTAATACGGCTTTTTGTCTGGTTGTTTCATTTGTATTGTATAAAATGTCCCGCCTTTCGAACACGTACTATATTGAACGAAAAGGTGGAACATTTTGAACAACCGCTTACATAACCATTCCTGTCAGCCTTTGACCGATCCGGCCGTAATCCCTTCGATAATAAACCGCTGCATCGCCAGGAAGAAGGCGACGATCGGAATGACGCCGAGTACGAGCGCGGCAAGCGCCATATCCCACTGCTTCGTATATTGGCCGAAGAACGAGTACGTGGCCAGCGGAATCGTCCGCAGGTCCGGGCTGTTCAGCACGAGCAGCGGCAGCAGGAAGTCGTTCCAGATCCACAAGCTGTTGAGCAGTATAATCGTGACGCTCATCGGCTTCAGCAGCGGAAAAATAATTTTCCAGAATACGCCGTACGGCGTGCAGCCGTCCACGGTCGCGGATTCTTCAATTTCCCGGGGAATAGACTTGATGAAGCCATGATACAAGAATACGGTCATCGATATCCCGAAGCCGAAATAACAGAAGATCAGTCCGAGCTTGCTGTCCATCAAGCCGACCTCGCTTGCCACTTTGACGAGCGGGATCATGATCGATTGGAACGGGATCACCATCGCCGCCACAAAGGCGAGGAAAAGCAGATTGTTGAACTTCGACGGGAACCGCACCAGGCGGTAAGCGGCCATGGAGCCGATCACCACGAGCCCCAGGTTGCTGAAAACGGTTATAATCAGCGAGTTCGTAAAGACCTTCGGAAATTTCATGATGCCCCATACTTTGACGTAGTTGTCGAAGTTGATCGATTTCGGCAAATTCGCCGAATTCACGAGCAGGTCCCCGAACGATTTCATCGAGTTGACGATCACGAAATAGAACGGCACGAGGAAAAGCAGGGCAAGCACAATGGCTAACAGCTCCAGGGCAAACGTACGCAGGTTGTAACTTTTGGACGTATCCATTACACTTCAACCTCCTTTTTCTTCGTGACGGATACTTGAATGAGCGTAATGAGCGCCACCACGATGAAGAAAATAAAGGCCTTCGCCGTTCCTAAGCCATAGCGGTTGTTGCGGAACGCTTCTTCATAAATATTGAGCGCCACGGATTGGGTAGAGTTAAACGGGCCCCCCTGCGTCAACGATACGTTCAGATCGTACATTTTGAACGCCCAGGAGATCGTCAGGAACAAGCAAACGGTGACCGATGGCATAATCATCGGGATCGTAATGTGGCGAAGCGCCTGCCAGCGGGTAGCCCCGTCGATGGTCGCCGCTTCCGTCAGCTCCTTCGGCACGTTCGCCAAGCCGGCGATATAAATGACCATCAAATACCCGGCCGTTTGCCAGACGCTAACGATAATGAGTCCCCAGAACGCCGTCGGGGCATCTCCGAGCCAAGGGAGCTGGAAGAAGGCGATTTGGGTCAGCTCGCCGATGGTCGAGAACCCTTTGATGAAAATAAACTGCCAGATGAATCCGAGCAGCAGCCCGCCGATGACGTTCGGCAGGAAGAAAACCGTCCGCAGTACGTTCCGCGTTTTGAGCGCCTGGGACAGCAGAAGCGCCAATCCGAAGCCGAGCAGGTTCGCCAGAAGGACGTTCGTCACGGTAAACCGCGTCGTAAACCAGAACGCTTTATGAAAATCTTTATCCGTCGTCAGGATTTGTTTGAAATTATCGAGGCCGATCCATTTGACGTTCGACGTTACCCCGTTCCATTCCGTGAACGAATAATACATGCTCATGAGAAACGGAACAAGAACTATGAGGCTGAAGAACAGAAAGGCCGGGCCGACAAAGACGATTTGCTGGACCACGCCGGATAGCCGCTGGTTCGCTTTCATGGATTTTCCCCCTTTATTTCTTACAATTCGCAGGCCAAGCTGAAAGTATACCCCCAGTATATAAGCCCTCAAAAGCAAAGAACACGCATTCTGGTGACGTATCAGGTGGAATTTATTGACCTCAACTGGTACAATAATGGCGCCGACAATTGCGTGGAGGGAATCGCGATGATCCGTAACAGCATCCGGAATAAACTGATTGTGTTTCTCCTTGCGGGCACCATACTGCCGATTTCCACTTCCATCGTCATGACGTATTATTTTACGAAGCAAAATATTACCCGGGAAACGCTGCAGACGAATTCCAACTTGATCTACCAAGGCAAAACGAACATTATCAATTATTTGAACGGTATCCATCAGGCTTCGCTCTCGGTGTATAACGACATTGATTTTTACGAGGCGATCGAGGCCGGGGCCGCCGATTACATGAGCCGCAACGAAATCGTCCGGGGCCTGCAGAGCATCGCCAATACCGCGAAGGATATCCAGCAGGTCTACTTGTATATCGCCGAAACGGATAAATCGTACCTGTGGACCCAAGGGAACATTTTCCGCAACGAAACGACCGGGCCAAAATTCATCCCTCCCGTCAGCCGAAGGGAGGATGTCACTTTGGAGCCGACCCATCCGAGCCATTTGTACGGAACGAGCGGATTCGGTCCCGTGCCCCCGGCTCCCGCAATCAGCCTGCACCGGAAGGTTGTCAATGCCGTGACCATGAAAAACTTCGGCATTTTATCGATCGATTTCAACTTGGGCGTGCTTTCTTCCATCTGTGAGCAGCTTTATAAGAAGGGAGAAGAGCAGCTTTACATCTTTGACAATCAAGGCCGGGTCGTATACGGCCCCGGGCCGGTTGGAACCCGGATCGACGAGCCATGGGTGACCCATTTGCTCAGCTTGTCCGAGCCGAGCGGCAGCTTCGAATCGGACAGCGAAGAATTCCGGGGCATTCAAATGTACGAACGCATGACGACGCCATATATGGAATGGACGCTCGTTAAGCGGATTCCTTATGACCGGCTGTACAGCAACGCCAGACAGCTGACCGAAATCAACACGCTGATTCTGATCGGCTTCCTTGTGGTGGTCATTTCCGCGACGCTGTACATTTCGTTCCGCTTTACCGCGCCGATCAAAAAGCTGATCGGTTATATCGGAAAAATTCAATCCGGCAACATGCAGGTCGATATTCACGTCAAAGGAAACGACGAGTTCGGCATTCTCGCGAATCGCTTCCGCATCATGATGCAGACGATCAACAACCTGATCACGCAGGAGTACAAGCTGGAGCTGGCCAACAAGACGAATCAGCTGAAGGCGCTGCAGGCGCAGATTAATCCGCACTTCTTGTACAACTCGCTGCAGTCGATCGGAACGCTTGCCCTGCAGCATGATGCGCCGAAGATTTATTCGTTGCTGTCGTCTCTGGCCAAAATGATGCGTTACAGCATGAACACCAGCGTCGCCGTCGTCCCGTTTGACAGCGAAGTGAAGCATGTCCGCTCCTATATGGAGCTGCAGATGCAGCGCTTTGAACATCAATTAACCGTGGAGTACGACATTGACGCAGATACGCTCCAGGTCCCTGTACCTAAGATGATCCTGCAGCCGATTGTGGAAAACTACTTTAAGCACGGGTTCGACCCGGGACAAAATACGGGCAAATTGCTGATTGCAAGCAGCGTGGCGGAGGACGGACTCATGGAAGTGACGGTGGCGGACAATGGGAAAGGAATTGCGGAGGAGGAGCTGCAGCGTCTGAAAGCCAGACTCGGTTCGCCGCCCGAGCATCCGCAGGAAGAGGACAGCATCGGTCTGATCAATGTGGTATCGCGTCTGCGGCTCTATTACAACCATGAAGCGGACATGAGGATCGAGCATCATAAGCCTTACGGCGTCAAGGTAACGATTCTTATGCCCTTGCATATGAAGGAGAACGGGGAGCTATGAAAGCCATCATCGTCGATGATGAAAAGCACGTGCGGGACGCGATTAAGCTGCTCGTCCGATGGGGCGACTTCGGCATCGATCAGGTGCTGGAAGCCCAGGACGGGCTCGATGCCGTCCGGCAAATTGAGGAGCATCGGCCGCAGCTCATCTTTACGGACATGATGATGCCCGTCAAGAGCGGAATGGAGCTGATGGAATGGCTGCAGAGCCAATACCCGTCCGGCAAAACGATCGTCATCAGCGGGCACGACGAATTCGAGCTTGTCCGGCACGCGGTTCAATACGGCGGCATCGATTACATATTAAAGCCCATCGATCACGAGCAGCTCGCCGCCGCGGTGGAGAAGGCGGTATCGGCCATCCGTCGCGAGGAATCGGAACGCCGCCTGCAGCAGGCGCGAAATATCGAAATGAATCAGCTGAAGCCGGTCTACTGGGACAAAATCTTATCCAACCTGTTGACCGAGCCGAAGCTGTACTCCCAGCATGCCAAAGCCTTGGACGCGGAGTTCGGGCTCGAACCTTCGGTAAAAGAATGCCGGATCGCCATCTTAAGCCTGGATACGATGAGCCTCAGCTTCAAGGACAAGTTTATGGCCGATTACGAGCTGCTCTTTTTCTCGCTCACGAACATATGCAACGAGCTGCTGTCCGCGCGGGCGTCCGGCGGTCCCCGGCAAGGCATCGCCTACCGGTATTGGAACAGCGACAGCGAAGCGATCCTGCTGCTTTATGGCGGACTGGATCAGACGCCGGCATTGCTCGAACGCATCCGGGAAGGCATCCGGGACACGTTCCGCAGCTGCTTCGATATTGGCGTTAGCCGGGTGCATCCGTTCCCCGAAGGGCTGGCGGCCGCTTATCTTGAAGCCAAGCAGGTGCTTCGCAGACGCAATCTGCTGATCCGGGAGAAGCGCACGCTGATCGCCGGACCCGGCGCTTCCGCGCCCGGGAGCCGGCAGCTTTCTTTTACGGACTACGCCGACCCGATCCGGCTCTCGGTGCAGAGCGGCAGCGAGGAGCAGATCCGCCGCGCGGTTGCGGCATGGTTCGCGGACGTGCGCAAGCTCGATTATATCGACATGGAGCAGCTCGAGCATTGGTGGCACGAATATAATGTCGTGCGCAGCCGCTGGCTGGCCGAGCTGTTCGAGGGCGACGGGCTCCGCGGCGAGGAGGAGCACAATGCGCCGTTCGTCGTACCGCTGGACGAGGAAGGCTTTCTGTCCCTCGACCGCTGGGAGCAGCAGCTCGTCCGCAGCTTGTCCGAGCTCTCGCGGCTGCTGCTGTCCCATCAGCGGCAGGACAGCAACGTTATTTTTGAAATTGCCAAGTTTATTCAAAATCATTACCATCAGGACATTACGCTGCAGGAGATCGCCAACCATTTTTACTTGAGCCGTGAATATATTTCCCGTAAATTCAAACAGGAATTTCATGTGAATTTATCCGATTACATCAGCGGCATCCGCATCGATAAAGCAAAGCTGCTGCTTTTGAACCCGAATCTTCGCATTTCCCAGATCGCAGCCATGGTCGGCTACGACGACGAGAAATATTTCAGCAAAGTGTTCAAGAAAACGGTTGGCGTCTCTCCTAACGAGTACAGGAAGGTGAACCAACCATGAGTATGCAGATCGAGCCTGCGGGACAGCCGTCCGCTCCGCGCACCGTCAAGCCGGGGAAACCGACGAAGAAAACGTATCTGATTCTGGCACTGGTCTGGGCCGTGCTTGTCGGCTCGGGCGCATGGGGCGCCAAGCTTTATACCGATCATTTGAAGCGGCAGCTCAAGGAAGAGCTCGCCGCTCAAACGAATGAGCAGCTAGCCGCCGTTCAGGAGCAATATCAGAAGCAGGTCGCCGAGCTTAAAGACAACATGACCGGCGAAATGGCCAAGCTGCAAACGAAGGTCGATGCGGTGAACGAGCTGCTCGCCTTTACCAAAGACAGCGCCAGCAGCAAGACGGACAACAGCAACCAGCTCTATACGCAGCTCGCCGAAGTGAAGAACAAGCTCGAAGACCTGAAGAAACAGCTGGATGCGCTGCAATAGATTGCACGGACGAAAGGACAGTGAACTCCGAAAGCCATGATTCCGATTCAACATATTAACCGGACGATGCTGCTGGTGTGCGCGCCGTTTGTCGGATTAATGCTGTTCCTGCTTATCGCGGGCATATCGGTCGAGCTGCCTCGATTCGCCGGAGCTCCCGACGCTTCGTGGAAAGCCGGCGAAGCATGGCAGAACGTTCTTGTCAAGCTGGACAAAACGAAGACCGACGCGGCGCAAACCCGGTCGACGATCGAGAAATACTACGAGTTATACTCCAAAAGCTCGGCCGAAGCTGCCACGATGACGCAGACCGCGGAAGCGGCGGCCCAGCGCCCGGCAGCCATCTTCGACTCGCGGATCGGCGCGAAGCTTGGCGGCAACCTCAACCGCGCCACGACAACGTCCAACGTCGATCTGAAATTATATACGTTTACGGAACCGAGGTATAAAGGCTACGCGCTCAAAGTGGATCTGAAAACGGACAAAGGCATGAAGATGGTGCTTGGAAAAGATAAGCTCGGGGGCAGCGAAACGACGCTGGAAGCGGTACGCCGCTATGGCGCTGTCGCCGGGATCAACGCAGGAGGCTTCGCCGACGACAACAAAACCGGCAAGCGGTTCCCGCTGAGCACGACGGTGCTCGGAGGCAAGTACGTCTACGGCTTCGAGCCGACGTTCGAGGATCTGGCCTTCATCGGGATCAGCACCGACCGGAAGCTGATCGGCGGCAAATTTTCGCGTCAGGAGGATTTGGACAAGCTGAAGCCGTCCTTCGGGGCGACATTCGTGCCGATCCTGCTCCAAGACGGGAAGAAACAGAGCATTCCGAGTCAGTGGCTAACCTCCCCGGCCCGCGCGCCGCGGACGGTGGTCGGCAGCTTTAAAAACGATCAGCTGCTCTTTATGGTGACGGACGGCAATGACGAAAACGGCCATTCCGGCGCAACGCTTCCGGAGCTTCAGGACAAGCTCATCGCACTCGGCGTCAAAGACGCCTATAACCTGGACGGGGGCGGCTCGTCAAGCCTGATCTACGACGGGCAAGTGATCAACCGGCCGTCCGATGCCGGAGGCCGCCTGCGGCCGCTGGCGACACACTTCTTGTTTTTCAAGTAAAATTCACATATTTAGCGTTTTCTTTTGCCAATCGGTTGGGTATAATATAGGCGGGAGGTGCTGAGTAAATGTCAGTCACATTTTGGCTCGTTATCACTGTTTTTCTTATGTTCATTGTCTCGATGCTTACAGCCGCATACAATGATGACAAAACCAAGGGACTTTAATCATACGCTTCCCTTCGCCTACGGGTTGAAAGACTCGGCTTCCGGATCAATCCAGGACACCTGATTGCATTTGCGGCTGGCCTCTTTCAACCCGTTTTCATGTTCCTTTCACGATTTACGGATACATTTTGTATCTATCGCCATAAAAAAATAGAACCACCGGCTAACGTGTGTCTTCGTTCTCCGCAGCAGGCTGCGAATTCTGGTCAAGGGTTAACGGACTGCTGCAGAACTTTTGCCAATTGAGCGGATTGAGCCCAAGCTGCCTCATGATTTCATGGATCTCCAAATGTACAACGGTTTCATCTCCTGTAGTCATTGCGATTCGCTCCATCCTGACAAGTCCACCTCTATATGGTTTTAGTATGATTTTGTATGAGCTTGACCGAAGAGGATAAAAATCCCTTACTAGGCATTCTAGCATAGCGAGCGTTACAGAATGGTTACAAAACCGAAAGAATTCATTATTTTTTCACTTGCTTTATTAAATTTTGGCTAAACATTTGATATAATATCCAAAGACCTAGTCCTATAAGACTAATTTGAATGAAAATTTGAATCCCATAGGGGGACTTTGGACTTATGTCGTTTTTCATTTCCGCCGATTCTCTGATGTATTATGAACATTACGAGTGCCCTGTCAAGGGGGCAAAAACTTTGGTTATGATCCACGGCGCCGGATTAAATTCCACCTTCTGGCAGTCCCTTGTCCCGCTTCTCGAATCGCGTTATTCCATCCTCTTGTACGATTTAAGCGGCCACGGACAAAGCAGCGAAGGACACGCGGACCTTTCTTGGGAGCTGCTGATCGGAGAACTCCATGGGCTGCTGCGTTCGCTGAGATTGGACCGGGTCATCCTGATGGGTCACGACTTCGGGGCGCACCTCGCCGTCCAGTTTGCAGCTGCCTACGGCTCAATGGTCGAAAGCCTCATCCTGATCTCGCCATTCGCCCACATTCCGCTTACTTCGCTTCATAAGGAATACAAGCTGCGCGTCTCCCTCGCCAAGAAAGCAGCCCGTCAAACGCTCGGGGAAGCGATGGCGAAGCGCATGTCGGTCAAGCACGCGGATACGGTTTTGACCCAGCGAATCGTACAAGCCTTTGAACGGGTTCACTCTCCCACCTATGCGCGAATGCTGGAATTGGCGACAAAGCCCTTCTTTCTGAAAGATTACCTCGTTCTCCAAAAGCCTGTGCTGCTGCTTTCCGGCGAGGAGGACCCGGTCTTCACGCCGGCGCTGGCCGGTCTGACGCATGCGCAGCTGGAGACGACGGCCTTCTTGGTCGTCCCCGACGCCTCGAGCCTGGTGTTCGTTGATCAGCCGATTTATGCGTCCGATTGGATCGATTCCTTTATCCGCAAGCCGCTTCCCGGACAACGGAACAACGCCATAAACCGTGAGCTGCAGCAGCACGTGCAGCATTTGACAAAACAGGGCTACGAGCATTGGAGCGGCAACCGGATTCGCATCCGCTGCTTGGGCAAGTTCGAAGTCTGGCTAAACGACCGGATCGTGCCAGACGGCTGGGGTACCCGGTACGCCAAAAGCCTGATGATCTATCTGGCCTTTCACCCGACCGCTACGCGGGAGCAGCTGTGCGAAGCTCTCTTCCCGGAAATCGAGCACCCGAATGCGATGCGGAACTTGCGGGTCTACTTAAGCCACTTCGCCAAACTGCTGGAGACCGAGGATACGGAGAAGCCGTGCCTTACGATCGGAAGAGATGTCGTCAAGCTCAATTATCTTGTCGATTGCGATTTAATGGAATTTTTGAACGACCTGCAGCAGGTCGCCGCAGAGCAGGATAGCGAGGTGAAGTACGGGCTGTGCGAAGATTTGCTGAGCCGGCTCAGCGGCAAGCTCATGCCGGGGTGCTACGACCCGTTTGCCTTATCGTTGAAAGAAAAGGTCGAGCAGCTCTGGGAAGGCATCACCTTATGGGCGGCCGATTACTGCATGCTGACCGGAAAAAGCGGCCAAGCCATTCCTTTCCTGCTCAGCGGATTACAGCACGGCTTGGCGGACGAAACCTTGTATTATGACCGGCTGATCGCCATTTATCAGAAAAACGGCAACACCAAAGAGCTGCGCAAATGGATCCGTAAAAAAAGAAACAGCTTGTCCGCGCCTCCGGCGGAGGATAAGCTATAAAAGCGGCTTCGATCAAACGAAAAAGCACGCCCGGCGTCCCTATGCGGAACGATCCGGCCGTGCTTTTCCTTTTGCGGGGTATTGCCTGCGCCGCGCGCGGATTACCCTTTTAACTGATGCATTTCGCCAAGACATTCGGCGCAAATGTGTCTTTCCTTGAAATCGCTCACTTGCTCCATCGAGCCGCAAAATACGCAGCGGGGACGATACCTCTCCAGAATGATATGATCACCGCTTACCAATATTTCAACAGGATCGCCTTCGTTCATTTGGTATCGTTTGCGCAGCGATTTCGGGAGTACAATTCTGCCGAGCTGGTCGACTTTTCTTACTACTCCTGCCGGTTTCATCATCAATTCACCTCACTTTCGCACGATTACACTTGCCCTCCATATAGTTCGACGCTGATGTTAAAATTCCTTCCCATAATTGCGAGTTTTCTCCGTTGATTTCTAAGAAGCGTCGCACTTTCGTAACGAATGGGCCTTACTTTAGGACAATTCTGGAAATCCGGTCTGCCGGAGCGCTTCGAACAGGATGATCGCCGCGGCGTTGGATAAATTCAGCGAACGGACGGCGTCCGTCATCGGCAGCCGCATAAGCGAGTCCGGATGCTCCGCCAAGATCTCCGGGGCCAACCCCTTCGTCTCTTTGCCGAATACCAGAAAATCGCCGTCTTGAAATGTCAAATCCGTGTAAACTTTAGTGGCCTTGGTCGTTGCAAAAAAGAAGCGGCCGTCCTTGTATTTGTCCTTCACTTCCTGAAACGAATCGTGATATTCCAGCTTGACCGCGTGCCAATAGTCCAGTCCGGCCCGCTTGAGGGTCCGATCGTCGGTGTTGAAGCCGAGCGGACGAACCAAGTGCAGCCAAGTGCCGGTCGCGGCGCACGTTCTGGAGATATTCCCCGTATTGGCCGGAATTTCCGGCTCTACCAGTACGATATGAAAAGCCATGCTGCTCCGTTTTCCTCCTGTATGCCTCATTAATTTTACATACGTTTTACCTTTTCTTAATACGAAGATGATAGTGGCCTGAGATAATAAAGTCATCCAAGCGACTACAAAGGAGACTATCCGAAATGATGAAGAAGAAAATTCTTGTCGTTGACGACGAACCTTCAATTTCGATGCTCATAGAATTCAACCTGAAGCTGGTCGGCTTTGAAGTGCATTGCGTCTACGACGGTGAAGCGGTGTTCCAGGCGATCCAGCATTTCCGCCCCGATCTGATCGTGCTCGACCTGATGCTGCCTAAGATGGACGGCATTCAAGTGTGCCGCAAGCTGCGCGGCCAGAACAATCTCGTGCCGATCATTATGCTGACCGCCATGCAGGACTTGTCCGACAAAATCGCCGGGCTCGATAACGGCGCCGACGATTACATGACGAAGCCTTTCAGCCCGCAAGAGCTGATTTCGCGGATTCAAGCGATCCTCCGCCGCATCCAAACCTTGCCTTCCACAAGTCCCAACACGCCGGTCTCCATCGGTCAGATCGTCATTCAGCCCGACCAGCGCGAAGTGAAGGTTAAGGGCCAGCCGATCGAGCTGACGCCGAAAGAATTCGATCTGCTGCTCTTTTTGTGCAAGCACCGCGGCAAAGTGTTAAGCCGCCAGCAGCTGCTGCACGGCGTCTGGGATTATCATTTCCTTGGCGATACGCGGATCGTCGACGTGCATATCAGCCATTTGCGCGACAAAATCGAGACCAACGCCCGCAATCCTGAATATATCGTAACCATACGCAACGTCGGTTACAAATTGGCCGAGCCGGCCATGAAAGAATCTTACGCCTAATTCCCGATCAACGAGCGCCGCGCAAGCTTGCCGCGGCGCTCGTGGCGTATTCGCGCCGTACAAAAAGCAGCCTTCGCTCGGCTTCATGCCGTGGCGAAAGCTGCCGGACGGGTCTGACTACCCGTTGCGTTTTTGGAAATCAACCATAAATTCGGCCAGCGCTGCGCAAGCTTCGTAAGGAACCGCATTGTAGGCGGAAGCGCGAATGCCCCCTACGCTGCGGTGACCGGCCAGACCGACGAAGTTATTCTTCTCCGATTCCTTGACGAAGGCTTTCTCCAGCTCTTCGCTCGGCAGGCGGAACGTAACGTTCATGATCGAACGGCTGTCCGGGGCGATGTTTCCGGTATAGAATCCGCCCGAAGCGTCGATGACGTCGTAAAGCAGCTTCGTTTTGGCGACGTTCTGCTTCTCCATCTCCTCTACCCCGCCGTTCTCCTTCACCCATTTCAGCATCAGATTAACGACGTAGATGGAATGAACGGGAGGCGTGTTATACAGCGACTGATTTTTGGCATGCGTCGTATAACGCAGCATTACGGGAACATGCTTCGGCTCTTCCTGGAGCAGATCGTCGCGGATGACCGCAACCGTGACGCCCGCAGGACCGAGGTTTTTTTGCGCGCCCGCATAGATCATCGCAAATTTATGGGCATCGATCGGACGGCTCAAAATGCCGCTGGTCATATCGCCGATCAGCGGGATGTCCCCGGTTTCCGGAATGTCGGACCACTGCGAGCCTTCAATCGTATTGTTCGTTGTCATATGCACGTAAGCGGAGTTCGGATCGATCCGAATATCCCCGGCTTTCGGCAGACTTCTCCAGTTCGTTTCTTTATTGGAGGCGGCGATGACCGCTTCCCCGACAATTTTGGCATCCTGATACGCCTTCTCGGAAAAGCTTCCCGTGACGAGGTAGCTCCCTACCTTGCCAGGCTTCAGGAAGTTGAGCGGAATCATTGAAAATTGCATGCTGGCGCCTCCGCCCAGAAACAATACCTGATAGCCGGACGACAAACCGAGCAGCTCAAGCATCAGCTCTTGGGTTTCACGGTTCAGCGCTTCGTATTCCTTGCTGCGGTGGGAAATCTCCGTCAGCGACATGCCGATGCCGTTGTAATCGACAAACGTTTCCTGGGCTTTCTGCAGCACTTCGAGCGGGAGCGCAGCCGGGCCGGGATTGAAGTTGTAAGCGCGCTTGGACATGTTTAAAACCCCTTCGCTTTTCATATGATATGGCTATGATAGCAAAGGTTGCAGCGCCGCATCAAGTGTAAGTTTCATGAACATCCGAAAGGAGAGAAGACGCCAATGGAACTGTCAGACCGCCTGTTCGTCGCCGTCCCTGCCCCGCCGTCCGTGATCTCCACCGCCGAGTCTTGGGTCCTGCGACTAAAGGACCAGCTCGCGTTCGCCCGATGGGTCCATCCTCAGGATTTGCATCTGACTTTGCAATTTCTCGGCGACGTGGCGCGGGAACGGATCGACCGAATCGCGCAAGCGATCGGACAAGCGGCTGCAGGCGCGGCTCCCTTCTCGCTTCATTTTCAAGGCTTGGGAGTATTCGGCAAACCGAGTGCTCCCTCGGTGCTGTGGGCCGGGGTGCAGGGAGAAATGGAGAAATTAGGGCAGCTTCAACGCCGGATAGAGGACGCGATGGAAACGCTGGGATTCGCTGCGGAAAACCGTCCGTATAAACCGCATTTGACGCTGGCAAGAAAATTTACAGGTCCGGCCGGAAGTCATGCCCAAATGCTGGACGTTGCGCTGCCGGACGAATGGCGGACGCCTTGGCGGGTCGAGGAGGCCGTGCTGTATCGCAGCCGCTTGGGCAGCCGCCCGATGTACGAGCGTATCGCCTCTTTTCCTCTCGGCTGAAGGAACGCGAACCAACGGTGAGCTTGGCAGAGGCAAGGCAGCAGTACATTGTACCCTGAGGCCGGGCTAATCGCCGGTTAAGAGAGCAGCTTCGTCCGGCGGGGCCGTCCGCTCGGGCGGAAGGATGATTTCCTCCATGTCCACAAAGTCCATGGCTTTCATCGGATTCATGCCTAACTGACGCAGCATATCTCGAATATCGAGCAATATGGTTTTGTCCATAGGTACCTCTCTCTCCAATGTTATCCTCAGGGTCTCCTTATTCGTATGTTATGTATTGTAACGGAATGTACCACATTTTTGATAGTCTAAAATGGCTATTTTATCGACTCTAAAGAATTTTTTAGCGGGTCTGTCAAATCACGACAATAGGCGCACAGATGGATTATTTTGTCACTGGGCCTGGTCGTAGGTCACCGTTTGTCTCATCTTCAGCTGCATAACGATTTTGCGAAGCGATTCTTTGTTCAGGCCGAGCTCGTTCAGCTCCTGAATCAACTGAACCCATTCCTGGTCCAGCGTCTCGGGCTTGTCCCCCTGATCGTGCAAAATAAGCGTTTGTACGTTTACGCCGAGTACGGGCGCAAGCTTCCGAAGAAATTGGATGGACGGATTCGATTGCAAATCCCTTTCGATCGAACTCAAATAAGACTTGGCGACGCCGGCGCGGGCCGCAAGCTCCGTAAGCGACATTCGTTTCTGATGCCGAAGGGACTGAATTCGTGCCCCGATCATGATTAATTCCTCCTTAGTTTTCCCGAAGGCCGAGTTTTATAGTTTTCTAGTTCTATATTCATACTAATTGTATCATATATAGATACATTTTGTATCTATATTTTAAAAATTTTATTATTTTTTGCCTATTGACCGCAACTTTTTTTTGAAATATGGTTCTTCACAAACTTTGCTACGTAATGTATAATCTAGTCAAGCTTGAATTCAACAGATTTCGACAAAAGTGATACTGAGACTAGTACATCGGCAATGTTTTGGAGGGAATGGAAATGGTCAGAATCGGGGATAAAATCGCTCTGCTCCGCGAAAAGCATGCGCTCACTCAGGAAGAGCTTTCCAGTAAAATCAACATCTCGCGCGCTTCGCTCTCTCATTACGAGAAAAACCGAAGGGAGCCGGACTACGAAACCGTGGTCAAAATTGCAGATTTTTTTAAGGTGTCCATCGATTACTTATTAGGAAGAACGGAGGACCCAAGAGTCGTACTGGAGCCGGAGGTACGGGCTTTCGTGGATAGCCTGGAGCTGTCCGACGAAAAAATTATCGACCGCTTCTCCTTGACCGTAGACGGCATGAAACTGACTTTTGACGAGGCGAAACGGTTCATCGCCTTCGTAAGGGCCGAAAGATCGCTCAGATAACGCTGCGAGCCTCCCCTCCTGTCAAGCAAGCAGCCTAGCTCGATCTTCATTTCCATACAATCATCAGGTATACATGCGCCCGGTTATGGCAATAATGGGCAATTGGGTGTCCTGCACAGTTCGCGGCGGATCCTTATCATGGCTTCGTATGGCTTGGCGGTACGGACGCTTGGGCAGAGGGCAGTTCCCGGACCGGATGATTCTGCTCCGGACAACCCTTAACCTCGTCCAAAAAACGGTTGATTTTATCAGGGTGAATCCCAAGCTGCTTCATCGTGATACGAATATCAAGGGCAACGTTTCTGCTCATGACTCCAAATCTCTCCTGTGCAAGGTTTGGGTATGGGAAGCACCCTGCTTCAATAAAGGTTATTTGAAAATCAGGGATAAGTTGAAACAGCATCTTGTATACTCATTGTATCATAAAACGGATACAAATTGTAACCTAATTTTTCCCTTTTCCTTCCCATTTGGTAATAAAATTCACCCAAAACGAGGAAGAACCATCCTTCACAAATGTCGATACGTAATGTATAATTTAATTACTTCCTAACACAGTCTGGGAGCTTGACCCTTCGTTACCGCCGTTCTTTATAAAAAACAGGCCCCGCTGTGACAAAAGAAGCAAACGCATTCAATTGGTCTGGGAAGTTTGCTCCTGAAACGGTTTTCTCCGGATTGTTTTTTCGTTATCGTTTAGGCACAACGACTCATTCGCAACAAATCGAAAGACCTGGAACGAAACATTTCGTCCTATCCGGAGGACTATCGTATACTTAAGATGATCGGGGTGAGAACAGTTGGGGCAAATTGGAAACCGCATCGCTGCATTAAGGGAAAAGCAGGGATTGACTCAAGAAGAGCTTTCCTTGAAACTCGACATTTCCCGCGCCTCCCTCTCTCATTATGAGAAGAACCGCCGGGAACCCGACTACGATACCCTGGTGAAAATCGCCAATCATTTCAAAGTATCGATCGACTATTTGCTTGGTCGGACTCAGGACCCGGAGATGGTGCTGGATCAGCAGGTCAGACAATTCGTCGACAGCCTGGAGCTGTCGGACGAACGAATTTTGCAGCATTTTACGCTTACGATTGACGGAAAACAGCTCACGCCGGAGGAGGCCAGGCGGTTCATCGCCTTTGTCCGGGCAGAGCGGTCCTTTTAAGCATACACTACCGGAAAAGCTGACCTTGGGCTTGCCTCAAAGGCCAGCTTCTTTTTTATTCGCTTCTTAAGAGCTTCAAGCACCGATTAAGGACGTACTGCTGATCAAAGCCGATTTCTTCCGCAGGCGGCAGCCGTTCCGGCTTAAACCATTCAAAAGCGAGCGCCTCGTTCCGCGGCTCGATATCGCCGGCAACCTGCACGGCATAGGTAAGCCCGATCGCATGCTTTCGGGGATCGACCGCATCGAATCCTCTCACGGAAGCCGCCGAAGGGGCATACTGCGCCACATAGAGCGGCCGCCCGTCTTGGACTGGACTCGTGACGGTCAGACGTTCCCCCAGTGTCTCGCTTAACTGCCGTCGGATGCCGCTTCCGATGGTTTCCCCATAATGCAATCTGCCGCCAACAGTACACCATTTGTTGCCTTGATGGGGCGTTTCTCTCCAAATTAATCCGATGCGGAGCAGGGTGCCCGCTTCGTCAAATTCGCCAAGCAACACGTCGGTACAGACAATAGGAACCAAGGATTGGACCTGATCCCATATCTGCTTTTCCATCCATGGAGCCAAGTCTTTCACGCTCATTTCTTCTGTTCAAAATAGGCTTTCATAATATCGAACCAAACTTTGTAGCCGACATCGTTAGGATGAACGCCATCGGTGAGGAGAGCGTTGACGTTCGAATTCGCCTCCTTCATCCGGCTGTAAATATCGATGTAGTCCAACTGGTTTGCGGCGGCAAACTCCTCGGACAAAGCGACATAATCTTTGTAGTAAGCGCCTGTGCTGTTCTTGGTGTCGTCTTTCTTCGGATTCGGGGATAGCACGATAACCTTGGCCTGCGGCAAGGCCTCTTTGATTTTTTGAAGCATGGTCTCCAGGTTCTCCCTCGTCTTCTTGAGCGGAATGGATTGTCCATGATCGTTAAGCACGAACGTTTCCAACAAAATAATGTCCGGCTTATCCGCGATGACATGGTTCACATAATTTTGAAGCATGACCATCTCGGTAGAATGACCGGGAAAACCGTTCGACAGCAGCACCGTATTCCGCAGACCGTCGATCCCCTGTATGTAACGAATGAACAGATTGGCCCATTTGTACTCCGAGCTGCTGGCTCCGTCCCCGTTCGTTACACTGCTGCCGAAGGTCGCTATTTTCACTTCCCCTTTGGTCAGCGTCAAATAATACAAGTCGTCGATGACGGATCTGGGATTCCCGTTCGGCTTGTATTTATTAATCTCGGCGATTTTTCTCTCTTCGCGGCGTATCAACTCTTGTTCCCATGCCGATTTGGCTTCCTTGGCCTGAATGGCGCCCAAGGCTTCCAGATGCTTTTGCCCGTAGTATAAGACCCCAACGATCATCCCGCAACTGAATACGCTTATGGAGAAAAATGTCGTCGTTACTTTCAAGGCATGTCTTATCTTTTTCCCCCCAACCAAAACCGTACACCTCCGTCGTGTGTCCGAATGCAAAGAAGTGGGCAGGGTGTTCGGAAAGCACCTCTTCGCCTCGTCAGGCTATCCCACTGATACATATTGTAACATAAAACAACAACAAACGAAACAATTCGTATATAAATTTTTCATAAAATGGACTAGTCGGTACGTATATCGCGAGCGTCGGAAACAATCGGGGAAAGAGGTCGTGAACCCTACGGAAGGAAGCTGTGCGGACAGGCGAGGCGGCGACGGTTCGTGGATCCCCTCACTGCTTACAGGTCTCGTTGTTCATCTTTTCGTTCGTTTGCCCGATCAACTTGCATTTCTCCACATAATGGCGGACGTCGTGGATGCTGATTCCGGCGTTATCCGCTTCTCTCGCGAACTGAAGCCATTCGAGGTCGTTCAAGGACAGCTGGTAGCCGTAAGGGGGAACGTCATGAATCAAGACCTCGACCTCCACGCCAAGCACGGCGGCGATCTTGTTTAAAAATTCAATGGACGGATTTTTTTGAATGTTTCTCTCAATCGAGCTCAAATAAGATTTGGCCACGCCGGCCCGATTGGCCAGCTCGGTCAAAGATATGCGCTTTTGCTTGCGATAATGCTGAATGCGCTTACCAATCATGAAACCACCTTCGTTCGCCCGCTTCAGGGGACGTATGTGATACCTCATCTATGGTTAATTCCGTACCGGGGACGAAACGAGGCCCCCGGTACGTGAGTTCATTTCGGACCTACATTAAATAACAGCTTCCATGACGTTCATTCTCGATTTGGTTGTGTTAATAATTTTTTTGTACTCTTCTTCCAGCACAACGCCGATTTGGCTCCAACTGTAATATTCGGCGACAAACTGTTTGCCCAGTTCTCCCATCTTTTCGCAAAGATTCAGATCTGAGAGCAGCGATGCCATTTCTTTGGCGAATTGATCCGAATCGCAGGGCGCTACTCTACCCGCTTGATGAGCGGCTACCTCTCTCCAAATGTTCACTTTGTCCGAGATTAACACCGGGGTACCGCAGATGAGCGCTTCGATGACCGAGATGCCGAAGTTTTCGGAATACGACGGAAGCACGAAGAGGTCCGCTTCCTGCAATACGGCCAGCTTTTGCTGTCCGGTCACCATTCCCGTAAATAACACCTTATCCGTCAAATGCCGCTCCCCGATCCACTCCTTGACTTTGCTGCCGTAATTCTCGTTATCCGGTCCGGCAATAACCAGATGCGCGTCGGGATGGACATCCTTTATTTTGTCGAAGGCTTCGATGAGTATATCCAGTCCTTTTTTGAAATTCAGACGGCTGAAAAACAACACGATTTTTTTGCCGGCCAGCTCCGGATAGAGCTCCCGGAATGTGCCCTTGGGAGGCAGCGTCTTGTATTCCGACAGATCGACCCCGTTCGGGACCACGAATCCTTGACTGTCGAAAGTGTAGGGTTTGGCCAGAATCATTTCCTCTTCCGTTGTATAATGCAGCGCCGAGGCCCGCTTGATGTTCCGGTGCTCGAACAACCATTCCATCACCCGTTTGCGCCCCCGGTTCCGTTGATAAATATAAGGGTCCAGCGTCCCGTGGGGACGAACGATGTAGGGGACGCCGAACTTCCGGCAGTAATGGCCGCTAACCAAGTTGTGAAACAGGTATAGCGAGTGCGTATGCACGATGTCGTAATTAGGAATGTGCTCTTCGAGCGCTTTGGCCAGTCCGAAGGAGGTCCCCCAAAATTTAGGCTGCTGGATTGGAAAATACCGAATTTCCACGCCATCCTTATGCATCGGTTCGTACAAAGGGACGTCAAGCGTTCCGGGCCCGTCCTGATTCGTCGTGAAGATCGTCACTTGATGTCCCCGTTCGGCCAACGATCGGGTCATCCCCATGATTGCCTTTGCCGGTCCTCCGTATCTTGGCGCCAAATTCGCAATCACGTGCAGGATTTTCATAATTTCCATCCCTTTCTAATGAAACTACATAAAAGTGGGTCTCCGGTTCAGCTTCACCCGCTGAAACGTACTGGGCTCCACAGCTTGCGCAACCTCCGGATCTTTTGCGCGCCGGGCCGTCAGACTCCGGTTCAGGTGGATGCCGATGGAGCACCATAGGAAGAAGCTGACGGCATTCCCCAGCGTGAACAGAATGCTCTCCGTGAAGGAGTAGAACATCAGAACGATAAAGATGGACAGCAGAATTTCCAGCGAAACGGAGCTCTCCCGGATATATTTTTTAAGCAGAAAATACAGGGCCGATACCGCCATAATCAGAAAGCAGATTAACCCCAGTATGCCGGTATTCAACAGGACGACCAAGTAATAGTTGTCTCTCGAAACGGTCGATTTCACCATGCCTTGGCCGAATATATATTCGTTGATCGTATCGTTGGCAGCCAAAAAGTTCGACCAGATCGTCAGCCGGTTGCTGAGAAGCTTATCCGCAGCGGCGATCAGGCTTTCCACATCGACGAACTGTACGGCGCAGATCACAATCACGAGCAGGGCGCACAGGCTGATGACCGACGTTCGGATCGCCCAATGAAGCAGCCGGAACACGTACTTGCGGACCAGATACACGGCGAGCAGCAGCACGACGCACAGCAGCGCCGTCCGGCTTACGCTTAAGTAAATCAAGTACGCGAAGAGCGGCACCGTGAGCAGGTAGCCCTTCTTTTTCGTCATACCGTAAACCAGCATCGATACCGCAAAGCCAAAGAAGGCATATAGTCCCATAAAGTTGGGGTGTCGGAAAAAGCCCAAGTACCGGTTACGCAAGCTGAACGGATCCAAATGAAACGCCTTCGGATCGGACAGCCCAAGCACGACTGCAAGCGCCATGCAGCAAACGATTGTAAAATAAGCGACTTTGACGAAGCTGACGTACTCGATCTGATGCAGGCGCATATAATTGGGAAGCAAAATCATGCTGTAGAAAAAAAGCAGGATGTACGTTCCGATCGACAGTAGGCTGTCCCACGTCTGCGTGTACGTCGTGCTGTTGGTCAGACCGATGCACATAACGATGGTCCAGCAATGAAAGACGGCGATCAAGTATTTCGTCACCGGCGTGATCGTAACCGGCTGCTTGATCATATACAGCAGCAGAATCAAGAAGTGGATGGTAACAAAGGTGAATTTGAGCGTATAGATCAAGTCGCCGCTAAATTTCATGAAAGAAAGAATATTGCTGGCGATGATCAATATAACCGGGACATGAAACGCTATGCTTCTCATTATGACACAACCTTTATGCGAGCTTGTGGCGCCTATCCTACGGGCTGGACCGTTTTCCGGACAGCAGGTCTCCCCACCGATACGTAATCGAGACCGGCCGACTCCGCAGCAGACAGCTTGAAGCAGTTTCTTCCGTCAAACATCGCCGGACGCTTCATCAGCGAACGAAGCTTGCGCAAATCGATTTGCTTGAACTCCTCCCAGTCGGTCAGCAGGAATACGCCGTCGGCATCCTGAATCGCTTCCTCCCACGACCCGGCATACTGCGTCGCCGGATGAAGCCATTGCGGCGCTTTATCCATCGCAACCGGATCGTAAGCGACGACCTCCGCTTCTTCGTTCACCAGCTGTTCGATGACCCGAATGGACGGCGCCTCGCGCATATCGTCGGTATTCGGCTTGAATGCAAGCCCCAACACCGCGAATTTCAGCCCCTGCAAGCTTCCATAGTACGCTTTCGCCTTCCGGAGGATGCCCGTCTGCTGCTTCTCGTTCACTTTAACGACGGAGCGCAGCAGCTCGAAGTCGTACTGCATATTGCCTGCAATTTGAATCAGCGCATTCGTATCTTTAGGGAAGCACGAGCCTCCATAACCGATGCCGGCCTTTAGAAATTGATTGCCGATCCGTTTATCGAGCCCCATCCCTTCGGATACGTTCTCCACGTTTGCGTCAAGCATTTCGCACAGATTCGCGATTTCGTTAATAAAGCTGATTTTCGTAGCCAAAAAAGCATTGGAAGCATACTTGATCATTTCGGAGCTTCGCCGGTCGGTCATGACGATCGGGATCCCGAGCGGCTCGTGAAGCCGGCGGACCGTTTCACCCGCGCTGTCCCGATTGGCCCCGATGACGATCCGGTCCCCGTGGAACGTATCGTAAATGGCCGTGCCTTCCCTTAAAAATTCCGGGTTCGAGACGACTTCAATCCCGTAGTCCGGCGAAATCCGGTCGCGGATCAGCGCTTCCACATGATCTCCCGTTCCGACAGGTACGGTGCTTTTGATGACGAGGACCGCTTGCTTTTTCAAGTAAGGTATGGAGGATAAAGCGGCGCCTTCCACAAAGGAGATGTCCGCCATTCCGTTCGCTTGGCTCGGCGTCCCGACCGCTATAACGATCACGTCCGCCATCGGAATGGCTTCCTCGTACGAATCGGTGAATTTGAGCCGGCCGCCGGTAATATGTTTTTCGAGCAGCTCTTCCAACCCCGGCTCGTAAATCGGCGAAACGAATCGGTTTAATTTCTGAATTTTATCCGGGTCCAGATCAAGACCGACAACCTGATGCCCGATTTCCGCATAACAAACCGAACTGATGAGTCCGACATAACCTGCACCGATTACAGCGATATTCATAAGTTTTCTCCTCCCGTTTCCGCGGCAGCTCGAAATCAAGCGCCCTCCATCAGATTATCGTCTTTTTTTGGGGAGCCCGAGTAAGTCTCAAAATGCTGTTCAATCTCGGCCCATTGGGTAAGCAGGCGGGTCGTGTTCTCGGTATGGAGCTCGCGTCCCCTATGCACCTCAAGCCACTGCATATCCGTCAGCGCCTTTAAGCTGTGCGGCGCTCCGGCCGGGATTTGCAGCATGTCGCCGGCGCAGACGCGGACGATTTTCCCGTCTAAGGCGAATTGTCCGGTTCCCGATACGATCGTCCAGCATTCGCTATAATGCTCGTGCGAATGATAGCTGAGACATTGTCCTTCCGTCATTTGAACGAGACGGGTCAGCACCTCGCTGCCGTCCTCCAGCTTTTTGAAATCCAGGACTTTATATTCCCCCCATCGCTTCTCTTCGTACATCGGAGGCTGATCCGTATGCTTCAGAAGTTCTTTAAGGCGCGGGCTGGAAGCTTTGTCCGCGACCAGAATGCCGTCCGGGCTTGCCGCCACAACGATGTCCTTCAAGCCGATGACGGTTACCGGCACATCCAATTCGTTGACCACGTGCGTATTGGAGGAGCGTTCGCAGATCACGGCTTTGCCGATGGTATTCTGGCTCATCTCTTCCGTGAGCGTATTCCAGGTACCCAGATCCTTCCAATACCCTTCGTACGGAACGACAACCACACGCTCGGCCTTTTCCACTACTTCGTAATCGAAGCTGATGTTTGGCGTTTTATGATACTGCTTGAGCATTTCCTCGTATTGAATGGGCAGTCCCTTTTCCATCAGCAGGTTGATCACGTAATTGAGCTTGAATGCAAATACGCCGCAATTCCACAGCGCTTGCTGCGCGATAAGGCCTTCGGCTTCCTGCTCGCTCGGCTTTTCCGTGAAGCGGTGAACCGGCTGGTACCAAGCATCCGCTTGTCCTCCGCCCTGCTTCGGAATGATATAGCCGTATTTGCCGGAAGGATAGGTCGGCTTCACCCCGATTAAAGCGAGATCCGCCCCCGATTCCCCAATGCAGCGTTCAAGCCGCTTTATATAATGAAAGAAATCATTTTCCACGTAAGGGTCGACCGGCAGTACCGCCACGACCTCGTTTAATCCTGTACCGGCAATCGAATACAGGTAGGTTGCCGCCAGGGCGATGGCCGGGAACGTATCCCGACGTTCGGGCTCGACGACGATTCTGGCCAAATGGCGAAGCTGCCGCTGCAAAATTTCGGTCTGGCTCTTCCCGGTAGCGACAAGCACATCGTCGGACAAGCCTACGGATTCGAGCTGCCGCCATACACGCTGGACCATCGATTCTTTTTCGCCTTTGTCGTTTTGAAGAACTTGAAGGAATTGCTTGGATCGCGCATCGTTGGATAAAGGCCACAGCCGTTTGCCGGAGCCTCCGGATAATAGAACCAGCTTCATGTTCTCCACTCCTTTTTATCTATGGTTCGAACCCGCACAGCTTTAAATCATGTGCAGCCGCGCTTTTTCCTGAAACCGCTCTTTGACAAACTTGGCCGGCGTGCCGGCGAACACCTGGTTGGCGGGCACGTCCTTGACGACCGTGCTTCGGGCGGCTACCACGCCCATAACTCCTACCGTTACGCCCGGGTAGACGAAGACATCGCTGGCAATCCAGGCGCCGTCCCGGATAACGATCGGTCGGGTCACCAGGCCGAAGGCCTCGTCGGTCATATCATGGCTCCCCGTGCATAAATAGCAGTGCTGGGAAACGACGCAGTGCTCGCCCACTTCGATCCGGTCCAGACTGTAAAATTCTACATTGTCTCCGATCCAGGAATAATCCCCGATGGTTACTTTCCACGGATACGTAAATTTCGCCGTGGCGCGAACCTGTACGCCCCGTCCGATCTTGGCTCCGAACAATCGGAGCAGGAACCGCCTCCACCCGTACATATTGTGAAGCGAGAAGCGAAACAATGTCCCCTGCACGAACCACCACAGCAGCACGACGGCATTGCTCCGGCCACGGGAATACCAGTCCTGATTGTAAAGATCAAGCCGAATCCTGTTCTTCATCGCGAATGACTCCAATTCGAAAGATTAGGCTTTCGCATTCGTTTGCTGTACGAACGGAGCGGACGCCTGATTCGATTTGCGCCGAAGCTCGGTCATCTTGATCTCGACCTGCCAGTAATACACGGCGCGGGCAAACGCAAAATGAAATCCGGCTGAGCCGTCCAGAAAGCCCAGTTTAAAGAAATAAGAATGCAGGAAAGCGAAAGCCCATTTCATCGGAAGCGCGTTGAACACTTTTTTCTGCAGCGCCCGCGATGCTTTCTGGGATTCCTGCGGATTGCTCAGCAGCCCCTTCAGGCGAACCGTCGCTTCCCAGTCGGAATAGCGGTTATGCCGGGCGAAATAGTCGAATATTGCGTCATGGTCGAAGTGCAGCATCTTGTGGCGAAGCAGCTCCACCTTCCCGTTAATTTGCGGCTGATAATGCCCTTCCACCTCCCACATGTTGGCAGCGCCCAAATCGTCATAATCGAGAAACCGGCCTTCGTGCCGGTTAAACAGCACGAGCTTGTGCACTTGATGACCGTGCTTCAGCACCTTGTTCATAAACACATAGTCGTAGCCGACAAAGTATCCGTTGTGGGACGGCGTCTTCTCCATCACGGCGGCAATTTCGTCGGAAAGGCCCGGCGTCACTTCCTCGTCGGCGTCGACATACAGAACCCAATCATTGCTGAAGGGCAGGTTTTCCAAGGACCACTGCTTTTTCTTCGGGTATTTGCCATCCCAGGTAAAGTTCACGACCTTGGCGCCCAAGCTTTCGGCGATCTCGACGGTTTTATCCGTACTGTTCGAATCGACGACGAAAATTTCGTTGAAATGGCGAACGGAACGAATACATTTGGCAATGTTTTTCTCTTCGTTTTTTGTCATAATAATGACCGATACGGGAATGAGCTTAGCCATGCACCTTGATACCACCTTCATGAACGTTTTCTGTTTTTTGAAGCAGCTCCTTGAACGCCACATCCAAGTCTCGCATGATGGATTCGATGCTCAGCCGATTCTCGGCATAAATTCGCGCATTATTGCCGAGAATCGCCCGGCGTTCCCGCTCAATCGACAGCGTATACACGGCATCCGCCAGCTTCTCCGCCTGCTCGGCCGGAACGGTAATGCCGGCTTTGGATTCCGTGATAACCGCATGTACAGACGTACCTTCGTCAGCCGTTGCAAGGACCGGTTTCCCGCTGGCCAGCATACCCGTCAGCTTCGATGGCATGACCAGATCGGAGGCGCTGCTCTTTTGAATCAGCAGATGAACATCGGCCGTATTGAGCAGCGCGTTGAGCCGTTCCGTCGGCTGTAGGGGAAGAAAATAGATATTATCCAATTCCCGTTCCTTGGCCAGCCGGACAAGCTCCGCTTTGGCGACGCCGTCTCCGCACATCATATACTTGATTTTCGTAACCGCCTTTGTGCGTTCAGCTGCATCCAGCACGATTTCGAGGCCCTGCTTCGCTCCCATATTGCCCGAATACAGGAAAACGACGTCCTCCGAAGCAATGCCGAGCTGCTTCCGGTAATCGTCCACCGGTTCGGAAAGCGGATAAATGGCGGACGTGTCGACCCAGTTCGGAAAAAACCTCACTTTTTTCTCCGTGACGCCCTTGCTGAGCAATTTCTCCGTCATTTTGGGAGAGATGGACGACACCGCGTCGAATCGTTTCATCAGCCACCGCTCCATACCCAGCACCGCTTTTTTCAGCGCCGGCTTTTGCGGAAGCAGTCCCAAATCGAACGCGGCATCGACCTCGAAATCCTGAACATGCAGCCAAGTCTTGGTCCGAAACAGCTTCGAAAGCAGGACGGATGCCGGCGAAATAACCAAGGGCGGCTCCACCGCAAGCAAGATATCCGGCCGCCGGAACAGCTGCGCGATCAAAACCGGAAGGCTGGAGACCGCAAACGAGGCCAAGTGAATTAATCGTTTGACGCCCGAGGCTTTAGCCGGAACCCAGACCGGGCAACGCCATACCTTGACGCCCGGAGCCCAATCTTCCTTCATGTATTTGGACCCGGAGTAGCCTTCCTTCACTTTCCACTGGGGATAATAAGGCGGAGCGGTTATGACCCGGACGTCATAGCCTTGCCCGGCAAGCCATTCGGCCATTTCCCCATTGTATTTGCCGATCCCGGTCAGCTCGGGGGCAAAGTTGATGCTGTAGAGCAGGATCTTCACAGGTCTCATCGTTCTCCTCCTTTCTTATGGGGTTGAGGTGGCTTTTACCAAGAAGTTCCTCGCCTCTCCCGTCTGAATGATATGGCGGTATTCGCTTTCGAGCGATTGCCCGATATGATCCCAGTGGTACTGCTTCCGGACCATTTCGATGCCGTTGCGCCCCATCGCTTCCCGCTTTCCGGGATCGTTCAGCAGTGCAACGATCTGCTCGGCGACCGAAGCCGTCTCGCACTTGCATACGAGGCCTGCTCCGTGGGAAACGACTTCCCGCCAAATGTTTACTTTGTCCGAAACGACTACCGGCGTGCCACAGACGAGCGCTTCGATCACGGCGATGCCGAAATTTTCGGAGTATGAGGGCAGCACGAACAAATCGGCGTCCTGCAGCACCGCCAGTTTGTCTTTCCCGGTCAGCATCCCGGTGAACAGCACATGCTGCGTCAAATGTTCCTCCCGAACCCACTGCCGCACCTGCTCCCCATATTGATCGTTATCGGGTCCGGTCAACACCAACATCGCATCCGGATGCGCCTGCAGAACGGACCGGAACGATTTGATCAGCAAATCGAGCCCTTTCTTGAAATTCAACCTGCCGAAAAACAGGATTATTTTTTTGTCCTTCAGCTCGGGATAACGCGCCCGGAACGCCCCTTTGTCCGGCATGTCGGCAAATTCCGTCAGGTCGAGGCCGATCGGAACGACGATCCCCTGTTGATCGAAGGAGACCGGCTTGGCAAGATGCATTTCCTCTTCGGTAATAAAATGCAAAGCCGCCGCATTCCGGAAGTTGCGGTTCTCGAACAGCACCTCCATCAGCCGTTTGCGATTGCGATGGCGTTGATAAATGAACGGATCCAGCGTGCCATGCGGACAAACGATATAAGGCACTTTATATTTTCTGCTGTAATAGCCCGCTACCAGGTTGTGGAACAAATACAGCGCATGAAGATGCACGATGTCATATTTGGGAATTTCCCTTTTTAATGCCACTGCCATCGGCAAGGACGTACCCCAAAAGCCCGGCTTTTGAATTGGGAAATACGTAATTTCCACTCCGTTTTTCAGGACAGGTTCACCCAACGGAACGTCAAGCCGGTCTGGCCCGTCTTGATCGGTTGTAAAGATGCTGACCTGATGACCCAGCTTCGCCAACGCTTCTGACATCTCCATAGCCGCTTTTGCCGGTCCCCCGTACCGGGGAGCCAAGTTGGCAATCACATGAAGAATTTTCATGAATTCATCTTCTTTCTCATGATTGGATATGTTTTAAGTGACTGTGATAGCATACGGCGGTTGGGTCCGGCCGCTTTCCTGCGTTCGCCGGATGATTCGAACGTCCTGAAAACAAATGCCGACAGAGGACCAGAGGAAAATACTTGCCGCATTGCCAAGTGTGAACATAACGCTTTCGGTAAACGAATACAGCGCAAGCGCAACCATCATGGCGATAATCATGCCCAGCGTCTTCGAGGGCGTTTCGTTAAACTGCTTAAGCAAGCCATAGAAGGTGTTCATCAGCATGAACACGAACATCGCAAGCCCCAAAAAACCGGTGCTGGTCATGACGACCAAATAATAGTTATCCATTATTTCGTCGGTTTTCAGCGTTCCCTGCCCGATGATAAAATGCAGGAGGCTCTCGTTTCTGTCCAGAAGGTCGCTCCATACCGTAATCCGGTTGCTTAGCGCTTTATCGACCGTATCGAGCAACGTGTCCCGGTCCACGGCCGCCAAAATTCCGAATAAGAGGCAGGCCAGCAACGGGAAGAAGACGTAAGGGTATTTCAGCATCTGCAGCATCCCCAGATACAGAATCCGCTTGAACATAAAAATCAGCAGCATCGCGATGACGGTATACAAAGCCGTTCGGCTTCCGCTCATCACGATCAGCGTAAGGTAGAGCGGGACCGTGAGCAGATACAGCCGGCTGCGGCCGACGGACTGCATGATGATGGAAACGACGATCCCCAAAAACGCGTAGAGCCCGAGCGAATTCGGATGCTGGAAGTAGGCCATATACCGGTTGCGCAAGCTGTACGGATCGAGGTGAAACGATTCCGGGTCACCGAAGCCGGCGAGAATCGACACGCCGATCGAAAACAGGACCGCAAAATAGAATACCCGAACGATCTCGGCATATTTCATCTTTTTGTACCTGACATAGTTGGGCAGCAGGACGATGGCAAAGCCAAACAGCATAATGTAAGAAAAAATAGTCATGCCCATGGACACGATATCGCTGATCGAAGTGCTGTTCGTTAAGCCCAAACACATGACGACCACCCAAAGGTAGAAGATGAGCGACGTCATTCGCGAATGCGGGGTCATCCGTATTTTCTTTTTTTTGATTAACAGGTAGATCAGAAAGAACGCTGCGCAAGATAAAAAAAGTACGAATTTGGCAATGTAAAATACATTGGCGGCACTGAATCTCATGAACGCAAGAACATTACAAGAAACCAGTAAAAACATCAAACTGTTAAAGGTTATGTTTCTCACTCGATCCAACCCTTGTTTCACTTTTGTCATTCTTGCTACATGTTCCTTTTCGGGACCCGGTTCATTCGGGCTTTGGCCATGACGTAGCCGGACAGCTTACTCGGCAAAAACTTGCTTCCCATATGGAGAGCCGTCTTTAAGCAAAACTGCAATTCATCCGATTTGAGCACGAACGAAATGACGAGATAGGCAAGGCCCGATGCGATTACGATCAAGCCAAGGTCGAGGGCAAGCGCAAAACTGGACTGGACGGTTCGATCGAACAAGTGAAGATCCAGCAGATTGGACATTCCAAAAATGACGGCGACCATGGCCCCCACGGAGACGAGTGACTTCCAAACCGGAAAATGCGCCGCTTTGACGCCCGTTTTTTTGTACATTCTTCTTCGCAGGACGTTATATAGAACAAAAAAGCTAACCATCTCGGAAATCGCGGTGCTTAAAGCGAGTCCCTTAATCCCGAATATCGGGACGGAGATCGAATTCAGCGTCACGTTGATGCCGATCTGCATCGTCGTGTTCAGCACGGGTGTCCTTGAATCTTTCATCGCGTAAAACGAGCGCAGAATGAATTCCTTCCAGGACAGGAAAGGAAGCCCTATGGAGTAAAAGCATACGATCGACGCGGTAATTAGCGTCGCCGTTTGGTTGAACGCTCCGCGCTCGTACAGGAATTGCGTAATCGGGATCGCCATGAGCACGAGAATGGCGGCAATCGGAAGCATGAAGAAGGATAAAATGCCCAATCCTTTACGGATCAGATGCATAAATTCCTCTTCCTTGCCGAGGCCAACCTTCTCGGACAGCTTCGGAAATAGCACGACCAGAATCGGCATTTGGACGACACCAACAAACAGGCTGAAAATCCGCTGGCCGTACCCGAGAGCGGCCACGCTGCCCACCGCCAGACCGGAAGAGAAGAAGCGGTCGACGATGACGTTGATTTGTCCGCCCATGCCGGTAGCGATGGTGGACGGCGCCATGGTGATAATCTTTTTGAAATCTTTATCTTTAAGATGGATGAACCACTTGTACCCCGTCGTTTTAAACACGGGAAGCTGAATCAAAAATTGAGCGGCGACACCGAGCACATAGCACACCGTAACCCACTCGATTCCGCCCAAAAACCCTGCGGCAAACATCCCTGCAATAACGACCGCGTTATTTGGTATGTTGCTTAGAGCCGAATAGCCAAACTTGTTTTGCGATTGAAGCACCGTCGTCGCCCAACCCGCAAGCCCGAGGAAAATCGTGACGGGCATCATCATGCGCGTCAGATGGATGGCCAGCTCCGCCTGATGCCCGGTAAATCCCGGAGCAATCGTATGGATCAGCAGCGGGGCCATGCTATAGCCTACGAGCGTAAAGCCGACCAGCACGATGACGACGACATGCAGCAAGCTTAAGCTGACGTTCCGGAAAGCTTCCACTCTGCGGTCTGCATGCAGCACGGAAAGCACTGGAATGCCTGCCGTACCGATCGCCGGACCCAGGAAGCTGAACAGAATGTAAGTCACCGTCTGGGCCATAATAAAGGCATCGACTTCCGGACCTACTCCGAAAAATGCGGCCAAGGTCGATTCCCTGACAAACCCGAGCATACGCCCCAGTATGGTTGCTCCGAAAATCCAAATCGCCGGTTTGCTTAATCTCTCGATCGCTTGGCTCGATGGGCCTTCATGTTTTTGTACGGATTCCGACAATATGGTTTCCCCCATAAAACACCGTTAAGGCTGCCTGTGATTTGCACAGCCTTAACGGCTCGTTAGTAACAACGAAGTCCGGTAATGGCGGGCCGCTCCGACCGTTATGTGATGGACGATCAGATGACCGATGTGAGGACCTTGTTCTTCATCTCTTGCTCTACCCGGGCCAAATCCGTCTCCACCATCATATGAATCATCTCGCGGAAGCTGACTTTTTGCTCCCAGCCAAGTTTGTTTTTCGCCTTCGTGCAATCGCCGAGCAGCAGATCGACTTCGGCCGGACGGAAAAATTTCGGATCGATCACGACGTGATCCTCATAATTCAGGTCAACGTGCGAGAAGGCGATCTCCAGCAGCTCCCGCACCGTATGCGTTTCATTCGTTGCAATGACGTAATCGTCCGGCTGCTCTTGCTGCAGCATCAGCCACATCGCTTTGACGTAATCGCCGGCAAACCCCCAGTCGCGCTTGGCGTCGAGATTGCCCATGCGCAGCTCGCTCTGCAGCCCCAGCTTAATGCGGGCTACTCCGTCCGTTACTTTGCGGGTGACGAACTCGATGCCGCGTCTCGGCGATTCGTGATTGAACAGAATGCCCGAGCAAGCAAACATGTCGAAGCTTTCGCGGTAATTGACGGTAATCCAGTGGCCGTACACTTTGGAGACGCCGTACGGGCTGCGCGGATAGAACGGCGTCGTTTCCTTCTGCGGCGTTTCGACGACCTTGCCGAACATCTCGCTGCTGGACGCTTGGTAGAACCGGGCATCCGGGCTTACAAGCCGCACGGCCTCCAACATGTTGGTCACGCCGAGTGCCGTAATTTGACCGGTCAGAAGCGGCTGAGGCCAGGACGTCTCAACGAAGGACTGTGCCGCAAGGTTGTAAATTTCTTCCGGCTGGCTGGCGCGCACGGCCAGAATTAAGGAAGCGAGGTCAGTCAAATCGCCCGAAACCCACTCGATTTCGTTGCGGATATGCGCGATATTTTCATAATTCGGAGTGCTGGTCCGGCGGCGAAGGCCGTATACCTTGTATCCTTTTTCCAGCAGCAGTTCAGCAAGATACGATCCGTCTTGGCCGGTTACACCTGTAATGAGAGCTCTCTTCATACGATCCTCCTGTAATTGGCGGCGGTTTTTAATTGTCCTTGGTTTTCTTGATACCAGGCGTACGTTTGGCGCAAGCCTTCCTCCAAGGAAATGTTCGCTTTCCAGCCGATTCCGTTTAGTTTGGTTACATCCACGAGCTTTCTCGGAGTGCCGTCCGGCTTCGTCGGATCGAAGGCAATTTCCCCCCGGTAGCCGACAATATCCTTGATTTTCTCCGCCAGCTCCCGGATCGAGATATCTTCGCCGACTCCGATATTGATGATTTCATCGCTTTCGTAATGTTTCATCAGATATATGCACGCATCCGCCAAGTCATCCGCATGCAGGAACTCGCGCTTCGGCCGGCCCGTGCCCCAAATTTCCACGTAGGGCGCATCTGCCAGCTTTGCTTCATGGAACTTCCGGATCATCGCCGGGAGCACATGGGAATTTTGCAGATCGAAGTTGTCGTTAGGCCCATACAGATTGGTTGGCATGACCGAAATATACTTGGTACCGTATTGGCGGTTATACGACTGGCACATTTTGATGCCCGCAATTTTAGCGACCGCATAAGGTTCGTTGGTCGGCTCAAGTCCGCCGCCGAGCAAATATTCTTCTTTCATCGGCTGAGGGGCGTATTTCGGGTAAATGCAGGTGCTTCCTAAAAACAGCAGCCGTTTTACACCGTAACGATAAGCGGCATCGATAACATTCGTTTGAATCAGCAGATTGTCGCGAATAAAATCGGCAGGGTATTCGTTATTGGCAACAATACCGCCTACCCGGGCGGCGGCCAGGAAGACGACGTCGATTTGCTGTTCTTGAAAGAAGGCGTCTACCTTACGGGCGTCCCGAAGGTCGAGTTCGAGTGACGTTTTGCACACGATATTCTCGTATCCTTCGCTTTGCAGCTTTCTAACGATCGCGGAGCCCGCCAAGCCCCGGTGACCGGCAACATAAATCCTGGACGTTGTTTGCATCGTTGTGGTATTCACCTTCCTGTGGCTAATAAGCGTTTTTCGAGCCGAGCAGCATACTCACCGTTTTTAAAATGATTTTCAGGTCGAGAAGGAAGCTGCGGTGTACAATATATTGGATATCCAGCTCGATCATTTGCTCGAAGTTCAAGCTGTTCCTGCCGCTAACCTGCCATAACCCGGTGCATCCCGGCGTCACCTGAAGACGCTGCATATGATAGGAAGAGTATTCCTTCACTTCTCTGGGCAGCGGAGGACGGGGGCCGACCAGACTCATATGTCCTTTGAGCACGTTGAACAATTGAGGCAGCTCATCGATACTCGTTTTGCGAATAAATTTTCCCACTTTCGTGATGCGGGGATCGTGCTTCATTTTAAACATGTGGCCCTCAATCTCGTTTTGACTGAGCAGCTGAGGCAGCAGCTCCTCCGCGTTGGAAATCATCGAGCGAAATTTATACATTCGGAAATGCTTACCGTTTTTGCCCACCCTGATCTGATGAAAGAACACAGGGCCCTTCGGATCCTCCATTTTTATAAGAAGCGCTACGATAACGAATACGGGCAGCAGAACGACAATTCCACAAACAGCGCCAAGAATATCCAGCATTCGTTTCGCAATCAAGTACGTTTGGCGGGCCTCGTCCAATGAATGGTTTGTTGAATTGTCCAAACGGGCATTCATATCCGAATTCATTGCCTTTCTCCCCTAACCGTGCAGACTAATGGCTTTTTCCCGATCTACGATTTCTTGAAGCGCATGAAGCAGCGGAGACCGCAGCTCTTGGTTCATTAAAGCAAAATCGAGCGAAGTAAGAATGAATCCGAGCTTTTCGCCCACATCGTAACGAACGCCTTCAAAATGATAGGCGAATACGTTCTGAAGCTCATTCAGCTTCTGAATCGCGTCCGTCAGTTGAATCTCCCCGCCGGCGCCCGCCTCCTGCTCCTCGAGAATGTTGAAAATTTCGGGAGTCAGGATGTAACGGCCCATGATCGCCAGATTGGAGGGCGCTTTGCCTCTCGGCGGCTTCTCGACAAACTGTCTGACTTTATAAAGCCGTCCCTGCTTATCGATCGGATCGATGATGCCATAACGGTTCGTTTCCTCTTGGGAAACCGGTTGGACGCCGATCACGGAGCTCTCTGTTTTCTCGTAATACTGAATCATCTGCTTCAGGCATGGAGTCTCCCCGTGCACGATATCGTCGCCGAGCAGTACAGCAAACGGCTCGTCTCCAATAAATTTGCGCGCGCACCAGACGGCATGTCCAAGACCTTTCGGTTCTTTTTGACGTATATAGTGAATGTCGACAATTTTCGATGGGTGCTGAACCTTCTGCAGCAGCTCAAGCTTCCCTTTCTCAAGCAAGCTGTGCTCAAGCTCGAACGCATTGTCGAAATGATCTTCGATTGCACGTTTTCCTTTACCCGTTACAATAATGATGTCGGTAATGCCGGATTGCACCGCTTCTTCGACAATATACTGGATCGTCGGCTTATCGACGATCGGAAGCATTTCCTTGGGCATCGCTTTCGTAGCCGGTAAAAAACGAGTACCTAACCCGGCTGCGGGAATAATGGCTTTTCTTACTTTTCTCATACACTACCTCCCCGAACTCCATGTATTTCTGTATCTCATCTCGCAGCCTGATTATCGGCGTACAAATCCTGTACAAATGATTTGGGCATCTAACCCTCCCTCACAACATACCAGCGACGATAAACGTCTAAGGCGCTGCTGCCCACAGTATGCCCGAGTGCCTACAGTGGTAAAGGTGCAGTAGACATTACCTGAAAGCATATTCGGTTGCAGGGAACTTTCCGATTCGCTTCACGATTACTTGGAGGCTCCGTAATAGGTGTACGTCTCTTCGTTGTTGTTATTGGGTTTGTTATTCAGAACGACGCCAAGGATTTTGGCATTGACATGCTGCAAGCGGGCTAACGCCTTGCTTGCCCGGTCTCGCTTCACTTTACCCGACCCGAGGACAAATACGACGCCGTCGCATTTGGTCGCTACGATTTGAGCATCCGTAACCGCCAGAATCGGCGGAGAGTCCAGCAGGACAACGTCAAACGTTTGAAGAAGATCTTCCAGCAGTTGATCCATCCTTTTGGAAGCGAGCATCTCCGCCGGATTGGGAGGAATGGGGCCCGAGGTGAGTACCGTTAAATGCTCGATATGGGTTTCGCTGAGCGCTTGTTTGACATTCAACTGGCCGGCGAGCAGATTCGACAGCCCTTGCCGGTTCGACTTCATGAAATAATGATGCAGGCTCGGGTTTCGCATATCCGCATCGATGAGGACGACGTTTTTGCCTTCCTGCGCAAACGCGACGGCGAGATTCGAGATGGTGGTCGATTTTCCTTCGCCCGGTTCCGAGGAAGAAACCAGAATCGTGCGAATTTGATGGTCGATTTCAGAGAACTGGATGTTCGTTCGCAGCATTCGATAAGATTCGGAAATATAGGACCGGGGATTCTCGTGAGTAATCAACTTGAGATTATTGGCCGACGCTGGCATATTCCGCCTCACCTACCTGCTTCATTTTTTTGTCGAGTCGATGTCTTTTGAAGTTATCTTTCGTCGTTTTGTTGATCGTCACCAACACCGGCAGCCCAAGGTAGTTCTGCACGTCCTGCTCGGTTTTGATCGTATCGTCCAGATATTCCAGCAGGAAGGCCAGACCGACGGAAACGACGAAGGAGACGACAAAAGCAATAATGAGATTAATCAGCGGTTTCGGCCGGACAGGCTCCGGATTCTCGTCGACCTTGGCTTCGTTAAGAATCATCACATTGTCGACTTTCATAATGAGCGGGATTTGAGTCTTGAACACATCCGCGATGGCATTCACGATGCGGATCGCACGGGCTTGAGAGCCGTCTTCGATGCTGACGCTGATCACCTGCGTCTCGTTAACGGAACTGACCTTGACCTTCTTGATCAGCTGCTGTGTCGTCAACCCAAGATCCGGATTCTGATCAAGCACTTTATCCATAATGGCCGGGGATTTGATGATTTCCTTGTACGTGTTGACCAGCAAGAGGTTCGAGCGGACCGAGTCGGGATTCAGGTAGTCCTTCTCGCTGGAAATACTCGATTTGTTGACGATCAATTTGGAATTGGCTACGTACACCGGTTTGATAACGTAGAAGCTAAGCAGACTTGTTACGACGCATGAAATGAGAATAATGACGACGATCATCCAAATTCTTTTTCTTATGACACCGAAGTATTCTTTCAGTTCCAGTTCCATTTCTTCTCTCTCCCTGCCACCGCAAACTTTAATAGCTGGTTCGTTCTGATGATTAGCAAGAATAGGTTTTATTATCCCCCTTCCACGAAATGTATGAACTGCTGTTCTTTACTAAGAACAAATTCAAAATTTTGATACAATTCGTATCATTTTCTAACAATCATTACTGTAAGATACTTCTTGAAAATTGTCAACCCTTTTTTCAAAACGTTTAATGATTGAAAATCCGGAAGGATACTCCAGAGGGATAAGTGGGGGAAAATGGGGAGTGGACAAGCCGTCCCGGATCGCTGTTTCTTCGCGAAACCCTAGCTGGAACAGCACTTTAAAGCATCCACTCAACTTTGCTTCGATTCGGAAGTGTAACCGCTCATCGACGCATCTTTCATTTTGCGCGGCAAAATGAAAGACGGCTCGACCGATATATTTATTCTACTTTATGATACAATATGTAACTTATCAATAGAACATTCAACATCCAAAAAAACAATATACGGGGGTGCCTTCAAAAAAATAACCATCGGCGTTTTTTCGGGGCTTCAAAATTTTGAATCGGCATCGAATGAATGACGGCATGGGCATTATCCTGAAAGTACAGCGCCATCGGCTTCCCATAGCGCCGCTCGATCAGCTTGTAAGCTTTGGCCAAATGGTCGATTCCCCGAATCCGGTTATGGGCGTCAGAGGCAATAAACTGCACCATGGATTCGCGGCAAAACAGGAAGCTGAGCTTCTGAATCGTACGTCCGTGCTTGCCAAGCAAAGAGCCCGCGGTTAATTGAAATAAGGCGCCCAGCTCTTTTAACCTCCCTACAATGCGAGGGTTTTGGATGATCTCGACGTTTCGCTCGGGATGAGCAATAACGGGAACCAGGCTGCGCAGACGAAGTTCGTGGAACAGGTCTTCGATCCGGTCGGGAACGTACTTATGCGGAAACTCCAACAGAATATACTGGGAGTCGTTCAAGGTAATTAGTTTGTTCTCGTCCAATTCCTCCAGCAGTTGGTCGTTTACGCGAATTTCCTGTCCCGGCAAAAGAAGAAGCTCGGATTGCCGCTCCCGTAATTGCGCATTCGTCCTGTCCACGAGCTCTCTGATCGAAACCGCCTCGTTCTCATATTGCCCGTCGGCATGGTGCGGCGTCGCAATGACGGTGCGGATTCCATGCTGCTTGGCCATTTGCGCCATGTCCATCGTATCATCCATAGTCTGGCAACCATCATCCAGCCCTGGTAGTATGTGACAATGGAGATCGATCATAAGTTCCTCCGTTACGTTTGATAATTAATCTGCGGCAGCTCGTACGCGGAAGGTTGGGAGAAGGCATAGCGCTCCAGCGCTTTTTCGATATAGACTTCTTCCGTGACGAGATACAGCATGGATAAAAGCATGCTCCGATCGCTGCGGCTCATCTCGTATTTCAGGCGGTACTGAAACTGACCGTTGTTCGGTTCACAGTATAACCGGTCGCCAGACAACCGGAGTAGGCCGCTTTGAAAAATCAGCTCCAAAGATACGGTTACCCGCTTGTCGACCGGAATGCGAAGAGAAGAGATAAACCCGATCTCCTTCGCGTTCAAATGGGTGACGCGAACCGGGGCATAACCGGAATAAACAGCTTTTCCGCCTACCATGCTGATCGACAGTCGGCATTCCGATAGCGCGCTTAACGCCGGATATCCCAAGCTATTTGGGATATAATGGATTTTGTTCATTTCTCATCTTCCCATACTCCAGATTTTTAGGTAAAATCACAGTGATGATACAAATTGTATTGAATATCACAAAATTTTTAGGTATATTTTTAAAATACTATACTATTTGTATCATTGTAAATAGATGGAAAACGCTTTCGTCAGCATTTTTTTCAATTTCTTGATCTTTCGTCATTTTTTTATTCGAGCTGGAGGTACCATTGATGAAATATGGAGAGCGGATTGCATTACTACGTGAGAAGTATTCCATGACGCAAGAGGAGTTATCCTTGAAGCTCGGGATTACTCGCGCCTCTCTGTCACACTATGAGAACAACCGAAGAGAGCCTAGCTACAATACGATCACCAGCATTGCCAATTTCTTCAACGTTTCGATCGATTATATGATCGGCCGGACCGAAAATCCCCATCGGATAGTGGAGCAGATGCAGACGGCCCATGAATACGAGGAAAAGATCGAGCCGTCCGGAGACAAAGTCATCTAAACGAAAAACCTGTGTATACGGTACACTTGTTCCTGTAAACTCCATGTTCGTCTGCATATAATGTAAAAAACGGAAATGAAGGTGGTGATTTTTTGACTGAGATGTCAAGTGTCCACGACATCGTGAAAGATTTTGGAGCGGATCCGCAAGGGGTGACTGATAGTACAACCGCGATTCAAAATGCTGTAAATGCCGCTTCCAACGCTAAGGGAGGCACGGTCTACGTCCCTGTCGGCACTTTCTTGGTTAGTTCGCCCATCGTCATCGAGGAGAACAATGTCGGATTTGTCGGGACGGGCTACGGCAGCATTCTCAAAGCCAACGCTTCCCTCGAGTTTGTGATGAAAATTACAGGGAATAGCGCATTCGGCAACCGCGGAGCGCCGGTAAAGGACTTCTTCTTGAATTGTCAAAGAAAGGCGACCAACGGTCTGCTGGTCGGCTCCACGTCGAATGGCACGGTCGTTAACCGGTATTTTCGCAACATCAATGTCAGCTATGCGCTAAACTGGGGGCTTGTGATCGATGCGGCGCAGAACAATCTGTTTACGCTGCTCGATCTCGAATACAACGGCGGACAGCTGAAAATGATCAACGGCGCGGGGAATAATGTCTTTTTGCGGTGCGAATTCAATCAAAGTACAATCTTGCCTCATGCCCTGTTCGGCGCTGATGCGAATTATCCAGGGTATAACCGGAACGACTTCGGCAACGCGCCGCAAAATAACCAGTTCATCGGGTGCATTTTCGAAAGAGGCGGCGGCCCGTATTCCAATAACGTGAAGCTTGAACTTGGCAGAAACATTTTTTTCGAAAGCTGCGATTTCGCCACTCAGAACTCCACCAACGCAGGCGTGGAAATTTCCGCTCAGGTCGCGTTCACCTACTTCAACGTGTGCCGGTTTAGCGGCTTGACAACCAATCCTAACGTCGCGATTAACAATAACGGTTACCGGACCTACGTGCATCAATGTACATTCGAGAACTACAGGGATGCCGATATTCTCACCTCGAACTATATCCACATTAACCATAATACGTCCAACAAGACAAGCGGGGTCACGCTTATCCGTAATACAGGCGGCAACATCGCGGCCAATATCAAGGACGCTTCGGCCCCTTACTACATCGACGGCACGGATCCCGCCACCCTTTCCTTCTATCCGTCCCAATTCGTTTATAACGACGATTCCCTATGGTTTCAAAGCAAGGCTAACTTGTATAAAATATTTTTTAACGACAGTACGTCCGGCTCTGCCGTCACAACCGGGACGAATCATACCGTCACGTTCCGGCTGCCTTCGAGCGGAAGCTGGCTCGTCGATATTTATTCGGCCAACGGCGACTATAACCACGGACGGGCGGCTACGTTTATCGCCAGATTCCGGGACAATTCCGTCCACGATATGCAAACCATGCATAAAATGACGCCTGCCGACGCCACCTCCGGCCAATTGGTTACGGCTCTGAACGCTACCGTCAATGCGCAGGGAACGGTCACCGTAGCGATTACGACTTCGAACAGCCAAACCGTCAATACGATATATCGGGGCATCAAGCTGAATTCGTTTTGACGGTCTTCCTGCAGCCTGATAAAAAATCGCCTTCCCGGCCCGGAAACGGCGATTTTTTATCAGGCGCAGGAAAGCTTAGTCGGCATTGTACAGCACCATGTTATATTTAGGATCGCCTTCGACGCTAACGATTTGATAGGAAGGATCGCCAAAGTGAGGGTGTTCGACGATCGTACGGCCGGACAGCTGCATCACTTGCGCGCCTTTTTGATAGCTTTCGAAGCAGCATTGCTTGAAATAGTTTTTGTGGCCTTTTTGGATAACAGCGGGATTGCCCTTGAGTCCGCCGGGAAAATTGCATCTTTCAAAATAGTTCAGGTTCCCGTCCTTCTCGATCTTGACGATGGACTCACCGGCATCGACGCCCAGAACGATATCGCAATCCCGGAACGTATTTTTGTTACCGTATTTGATATAGATGCCGTGCACAGCTTTTCCTCTTTCGATGACCGCCTTCTGGAAGCTGTTGTTCGTCGGATTGTTGGCGAAGCCGTTGTTATTGTAGCCCGGCAGCGACGGATTTACGTCCATCAAGACTCCGTATTTGTTGATTTTCTCAATTTCAATCCGCGAGAACATATTGTTGCCCGCTCCGTTGTAAAGCGCCATGCCGATCACCGCATTTTCAATATGAATGCTTTGAAAATTGCAGTTTTGCGTAGCGTCCATTTGAAGAGCCGTACCGTTCACATTAAAAATCTGCACGTCGTAGAAGCTTCGTCCAACCACGACATTATTCAATACGATACCGGCCGTCGCCTTCCATGCTCCATCCAAGGACAAATCCCGGATAACGCCGTATCGATTGCCGAATTGGTTGGAGGAGGAGAGCACGAGCATAGGAACGGGCGTCAAACATTTGATTTTGGAGCCGTTTCCTTCGCCTATAAGCGAGGAATACACGGGTACGTTAATCGTGGAAGAGATGAGATAAGTTCCTGCCGGGAAAAACACGCTTTTATTCGGAGTTTTCGCAAGAGCTGTTTGAATCGCAAGCGTATCGTCTGTCTTACCGTCACCTAAAGCCCCGAATTCTTTCACGTTAACCCATGGCGATACCGGCGCTCCGGCGGTAGTACTGTCAGCTGCTTCCGCATACGTGCTGCCGAGCTTCCCTGCCGTTCCTCCCGCCAGCATTCCAACCCCGAATGCACCCAAAAACTTCATGAATTTTCGTCGGCTTAGCTCTCTTGTTGTCTTCATATTACCGCTCCTTTGAACAGGGTTTCAATGGGAGGTTGTCCGAAAATTTAGGTGATTTTCAGGCAAAACGATGCTGTTTGTCCCATTATAATTGTTATCGACAGGATTTTCCAAACTCATAAGTCCTATTTTGCATCATTCCCAAAAATGGGCATTAAGTATGGCAATTTTCAAGATTTTTTTGATTTGGTGCCAAAAAAACGCCTGTTGTCTGCTGTCGAACCGGGAAAGGGCAGGACTTTGAATGCGCTTTATCCGGCATCGCCATAGGAAAAATCAGCCAGGTAAAAAGTCCTTCTCATTACATGCCGCAGCTGACAAAAAAAGGACCGGACTACGTTCGTAGCGGTCCCTTATTCCTGTGATGCCCCGGGCATCCTTATACAAACCCGAGCCGTTCGTATGTTTTTCCGAGCGCGCCGGCCGCGTCGCCTTTGAGCCATTGATCGATGACGGTGTAGTACACGGAACGGAAATCGACCTGGTATTTCAGATCGCCGTTGTCGAGGTCCGTCAAGCTCGGCATCACGCCGTACAGTCCTCCCTTGATTTTGCCGCCGAGCACAAAGACGGGAGCCGCGGTTCCATGGTCCGTGCCTCCGTTGCCGTTCTCCTTCACCCGCCGCCCGAATTCCGAAAAAGCCATCGTCGCGACGCGATTCTCAAGACCTTGCGCTTCCAGATCCTCGTAAAAGGCGCCGAGCGCTTCGTCCAGCTGCTTCAGCAGACGGGCATGCTGCTCTTTCTCTTGGACGTGATCGTCGAAGCCGCCGAGCTGCAAATAAAAGACGCGCGTGCCGGACTTGCCTGCAAGCATTTTGACGACAAGCTGGAGGTCTCTGGCAATGGCCGTCTTCGGATACTCCACCTTCGCCTGGTAGCCGCCCCCCAGCTGATGCACCGCCTCGACGCTGTCATAAGCGTCCCGGCCGCGCTCGCAGGTGACCCGGATGACGGTGCCCTGCCCCTTCGGATCGTACATATCGAGGAACGCCTTGGCGAGCCGGTTTTGTTCGGTCTTCGGCATTTTCGGGTCCAGGAAGGAGTACGTCTCCAGCGACTGGATGAGCGGCACATTGACCGTTTCCGCTTGAAACGCCAGCCCGCCGGCGGCACTGCCGATCTGCAGCGCCTTGAGCGGATTGCCGTCCCGGCTTAGCGACGCTGCCGCATACCGGCCGAGCCAGCCGGTGCGTCCCATCTTCTCCGGCTCTGCGGTCTGCCATATTTCCATCGAGCGGAAATGGGAACGGTCCGGCTTCGGATAGCCGACGCCCTGGACGATCGCCAGCTTGCCTCTCTGGTACAAAGCGTGCAGCCGGGTCAGACTCGGATGCAGCCCGACCTGGTTATCGATCGCCAGCACTTCGCTCTGCGTCAATTTCAGCGTCGGCCGCGCGTCGAAATAGCCGCCCAGCCCGTAGGGGATAACCGTATTGAGCCCGTCGTTGCCGCCCGACAGCTGAATGACGACGAGCACCGACGAATCGGAGCCGCCATTCTCCGCCTCTTGCGGCCGGAGCGGCGAGCCGTTCTCGGCGAAGATCATCGGTCCCCCAAGTCCGAGCGTCGCCAGCAGAGCCGTGCCCTTGATTAAAAAATCTCTTCTCGTCAGCTTCATCGGCGTCTTCCCTCCTATTTCATCTGCGCTTCCGGACTGATCAGCACAAGCTGAAGCAGGCCGCGCATCCCGTTCGTTTTCTGGGCCGCATGGAGGAACGTTTCATCCGCATAATTTGCCAGCACCGCAGATGTCTGCTCTCCCAGCTCCCTGACCCCGACGTTCAGCCCGAACTGCTTCACCCACTGCTGCGGGGAGGCGGAAGCCCCCTGCACGTAATCCTTCGAACTAAAGTGGGCCGGGTTCAGCCGCTTGACGGCCGATTCCGCAAACTGGCAGCGCGCCAGCAGGTTGGCGGTCGTCAGCCAGGCCGTCCCGCCGCGCCAGCCGGCAACACTGGGCGGAAGGTACAGCTCCTGCCCCATCTTGCGCAGCGAATGCGCGTAGCCTCTGGTGAGCGGCAGCTCCAGCGCTTTGGCGATGCCGGCAACGTATTCCGCCGGCGACTTGACCAGGCTCCCCCGCAGCTCCGGCGCGTAGAAGGCGTCGGAGAGAAAAAGCGACCGCAGCGTATCGCCGATGTGGAAGCTTTTCGCAAACACCGCCGCCAACCCGTTCACCCACTCGTCCGACGGCTCGGCCGCCGCGAACCAAGTGAGCAGCTTTCGCGCCACCCAACGCGGGAGCGCGTCCTGCTTGAACAGCGCCTCCACAAAGCCATCCGCATCGAGAGGGCCGGTATGTCCGAGCACCGTCTTGCTGCCGCCGTCATGCTGCTTGGCGTTGAATTTGACTTGATCCGTCTTCTTATCGTAGCCCCATCCGGTCAGCGCCCGCGCCGCTTCCTTGACGTCTTCTTCCGTATAGTTTCCGATCCCGAGGGTGAACAGCTCCATCGCCTCTCTGGCGTAGTTTTCGTTCGGCTTGCCCTTGCGGCTGTAATTCGTATCCAAATACACCATCATCGCCGGATCTTTGCCAATCTCCCGCACCAAATCGCGAAAGCTGCCAAGCGCGTGGCTGCGCAGCAGCTCGTTTTGCCGCACAATTAACGGCATCTCGCTCACCTTCTGGTACGAGGTGGTAAAATGACCGTGCCAGAACAGCGTCATTTTTTCGATTAAAGGAGCCTGCGTGTTGATCATCCGGTACAGCCAATAGGTCTGTTGATCGATGATCGGCTCTTTGCTCAGCGCTTTGCCGTCGGCGGAGATGCGCTCGATCGGCTCCGGCGAAAACGTCCGGCCCGTCAACGATTCTCCGGCGACAAGCCGCCGCACGGTCTCCTCCTTCCCCAGTTGAAGCGCCGCTGTCACTTCCTGCCTCCCGGCAAAAAACGTCGCCCGGCTGAGCAGATGCGCCGCATCCTTTTCCATCCATTCTGCACTCATTCGCAGCACCGCCCTGCATGTCTTTATTCCTAATATATTGTAATTATATAGGACAAATGTTACAAAAGTATTTGGTTGATCGTTCCAAATAAAAAAAACACAAACAAAAAACGCTTCAAATCGAAGCGTCCGTTCGGTACAATATAATGAAGTTTCGAATCCGCTTCAAAGCGACTGTCGGATTCGGCTGCAGCCAAGAGGTGATTCGCATGCGCTCTGATCTGATCATACGGGAACTGCCTATCGTCAAACAAGTGTTCCCTTACAAAGTACTGCCGCAAAAGAGTCCTTCCCAGTTTTATTCCCACTATCACGATGACGTGTTCGAGATTCTTCTGGTGCTGCAGGGAAGCGCCGAATTCCGCATTGGCGGGCAGCGCTTAACGGCCGTGCCCGGCGATATTTTCCTGATCAACGAAGGAGAAATTCACGAAGGCGGCACGCTGGACGACGGTGCGGAATACTGCGCATTCCTGTTTGACCGGACCCGGGTCGTTCATTCGCATGTCGCCCAATCCGATTACGCCGCCTCCTTAACCGAGCCGTTGTCCGTTCCGGTGCGTCTGAGCCCCGCCGACGAGCATTATGAATCCGTCGCAGCCCTGCTCCACCGCATTGCGGACGAGTACGGCCGCAAGGAGACCGGCTTCGAGGTCGTCATCCAATCGTACATCACCGTGCTGATCACCGTGCTGGCCCGTCTCTATGCAAGCCCCGGCCGCAGCAATCAGGGAGACGCCGCAGGGAAGCGAAAGCTGGAGAAGCTGAAAGAAGTGCTCACCTTCGTCGAAACGCATTACCGCGAAAAATTAACGATCGAACGCGCCGCGCAGGTGGCCAACATGAGCAACCATCACTTCTGCCGCGTGTTCCGCGCAGCCGTCGGGAGAACGTTCCTGGAATATGTCCACCTGCTGCGCATCAACAAAGCGGAAGAGCTCATTCGCGATACGGATTGGTCCATGACGACGATTGCCGAGGAAGTCGGCATTTGCGATGTCAATTATTTCGGACGGCTGTTTCGCAAATACAAGCGCTGCAGTCCGGCCCAGCTCCGCAAAAGCCGTTATGCCGGCCAGCCGCCGGGATAACCAACCAAGCGCTCGCTGCGCCGTATGTCACGATAGACGAAACTGCTCCAAAGCGGCGATATATAGGGGAATTCGCTCCTCTACTGCAGCTTTGTCCCCATAGCGCAGCCTCGCTTCCTCCGTCATATCGTGCTCCAGCAGCCCGATATGGTCGCAGGTCAGGTCCAGCAGCATCAGAAATTGCTCCACGCGCAAAGCGCAGACAATCTCGGGATCGCCTTGCGCATACCCTTCGAGAAACCCGTCGGCGAACGAGCGGAGCAAGGGCCGGTACCGGTCGAACCCGTGACGCTCATACCGCGGAGAGCCGTAAAACGACGGAAACAACGTGTTGAAATTGTTCAACACGTTGCCGGCGAACGCAAAGCCGTCATAGAGGATCGGCACCGGATCGATCAAACGGACCCCCGACTCGCAAATAATGAGGTTTTCCGGCGATACGTCCCGGTTCGTCAAGCTTAACTCAGGCGTACGCCGCAAGCGGAACCGGACGATTTCGTCCAGCATTCGCTTCACGCACCCGGCTTCGCTGACGTATCCCGCACGCTGCAGCCGTTCCCACGACTCCAGATAGCCCTCCGTATCCTCTACCCAATACGCGAGATAATCCTGTTGATGGTCGCCGGCCAGCTTTCCGTCCTTCCAGTCCAGAAACCCGAAGCCTTCCAGCTCGACGCTCACCTGATCCATGCTTCGGAAAAACCGTCCGCACTCCGCTCCCCATCGGGCGGCTTCGGCTTCGTCCGCTGTTGCCAGCGACATCACGGGCCCGCTGTAGGTTTCGATCGTAAAGCTAAGCTCCGGACTGACGGAGTATGTATAATACGGAGGGCAAATGCCCTCGCTCACCCCGTTCGCCAACCGGTAATACAACCCTCGGCCGCCGTATTCGGCTTTCAGCTCCCGTTCGTTATACAAGAACGGCTTCCCGTAGGAAAAAGGCTTCGGAAACCGCGCCACCAGCGGCCCGGCTTCCGCCGTAGAGATCAGGTAAGCCTCATGCCAAGCGCCCTCCGCCAAATACGAAGCCTGCAGCCCGTTTTTTCCGAGCCCGGCCAGCTCAAGCGCGGCCTCGATTCTTGCCTTGATTCTCCCTTCCACTGCAGCTCCTCCTTACAGCCGGACGGGCTGCCCTTGTGCTGCGGATTCGTAGGCGGCAAGGGCAACGGCCGCGGCTTTCATCCCGTCTTCGCCCGTAATCGGGACCGGCGTGCCGCGACTCAGCGCCTCGACGAACGATCGAACCAAATAGGCGTCCATATCGTCCCCCCAATAGCTCCATACCCCTTTGCCTGCCCGGACGCTGTACACGTCGTTCTTCTGGGCAAACGCATCGACGGAAAGGACTCCCCGCGTGCCGACGATTTCCATCGTCACGTCCCCCCACGTCGGGAAGCTCCGATTGCGCGACCAGCTCGGGTCCAGGACGGCAAAAACGCCGTTATCGAACTTGACGTGCACCATGCCGGCGTCATCGATCTCCTTCTCTTGGAATACCGTCGCCGCGTAAGCGTACACTTCCTGCACTTCCGCACCGAGAAACCAGTGCATCAAGTCCATGACATGCACCGTATGGTCCAGCACCGCGCCGCCGCCGGACAGCGACTTGTCCGCAAACCATCCGCCCGGAAAGCTGCCGCGGTTCGTGCCTTTGATCGCCACGATCTCGCCGATCTCTCCGCGCCCGACCGCCTGCTTCGCTTGCACGACCGCCGGCAGATAGCGGCATGGAAAGGCGGTCATCAGCTGTACCCCGTTTTCCTTGCAGGCGGCAATCATCTCCTCCATTTCCCGCTTGGAGACGCCTAACGGCTTTTCGCACAGAACGTGCTTTCCGGCCCGCGCCGCAGCGATGGTCAGTTCCGCATGCCGGACATTCTCCGAGCAGATGACGACGGCATCGATCTCCATCGAGAGCAGCTCCCGATAATCTTCAAAATAAGGGATACCGTGCTTCTCCGCCACGGCCTCCACGCGGGATTTTACTTCGTCCGCGATTCCTGCCACTTCGACCCCGGTCATCGAAACGAGCGCGTTCAAGTAGCTGAACGCATGACCGTGCGCGAAGCTGATCATTCCTATTTTTATTTTGTTCATCATAGCGTTCCTCCTCACGTGGAATTAGAGCTGCACGGCAGCGCCCGTTTTGGCTGATTCGATGGCGGCAAGCGCAATTTCAACCGCCTTGTACGCATCGGCCGGCGTCACGATCGACTCGCGGTTTTCGCGGATGCACCGGACGAAATGACGCAATTCGTAATAATACGGATCGTGATAGCCCGGGCTGCCCGGCACTTCCACGGCGGCAGGGCCGTCCTTGCCCTCGGACGTCCGGACCATTTGCAGCGACTGCGCCTCCAGGCTGCTGTTGCGCACGATGCCATCCGACCCGGCGATTTCCGCCTTCGTATGGAACGGTCCGGGATATCCCCAGAACGCTTCCAGATTGGCGACGGCTCCTTGCTCGAACACGAGCGTCGCCAGCGCATAATCCATCTCTTGATCGCGCCGGTTAAGCGCATACACCGATTTCACTTCGCCGAGCGCCCAGCGCATAAAGTCGATATCGTGAACCATCAGGTCGAGGATCACGCCGCCGCTTTGCTCAAAATTGCCGAACCATTCTTTCACCTTCGCCGGATGGCTGCCGGACCGTTTCGCATGCGCCACCCCGAGCTTGCCCAATTCCCCGGCCTCGACCTTCCGTTTGATATCGGCATACTCCGGGAAGAAGCGGACGACATGGCCGACGAACAAACGGACGCCCGCCTGCTCGCAGGAGCGGATCATCTCCGCCGCATCCTCCAGTGTCAGAGCCATCGGCTTCTCGCACACGACGTGCGCGCCAAGCGCCGCTGTCTTCACCGTGTATTCTTTATGTAAATAAGTAGGCAGCGCAATGCTGACCAGATCGGGCTTAACGGCGGACATCATCTCTTCGTAGGAAGCAAAAGCGCGGCAATTCGTTTCATCCGCCAGCCGCTCGGCAAGATGAACCTCGATATCGCATACTCCGATCAGCTCAACTTCAGGCATGGACGCATAATGGATAGCGTGAATCCGCCCCATTCCCCCGCAACCAACAACGACGACTTTCATGAATAACCCTCCTTGACGGTATTCCGAAGCTGCTCGGATGCTTCCGATTATACCCTACGGGAAGCGTGCCGTCTCGGCATGGAATTGCTCATTTTTAGCACGATATTGATCGTTTCTATCAAAACAGCAGCAGAGAACCGTTCCGTTATGTCGAGCGATTTATAGAGAAGATGTTGACAACAACTAAACCTACATAATAATATTACTTTGCGTAAAAATTTAATTTTACGGAGGCCCGATATGATGGAAATTTCAAAGGGAGTAGAAATGCTTCATCTCGATTTTCATGGGACTATTATTCACCCCATTCTTTTGCGGGATCGAGAAATGGCGGTTTTAATAGACACAGGATTCCCGGGGCAAATGGAAGATTTACGCGTGGCCATGGAAAAGGCAGGAGTGCCGTTCGACAAACTAAAAGTTGTGATTTTGACGCATCAGGATGTGGATCATATAGGCAGTCTTCCTGAGATTTTGCAGGAGCTTGGTCATAATGTTAAAGTTTATGCACACGAACTGGATAAGCCGTACATTCAAGGGGAGATACCGCTTTTAAAAGACGGGCACCTTGAACATCCCCCGAAAGGCCGAGTGGACGATACCTTGATTGACGGTCAGGAACTGCCGTTTTGCGGCGGGATTCGCGTCATCCATACGCCTGGGCATACTCCCGGTCATATCAGCCTTTATTTAAGGCAAAGTAAGACGCTCATTGCCGGGGATTCGATGTACAGTGTAAACGGGGTTCTCGGGGGCATTCACGTTCCGACCACGCCGGATAGAAATGCAGCTCGTCGCTCTCTCAAAAAGTATCTAGACCTCGACATTGCATCCGTGGTTTGTTATCACGGGGGATTAAGTAATGTAAATGTGAATGATCAGATAGTAGGACTTTGCCAAGGTTTAGATCCATGAATTGCTTCATTCTGACGTTAGAAGACCGGGACTCCTTTTACCATAAGGGGTTCCGGTCCTTTACTTTATTCACTGAACAGAAAGAACGGGGCAAAAGCTTAAGGCTTCGTTCTTATATACGCCGGCGGGTGAACCTTGTCGATCAGCAGCAGGCCGTCGAATTGTTCCCGCGGAATCATGCTTTCCGGCATCATCCCCCAATCGAGCGAAACGCGGGGCTGGAACATCCACGAGGTGCCTTTCTTGTTCTTCCAATATTTCAAATCGACAAACGTATACGAATGCCCGGCCTGCTTCAAAATGTGTTCCAGGCTGCCGGGCTCGTGCGTACCAATCATGTACGTTTGTCCCATATTGTTGGCTGCCTCGCCTTCATACATGTACAATCCGATCGTATAGCTTTGCTTTTTCAGCTTCTCAGGCATGAGCTCGCCCATCAGCTTTAGGCCGGAGTACGGAGAGTTCATGACCCGCGAATTGTTTTTGCGGACGTGATCGTTATGGCCCCAGACGATGATTTTCTTATCCGGATAAATATGATCCGCGAGCCAAGTCAGGTTGTCAGCCATCATTTCGTCGCGCATGCGCATCGTTTGCAGAAAAGGCTCGTAATCCCCTTGCTCCGTAGCGGTATTGCTGCGAATGACGACCTCCGTGTACTCCTTCACGACACGGATCCGATCGTCCATGACCCGCTGGGTCATTTCGACCAGATGCTTGTTCTTCGGATACTGCGTTTGCAGCTCGGCCGCATGGTCCGCCAGAAAAGCTTTCGTGTCTTCGTAGGTCTTGAGCAGTCGAGGCTTCGCCTGAGCGTAAGCGGCGGCATCCTTGCTCGCGCCCCAGTCGGCAAGCTCATTCTCGGCCTTGACAAACGCGTCCGCCAGCCCGGTATCCTTCGTTCCGATCCATTCCTTCATAAAAGAAGCGTAAGGGAATTGAACCTGCATATCGAAGCCGCTGACCGCAAGCGGACGCTCCGTCCCCGCGCTTTGCTTGATATAGTCGAATAAAGGCAGCGTCTCCTTGCTCCACCATACCCCAAAGATCGTATCCTTCATCAGCTCCTCCGGCGAACGGGACCCGACGCGGGCATAGGCGCCTGCCGCATTCCCCATCCCCGATTCAAAGGCGATCACATCAAAGCCGAGCTCCTCGTGCAAATATTGAATCAGCCGGGTTTTCACCTGATTGTACTCCGCGACGCCATGGGAGTTTTCCCCCAAGTACACGATCCGCTTATCCATCAATAGCGGCTTAAGAAAGGTTAAATCTTGGAAACGCTCTTTCTCGATCGAACCGTTCGTTACCGGTTCCGGCTCAATCGACTCAAGCGCGTACGCATGGGACTTGATCCATTTCGCCCAAGTAAGATTATATTCTTCGACCGAGCCCCTGAGCGGAGCGTTCACTTCCGTCGTTTCCTTGACTTCGGCATACGCTGCCTGCGGGATCAGGCAGACGGCTGCCACCGCAACAATAACGGCTTGCTTCATTGTCCATTTCAGCTTGTGCATCATTTCGTTCTCCTTTTATCCGGTACATTGGTGTAGAAACCGCCATTCGTCCAGCGCGGTACCCGGCTTCCATCCTATCAACCACAGATTAAATTCGAAGAACGATTTTGTTTAAATTTTGGTTAAAGACCCTGCGCATCCAGGCAAAAAAGAAGCCCCCTGCTTTAAGCAAGGAGCTTCTTCGTACGAATCTATTATAAGGCCGAGGCTTACAGATCGAAGTACAAGGAGTACTCGTGCGGATGGATGCGGATCGATACCGCTTTGGCTTCTTCGCGCTTCAGCGCAACGTAGTTGTCGATGAAGTCTTTCGTGAACACGCCGCCTTCGGTCAGGAACTCGCAGTCCGCTTCCAGTGCGTCGAGCGCTTCGTCCAGCGTACCTGGAACGCTGCGGATTTCTTTCTTCTCTTCTTCCGGCAGCTCGTAAATGTTTTTGTCGAGCGGGCCGTAGCCAAGTGCGCGCGGATCGATTTTTTTCTTGATGCCATCGAGACCGGCGAGCAGCATCGCTGCGAAAGCCAAGTACGGGTTAGCCGTGGAGTCCGGCGTACGGAACTCGATGCGGCAGCCCTTCGGCGTTACGGCAGCAACCGGAATACGAACGGCTGCGGAACGGTTGCCCTTCGAGAACACGAGGTTAACCGGCGCTTCGTAGCCAGGAACCAGACGTTTGAACGAGTTCGTGCTCGGGTTGGTCAAGGCGATCAACGCCGGAGCATGGTACAGGATACCGCCGATGTAGTGCAGAGCCATTTCGCTCAGGTTGGCGTAGCCGCCTTTTTCATAGAACAGCGGAGTATCGCCGTTGAAGATCGATTGGTGAACGTGCATCCCGCTGCCGTTGTCGCCGAACAGCGGCTTCGGCATGAAGGTCGCCACTTTGCCGTATTGACGGGCGGTGTTTTGCACGATGTATTTGTATTTCATCAGGTTGTCGGCTGTTTTGGTCAGCGTGTCGAAGCGGAAGTTGATCTCGCCTTGGCCTGCGGTAGCCACCTCATGGTGATGGCGCTCGATGCGGAGGCCGGATTCGATCAGCAGCCGGCACATTTCACTGCGGATGTCTTGCTGCGTATCTGTCGGACCAACTGGCACATAGCCGCCTTTGTGGCCGACTTTGAAGCCCAGGTTGCCGCCTTCTTCCTTGCGGTTCGTGTTCCAGTGCGCTTCTTCGGAATCTACGAAGTACGAAGAAGAGTTTTGCTTGCTTTCGAAGCGAACTTCGTCGAAGATGAAAAATTCGGATTCCGGTGCGAAGAATGCAGCCGTACCTACGCCGGACGTTTGCAAATATTCTTCAGCCTTCTGGGCGATGCTGCGCGGATCGCGCTCGTAGCGTTCGCCGTCAGGCAAATGGATGTTGCTCATGATCACCAGTGTCGGATGAGCGGTGAACGGATCAATGTAGCTGGTTTCCGGGTCCGGCATCATAACCATGTCGGACTCCTCAATGCCTCTGAAACCGGGGATGGAAGAACCGTCGAACGCTACGCCGTTCACGAAGGTTTCTTCTTCCACCTCGGATGCCGGTAAAGAAATGTGATGCGCTCTGCCGTTCAGATCGACAAAACGGAAATCTACCCACTCGATGCCTTTTTCCTTGATGGTGTTTAATACGTTTTGTACTGACATTGACTCGCCAACCTCCTAATTTCCGAACATTTTCATCATTTTGTTCGCTCATTGTTCAAGTTTTCGTTGATCATGGACTTATTATAAATCGTCATCGCAACAATCGTCAATACTTATGTCAGGTATTTTTTACGAGGGTGTAAGGTATGCTCACACAACGTCGAATTTCGTCACATTTTGGACAAAAAAAGGGCTTGATTTCCTGAAAAGCAGGAAAATCAAGCCTCTTTCTATAAGGAATCTACCTTGAAAAACCGATCATTACCGCGCCAGAACCGCTTCCTTCTTCGTATCGAATCGTTTTCCGCACAGCGGCGCCAATTGTTCCAAATCTAACATGAGTTTGGCGAATTGGTCCGGGAACAGCGATTGTACGCCGTCTCCGGTCATCGAGTTGTCGGGGTCCGTATGCATTTCGACGATGAGACCGTTCGCTCCGGCTGCTATGGAAGCTTTGCACATCGGCTCCACCAGCTCGCGGCGCCCCGTGCCATGGCTAGGGTCCGAAATAACCGGCAAATGGCTGAGCGTCTGCAGCGCCGGAATGGCCGCCAGGTCGAGCGTGTTTCTCGTGTAAGGTTCGAATGTTCGGATTCCGCGTTCGCAGAGCATGACGTTCGGATTACCGCCGGCCAAAATGTATTCCGCCGCATTCAAAAATTCGTCGTACGTCGCACTGAAGCCGCGCTTGAGGAGCACCGGCGTCTGGATCGTGCCAAGCTTGCGGAGCAAATCGAAGTTCTGCATGTTCCGGGTGCCGACCTGCAATATATCGGCGTACTCCGCGCACACATCGACGTACTCCGGCGTCATCACTTCCGTGATGGTCAGCAGCCCGTGCTTTTTGCCGGCTTCCGCCATCATCACCAGCCCCTCGACGCCGACGCCCTGGAAGCTGTAAGGCCCGGTTCTCGGCTTGAAGGCGCCGCCGCGCAACACCTGGGCGCCGGAAGCTTTGACCAAGCGCGCGATTTCATCGATTTGCTCCGGCGACTCGACCGCGCAAGGTCCGCCCATAATGACCAGTTCGTCGCCGCCGATTGATACGTCGCCGATGCGGATCACCGTATTGTCCGGGTGAAAATCGCGGCTGGCCAATTTATAAGACTTTGAGATTTTGACGACCTGCTCTACGCCGGACAACTGGCGAAGCTGCTCGGCCAGCGCCGGGGTCGCTTTGCCGATAATGCCGATGACCGTCCGGTCTACGCCTTTGGACACATGAGCCGCTACCTCGTGCTTCTCGATATGGTGAACGATTTCGGCAATGCGCTCTTCCGTAACTTTGTTGGATAAAATAACGATCATAACAATCCACGCTCCTCAAGGACATGTTCATACTTAGACGCTTCGACGCTTATACGCTTTTAAGTGTTAAAGTAACTATACAACGAGAAGCCGCTCCCCGTCAAGAACGAAGCGAAAAAGATTATTTTTCAGTCTTCGGACCCCGAGGAGAGCAGCACCTGTTCCTTGCGTCTTCTCCGCTTTTCCTTACGCTTGCTGTCATACCATTCCAGCAGCCATTTAATAGGATAAAAGGCGATGAGCCCCAAGACAGCTCCATCGATGACCCCGCCGACAAGCAGCTTCAAGTTGAACTTGATAAACGTATCGAGCCAATCCGGCAGCACGGATAATAAATGCCCCCGGATGCCGCGCGGAAGCACCCAGCCTCCCACCTGCCGGTTCAGGAAGGACATCGGAATGTAGATCACTTTGCCGAATACGAATCCGATCAAAGCGGCAGCCATATTGGCCCGGAATACGTAGACCAAAGGAAAGATAAGAAAAAAAGCAAGCCCTGCCGTAGGCAGGGTGAACATTTCTACAAACAGACCGACGGAGAAGCCGAGCGCGACGATGGCCGGCCCTCCTTTGGCTCTTGTCAGCAGCAAATATTTGTATTTAAACCAACGTCCCACATTGCGAAGTTGAAAAGGCTTTTTGCCGGTTGCCTGTTTACCCATGACTGTACGTCCCTTTCCTTCCGTGAGCAGTCTACTCCGCGCTTGCTTTTTGCTTGGCGACCGGGATTAAGCGGTCCATATTGACCGTGCGCCGCAGCTCCCAGGTCGCGGGATCGGCCGCATCGTATTGTTCCAGATACGCGATGACTTCCTTGGTAATCGGCGTGGGCGTCGAGGCCCCGGAGGTGACGCCTACGCGGCGCACTGGCTTCAGCCACTCGGGGTTCAGCTCGGAAAGGTCGGCAATGCGGTACGCCTTGACTCCCGCGATCTCCTCGGACACCTGCGCAAGACGGTTCGAGTTGTTGCTTCGCGGGTCGCCGACGACGATGACGAGATCGGCCTCCTTCGCCTGCTCCGCGACCGCTTCCTGCCTGACTTGGGTGGCAAGGCAAATCTCGTTATGAATCTCCGCATGCGGGAACCGCTCCAGCAGCCGGTTCATAATGTGCTTGATATCCCATTGGCTCATCGTCGTCTGGTTCGTAATCAGGATACGCTCCGACGCAACGTCAAGCTTGTCGATTTCTTCCGTATTCTCGATCAGATGCACGCGGTCCGGCGCGACGCCCACGGCGCCTTCCGGCTCGGGGTGCCCTTTCTTGCCGATATAGATGATCGTATAGCCCTCGGCCGTCTTCTCGCGGATCAAATCATGCGTCTTCGTCACGTCGGGACACGTCGCATCCACGACCGTCAAGCCCTTGTCCCTCGCCCGGCGGCGTACCTCAGGCGATACCCCGTGGGCGGTGAAAATAACGGTCCCCTTGTCCACCTGCTCCAAAATCTCCAGACGGTTCGGGCCGTCGAGCGTAATGACGCCTTCCTTTTCGAAATAGTCGGTGACATGCGCATTGTGCACGATCATGCCCAATATATAGATGGGTCTCGGCAGATTCAAATTTTTGGCGGTCTGCATCGCCAGCGCCATCGCGTCGACGACGCCGTAGCAATAGCCGCGGGGGGATATTTTGATAACGTCCATGCTGCACCTGCCTGTCGAATTTTCGCTTATTCCTTCATTATACCTGATTCCTCGGCTGGAGGGAATGATCCTCGGCTTGCGCCGCCCGTCTGTTCAATTCGGCTGCGATCGGAAACCAGATGATGAAGGTCGTTCCCTCGTCTTTTCGCGTCTTGACTTCGACGGAGCCCTGATGCTCGTCGATAATCCATTTGGCAATCGACAGGCCCAGCCCCGTTCCGGACTTGCGGCCCCGCGACGGGTCCGCCCGGTAGAACCGGTCGAAAATGTGCGGTATCTCGGATTTGTCCATGCCGATGCCCGTATCCTCGATCCGGATGCCGATCTGTCCGCCGTGCCGCAGCGTGTCAAGCCGGACGTAGCCCTGCTCCGTGTACTTGAACGCATTTTCGAGGAAAATGAACAGCAGCTGCCTTAAATAATCTTCGTTGCCGTAGACACAAATGCCCTCGGCCGCCTTCGTCTGTCCGACGATCCATTCGGCCGTTTTCGGGAGCAGCTGCGCTTTCCGCGCGATCTCATCGAGCAGCGGCTGCAGCTCGACTTTGTCCTTGGTCATCTGGAATCCGGCGTCGGCGCGGGCCAACGACAGCAGGTCGTTCACAAGCCGCGACATGCGCTCAGCTTCGCCGGAAATATCGTGCATCGCTTCCAGCGTCATCTCCATCTTCCCATGATCCTGCTCCCCGGAGGTGAGCGCCGTTTGTTTCCACATTTTTTCCAGTAACTCCATGTTGCCGCGTATCGTCGTCAAAGGAGTCCGCAGCTCGTGCGACGCATCCGACACGAACCGGCGCTGTGCGCCGTAAGCCTCTTCCAGCTCGGTATATGCGTTCTGCAGCCGTCCGAGCATGCCGTTAATCGTCTGCGTCAGCTCGCCGATCTCGTCATTCGGCCCGGTGTATTCGATCCGCTTGTCGAGATCCACCCCTTTTTCGATCCGGTTTGTGGCCGCAATGACCTGCTCGATCGGCCGCAGCGCTTTACGCGCGAGAAACCAGCCGACCGAGGCGGCGATCAGCACGCTGATCAGCCCGATCACCGTCAAGATGAGGCGCAGGAGCGCCAACAAATTCTCGTACTGCTCAATCGAGTAAGCGGCCTGCATGATTCCCAATACGTTGCGGGTGTACTGCTGAACAAGCGGCACATAATAAACCATGAACGAGTAGCCTTGGATGCTTATCCTCTCGAACTGACATTCGCCTTTTAAAATGCATTGAACCTTCTCATCGGTCATATTGGGAATTTTGATCCCCGTCTGTTCGGAGTCGGGCAACTCGATGACCTGCCACGTACTCAAACTTGTCACTTGGTAAAAGACGTTGTTCGTTTTCGGCAAGTCGCGAATGTTCGGAATGAGAACGAACTCCCCGTTTACGATCTGAGGCTTGATGCGGGAGGCCACACCCCCTGCTTGCTGCTCGATTTCGGACTTTAAATTATCGTAATAAAAATAATGCAAAAAAAAGTAAAGTCCCAGCCCGAGCAGCAGCAGGGTTGCGGACAAAATCGCCGTATACCACAGCGTCAAGCGCAAGCGAATGGACATGTCAGCCTTCCCCTCTCAGCACATAGCCGGCGCCGCGAACGGTCTGAATCATCCGTTTGTGCCCATGCTCCTCCGTTTTCTGGCGTAAGAGAGCGATATAAACCTCAAGCACATTCGATTCTCCGCTGTAATCGTAGCCCCAAATTTTCTCCATAATGACATCCCGCGAAAGGACCCTTCTCGGATTCTGCAAAAACAAATGCAGCAGCTCGAATTCCTTGGTCGTCAGCTCGATCAACTGTCCGCCGCGGTACACCTCGCGCGTATCCAGATCCATAAAGATGTCCTGGTACTGCAGCTTGTTGGAAGGCTGCTCCGTTTTGTCCGCCGCTTTGCGGCGCAGCAGAACGCGCACCCGGGCAAGCAGCTCCTCCAGTGCAAACGGCTTAACAAGATAGTCGTCCGCGCCGAGATCAAGTCCCTTCACCCGGTCGGACACCTCGTCCTTGGCCGTCAGCATGAGCACCGGCACGTCCGAGCCGCCTTCGCGGATCCGGCGCACGACCTCCCAGCCGTCGAGTTGCGGCATCATGACATCCAGAATGACCGTATCCGGTTCGTTCTCAAGAATTTGCTTTAACCCGTCCATCCCATGGTTCGCCGTAAATACCGTGTACCCTTCGAACGCCAAGCTCCGGCGCAGCATGGACGTAATTTTTTCATCGTCGTCAATGACTAGTATTTTCTCTCTCATAAAATCGTATCCACCTGCCTTTCCTATCTCCATTGTACCAAAATAATGAGGCTAGCAAAAAAAAGAAGCGGAGCTTTCGCTTGTCGTCCGCTCTGCTTCTTTTCCTTTATCGCTTTATTGCTGCTTCTGCGAGTCGATCGTGTTGCGGTCGCCGATCGTAACCTCGATGTTCTGCTTCTTCCCGTCACGCATAATGCCAAGCGTTACTTTGTCGCCGACCTTTAATTTTTTGACGGCCGCGCTGACCTCGTTAGAGTTTTTCACCTTAGCGCCGTTAACCTCGGTGATCACATCGTAAGGACGGATACCTGCTTTGAAGGCCGGGCTTTTGCGCTCAACTTCAGCGACGATCGCCCCTTCCGTGTTCTCGAGCTTAAGCTCCGACACCCAATCCTTATCGATATTTTGCATCTGCACACCGATGTACGGAATCGGCTCTTTCGGAATTTTCACGTTGTTTTTCAGGTTATCCAGCACCGCGGAGATCGTACTGGTCGGAATCGCGAAGCCGATGCCCTGCGCTTGCGCGCTGACGGCCGTATTGATGCCGATGACCTCGCCGTTCAGATTCAGCAGCGGACCGCCGGAGTTCCCCGGGTTGATCGAAGCGTCGGTTTGCAGCAAATGCTTGTATTGGCGCGTTCCGTTCTTGTCCGGGATATCGATCGGACGCTCTTTGGCGCTCAGCACCCCGACGGTTACCGTATGATCGAAGCCGTACGGGTTCCCGATGGCCACCACCCAATCGCCCACGTTCAAGCTGTCCGCGCTGCCGATCGGCAGCGTCGGGAATTCTTGGCCGTTTTCCGGCTCGATCTTCAGCGCGGCCAAGTCAAGATCATAACTATTGCCGAGCAATTGGGCTTTATATTCCTTCTCGGAGCCGTTGTTATTTACCTTCACCCAAATTTCGTCCGCGCCTTCGATGACGTGTTCGTTGGTCAAAATATAGCCGGTCTTCTCGAAAATAAAGCCGGTCCCCATCCCGCCGGGCTGCAGCTGCCCGTCGTTGCCTTTCGGCTGCTGCTGGCTGCCGCCGAAATCGTCGCCGAAAAAGTGGCGGAAGAACGGGTCGTCAAACAACGGATTGCTGGAGCGTCCGGAGCTTCTCGTCTTGACTTTCGTCTCGATCTTGACGACCGCCGGACTTGCCTGCTGCACAATCCCCGATATATTCGTCGGACGGGCCAGATCGAGCGAGGAAGGCTTCACGTTCCCGTTATTATTGGCTGCCTGCGCCGGAGCAGCCGCCGAACTCTGGTTGCTGTTGCCGGTCATCATGCCTTTCGCGCCGGTGAACAGGTTCATTTTGTCCGAAGCGAACATCAGCGAGCCAACCACGACTACGCCGGCCATAAACGCGGCGAACATGCTGCGGAACCCGCTCGACTTCTTCGGCGCCGCGCCGAGCTGCCAATTCCCCATCGGGCCTTGCTGCTGCTCCCCGGAATTAAGGCCGTACGTGCGCAGCGGCTTCGGCGGCGTGACTTCCACCGGAGCGGAGCCTTGACTGTCGCTGACCGTCGTGTCCGAGGTGCCGGATTTGTAAGGACCGTAGGAAAAGTAATGGGAGCTTTGCTCACGGCTCGCCGCCGCTTCCTCTTTCCCGGCCGACTGCCGGTTATCCCCCTCGGACTCGCTATGTTTCAACTCGTCGTTCGGGCGACGAAAAAGATCATTTACGTTGTTGTTATTATTGTTGTTGTGATCCATCAGAAAAACCTCCGTTTCGATAAGGCTTCAAGATGATTGCTGTTCTTGCTTTGTTGTTGTTCTTGTCTTTATATTGCACGCGCAACCTTAAAGAAACCTTAAAGAAAAATAAAATGGAGGTAAAATAAAGAACCATCCCCCTAAATCCCCCTTAGTAAGGGGGACCCCAGGAGCTGCGCCCCTGGACCCGCAAGTTTGTCTAGGGAGTAAGTATGCCGCATTTTTGTTACTATAGATGAAGGAACGCGTCTATCCGGCGAGCCACGGCTCGCCGGATACGCTTACATTTTAACGCGGCAAAGTCCCGCGCAGGC
>NZ_BILX01000034.1 GCF_004000785.1 Paenibacillus ehimensis NBRC 15659 | reverse complement strand
CGCAGGTTAAAGAAGAGACCGGCGCCACGAGCCGCAACATTCCGTTCGAGCCGGGCGTATCCAAGCCAAAATGCCTCGTCTGCGGCGAAGACGCCAAGCACACCGTCGTCTTCGGCAAATCTTACTAAACATTATTTTTACTAACGCCATGTAATTAGGTGTTTGTTTTTAGAGTTGTTTAAGTTGCTTATTTCTTCAAAGGGCCTCAGGAAAAGTGTTGCCACGGAAAGTGAAACGGCCGCCTTTGAAATCAAGTTGCTTCCTTGCAGGTTTTTATCAGATACGGCAACTTGAAATTGGGGGTCCCCGCAAAGTACTCGGATTTTGCTTCCAAGCGTAATCTTCAGTTTGTGGGGGAGGGCAGCGGTGAAGTAGTAATACTTTTCCGACGCGGCAGTTACGGAAGATGGCTGCTAATTCTAAAACAAACGCCTAACCTTTTACATAAGGGGCAACGGGAAAGCAACACTCCTTTTGCCCCTTTCATCGTTTTACGGGGGGAGGAGCACCATGAGCAATGACAGCACGGCGCTGAAACGGGACCGCTTTGAAATGTTGATGCAGCAGGCCAATGTACCGGCGGACGTGGTTGGGTCTTTTTTTTCGGACGGATATATCGATAAAGTGGAAACGAGCCGCAAAAACAGGGAATGGACGTTTCATATCGTCAAAACTCAAGTGGTGCCGCAGGATATTTACCGTTCCTTCTGCAAAATGATCCGGGACAAATTCTCGCATATCGCTGCCATTCGTTTCGTGCTCCAGTACACACCGGATGTGAAGCCGGAAGAAGTGGCTCACGAATACTGGAGCATGTTTCTCGAATGGGTGCAGCGGGAAGCGGCCTCGATTAACGGCTGGATGACCAAGGCCAAAATTGAAGCGAACGGGAACGTGCTTACGCTTTATTTGCTGGACACGATCGGCTTGGAATTAGCTAAGAAAAAAAATATCGGCGGACTGATTCAACGATATTTCAGCGGCTTTTTCGGCGTCGATTTTCATGTGAAGTATGCGGTCAGCGATTCGCGGGAAGAAGAACTGGAGAAGTTCTCGAAGCAGATCGAGCAGGAAGAAAAAGAAGTGACGATCAATATTCTGACCGCCGTGGAGGCGGAGAACGAAGCGGAGTCGCAGCAGGATGCGGAGCTGAAGCTGATGATCGGCTACGACATTAAGGATCCGGCCGTTCCGCTGCAGGACGTCAGGGACGAAGAGAAGAAGGTTACGGTACAGGGTACGGTTTTCGGCTTGGATACGAAAGAGCTTAAGAACGGCAGTACGCTGTTCATGTTCAACATTACGGACTTCTCGGACTCTATCATGGTCAAGGCGTTTGCGAAAACGAAGGAAGACGTTAAAATTTACAGCCTGATCACGAACGGCAAGTGGCTGAAGCTGCGCGGCAGGGTCGAGTACGACCGGTTTATGCAAATCCCCGAGCTCGTGATGATTCCATCCGACGTCAATGAAATCGTCGCCCCGCCGGACCGGAAGGACGATGCGGAAGAGAAGCGGGTGGAGTTTCACCTTCATACTTCCATGTCGACAATGGACGGAATTACGCCGGTCGACCAATACATCAAAACCGCAGCCAAATGGGGCCACAAAGCGATTGCAGTCACCGACCACAGCGGTATTCAATCCTTCCCGGAGGCGTATAAGGCCGCGAAGAAAAACGGGATCAAGGTCATCTACGGTCTGGAAGCCAACGTCGTTGACGATTCCGTACAGGTCGTGATGAATCCGACGGATATGAACCTTACCGATGCGGAATATGTGATTTTCGATATTGAGACCACGGGGTTGTCCGTTACCAGCAACAAAATTATCGAGCTTGCCGGCGTCCGTATGAAGGACGGTAAAGAAATCGACCGTTTCGCCACGTTCATCGATCCGCATGAGCGTATTCCCTATAACATTCAGCAGCTCACCAACATTACGGACGATATGGTCAAAGGGGCGCCCGAACTGGAGGAGATGCTGCCCAAGTTTATCGAATTCGTAGGAGACAGCGTTCTGGTAGCGCACAATGCGCGATTCGATATCGGGTTCATTCAAGCGAACTGCAAACGGCTTGGTTTGCCGGAAGTGACCAATCCCGTGTTGGATACGCTGGAGCTTGCCCGCCTGTTGTTCCCGTCGCTGAAAAATCACCGGCTGAACACGCTCGCGGACAAGTTTAAAGTCAGCTTGGACAACCATCACCGGGCAATCGACGACTCGATCGCGCTCGGACACGTGCTGTTTCACCTGCTGAAAGAAGCCGGGGACCGCGGATATACGCAGCTTGACCGGCTGAACGACGAGGTCGGCAAAAACCTCAAAACGCAGCGGCCGTTTCATTGCTGCATTTACGCCAAAGATATGGTCGGCAAAAAAAATCTGTTCAGCCTCGTGTCTCTTTCGCACACGGAGTATTTTCACCGGGTTGCCTGCATTCCGAAGAGCAAGCTGCAGGAAATGCGCGAAGGCTTGATTATCGCTTCGGGTTGTGAAAAGGGCGAGTTCTTCGAAACGGTACTGAACAAATCGACCGAAGAAGCGGAAATGGTCGCAGAATTTTACGACGTGCTCGAAATTCAGCCGATTGGCGTCAATATGCATTTGGTGGACAAAGGCTTGGTCGGCAGTCCTGCACAGCTGGAGGATGCCAATCGCAAAATTGTCGAAATCGGCCGCAAGCTCGGCAAGCCTGTTATTGCGACGGGCAACGTGCATTATCTGCATCCGCGGGAAAAAATATACCGTGACATCACCATTCACGGGATTACCGGATTCAGCCCGCTTAAGGATATCCGCAAGCCGGATGTCCACCTCCGCACAACGAAGGAAATGCTGGCAGAGTTTGAATATCTGGGGAAAGAAACGGCTTACGAGGTCGTCGTGAAAAATACGTCGGAGCTTGCCGACCGGTTCGAGGAATTGGAGCTGTTTCCGACCAAGCTGTTCACGCCGGTTATCGAAGGGGCGGACGAAGAAATCCGCAATACCTGCTACGATACGGCCAAGCAGATTTACGGGGACCCGCTGCCGGAGGTTATCGTAGCGCGTCTGGAGAAGGAGTTGGTGCCGATTATCAAATACGGCTTCTCGGCCAACTATCTGATCTCCGAGCGGCTCGTCAAGAAGTCGAACGCCGACGGCTATCTCGTCGGTTCGCGGGGCTCGGTCGGCTCCTCGGTCGTAGCGACGTTCCTCGGCATTTCCGAGGTGAATCCGCTGCCGCCGCATTACATTTGCAAATCGTGCAAGCACAGCGAATGGATTCTCGACGGATCGATCCCCAGCGGCTTCGACCTGCCGGACAAAAATTGCCCGAACTGCGGGGAAAAGCTGAAAGGGGAAGGCCAGGACATTCCGTTCGAAACGTTCCTCGGCTTCAAAGGGGACAAGGTTCCCGATATCGACTTGAATTTCTCCGGCGAATACCAACCGCATGCGCATAACTACACCAAGGTGCTGTTTGGTGAGAAAAATGTATTCCGGGCGGGTACGATCGGTACGGTTGCGGAAAAAACGGCATTCGGCTTCGTAAAGAAATATGAAGAAGAGCATGGCAAAAAGTGGCGCGGCGCGGAGCTGAACCGGCTGGCTTCCGGCTGCACGGGCGTGAAGCGAAGCACCGGCCAGCATCCCGGCGGGATCGTAGTCGTACCGGATTACATCGATGTCGACGATATCACTCCGGTGCAATATCCGGCCGACGATACGAGCGCCGAGTGGAAAACGACGCACTTCGATTACCACGCCTTCGATGCCAACCTGCTGAAGCTCGATATTCTGGGGCACGATGATCCGACGATGATGCGGATGCTGCAGGATTTGACCGGCGTCGACCCGACGACGATTCCGATGAACGACCCGAAAGTCATGAGCATGTTCAACTCCGTGGATGCGCTCGGCGTGACGCCGGAGCAGATCCGGACGCCGGTGGCGACGTACGGGGTGCCGGAGATGGGAACGAAGTTCGTACGTCAGATGCTTGAGGAAGCCAAGCCGTCCAGCTTTGCGGACTTGCTGCAAATTTCGGGTCTCTCCCACGGAACCGGCGTTTGGCTCGGCAATGCGCAGGAACTGATCCGAAAAGGCATCTGCACGATTAAGACGGTGATCGGGTGCCGCGACGATATCATGCTGTATTTGATCTACAAAGCGGGTATGGACGCGGGACTGGCGTTTAAAATCACCGAGAGCGTGCGGAAGGGGAAAGGGCTCACCGACGAGTGGAAAGAAGATATGAAGAAGCATAACGTTCCTCAGTGGTACATCGATTCATGTGAAAAGATTGAGTACATGTTCCCGAAGGCGCATGCTTCCGCTTACGTTATTTCCGCGGTGCGCACCGCTTACTTTAAGCTTTATTACCCTATTGCTTACTATGCGACTTATTTTTCCGTCCGCGCGCAGGATTTCGAGATCGAGCTGCTGTGCCAGGGCTATGACGCGATTTTGCGCAAGCTGATCGAAATTGAGGAAAAAGGGTTTCAGGCAACGCCGAAGGAGAAGAGCATGATCTCCATTCTGGAAATGGCGCTGGAGATGACGGCCCGCGGCTTTTCGTTCAAACCGATCGATTTGTACAAATCGGACGCGACAAAGTTTCTTATCGAAGACGATTCGCTCATTCCGCCGTTTTCCGCCGTTGCGGGGATCGGGGAGAACGCGGCGAAGAACATCGCGGCCGCCAAAAACGACGGACCTTTCTTATCGATTGAGGACTTTCAGACCCGAAGCAAGGCGTCGAAGACGATCGTCGAAATTCTTGGCGGCATGGGCTGCTTCCGCGGCCTTCCGGAGACGAATCAGCTTTCGCTGTTTTAGAACTTCCGAAGAAGTCTTTCTTGCTTCCTCAGGCGCCTTTTTACGCCTTATTGCATGATCTCTGCACTTATGGTATAATCTTCTTCGGTAGCAATGTAATATCTCGTGACCAAAGAGTGGGGAAACCCACTCTTTACATTTTGTATAAGGCCCCAAAGCGAGTGAAGCGTTGGTTCGGCGCAAATAAGCGCTAAACGGTCAGCCGTTGAAGCTGGCCAGACGTGGAGTGAAGACGGTGGATTGAACAGCCTTTGGATTTAGGGGTATAGGATTGTGAGTTTTTTGTCCCGATCCTTTCCTCTACCAGGCAAAATCGAAGGATCGGGGCAAAACGTGTCTGAGCATTAGCCAATCGCGATTTCCCGGCAGCCCACACCCAACGAAGCTCTGACAAAACGCGCTTTAACGAATTTACCTTTTAAACGTCCAATCAACTTTCAATCGCTTTTTTACCAGACGAAGGAGGAACGCACGTTTGAGCACAAACATCAAATCCACTGTGGAAGAGCTGGTTCGCCCCTTTTTGGACGAAAACGGATTTGAGCTGGTCGACATTGAATATGTGAAAGAAGGCGGCAACTGGTTTTTGCGGGTATATGTGGATAAGGAAGGCGGCATCGATATCGATGATTGCGGCCGCATCAGCGAATACCTGAGCGCCAAGCTGGACGAGAAAGACCCGATCGAATCGGCTTACTTTCTGGAAGTTTCTTCGCCGGGGGCGGAGCGTCCGCTCAAGAAGCCTCAGGACTACCGCAAAGCGATTGGCGAGCATGTCTTCGTGACGACGTACGAACCGGTCAACGGTTTGAAGGAATTCGAAGGCACGCTCGTATCGTACGACGAGCAAACGGTCGTTGTCGAGATCGGCAAGAAGAAGCACGAAATTCCGGTTGACAAAGTGGCCGGCGCCAGGCTCGCCATCAAATTCTAGGCTCGATCTGCCAAAGCGTCGGGCGGCTCGTATTTTATGAGAGGGGGAACTCCATTCAAATGAACATGGATTTTATCGAGGCGTTAAACGAAATCGAAAAGGAGAAAGGCATCGCCAAAGACGTGCTGATCGACGCGATTGAGGCAGCGCTGATTTCGAGCTATAAGCGCAATTTCAACACCGCGCAAAATGTGCGCGTGGACATCAACCGCCACACGGGACTCATTAAAGTATACGCCCGCAAAACGGTCGTCGACGACGTGCTTGATCCGCGGCTGGAAATTTCGCTATTCGCGGCAAGAGAAATGAACCAAAATTACCAACTGAACGACATCGTCGAGATCGAAGTCACTCCGCGCGATTTCGGCCGCATCGCAGCTCAGACTGCGAAGCAGGTCGTCACACAGCGGATCCGCGAAGCGGAGCGCGGGCTGATCTACAATGCCTATGTCGATAAAGAGGAAGACATCGTCAACGGCATCGTGCAGCGTCAAGACACGCGCAATCTATATATCGATCTGGGCAAAATCGAAGCGGTCATGCCGCTGAACGAGCTGATGCCTACCGACAAATTCAAGCACGGGGACCGCATTAAAGCGTACATTACCAAGGTCGAAAACACGACCAAGGGGCCGCAGATCATTTTGTCGCGTACGCACCCGGGGCTGCTGAAACGGTTGTTCGAGCTGGAGGTTCCGGAAATTTTCCAAGGCGTCGTCGAAATTCGCTCGGTTGCCCGGGAGGCCGGCTTCCGTTCCAAGATCGCCGTATACTCCCGCAATCCGGAAGTTGATCCGGTCGGTTCCTGCGTCGGGCCGAAGGGCATGCGCGTGCAAACGATCGTCGGCGAGCTGAAGGGCGAAAAAATCGACATCGTCCGTTGGATGGAAAGTGTAGAGGAGTATGTCGCCAACGCGCTTAGCCCGTCCAAGGTGCTGGAGGTGCAAGTGTTTGAAGCCGAGAAAATGGCCCGGGTCATCGTGCCGGACTATCAGCTGTCGCTTGCCATCGGCATTAAAGGGCAGAATGCGCGGCTGGCCGCCAAACTGACCGGCTGGAAGATCGACATTAAGAGCGAGACGCAAGCCGAGCAGGAGTACGGCCGACCGAAGACCTATGCTGAAGAAATGCACCAGGATTCCGTCAGTATCGATTAATTCGCAGCCATCGGTCTGACGGCCATGCGGGAGGGGGATGATCCGATGAAACAAAGAAAAATACCTCTGCGTAAATGCGTAGCCTGCCAGCAGATGATGCCTAAGAAAGAACTAATCCGCGTGGTGAAAACGCCGAATGATGAACTGCTCATCGATTTGACGGGAAAAAAAGCCGGACGCGGCGCCTATTTGTGCGGTAAACTATCCTGCTTCAAGCTGGCCAAGAAATCGCGTGCGCTGGATCGCGCACTGAAATCGTCGGTCAGTCCGGATATTTACGACGCTCTCGAGCAGGATTTTATTAAGGTGGAAGACGAATTTATTGCCGGAAAAGACGCGGTGGATGATGAACAAGAATAGCGACAAATTTTTCTCGAATCTGGGGCTCGCCATGCGGGCGGGAAAGCTGGTTACCGGTGAAGACATGGTGATCGAATCGGTCCGAAGCGGCGAAACGAAGCTTGTGATCGTGGCCGAGGACGCTTCCGCAGGCACCTTCAAGAAAGTGAACGATAAGTGCATTTATTATCAAGTTCCTATCCATCAGTACGGCCGTCGGGATCAGCTTGGAGCCAGTATCGGTAAAGAAGCGCGAGTCGTCATTGGGGTAAACGATGCGGGATTTGCGCGGATGTTGTTGAAGCAGTTAGATCGTACGGAGGTGGACGGTATTGACCAAACAAGACAACAATAAAGACAAACTCAGAGTGTACGAATATGCCAAATCTTTAAATATGAGCAGCAAAGAGATCATCACAATTTTAAAAAGACTGGATATTCCGGTCAACAATCATATGAGCGTAATGGAGAATGATGCGGTGTCGAGTGTAGAGAAATTTTTCAGAGACGTTAAAGCCAATGCAGCAGCAAAACGGGGCGAGGGCGGAGCCAAAACAGGGGATAAGCCGTCGAATCGTCCGGAGTCCAAGCAACAAACCGTAGCGGCGCAGCCGAAACCGGAACAACGCCCGCAAACGGCGCAAGTACAATCAGCTTCACCTAAGCAAAATAACGGTCAGGGACAAAACAGGCCGCAGGGTCAGGGCGGCGAAGGCCGTCAAGGCCAAGGCCAGTCCCGCCAAGGGGATCGCCAAGGACATGATCGCAATCGCGGCGGCCAAGGAGGCCAAGGCGGCGGCAATCGTGGAGGTCAAGGCGGCTATCGCGGCGGTCAAGGCCAGGGTCAAGGAGGCCAAGGCGGCGGTTATCGCGGCGGTCAAGGCCAAGGTCAAGGAGGCCAAGGCGGCGGTTATCGTGGCGGTCAAGGCCAGGGTCAAGGAGGCCAAGGCGGCGGCAATCGCGGCGGTCAAGGTCAGGGTCAAGGGGGCCAAGGCGGCAACCGTGGAGGTCAAGGCGGAGGCCAGCAGGGCCAGCGGCCGGATCAACGCAGAGGCGGCGGCTTCGAGCAGCGCAATAACGACCGCGGCGGCAACCGGCAGGCGTCCATTCCTCCGAAACCGGCGGCAACGGCCGTCGGCGTAGATTTGGACGATTCGGCATCCAACAGAGGCGCAAAGAAATCGAAACCGAACCATAATAAACGCTTTGAAGATAACCGCGGCGGCAAGGGCCAACAAAACCGCGGGAAAGCTCAAGGCCGGGGCGGCAGAAATCAGGAGCCGCCGAAACCGAAGATCGACAATACGCCAAAGAAAATTATCGTGCGCGGAACGATGACCGTGGGCGAGACGGCCAAAGCGCTGCATAAGGACGCTTCCGAAGTGATTAAGAAGCTTCTGTTCCTCGGCGTGATGGCAACCATCAATCAGGAGCTTGATCTGGATGCGATCCAACTGCTTGCATCCGAATACGGCGTTGAGGTCGAATTGAAGATTCCGGTCGAGGAAGACAAATTCGAACAATTCGAAGAGCAGGATGACGAAGCGGATCTGATGGAGCGTCCTCCGGTCGTTACGATCATGGGTCACGTTGACCACGGAAAAACGACTCTGCTTGATGCGATCCGCAAGACAAGCGTGACCGAAGGCGAAGCCGGCGGTATTACGCAGCATATCGGCGCTTATCAAGTAGAAACTCACAACAAAAAGATTACGTTCCTCGATACGCCGGGTCACGAAGCGTTTACGTCCATGCGTGCCCGCGGCGCACAGGTGACGGATATTACCATTATCGTGGTTGCGGCCGATGACGGCGTCATGCCGCAAACGGTAGAGGCCATCAGCCACGCCAAGGCGGCGAAAGTGCCGATTATCGTTGCGGTCAATAAAATCGATAAGCCGGATGCGAACCCGGACCGGGTCAAGCAAGAATTGACCGAATACGAGCTTGTTCCCGAAGAGTGGGGCGGCGACACGATTTTCTGCAACATTTCCGCGAAGCAAGGAATCGGGCTGGAAAATCTGCTCGACATGATTCTGCTCGTAGCCGAAGTACAGGAGCTTAAAGCCAATCCGAACAAGCGTGCCAGAGGCACGGTCATCGAGGCCGAGCTGGACAAGGGCAAAGGGCCGGTGGCGCGTGTCTTGATCCAGCACGGTACGCTCAAAGTGGGCGACAGCTTCGTAGCAGGCGTCTGCTTCGGACGTGTGCGGGCTATGATGAACGATAAAGGACGCAAGCTGAAAGAAGCCGGGCCTTCGACGCCGGTGGAAATTACCGGTTTGACCGAAGTGCCTCAGGCCGGCGACCCATTCCTGGTCTTTGAGGACGAGCGTAAAGCGAGAGATATCGCCGAGAAGCGCGCCATCACGCTGCGTCAATCCGAAATGGGTGCGAATGCCCGCGTTACGCTGGACGATCTGTACAAACAGATTAAAGAAGGCGAAGTCAAAGATCTTAACGTTATCATTAAAGCGGACGTTCAAGGTTCTGCCGAGGCCCTCAAAGGCTCCTTGGAGAAAATCGACGTCGAAGGCGCTCGCGTTAAAATTTTGCATAGCGGCGTCGGAGCTATTACCGAGTCGGATGTCATTTTGGCTTCGGCTTCCAATGCGATCGTTATCGGCTTTAACGTCCGTCCGGAGCCGCAAGCGAAAAATACCGCCGAGCAGGAAAAAGTCGATATCCGTCTGCACAGCATCATTTACAAGGTCATGGAAGAAATCGAGCAAGCAATGAAAGGGCTTCTCGATCCGGAATATAAAGAAGTCGTTATCGGGCATGCCGAAGTCCGCAACATCTTTAAAGTGTCCAAGGTCGGCACAATTGCGGGCTGCATGGTAACGGACGGCAAAATCGTCCGTTCCGCCGAGGTGCGGATTGTCCGCAGCGGAATCGTCGTATTCGAAGGCAAGATCGAATCGCTGAAACGATTCAAGGATGATGCGAAAGAAGTGGCGCAAGGCTACGAATGCGGTATATCTTTGGAGCGTTTTAATGATCTTAAAGAGGGAGACACGATTGAAGCCTTCGTTATGGAAACTGTAGAGAGGTGATCCGCTATGGCAAAAATTCGCGTGGGCAGAGTCGGGGAACAAATCAAGAAGGAATTAAGCCAGATCATTCAATCCGAACTGAAAGACCCGCGCATCGGTTTTATTACCGTGACCGGCGTCGATGTGACGAATGATTTTTCCCAAGCCAAAGTATTCTTGAGCGTGCTTGGCAGCGACGAACAAAAGGAAGAAACGCTGAAGGCACTCGCCCGCGGTACCGGATTTATCCGTTCCGAGCTCGGCAAACGAATTCGGATGCGCAAAATTCCGGAACTGCTGTTTAAGTTCGACGCCTCGATTGATTACGGCAGCAAGATCGAAACGCTCCTTCACCAAATTAACGAGGGGAACGCGGAAGCATGACGGCAGCGGAATATGCCGTACAGCTTCAAGCGGCGGCCGGGTTTATCCGCGAGCAGGATGATTTTCTGGTCGTTGCCCACGTGCAGCCCGACGGCGACGCCGCCGGGTCCACGTTTGCGGTTGCCTGGATGCTGCAGTCGTTAAATAAACGGTTCACACTGATCAACGAAGGCCCGATCCCGGAGAAGTTCATGTACATGGCCGGGCCTCATGAGGTCATCGAGTTCGAGAAAGCTCCGCCCGAACGCAAGTTCGCGGCGGTGATCTCAGTCGATTGTGCGGATTTCGCACGAATCGGCTCCGTGAGCGAATGCTTCGAGCCGGAGCGGAAGCTGCTGAACATCGATCATCATGCGACCAACGACGGTTTCGGAACCGTTAATCTTGTGCGTGCCGATGCCGCGGCTACCGTGGAAGTGCTGTACGATCTGGCACGGGAGCTGAATCTGGAGTTCACCCCGGAGCTGAACAATTGTATTTACACCGGTTTGCTTACCGATACGGGAGGCTTCCGTTATTCGAATACGACGCCCAAAGTGATGCAGATTGCGGCAGATATGCTGGCGCGCGGTGTGAAGGGGCACGAGCTTGCCGAAAGGCTGCTCGAAACGATGACTCTCGGTCAGGTATCCTTGCTGAAGCGAAGCCTCAATACGTTGTCCTTTGCCCATGAAAACAAGGTTGCCTGGCTGTCCGTCACCTTGGACGATTTGTCCGCTACCGATGCATCCAGCGACGATATGGACGGACTCGTCAACTATGCCCGCAATGTCGAAGGGGTTGAGGTCGGCATGCTGTTTAAGGAAAAAGAGCCCGGAATTATTAAAGTCAGCTTCCGGTCCGGAGGGTTGGCCGATGTGGCGGCAATTGCCCAAAAATTCGGAGGCGGCGGGCATGTCAAGGCGGCCGGTTGCACGATTCGCGGTGCGATGTCCGAAGCGGTCGAACGAGTCGTTCGGGAAGTAGGGATGGCGCTCGCATGACAACGGAATTGGAAGGCATTTTGCCCGTTTGGAAGCCGAAAGGCTTTACTTCACACGATGTGGTGGCTAAAGTGCGCCGCATCGTAAGAATCAAGCGGATCGGTCACACGGGAACGCTCGATCCCCAAGTGACAGGCGTCCTGCCGCTTTGCATCGGCAGGGCGACCCGGCTTGTCGAGTACATCCAAGAGCTGCCGAAAGCGTACGAAGCGACTCTGCTCTTGGGACTTTCCACCGATACGGAGGACTTGTCGGGGGAAGTGCTGGAGCGGGTGGAGCGTCTTGGAGAACGGTTGACGCCGGAGCAAGTGACCGCGGCGGCCTTACGCTTTGTCGGCAACATTGAACAGGTGCCGCCGATGTATTCCGCCGTCAAGGTGGACGGCAAACGATTGTATGAGCTGGCCCGGCAGGGCGTTCAAGTGGAGCGGAAGTCCCGAACCGTCACCATTTACGGCATCGAAGTGCTGGAGACGGACTGGTCGGGAGATTATCCGCAGGTCAAGTTTCGCGTCGACTGCTCCAAGGGAACGTACATCCGCACGCTGTGTGCGGATATCGGACAAGCTCTCGGCGTTCCTGCCGTAATGGGGGAGTTGGTGCGAGTCTCGACCGGACATATCGGGCTGGAACGCTGCCTGACGCTTGAGCAGATCGAAGCTCTCCACCAACGCGGAGAGCTCGCCGAGCGTTTGATTCCGATGGAGCAGGCGGTTGCCCATTTGCCGTCCGTCCGGCTTTCTTCCGTTCAAGCACAGAAAGCGCTGCAGGGTCAAAAAATTCGCGCCAGCGAAGGGCAGAAGGCGGCATTAAACGCCTTTTCGTCCACCGGCGAGCGGGCGGTCGCTTGCTTCACGGAAGAAACGGGCGCGTTAATCGGTCTTTTTGACTGGGATTCGGAACCGGGCTTGCTGCTGCCGGTCAAAATATTTTCTTGAGCTTGAGCGGTAAACGCACCAAAGAAATGTAGGTGAAGGATACATCCATGGAAACGGTACAGCTATCGTATCCGCTGCCGCAGGACGGCCGTCCGGACGATTCCGCCAAGGTGCTGGCGATCGGAGATTTCGACGGCGTTCACCTCGGTCACCGGGAAGTGATTCAGAGGGCGGTCGAGCGCGGGGCCGAGCTTCAACAGCCGGCTGCCATCATGACGTTTCATCCGCATCCCAGACAAGTGCTTGGGATGGACAAATACACCAGGCTGCTCACGCCGCTCGCGGCGAAGCAGGAATTGCTGCGGCAGCTTCAGGTCGACGCGACCTATGTCGTGAACTTCAGCGAATCGTTTATGCGCGTCACGCCCGAACAGTTTGTCGAGCACATGCTTGTGCCGATGAAGGTCAGTACGGTTTTCGTCGGATTTGACTTCACCTTCGGCTACAAGGGCGCAGGGACCCCGGATACGCTGTGCGATTTGGCCAAGGGGAGATTTGCGGTCGAGGTGGTTCGTCCGTTTCACAGGAACGGAGAGAAGGTAAGCAGCACTTTGATTCGCGAATGCTTGCTGCGCGGCGATATTGCCGAAGCGAATGCGCTGCTTGCCCGGCCTTACCGGCTGGAAGGGACGGTCGTACACGGAGACGGGCGGGGCCGTACCATCGGTTTCCCGACCGCGAATCTTGAGGTAAGCCAGCCTTACGTCATTCCGGCCAATGGCGTCTACGCCGTACAGGTCACTGTCGGGGGCCGCAAAGTAGGCGGGGTCATGAATGTCGGGGTGAAGCCTACCTTCGTCACCGGACTGACGCAGCCCGCGCTGGAGGCGCATTTGTTCGATTTTCACGAAACGATCTATGGAGAGAACGTGCAGGTGGAACTGCTCGCTTTTATTCGCGAAGAACGGAGATTCGCTTCGGTTCAAGAGCTGATTTCCCAGATCGGTCAGGATGCGGATCAGGCGCGTTCGATCCTTGCGGCTCGGAATACGGTACAAAACTCGTAATTTTATTTTACTTTTATAAACAAACTATGGTATACTATGAAACGTTGTCGATTCAACATGCTTTTGCATGAGGAAATCAGGACATCGCATGAACCTTGGCATGGAGAATCGAGTACTCCATCGGTCTCTGGGCCATAGGGGATATACTTATTATTTTCGGAGGTGACTCAATCATGGCATTGACACAAGAACGCAAGCAGGAACTGATCCAAACGCACAAAACGCATGAAAGCGACACTGGATCTCCAGAAGTGCAAGTTGCAATTCTTACGGAAAACATCGTGAACCTGACGAACCACTTGAAGACGCACAAGAAAGATCATCATTCTCGTCGCGGTCTGCTCAAAATGGTCGGCCAACGCCGTAAGCTTCTGACGTACTTGAAAAACAAAGACGTCAAACGTTACAGCGCTTTGATCGAAAAACTCGGTCTGCGCCGTTAATTCAGCCTTACAACTAAAGCAACCACGTTTGTCCTTTGTGCACGCCGGAACGCCTGGCGTACGGATGCACGGGCTGCGGGGTTGCTTTTTTAAAATATCGGGATAGCCTTAACTTGGCAATTTGTTCGGTCAGGACTGATCGTTGCCGCAGGCATAAGCTGCATTTTTGAGTTACTATTTTCATAAAAAGAAGGAAATACTGACTGATATGCAGAATGGTTAAGGAAGACCTTCGGTCGAATGATCCCTACATAACGAATTCCGGACATGGAATTTCAGAAGCTTTGAACGAAAATTGAGGAGGTTGAATATGGAGAAGCAAGTGCAGATGGATCTCGGCGGACGTCCGTTGATTCTGGAAACCGGGCGTCTGGCGAAGCAGGCGAACGGCGCTGTCGTTGCGCGCTACGGCGAAACCGTCGTGCTATGTACGGTAACGGCTTCTGCCGAGCCGAAAGATTTGGATTTTTTCCCTCTAACCGTAAACTATGAGGAGCGTCTTTATTCGGTTGGCAAAATCCCCGGAGGCTTTATTAAAAGGGAAGGGCGTCCCAGCGAAAAAGCGATTTTGTCCAGCCGCTTGACGGACCGTCCGATTCGTCCGTTGTTTCCGGAAGGGTTCCGCAATGACGTGCAGATCGTTGCGATCGTCATGAGCGTGGATCAGGAATGCGCGCCGGAAATTGCGGCAATGATCGGAACCTCCGCAGCGCTCAGCATTTCGGACGTACCGTTTAACGGTCCGGTTGGCGGCGTCATTGTCGGACGGGTGGACGGGCAGTTCGTCATTAACCCGACCGTCGAGCAGTCGGAAAAAAGCGACATTCACCTCGTCGTGGCAGGCACGAAGGATGCCATCATGATGGTCGAAGCCGGTGCGGAAGAAGTGCCGGAGGAAGTGATGCTGGAAGCGATCATGTTCGGTCATGACGAAATCCGCAAAATCGTTGCCGTTCAGGAGCAATTCGTGCAGGAAGTCGGCAAGCCGAAAATGGAAGTCAAGCTTCACAGCGTCGATAGCGAAGTGAATCAAGCGGTTCGCGAGTTCGCCCAAGCGCGACTGGTCGAAGCGGTCAAAATTCCGGAGAAGCATGCGAGACAAGATGCGATCGACGCGATCAACAACGAAGCGAAGGAGCATTTTGCCGCGGTCTACGCCGAAACGCCGGAGAAAATGGCCGACGTCAAAGAAACGCTGTACGATATCGTGAAAGAAGAAGTGCGCCGCTTGATTACGCATGATAAAGTTCGCCCGGACGGTCGCGGACTCGATGAAATCAGACCGATCGAATGCGATATCAACCTGCTGCCGCGTACGCACGGCTCCGGCTTGTTTACCCGCGGCCAAACGCAGGCGCTCAGCGTCTGTACGCTTGGAGCGCTCGGCGATGTGCAAATTCTCGATGGTCTTGACCTGGAAGAATCGAAGCGGTTTATGCATCACTACAATTTCCCGCCGTTCAGCGTAGGCGAAGCCCGACCGCTGCGTGCGCCGGGACGGCGCGAAATCGGACACGGGGCGCTCGGCGAACGCGCGCTGGAGCCGGTGATTCCTTCCGAAGCCGACTTCCCGTATACGATCCGTCTGGTTTCCGAGGTGCTGGAATCGAACGGCTCGACCTCGCAGGCGAGCATTTGCGCGAGCACGCTGGCGATGATGGATGCAGGCGTTCCGATCAAAGCTCCGGTAGCGGGCGTAGCCATGGGGCTGATCAAGGACGGGGAGCATTACTCGATCTTGACGGACATCCAAGGGATGGAAGACCATCTCGGAGATATGGACTTCAAAGTGGCCGGTACCGCCAAAGGCGTCACCGCGCTGCAGATGGATATTAAAATCGACGGCATCGATCGGGCGATTTTGACGGATGCGTTGGAACAGGCGAAAAAAGGCCGCATGCACATTTTGAACAAAATGCTGGAGCGTATTTCGCAGCCGAAATCGGACCTGTCGCCTTATGCGCCGAAAATCGTCACGATGCAAATCAACCCGGACAAAATCCGCGATGTCATCGGAGCGGGCGGCAAAATCATCAACAAGATCATCGAAGAAACCGGCGTGAAAATCGACATCGAGCAGGATGGCCGCGTCTACATCGCTTCGTCCAACAGCGAGATGAACGAAAAAGCGCGTCAAATCATCGAAGGCATCGTCCGCGAAGTGATCGTCGGGGAAACGTATCTCGGCACGGTGAAGCGGATCGAAAAGTTCGGCGCTTTCGTCGAAATTTTACCGGGCAAGGAAGGCTTGGTGCACATCTCCCAGTTGTCGACCGAGCGGGTAGGCAAGGTTGAGGATGTCGTCAAGATCGGCGATGCGATTACCGTGAAAGTAACGGAGATCGACAACCAAGGCCGCGTCAATTTGTCGCGTAAAGCGGTATTGACGGCGCAAGTTCCGGCCCAAACCTAATTTAACGCTTGAGTGTTCAAGCGAGCATGCAGAAAGAGCCAGAGCAGTCTGTCTCTTTTTTGTTTGCCCGAAATTCCGGATTCCAGCCGCGGCGCTCCCTATACGTTGGTCTAAACCTGTCCTGCAGGGCATAAGATGGGGACAAACAGGTGTGGACAGGAGAATGGGCATGAAACGCAAACAATGGTTAGCTGCGTCATTATGCTTTGGAGCGCTGCTGCTCGGCCTGCAGTTTTCTCCGGAGGTCGATCGGTTCGTGCAGCATGCGCGAGAAAAGAACGGCACCGAATGGGCTGCAGACGATGTACGGACGCGGTCTTCTCTGCTTTCGCTTAGGGCATGGCATGACGAAGGGGGAGAGCGCCGTGCCAGAATGCTTGAGAGAATCAAGGCCGAGGCGGCGAAGCGCAATATACCGCCGGTGGATGCCAAGATCGACCGCGTCTGGAAAGCGATACCGGGATATAACGGGCTTGAGGTCGATGTGGAGAAGTCGTTAGAGCTGGCGGAGCAGCAGTCGTTTCCGGAAACGCCGCAGCTTGTGTTCCGCGAGGTGCCGCCTCAGATCGATCTGGATCAGCTCGGACCGAATCCCATCTACAAAGGCAATCCGGCGAAGCCGATGGCGGCTCTCATGATCAATGTGGCGTGGGGCGACGAGTATTTGCCGCGGATGCTGGACGTTCTGCGCAAGGAGCAGGTGCATGCGACCTTTTTTTTCGACGGGATGTGGCTGCGAAAGAATATTCCGACCGCCCGCAAAATTATGGGGGAAGGACATGAGGTCTCCAATCATGCTTACTCTCACCGGGACATGAGCAAGCTGAGCCGCACGCAAACCGCTGCCGAAATCAGCAAGACCGAGACGATGCTGAAGCAGGAATTGGGCGCGCAGAACCGTCTGTTTGCCCCGCCATCGGGCGACTACAATCAAATGACCGTAGACGTCGCGCATGAGATGAACCTGCGCACCATTCTGTGGACGATCGATACGTTGGATTGGAAGAAGCCGGAGCCGTCTTCCATCGTGCATAAAATCGCTACCCGGATCGAGCCGGGCTCGCTGATCCTGATGCATCCCACGTCTTCGAGCAGCGCCGCGCTGCCGGGCATCATTCGCGCAATTCGGGCCAAAGGGCTGTCTTTGGGCACCGTGAGCGAGGTAATCTCGCCCGCTCGGGTTCCGGAGGTTGAGTCCGCCGGACAATAATGGTAATATCAGAATGTTATACCTATGCAGGGAATCAAGACTTCGCCGTACCGAGGAGGCTTAAAGCGTTTGGACAAATACACACTTACCAACGGACTGCGGCTCGTCATCGAGAAAATTCCGACGTGCCGCTCCGTTGCTTTCGGCATCTGGGTCAAAACCGGATCGCGCAGCGAACATGAGACGAACAACGGCATTTCGCATTTTATCGAGCATATGCTCTTTAAGGGAACGGAAAAATACTCCGCCAAAGATATCGCCGAAATTTTCGACGGCATCGGAGGCAACGTGAACGCCTTCACCTCCAAGGAGTATACATGCTATTATTGCAAGGTGCTGGACGAGCATCTGCCGCTTGCGGTGGAAGTGCTCTCCGACATGTTTTTCGGTTCGTTATTCGATGAGACGGAATTGGAAAAGGAAAAAAATGTAATCTACGAAGAAATAGCGATGTATGAAGATACCCCCGACGATATGGTGCACGATCTTATTGCCCGGGCCGCTTTCGGCGGGCATTCGCTTGGACGTACCATCATCGGCACGCAAAGCAATCTGGCGGCAATGACCTCCGATACGCTCAAGGAGTATATGAAGTCGCAGTATACGATTGCCAATACGGTCATCAGCATCGCCGGCAACATCAACGACGATGTCGTCGGGTTGATCGAGAAGCATTTTGGCAGCTTCGCGAATGCGGGCTCGCAGGCTCCGCTTGAGCCTTTGGCATTCCGGAGCGGCTCCGAGTACCATCAGAAGAAAACCGAGCAAAATCATATCTGCTTATCGCTGCCCGGGTTAGCTGCGAAGGACGACCGGCTGTATGCGATGATCCTGCTGAACAATGCGATCGGCGGCGGCATGAGCTCCCGGTTATTCCAGGAAATCCGCGAGAAACGCGGGCTGGCCTACTCGGTATATTCCTATCATTCTTCCTACCAGGATGGCGGTCTGTTTACCGTCTATACCGGTACGGCGCCTAAGCAGACCGAAGAAGTGCTTAAGGTGACGCTTGAGCTGCTGGCCGACATCAAGGAGAAGGGATTGACCCCGACGGAGCTGAAGAAGGGCAAGGAACAGATGAAGGGCAGCTTGATTTTGAGCCTGGAAAGCACGAGCAGCCGGATGAACCGGATCGGGAAGAACGAGCTGATGCTTGGCCGACATTACAATCTGGATGAAATGATCCAACGGATCGAAAGCGTGGAGATGGAGCATGTTCAAGCGCTGACGTCGGAGCTGCTGTCCGTACCGTTTGCGCTGGCTATGGTCGGGCAGACGAATGATGCCATCGCCGGATTTAGGAGGGATCAGCTTGTCTGAACGAATCGAAGTGTTCATTAAACGGCTGCCGGGGAACGAGGACATCGCGCTGCCGCAAAAAATGTCTGAGCTGGCCAGCGGCTTTGACTTGTACGCGGCCGTAAGCGAGCCGGTCGACCTCGGGCCGGGCGAACGGGCGCTCATTCCGACCGGATTTGCGCTTGCCATGCCGGCAGGGCTGGAAGCCCAAATCCGTCCGCGAAGCGGACTTGCTTTTAAACACGGGATCACATCCTTAAATACCCCGGGCACGATCGATGCCGATTACCGCGGCGAAGTCAAGGTGCTGCTGATCAATCACGGCAAAGAAACGTTTACCATCAACCGTAACGAGCGTATTGCGCAAATGGTGTTCCAAACGGTGCCGCTCATTACGCTGACCGAGGTAAACGAGCTGGACGAGACGGCACGCGGTGCGGGTGGGTTCGGGCACACGGGAACAAAATAAGGTAGACTGACAAGCTAAGCGTTTTTCCGCAGGCCGGCAATTCGGCCTGACGGAAGAGCGCTTTTTTGTTGGCCGCCGAAGGATGCCCAGCCGCTGGCGATTGGGGACTTGATCTGCTGGAACCCATCTCTGGGCTGTCGCATAAGATGATTTATCGAGAGCGACATGGAAAGAGGTGAGAATGAATGCTGACCGGGATTCAAGTAGCGTTGATCGGCGGCGATGCCAGGCAGCTCGAGGTGATTCATAAATGCTCCGAACTCGACGCATCCGTCGTCTTGTTCGGCTTTGATAATTTGCAGAACGGTTCAAGCGGGATCACCAAGGCAGAATTGACGCCCGAAGCGCTTCAGGCTGTGGATGCCGTCATTTTGCCTGCTGTTGGGACGGACGATCAAGGAAATGTGGACAGTCTGTTTTCATCCAAAGAATTGCGACTTACCCATGAACATATAGCTGCTCTGCCGAAACATGCCATCATTTTTACGGGCATGGCCAAACCTTACTTACGCGAATTATGCTCGAACGAAGGCATCGGGCTGATCGAATTGTTCGACCGTGACGATGTGGCGATTTACAACTCCATTCCGACAGCCGAAGGCGCGGTGATGATGGCGATTCAGAACACGGATATTACCATTCACGGTTCGGAATCGATGGTGCTGGGCTTCGGAAGAACCGGAGCGACGCTCGCCCGCACGCTGCAAGGCATGGGCGCGAAGGTCAGGGTGGGCGTGAACAAGCCTGAATATTACGCCCGTGCGATCGAGATGGGAATGAACCCCTTTTATACGCAAGAGCTGATTTCCCACGTATCCCAAGTGGATTTGCTGTTCAACACCATCCCGGCCATGGTGGTCACCGCCCAAGTCATCGCCAATATCCCGCATCGCGCCATTATTATCGATCTTGCATCCAGGCCGGGCGGAACCGATTTCCGCTATGCCGAAAAACGCGGTGTCAAGGCGATGCTCGCGCCGGGGCTGCCCGGGATTGTCGCCCCGAAGACGGCCGGGCGCATCATTGCCGATACGCTGACCCGCATCATCATGGAGGACGCAAGACGAAGGAGGAACGGGGAATGAACTGGGATCAATTGACGGTGGGCTTCGCGTTGACCGGCTCTCACTGCACGTTTGCCGAAACGATGCCGCAAATCCGGCGCTTTGTCGATGCCGGGGCCAAAGTCGTGCCCATCGTATCCAATACGATCATGACCACGGACACGCGTTTCGGCACCTCGGCAAATTGGCAAAAAGAGTTGAAAGAGATCACAGGAAATGATATTATTTCTTCAATTGTAGATGCAGAACCGCTCGGTCCTTCGAAACTCCTCGACATAATGGTTATTGCCCCCTGTACCGGGAATACGACGAGCAAGCTTGCCAACGCCATGACGGAAAGTCCCGTGCTGATGGCGGCCAAAGCGCAGATGCGCAACGGGAGACCGCTCGTGCTGGCGATTTCGACAAATGACGGATTGGGACTGAACGCGACGAACATCGGTAAGCTTCTGATTACCAAAAACATTTATTTCGTCCCGTTCGGCCAGGATGCGCCGACGGTCAAGCCGAATTCGCTTGTGGCGCGTATGGATTTGATCATGGAAGCTTGCGAAGCGGCCCTTCAGGGCAAGCAGCTGCAGCCGATGCTGATTGAACGGTTTAATTACTGATCCTGCATTTTTCATCATTTATCTTTAGGGGAGAGGACAATACATGTCGAATCAAAAGTTGTTTAACGTCGCAGTAGTAGGCGCGACAGGTGCCGTAGGAGAACAGATCCTCCGTTTGCTGACTGAACGGAATTTCCCCATTCAAGAGCTGAAGCTCTTGTCCTCGGCCCGGTCGGCAGGCAAGAAACTTCAGTTCAAAGGCCGTGAAGTGACGATTGAAGAAGCAACGCCGGACAGCTTTAAAGGCGTGGACATCGCCCTGTTCAGCGCAGGAGGCGACGTCAGCCGGGCGCTGGTTCCGGAAGCGATCAAGCACGGAACCGTATGTATCGACAATACCAGCGCGTTCCGGATGGACCCGGAAACGCCGCTTGTCGTACCTGAGGTAAATATCGACAAAGTCAGCGACCACAAAGGCGTCATTGCCAACCCGAACTGCTCTACGATTCAAATGGTGCAGACGTTGAAGCCGCTATACGACCGTTTCGGCATTTCCCGCATCATCGTTTCCACTTACCAAGCCGTATCCGGCGCCGGCGCCAGCGCGATTAACGAGATGCTCCGCCAGTCCCGCGAAGTCCTGGAAGGAAATGTTGTGGAGCCGCAAATTTTGCCGGTAGGCTCTTTGCCGGTCAAGCATCAAATCGCATTCAACGCTATTCCGCAAATCGACAAATTTGTGGAAAATGGCTTTACTTATGAAGAAATGAAAATGATCAACGAAACAAAAAAAATTATGGGTGACGACACGCTGGAAGTTACCGCGACTTGCGTGCGGATTCCGGTCGTTTACGGCCATTCCGAATCGGTTTATGTCGAGCTTAAGCAAGATTTCGATATCGAAGAGGTGAAACGCCTGCTGGCGGATGCCCCGGGGATCGTGGTGCAGGATAACGCTGCCGAACAGCTGTATCCGCTGGCTACGGAAGCCGCAGGTAAGCTGGAAACGTTCGTCGGCCGTATTCGCCGCGATCTTAGCAACCCGAGAGCCCTCAATCTGTGGATCGTATCCGACAACCTGCTGAAGGGAGCGGCTTGGAACGCCGTTCAAATTGCCGAATACATCGCGATCGAGCAGCAATAAATGGAACTATACTGGCTTTCTGAGACATTCAGGAAGCCAGAATTTTGCTTTTAACTATGGCAGATGGATAAGGGGAGAGATCAGATGAGGATCTTGGTGCAAAAATTTGGAGGCACATCTCTTTCCACAGCCGAGGCTAGAACACACGTTATTGAACACATCCAAGATGCTTTGAACCAAGAATACAAAACGGTTGTTGTTGTTTCGGCTATGGGTCGCAGAGGGGAGCCTTACGCAACGGACACGCTACTGGATTGGATTGGTCAAAATGGAAATAATCTTCCTGCGCGCGAAAGAGATATGCTGCTATGCTGCGGCGAATTCATCTCGGCCGCTACGCTTTGCAGCCTACTGAACGCCGAAGGCATTCCTGCCGTTGCTTTAACCGGTGCGCAAGCGGGAATTTTAACGAATGACGAGTTCGGCAATGCCCAAATCGTCTCGATCCGGCCGGGGCGGATGCTTGAGCTGCTGGAGCAGGGGAACGTCGTTATCGTCGCCGGCTTTCAAGGCGAGACGGCGACGGGCGATTTCACGACGCTCGGCCGGGGCGGAAGCGACACGTCGGCTACCGCGCTTGGAGCGGCTTTAAATGCGGAGCTCGTTGAAATCTTCACGGATGTGAGCGGTATTTTGACGGCAGATCCGCGGATCGTGGAAGAAGCAAGGCCGCTTTCGGTCGTCTCGTATATGGAAATCTGCAACATGGCGCATCTGGGCGCCAAGGTCATTCATCCCAGAGCGGTAGAAGTCGCTATGAATGCCGGGATTCCGGTGAGGGTGCGCTCTACGTTTTCCAAGGACAAGGGAACGCTTGTTACGCATGCCGACGCGCTTCGGAACGAATCGGACGCAGTCCAGGACCGGTTTGTGACGGGCATCGCCCACGTGCCGAATATCTCGCAAATTCGGGTAGCGCCTCAGGAAGGCAGCTACGATCTTCAGCTTAACGTGTTTAAAGCGATGGCGCGGCAGCGAATCAGCGTCGATTTTATTAACGTCAACCCGTCCGGCGTCGTATACACGGTCTTTGATCATGAGGCGGAGCGGGCGGCCGAAACGCTTCAAGGAATGGGCTACACGCCGCACATCACGCCGAACTGCGCGAAAGTTTCGATCATCGGGGCGGGAATGAACGGCGTACCCGGCATCATGGCCCACATTGTCGAAGCGCTTACGGAAGAGGACATCCAAATTCTGCAATCTGCCGATTCGAACACAACCATCTGGGTATTGGTGCAAGGCGACGATATGGTCAAAGCCGTCCGTGCCCTGCACCGCAAATTCGAGCTCCATAGATAACGCATAATGTTTTAGGAGGAGACAGCACGTGGATTTTGGCACAATGATAACCGCCATGGTTACGCCGTTCGATGACAAGCTTAGTATCGACTGGACACAATTTGAGAACGTGATGGACTACTTGATCGAGGAGCAGCAAAGCGACAGTCTCGTCATCTGCGGCACAACCGGCGAATCTCCTACGCTAACTGATGAAGAGAAGCTCGAAAGTTTTCAAAGGGCTGTAAAGCACGCGCGCGGCCGCTGCAAAATAATTGCAGGGACCGGCAGCTACGATACCGCTCATTCCATTCATTTGTCGCAAGCGGCCGAAAAGCTGGGTGTCGATGCGCTGCTTCTGGTGGCGCCGTACTACAATCGGCCTTCGCAAGAAGGACTTTTTCAGCATTACAAAGCCATTGCCGAGTCGGTTAACATCCCGATCATTCTTTATAACGTGCCCGGGCGGACCGGCGTCAATATCGACCCGGAAACGACGATTCGTTTGTCGCACATTCCGAACATCGTAGCGACGAAGGACTGCACCGATACGGACCAGTTGACACAGATCATTACCGGTGCCGCCCCGGGCTTTCTTGTCTACAGCGGCGACGATAGCGCCACACTCCCCGCTTTGGCGGTGGGAGCGCGGGGAATCGTGAGCGTTGCCAGCCATGTGATCGGCAAAGAAATGAGAACGATGATCGATCGTTACTTGCAGGGCGAAGTAAAAGAGGCAGCGAGGCTTCATGGCCAGTTGCTACCGGTGTTCCGCGGGCTGTTCTTATGCCCTCATCGCGTACCGAGTCCTGCTCCTGTCAAGCATGCGCTCAACCTAAAAGGACTTCGCGTGGGCGGGGTTCGTCTGCCGCTCGTGGACGTCACGGAACAAGAAAAACAATTTATCGCTTCGCTTTTTGCATAAGCTATACGACAATCGGTGCCCTGCGGCATCGGTTTTCTTTTTTTGGGAATAATACGCTTTACGCTGGGTGGATGGCGAAATGACCGGCTCACTTGTAAAGAGTCTTTTTTTTCATGTATAATGATGTCAAGTGACTGGTGCGGTTAAAATTTGGTTTTGAATAATCATATGGAAATCGTCGTCAATTACATTGAGGAGGTTTAGTTACTTGTCCAAGAAAAATATAGACAAATTAACGATTTTCGCCCTGGGCGGCGTGGGTGAAATCGGGAAGAACATGTATGTCGTTCAATATGCGAACGATATTGTAGTCGTAGACTGCGGCTTGAAATTTCCGGAGGAAGATATGCTCGGGATCGATATCGTCATTCCCGATATTTCTTACTTGATGGAAAATCGCGATAAAGTGCGCGGAATCGTCATTACACACGGCCACGAGGATCACATCGGCGGCTTGCCGTACGTTCTTAAGCACCTGAACGTCCCGGTGTACGGAACAAGGCTGACGATGGGCCTGATCGAGATGAAGCTGAAGGAAGCGAATCTGCTCGGTGAAACGAAACGGATTGTCATTACGGCCGATTCGGAATTAAAGCTCGGCTGCATGACCGCGACATTCTTCAAGACGAACCATAGTATTCCCGACTCGGTAGGGGTATGCTTGGAAACGCCGGAAGGCAACGTGGTTCATACCGGTGACTTCAAGTTCGATCAGACGCCGGTCAACGAGCAGTACGCGGATCTTCACCAGATGGCAGCGATCGGCCGCAGAGGCGTTATTGCACTGTTGTCGGACAGCACGAATGCGGAGCGTCCGGGATATACCGGTTCGGAGCGCAGCGTAGGCGCGGAAATCGAAGACGTATTCCGGAAAGCGAAGCAACGTGTCGTGATCGCAACCTTCGCCTCCAACATTCACCGGATTCAGCAGGTGATTGACGCGTGCGAATCGACCCGCCGCAAGCTGACCGTGATCGGACGGAGCATGGTAAATGTCGTGAGCATCGCCAGCGAGCTGGGGTATCTGCGCATTCCGGATGGAATGTTGATCGAACCGGAGGAAGTGAACAAACTCGCGGCCGACCGCGTAGCCATTCTGTCTACAGGATCACAGGGCGAGCCGATGTCGGCGCTGACGCGGATGGCCCGCTCCACGCATCGCAAGATGGACATTTTGCCTGGCGACACCGTCATCATCGCCGCTACGCCGATTCCGGGGAATGAGCGGTACGTAGGGCGGACGGTGGACGAACTGATGCGCATTGGCGCGCATGTCATTTATGGACCTGGCTCGATCACGGGGGTACACGTATCCGGACACGGCAGCCAGGAAGAATTAAAGCTGATGCTGAATATTATGCGTCCGAAATATTTTATCCCGATTCACGGGGAGTACCGGATGCTTCGCCAGCACGGGATGCTTGCCGAATCGGTCGGCATCGCGCGCGAAGATATTTTTATCGTGGATAACGGCGATACGGTGGAGATTCAGGACGGCGTCGCCCGCAAAGGCTCCAAAGTGCCGGCAGGCAACGTTCTGATCGACGGTCTCGGCGTCGGCGACGTCGGGAACATCGTGCTTCGCGACCGCAAGCTGTTGTCCCAAGACGGCATTCTGGTCGTCGTCGTAACGCTCAGCAAGCAGGATGGGACGATCCTGTCCGGTCCGGATATTATCTCTCGCGGCTTCGTATACGTGCGGGAGTCGGAAGGATTGCTGGAAGAAGCGAACCGGATCGTGACGAGCACGCTCCATCGCTTAATGAACGAAAATGTCAATGAGTGGGCTTCGCTCAAAACCCATGTCAAAGACGCGCTCGGCCGATTTTTATATGAGCAAACCCGAAGAAGACCGATGATTTTACCAATCATCATGGAAGTGTAAAACTTCCCACCAGTCATACGAGCTCACTTTAGGATAGAGTCGAATAAGAAGCGGTTCTTGTAAAGACCACGTAAACGGAGGGCAGATTCCCACGGTTTACGCGGTCTTTTTTCCGTATATCCTTCTCGGAACCCCGCATAGTTTTGGCCGACTGCACCATACTAACAAGGACATTTCAGCTAACGGAGGGATGTTCTTCATGCAATCCAACGACAAACAAGAGCAGCAGCCGGTGCAGCCGCCCCAAGCGCCGACAACGGAAGAAGGACGCAAAAGCGCGACGGTCGATACGATTCAGCAGTTAGGGCAGACAGCTGCGCCTACCACCGAATCCAATATTTTTTGCATGACCATTATCGGTCAGGTGGAGGGACATATCGTTCTGCCGCCGCAAAACAAAACGACCAAGTACGAGCATTTGATTCCGCAGCTTGTAGCCGCGGAGCAAAACGCAAAAATTGAAGGCGTGCTTATTATTTTGAACACGGTAGGCGGAGACGTGGAAGCCGGGCTGGCGATCGCCGAAATGATCGCTACGTTGTCCAAACCGACGGTCACGCTCGTGCTCGGCGGCGGGCACAGCATCGGAGTCCCGATTGCCGTCTCGGCCAATTATTCGATCATTGCCGAGACCGCAACGATGACGATTCATCCGATCCGTCTGAACGGTCTGGTGATCGGCGTTCCCCAGACCTTCGAATATTTGGACAAAATGCAGGAGCGAGTGATCCGCTTCGTCACCCGGCATTCCCGGGTCGACGAGGAGAAATTCAAAGAACTGATGTTCAAAACGGGCGAGCTCACGCGCGACATCGGCACGACGGTCATCGGTGCGGATGCCGTCAAATACGGACTCATCGATTCGCTGGGCGGCATCGGAGAAGCCATTCGCAAGCTCAACGCCTTGATCGACGAGCGCCGCGCCGGCCATGCGGGAGGCATGATCCAATGATTCATTATTCGATACTGCCGCTGGAAACCGTCTACGAAGGAATCGAAGCGATGAAATCGTCCACCGTCGATATCGTGATGAACGGGGTCAGGATGCAGGTTGAGCCGGTCAACGCGCAGCAAGCGAGGATCGTCCGGCTGATCAGCTGCAACCCGCAGGATTTTTTGAACCCCCAATACGCTCCAGGTCGAATGATCGAGTTTCAGCCGATGGCCCGGGAAGCCGGTGAATAAAGGAAGCCGACAGTTTTCCCCGCTCCTGATTTGCCGGAGGGGAATATATTTTCGCATTCTTCGTTTAGCTTCACCCCAGTTTATGGTATAATGAAGGCTCGGGGGTGAGCGGCCTTGGCCAGGAAAAGGAAAAAGGGCAAGGGAATCAAAACAAATCTCAAATTTGAACTGTACGGCATCGTTATTTTGATTTTTTCGATCATCGCTTTATCCCGTGAAGGTTCGGTAGCCCGTTCGTTGACCTATCTGTTTCGATTTGTGATCGGAACTTGGGATTTTCTCATTCCGCTCGTGTTTATATACGCCGGATTGTACGCGATGATGAAAAGAGAATGGCCGGTTTGGCGGACGCACCGCAAGCTCGGGGTGCTTCTGATCATCCTGTCGCTGCTGCTGATGAGCCATATCAGCCTGTTCTCGCAGCTTTACCCGAAAGGGAATTTCACGGAAGGCCAAGTGCTGTCCCAGACATGGGCGAGTATGATAGACGGATTGGATCCGACGGAAAAAGGAATGGCGATTCTGACCGACGGCGTCGGCGGTGGAATGATCGGGGCGGTGCTCTACGCGGTGCTGCATTTTTTGTTCAGCAACCTGGGCGCCCGTCTGATTCAGTACACGCTGTTCGTCGTAGGATTCATTCTCATTACGGGATTATCGGTCGGCGATATCATGAACAAAATTAGCGGGCGCAAGCCGTTTGCCGAGACGCTGCTTGGCCAATACATAAAGCGCAAGCTGCTGGAGAGAAGCCGTGTGAAGGCGGCGGCCGCGAGCGCGCAGCGCAAGAAGAAGCCGTCTGTTGCAACGGTCTATGTGCCGCCCCCGGAGGACGAGTTCGACGAAGAGACGCTGAAGCCGGAGCGCAAGGAACGAAAGCCGGGAAAAATGCGCAGCTTGTTCTTCGAGCTGCTTAATCCGACCGAAACGCCGGAGAAGAGCAAGGCGGAAGGCAAGAAGAAAAAGGACCGCGTTCAACCGGAAGAGGAGGAAGAAGCGGTTACGGTCTATTCGGCGGCACCGGATTCATACGACAACGATTCCGGCTTCCCGGAACAAAACATTCCTTACGAAGAAGAACGCGAACCGGCTATTCCGGTGATCCGCGACTTTCAAGAGCAGGTTCATCAGGAGGCGGCGCGAACGTCCGACAGCTCCGCTTCGGCTCAGAAGGCCGCAGACCGGAAACCCGATTCGGCGGCTCATGAGCAAGAAGGAGCCGAAGGAACCGACGATTTTGATATCAAAAACAAACCGCTCGCTGTCCCGTACGAGCTGCCTTCCTTGCAGCTGTTGGCCAAGCCCGCTTCGGGCAAAGGAAGCGATTCGCTGGATTACAAGGCGGTTGCCCGCAAGCTGGAAGCGACGCTCGAGAGCTTCGGCGTACGCGCCAAAGTTTTGGAAGTCGTCCGTGGCCCTGCGGTTACCCGGTACGAAATCCAGCCGGACGTCGGCGTGAAAGTGAGCCGCATCGTCAGCTTGACGGATGACATCGCCCTTGCCTTGGCTGCGAAGGATATCCGTATGGAAGCGCCGATTCCGGGCAAGTCCGCCATCGGGATCGAGGTGCCGAATACCGAGGTATCCGTGGTCACGATGCGCGAGGTCATGGAAAGCCCGGCCTTTCAGGACGCGGCGTCGAAATTATCGATCACGCTGGGACGCGATATTTCCGGGCAGCCGATCGTCGGCAATCTCGCGCGTATGCCGCACTTGCTCGTCGCAGGGGCGACAGGATCGGGGAAATCCGTTTGTATTAACGGAATCATCACAAGCGTTCTTTATAAAGCCAAGCCCGACGAAGTCAAGTTTCTGATGATTGACCCGAAGATGGTCGAGCTGAACGTTTACAACGGGATTCCGCACCTGCTGGCCCCAGTTGTAACGGATCCGAAGCGGGCCTCGCTGGCGCTCAAAAAAGTTGTCGTCGAGATGGAGAAGCGGTACGAGCTGTTCTCCAAAAGCGGCACACGCAATATCGAAGGCTACAACTCGATGCTGGTGGAAACGCAAACGGGGGCGCCGCTGCCTTATATCGTCGTCATCGTGGACGAGTTGGCCGACCTGATGATGGTTGCGGCCAACGATGTGGAGGATGCGATCTGCCGCCTCGCCCAGATGGCGCGCGCCGCAGGCATCCACCTCATCATCGCTACGCAGCGGCCGTCGGTCGACGTCATTACCGGCGTTATCAAAGCGAACATTCCTTCGCGGATCGCCTTCGGCGTCTCCTCGCAGGTCGATTCGAGGACCATTCTCGACTCTGCGGGCGCGGAGAAGCTGCTCGGCCGCGGAGATATGCTCTACTTGCCGATGGGGGCTTCAAAGCCTGTCCGGGTCCAGGGAGCCTTCCTGTCCGATCAGGAGGTGGAAGCGGTCGTCGGCTTCGTCCGGACGCAGGGGCAGGCGGAATACGTGGAAGACATGGTTCCGCAGGTCGAAGACAAGCAAGAAGAGACGGAAACGTTTGAGGACGAATTGTACGATCAGGCGGTCCAAATTATTCTGGAAGCGAAGCAAGCGTCCGTATCCCTGCTTCAGCGGCGCATGCGGGTCGGCTATACACGCGCTGCCAGGTTGATCGATACGATGGAAGCACGGGGCATCGTAGGCCCTTACGAGGGCAGCAAGCCGCGTGAAGTATTGATGTCGCTTGAGCAATATCAAATGAATCGAATGAGCTCCTGAGCGAATTCCGGACATGTTACACAGGCCCAGCGATTCCCAGTTTAGGCTGAATAGAAGCTGACTCCCTTTCTCATAATAACCTTAAAAAGGTTGCCATAACGAAGGCGGGAAAGGTGAGTATCAGAATGAATAAACGATTGATCATCATCACGCTTGGCCTGGTATTTATTCTGTTTGCCGGATTTCAGCTCAAGCAGCATCTGAAGGTGCAGCAGACGTTCAGCAAGAACGAAATCCGCTACGGAGCGTCCGGCACGGCCGACGTATACGAGCTCCAAGGTCGCTTGAAGCATCTCGGGTTTTATTACGGCAAGGTGGATGGCGATTTCGGCTATCAGACCTTAAAGTCGCTTAAATGGTTTCAGTCCGAATTCGGATTGAAGGTTGACGGTGTCGCTGGGGACAAAACGAAGCTGAAGCTGTGGGAAGCAACAAAAGGCTGGAGGGCGAAAACCGAAGATCTGCCTCCTTGGGTTGCCGGCGCCGGACAAGGGCAAGCCCCCCAAGGCGGAGGCGCGGCCGGCGCCAATGTGCCGCCGGCGAACGCCGGTATACCGCGCTCCAACCGTCTCGGACTTTCCGAGCAGGACCTGAATCTGATGGCTAATGCGGTACATGGCGAAGCGCGCGGAGAGCCGTATATCGGCCAAGTCGCCGTTGCCGCCGTTATTCTTAACCGGGTTCAATCGCCAAGCTTTCCGAATACGGTCTCGGGCGTCATTTTCCAGCCTGGAGCGTTTACAGCCGTAACGGACGGACAAATATGGCTGACGCCGAACGAAACGTCTCGCAAGGCGGTTCAAGACGCGCTGAACGGGATGGATCCATCCGGCGGATGCATTTATTATTTCAATCCGATAACGGCGACGTCCAAATGGATTTGGTCCCGTCCACAAGTTAAGCAAATCGGCAAACATATTTTCTGCAAATAGCGCATGTAGTAGAAGTAACCATCTTCACGGTTGCTTCTTCTGTTTATAGAGGAATATAATGGAATATACCCGGGAAGGCGGAAGTGAAGCCATGATGATGAGAGGAGTTGTTTCGTCTTTGAAGCAAATACGATTCGAACGGGGAACGGTGCAGGGCGTGCGTGTGCATGTGCTGCCGACGGAGCAGTTCAAAACTTATGCAATATCCGTCTATGTGGGCAGTCCGCTGCAGGAGGATACGGTTACACCTAATGCGCTTATTCCTTTTGTGCTTCGGCGCGGCAGCAAAACCTACCCGGAAACGAAGCAGTTCCGCGAGAAGCTGGACGATTTGTACGGGGCCGGTTTCGGGTTTGACGTGTACAAGCGCGGGGATTACCAGATGCTACAATTCCGCATGGATGTGATTCAGGACGATTTCGTTTCGAGTCCGCAGCCGCTGCTTGATCAAGCCATTCAATTTTTGGGCGAAGCGATTACGCAGCCGGCGATGGAAGGCCGAACCTTGGTCCGCAAATATATCGATTCCGAGAAAACGACGCTGCAGAAGCGGCTGGAGTCTATCGTTAATGACAAAATCCGCTATGCTGCGGAACGGTGCATCGCCGAAATGTGCAGCAACGAGCCGTACCGGCTCCATCCGCTTGGCACGATCGATCGTATCCCATCGATCGACGCAGAGGGCTTGACCGAACGGTATGAAGCCTTGCTGCGGCAGTCGCCGATCGATATTTATGTGGTAGGCAATACGAAGCTGGAGCAGGTGCTTCCCTTGATTGAACGCTACTTTGCGGCCAGGGGCGAGCGTTCTTCGGACTACTCGCTCAGAGCCGAGCACCGCAGCGTCGGTCAAGTGAAGGAAGTCGTCGAGCGTCTCGATGTAAACCAAGGGAAGCTGAATATGGGGCTTCGCGTGCGAACCTCGTATGCGGACGATTCGTACCCGTCGGCGCTGCTATATAACGGGATCTTGGGAGGATATCCCCATTCCAAGCTGTTCACCAACGTCCGCGAAAAGGCGAGCTTGGCCTATTATGCCTCCTCCCGCTTGGACGGGCACAAAGGCATCTTGACGATCCAATCGGGCATCGAAATCGCAAATTACGAGAAAGCTGTCTCGATTATCAAGGAACAGCTGACAGCCATGGAAGAGGGGCAAATCAGCGATACGGAGCTGCAGCAGACGAAAGCGATGATTACCGGACATTTGCGCGAGCTGCAGGATTCGGCCTTCGAGCTGATCGCTTTCGATTTCAACAACCGTCTGTCCGGCGCCGACCGCACGGTTCCGGCATTGATCGAAGCGGTGGAGCAAACGGATAAAGAGCAGATCCGCCGGATGGCCCGTCAGGTGCAGCTGGATACGATTTATTTCTTACGTGATAATAAAGGGGGGCAATAAATGCGCACGATCCCTTATCCGCATGTAAAGGAAACGTTGTACACCGAAGAGCTTCCGAACGGATTGAGCGTGTTTGTTTTACCGAAGGAAGGCTTCCAGAAAACATATGCCACCTTTACGACAAAATACGGCTCGATCGATAACGATTTTCAGGTCGAAGGCGAAGCGCGGCGCAAAGTGCCGGACGGTATCGCGCATTTTTTGGAGCATAAAATGTTCGAGGAGCCGACAGGGGATATCTTTTCCGTGTTCGCCGCCCAAGGGGCTTCTGCCAACGCCTTCACAAGCTTCGATCGCACGGCCTACTTATTTTCCGCGACGGAGCACATCGAGGAAAACTTGTCGACGCTGCTGAACTTTGTGCAAAATCCGTATTTTACGGATGCAAACGTGGAGAAGGAAAAAGGCATTATCGGCCAGGAAATCAATATGTACCGGGACAATCCGGACTGGCGGGCCTATTTCGGACTGATCGAAACGATGTATCATAAGCATCCGGTACATATCGATATTGCCGGAACGATCGAATCCATCGGTGAAATTACGAAAGAAATGCTGTATGAGTGCTACCATACGTTTTATCATCCGAGCAATATGAGCTTGTTTGTCGTAGGCGGGGTCAACCCGCAGGACATTATGGAGCTGGTCAAACGGAACCAAGCGGGGAAAACGTTCAAGCCGCAGGGGACGATCCACCGTTATTTTGAAGATGAGCCGGACCAAGTGAAGGCTCCGCGTAAAGTGACCGTGCTGCCGGTCTCGCTGCCCAAGTGCTTGTTCGGGTGCAAGGAGCCGGGGCAGCCATTGCGGGGACGGGAGCTGCTGAAGCGGGAACTGACCATGAAGGTGCTGCTCGACATTTTGGTAAGCCCCAGCTCGGCCATTTACCAGAAGCTGTACGACGAGCAGTTAATTTCCGACAGCTTCGGCTCCGAGTACAATATTGCCGAAAATTATGCGTTTACCGTGATCGGCGGAGATACGAAGGATCCTGAGCGATTGATCGGCCGCGTGCAGGAAGAAATCGACCGGGTCAAAGCGGACGGGATTGCCTCCGCCGATTTCGAGCGCAGCAAGAAGAAAAAAATCGGCGCTTTCCTGCGCCAGCTCAACTCGCCTGAAGCGATCGCCAATGAATTTACGAAATACCGGTTTAAGGGCATCGATTTATTCGATATGCTGCCCGTGTATGAAGAGTTGACCCTGGAGGATGTCAACGAGCGGCTGCGCGTGCATTTCGATTGGAGCCGTCTGGCCGCTTCGATTGTGACAAGTGAAGCGAATGGAACCTAGTCATAGTAAGCCTTTTCCGGAGCAAACGGTGCTCGTCACGGGGGCGAGCCGCGGGATTGGCGCCGCGATCGCTTGCCGTTTCGCTTCGGTGGGCATGAATGTGGTCATCCATTACCTGAATTCGCACGAAGGGGCGAACGAAACGGCCCGCACTTGTATGAAGCTGGGGAGCCGCGTGTTAACGGTAACGGCAGACCTGCGGTCGAGGGAGCAAATCGAACGGATGCAGGAGAAACTGGCGCAGCACGGTCTTGTCCCCGATATTTTGGTCAATAATGCCGGTATTTCGCATTACGGCCTCTTTTCCGATTTGGAGGAGGCCCAGTGGGACGAAATTATGGACATCAACTTGAAGGGCGCGTTTCTGATGACGCGTCAATTTATGCCGGCCATGATCCGTCAAAAGTACGGCAGAATTATCAACGTGTCGTCGATTTGGGGCATCTCCGGCGCTTCCTGCGAGGTCGCTTATTCGACCGCCAAGGGCGGCATAAACGCCTTTACGAAGGCGTTGGCGAAGGAGCTTGCGCCGTCCGGGGTCACCGTGAACGCCGTAGCTCCCGGCGCAGTCGATACGTTGATGATGGCAGGGTTTGACGAGCGGGAGAAAGAGATGATCGAAAACGATATTCCCGTCGGCCGCTTCGGGAAACCCGACGAGATCGCGTCGCTCGTCTATTTCCTCGCGCTCCCCGAATCCGGTTACATCACAGGGCAAATTATCAGTCCCAACGGGGGCTGGCTGACTTGACGTCCCGTATAAATCCTTATCGAAATGCAAACATTAATGATGTAACGACATTCATTTCGATAAGGAGGATGCATACATGGCTACGGTGCTTAAAGTGTTCGACCGTTGGAAAGAATTTTTGGGAGAGCGTGTAGAACAAGCGGAACGGGCAGGGATGACGGAGGAGACGATCTCGCAGCTCGCTTTCCAAATCGGTGAATTTTTGTCTGATAAAGTCGATCCGGAAAATAAAGAAGAACGGGTGCTGAAGGACCTGTGGGACGTATGCGACGAAGAGGAGCGCAAGGTCATGGCCCGGGCCATGGTCAAACTGGCTAAAGCAAATCATTAATTATCCGGCATTTTACATGAGCCTCCTGTCCAGGGAGGCTTTTCTTATAGATATAGAATTTATAAGTTATCAGCGGAGCTGATTGAATTGGATATCGCAAGAAAAGCTTCCGTTAAAACACGAATGTACTTTCCCGAAATGGCTTCGATAAGATGCTCTTCTTATGTTCCTGCACGAGTTGGCTTCGCGGGCGGTTTTCTTATATACTGGTATAGACGAACGGGAGAAAGAGGTTGAACCGCAAGTGAAGAAGCTGAAACGTTTGTTTGTAGGAATAGGCATTCTAGGTTTGCTTAGCGGCTGCGGCAAAAACATCCCGGCGATCGATCCTGCCTTGCTTCAAGCAAAATCGTCGATTCTCGTCGTAACGGGGCAGGAAATGCCGGACGATGTGAAAACCGCTCTGCAAACGGCACTCGTCAATTGGCGCGATAAAAAGCAGACGGCCTTCGAATGGATGGACAATACGACCGCGCTGACCGAAGACCAGCTGTCCAAAATTAAAACCAGATCTTATGACTATATCCTTGTCGCCGGACATAATTTAGTACAAAATACGCTTCCCGCCGCAGCGAATATCCCGGAACGCAAGTGGGTAATGCTGGACGACCAGCTGGCGCGGCAATCCCCTGTGGTCAGCGGCAGTAACATTATGGTAAAGCTGGTCCCGGAGGACCGGTTTCGGAAGGAATGGAGCGAGTGGGTAAGCCTTCAGCTTGACAATGGCCGGGCGATCGAATGGGTAACGACATCGGCTTATCCGATTCCGTCCGAGTGGGCGCCTTCCGAAGAAGCGGAATATATTAATCTCGCCGACGCCGAAGGCTGGTATACGCAGTTTCAATTCCAGGTGAACAGCCACGGGCCGGCGTGGATCGCGGTATTCGCTCCGCTGGAAGCGGCGCAATTACAGAGGCTGAAGGCTACGCAGGTTCCGGTGATCAACATGGCTGCCACCGGTATCGAGCTGCAGTGGGGAGGCATACTTGCATCCATTGAAGACATGATGGCCAAGAAAGCATGGATGCCGGGGATTCAGCCATATTCGGACGCCGAAGCGAAAATCAATAAAAATTTGTGACTTTCTTCCCTGAAACGGGGAGGATTTTAGCGAATATTGTAGAATTCTTTTGTAATCAATCACAAACCTAGGATCGGAGAACGACGGATGATAACGGAAACAAACGAAATCAAGCAGTGGTACATGGAATACCGAATCCACAAAAACCGTCCGGGTCTTCTCGGGGACATCGCCTCCCTGATGGGGATGCTCGATATCAATATCGTTACCATCAACGGGGTGGATAACCGCACCCGCGGCATGCTTTTGCAGACGAATGATGAAGAAAAAGTTGAATTAATGGGTAAAATGTTGAAAAAAGTGGATAATATAACTATAACGGCATTGCGTCCGCCCAAGCTGGTCGATATTCTTGCCGTCCGTCACGGCCGTTATATCGAACGGGATTCCGACGACCGGAAAACGTTCCGTTTTACCAGGGACGAACTGGGACTTTTGGTCGATTTTCTGGGCGAGCTGTTCAAACGCGAAGGCAACCATGTGGTCGGACTCCGCGGGATGCCGCGCGTAGGCAAGACCGAGTCGATTATCGCCGGAAGCGTCTGTTCCAACAAGCGTTGGACGTTCGTCTCCTCGACATTGCTCCGTCAGACGGTACGCAGCCAGCTTTCCGAGGATGAAATGAATCCGAACAACGTATTTATTATCGACGGGATCGTCTCGACGCTCCGTTCCAACGAGAAGCATCATATGCTGCTGCAGGAGATTATGGCGATGCCTTCCACCAAGGTGATCGAGCATCCGGATATTTTTATCCGGGAATCACAGTATACATACGATCATTTTGACTGCATCGTGGAGCTTCGAAATACACCGGACGAAGAAATTACATACGAGACGTTCACGGCCGGATTTGACGAATATTAATGCCCTGTCCAGGTTCTGAGCGTCGGAAAGGGGTGACCACGTGTCCGATCTGGGTCAATTGCTAAGAAAAGCCAGAATCGAGAAGAAAATATCTCTCGATGACCTGCAGGAAACAACCAAGATTCGCAAACGGTATCTGGAAGCGATTGAGGACGGCAACTATAAAGTGCTGCCCGGGAACTTTTATGTCCGGGCTTTTATAAAGAGCTATGCCGAAGCGGTCGGGCTGGACCCGAACGAAGTGTTGAACATGTATCAGAATGTCATCCCGCAACCGGAGCCGGAGCAAATCGAACCGATCCGCACCAAGCGGACCACCCGCAATACGGAACGGCTCGGGAAGTGGGCGTCCAATGTGATGGTCATTTCCTTCGTCGTGCTTATCCTTGGGGTCATTTATTACTACATGAGTCAAAGCTATACCGGGAATACGAATGATGCGACGAAGGAGCTGCCGAAGAAAATTACCGATAAAGTCGAGCCCGCTGCCCAGACGCCCGACCCCGGAAATACCGGAGCGAACGGAACGAATGGCGCGAACGGAGCGCTTGCGGATAACAAGCCGGTGCAGGTGCCCACGCCGCCCCCGACACCGCCTCCGACAACGGAGGTTAAGCTGGTCAAAAGCGAGCGGGGAACCGATTATTATACGGTTGCCGGTACGGATAAGCTGAAAATCGAAATGAAAGTGACCGGGGATTCGTGCTGGATCGAGGTCGATTCGCCGCCTGGCCCGAATAAAACGGTGATCGATTCCACGACGTTCAAAAACGGGGAAACGAAGACGTGGGATTTGACCGATGCGGCTTTCTTGATTTTCGGAAAAGCCAATGCGGTTGAACTAACCGTTAACGGCTCGCCGGTTGTCGTAGGCGATCAGCCGAACGTGAAAAAAATTCAAGTCGATATTCAAAAGCCGTAGCATAAACCTCCGGCAAAATGGAAATACTGGACATCGTATACATGGGTTCATTTGCCTGAAGGATGTGCCGACCGGACTGCCAGTTGGATGGTTGCCGGGCTTGCGTGCCGGTCCGCATGCTCGGCTGGTATTTGACACCGGATGCTTGGAGCTGCGGAATATTCGGTTTCGGGTTGGCCCACATTCTGCTGGGGGTTCTTGACATGTTTCGCCGTTAGGCCGACAACGACAACGCTTAAGTTTCCAGCGCATTTGAACAATACGGCTTCAAGACACGCGAAAGCTTTGTGCTGAGGGTGTCTTTTTTGTTACAATAGAGGGCGTGGAATTTAGAAAAGAAAGGGGAGCGGAGTTTGTGAGCAGTGAAAACTCGTTTGATATCGTATCGAAGCTGGATCTTCAGGAGCTGAACAACGCCATTAATCAGGCGGAAAAGGAGATCGCGACACGTTTCGATTTCAAAGGAAGCAAGAGCAGTATTTCGTTGGAAAAAGAAGAGTTGGTAGTTGTCTCCGACGACGATTTCAAGCTTCAGAACGTATTGGACATTTTACAGTCCAAGATGGCGAAGCGCGGCATATCGCTTAAAAATTTGGAGTATGGCAAAGTCGAGCCTGCTGCAGGCAGTACGGTGCGTCAACGCATTAAAGTCAAGCAGGGGATCGATCAGGACAACGCCAAAAAAATCAACGTGCTGATCCGCGATTCCAAGCTGAAGGTGAAAAGCCAGATTCAAGGGGATCAAATTCGGGTAACCGGAAAAAGCAAGGACGACTTGCAGCAAGTTATAGCGCTGCTCCGGAAGGCGGATCTTCCGCTCGAACTTCAGTTTATCAATTTCAGGTAAGGCCAAGAACGGTTCGGCTGCCTTACGGAAACGGGTCCGTAAGGTATTTTTGCTGCTTTTGACACCTTTTCACGCGGTATATTATACTTGAACCAAACCGTTTAGTAGTAAAAGGTACTAACCATGGTGGAGGATTTCAGACATGACAGAGAAAGTGAAAGTGGTTACCTTAGGATGTGAGAAAAACCTGGTCGATTCGGAGATCATGTCCGGGCTCGTGCATGAGCGCGGGTATTCCCTGGTTAACGATAAAGAAGAAGCGACCATCATTATTGTAAATACATGCGGATTTATCGATGCAGCCAAAGAGGAGTCCGTCAACACGATTCTGGATTTGGCGGAGCTGAAGGAGACGGCCAATCTCAAGGCGCTGATCGTATCAGGCTGCCTGACCCAGCGGTATAAGGAAGAATTGATGAAAGAGATGCCGGAGATCGACGGAATCGTCGGGACCGGGGATTTCCACAATATCAACGACATTATCGATCAGGCGCTGGTCGGCCGCAAGCCTGTGATGGTCGGCAATCCGGTGTTCAACTACGAGCAGAAGCTGCCGAGAAGGATGGCGACTCCGCGCTATACGGCTTATGTGAAAATTGCAGAGGGCTGCGACAACGCCTGTACGTTCTGCAGCATTCCGATCATGCGGGGCAAGTTCCGCAGCCGTTCCGTCGAATCGATTTTGGACGAGGTGGCCCAGCTTGCATCGCAGGGCGTCCGGGAGATCAGCCTGATCGCACAGGATTCGACCAACTACGGGACGGATCTGTACGATACGTTCATGCTGCCGGAGCTGATGAACCGGGTAAGCGCCGTGCCGGGCATCGAATGGGTGCGGCTGCATTACGCGTATCCCGGCTTTTTTACGGACGAGTTGATCGATGTCATTGCCAACAACCCTAAAGTGTGCAAATACATCGATATGCCCTTGCAGCACAGCGAAGACAGCATCTTGAAGCGGATGCGGCGTCCGGGGCGTCAGCGGGACGCACGGGAGCTGATCCGCAAAATCCGCGAACGGATTCCGGGCGTATCGCTTCGTACGTCGATTATTGTCGGTTTCCCAGGGGAAACGGAAGAAGATTTCGAGAATCTGAAATCGTTTATCCGCGAAGTGAAATTCGACCGTTTAGGCGTCTTCACTTATTCCAAGGAGGAAGATACGCCTGCTTCCCGTCTGCCGGACCAAGTGCCGGACGAAGTTAAAGAATACCGCTCGAACGTGCTCATGGAGCTGCAGCGCGAGATTGCAAACGAGCGCAACGGCGAGCGCATCGGTCAAGTGATTGACGTTTTGATCGAAAAATACGACGGTCGCAACGACGTCTACGTGGGCCGGTCGCAGTACGATGCTCCCGAGATCGACGGGGAGGTATTTGTCGGCGGCGGGCAGCTCAAAATCGGCGAAATTGCCAAGGTTCGCATTACCCACTCATTCGAGTTCGACTTGTCCGGGGAGGTCGTGGCATGAATCTGGCCAACCGGATCACTCTGGCGAGAATATTTCTGGTTCCGATCATCATGTTATTTCTGCTCGTCAACGTTAAGTTTCCGCACATTCGCATCGAGCAGTTCAGCATTACGTACAACCAGATTATCGCGGCGCTGATCTTTATCGTAGCCGCCAGCACCGACAGTTTGGACGGATATATCGCCAGAAAACGGAAGCTTGTCACCAATTTGGGCAAGCTTCTGGATCCGCTGGCCGACAAGCTTTTGGTGTCTGCCGTATTGATCTCGCTCGTTGAAATGAACAAGGTTGACGCTTGGATCGTCATCGTGATCATCAGCCGCGAGTTCGCCGTCACCGGCTTGCGGCAAATCGCTTTGCTCGAAGGGTCCGTCATCGCGGCCAGCAAATGGGGGAAATGGAAGACGGCGGCGCAGATTACAGCCATTATCGCACTGCTTATCAACAATTTTCCATTTGCGTTCATCAACTTCCGCTTCGACATCGTAGCCAGTTGGATTGCCGCTATCATCACGATTTATTCGGGCTTCGATTATTTTATCAAGAACAAGCATGTCATTAACTTTAGCGATCAAAAACAGTAGGGACAGCCTATTGTTTTTGTGCTGTTTGGAGGCGTACCGTGAGAGCTGAGATCATAGCCGTCGGCACCGAGCTGCTGATGGGACAAATCGTAAATACGAATGCGCAGTACTTGGCCAAAGGCCTTGCGGATATCGGCGTAGGCGTTTATTTCCAGACGGTCGTCGGCGACAACGTCTCGCGGATCAAAGAGTCGCTGCATATCGCCAAAGGCCGTGCGGATCTCATTATTTGCACGGGCGGACTCGGACCGACGCAGGACGATTTGACGAAGGACGTGCTGGGTGAAGTGCTCGGGCAAAAGCTTGTCATTCATGAGCCTTCGATGAATAAAATGACCGAAATGTTCCAGCGGCGGGGCATCCCGATGGTGGAAAGCAATGCGCGGCAGGCGCTGATGCTGGAGCAAAGCGACCCGCTGCCCAACGATACGGGGCTTGCGGTAGGCGTAGCGGTGACGCATGAGGGTACGCATTACATTTTGCTTCCCGGCCCGCCCAAAGAGATGAAGCCGATGTTCGACCGGTATGCCAAGCCTTGGATTGAATCCAAGATGGACCATGTGCAGCCGCTTTACTCGATCATGCTGAAATTCGCGGGGATCGGAGAGTCGGCGCTCGAGCATGCCTTGATCGATTTAATCGAGGCGCAGACGGACCCGACCATTGCTCCTTATGCCAAGGAGGGGGAGGTGGCTATCCGGCTCACAACGCGCGCTTCCTCGGCCGACGAGGCGATGGCCAGACTCCGTCCGCTGGAAGCGGAAATCCGGGGCCGGCTGAACGAGCACATTTACGCGGCAGAAGACATTACGCTGGAGCAGCAGGTGCTGCGAATGCTTGCGGAGAGCGGGCAAAAGCTTGCCGTCGCCGAGAGCTGCACGGGAGGCCTGCTCAGCGATTTGCTGACAGCCGTTCCGGGGAGCTCGCAATCGTTTTTGGGGGGCGTCATTTGCTACTCCGTGGCGTTAAAGCATAAGCTGCTCGGTGTTCCGATGGATCTGCTGGAAGGGCCGGGCGCGCCCGGCGCCGTCAGCGAGGAGACCGCGGCGGAGCTGGCCCGCAATACGCTTCGTCTGCTGGATGCGGACGTTGCCGTATCGATTACCGGCGTCGCAGGGCCGGACGAGACGGAAGGCAAGCCGGTCGGCTTGGTTTACGCAGGTCTCGCGCACCGGAACGGACAAGCCTTTGCCATCAAGCTCCAGCTGTCCGGCAACCGCGAAACGATCAAGCTGCGGGCAGCCAAAAGCGCGCTCTATCACTTGTGGAAAACGATAAAATCATAGTTGCCAGAAAAGCCAAAATAAAGTATAATAGATTTTAGCGGAAGAACCGTAACATTTTGAACCAAATGTGTTACGGTTTTTCTTTTGCCAAGCAAGCGAATGTATGTTCGGAAAAATGCTTGTCAGCCGATTCAAAACACGGTAATATGGTATCAGCAGATAAATAAAAAAGGACGTGATTCTTTTGTCAGATCGGCGCGCAGCCTTGGAAAATGCCCTTCGTCAAATTGAAAAGCAATTCGGGAAAGGTTCGATCATGAAATTGGGCGAATCAACCCATATGCAGGTAGAGACGATCCCGAGCGGATCGCTGGCCTTGGATATCGCCCTGGGCATCGGCGGATTTCCGCGAGGTAGAATTATAGAGGTATACGGGCCGGAATCGTCCGGTAAAACGACGGTAGCGCTTCATGCCATCGCCGAAGTTCAGAGAGTCGGCGGCACCGCGGCGTTCATTGATGCGGAGCACGCGCTGGACCCGTCGTATGCAAGCAAGCTCGGCATCAACATCGACGAGCTGCTGCTTTCCCAGCCCGATACGGGCGAGCAAGCGCTGGAAATTGCGGAAGCGCTGGTGCGCAGCGGCGCGGTTGACATCATCGTCATCGACTCGGTTGCGGCTCTCGTACCGAAGGCCGAAATCGAAGGCGAGATGGGGGACTCTCACGTCGGCTTGCAGGCCCGCCTTATGTCGCAGGCGCTGCGGAAGCTGTCCGGGGCGATCAACAAGTCTAAGACGATCGCTATCTTTATCAACCAATTGCGCGAGAAGGTCGGCGTAATGTTCGGCAACCCGGAGACGACTCCAGGGGGCCGCGCGCTCAAGTTTTATTCGTCCATCCGGCTTGACGTACGCCGCGTAGAGACGATCAAGCAAGGCAACGATATGGTGGGTAACCGGACCCGGATCAAAGTCGTCAAAAACAAAGTAGCGCCTCCGTTCAAGCAAGCGGATATCGATATTATGTACGGCGAAGGCATTTCCAAGGAAGGCAGTATCGTCGATATCGCCACCGAGATGGATGTCATCCAAAAGAGCGGCGCATGGTATTCTTACAATAACGACCGCCTCGGCCAAGGACGTGAAAATGCGAAACAGTTCTTGAAGGAAAACCCGCATATCGCCGACGCCATCGAGAAGAAAATTCGTGAGAACAGCAATCTGATTCCGGTGGTCGGACCGAATACGGACGACGAGTCCGAAGAGGAAGAATTGGCGCTGTTTGAAGAGCAAGAATAACGTTCCGGCACCTTTAATCCAGATTAAAGGTGCCTTTGCCATTTTCAAGGGAGGTACTTGGATTCATGACCGAGCAGGATAGGCCGCAGCTTCAATCGGGGCTGATTACGAAGGTGGAACGGCAGCGCAGGGGGCCGCACCGTTATAACATTTATATCGACGAGTCCTTTGCATTTTCGGTCCATGAGGACTTGATGATCAAGCACAGGCTGCTTAAAGGCGAAGCTGTCGAAGCGGCGCAGCTTGAGCAGATTTTGGCCGAGGACGAAGCGCATAAAGCTTATTTGGATGCGATCCGTCTGCTCTCCAGCCGGCTCCGGTCCGAACACGAAATGAAGGCCAGGCTAAAGCAAAAAGGGTATACCCCGGAAATCACGGCAGCGACGGTCGAGCGTCTGGCGAAGGAAGGCTACTTGAACGACGAGCAATTTGCCGAGCAGCTCGCCAAGCAGCGCCTCGAATCGCAAAAAAAAGGGCGGCATTGGATCAAGCAGGAGCTGCAGCAAAAAGGAATCCGCAAAGATCATATTCAAGCGGCGATGGAGCAGGTGGACGAAGAAACGGAATTTGAGATGGCGTATAGCCTTGCCTCGAAACGATACCATTCCGAGTTGGCGAAGGATCCGTTGAAGGCCAGGCGTAAAATTGCCGGCTTCCTGCAGCGCCGGGGCTATCCGGGAACGGTCGTTAGCAAAGTGCTCGCGCGTCTGCCTCGAAAAGGACCGGAAGGGGACTGGGACGAAGAGATGCTCCCCGAGGAAGAGCAATTCTAGCAAATATGGAAAACGTGATCATGCGAAGGACGGAATATCGTCTCATTCGGACCGAACACCTTGACAAGCTTCTTTGTCAAAAGATAAAATAATCATGTAAATGCGATACACAGAATCTTCCTGAACAGCCTGAGGAGGATTCGAACAAAGTAAAATCGCCAATTTTTACTTTTTACTAGCGCTTGTAGAATGGATTAAACAACCTGATTATCCCAAGCTTACCCCTTGGAGAAACAACGAGGAGGTGAACTGGATGCCTACGACAGTCATCTGGATCATAGTCGTTCTCGTTGTTGGTGCTCTATGCTTCGGGATCGGTTATTTTATCCGCAAGTCCCTTGCAGAGGCGAAGATTTCCAGTGCTGAACATGCTGCCGAGCAGATCAAGGAAAATGCCCGTAAAGAGGCAGAAGCACTGAAGAAAGAAGCGGTTCTGGAGGCGAAAGACGAGATTCACAAGCTCAGAACCGAAGCTGAAAAAGACATTCGTGACCGTCGAAATGAAACTCAACGACAAGAGAGACGATTGTTGCAAAAAGAGGAATCGCTGGATAAAAAATTAGAATCTCTTGAGAAAAAAGAGGAGCAGGTCGCCAACAAGGAGAAACGAATCGAAGAAACCCAAACGCAAATTGATCAGATTTATAGAGATCAAGTTGCCGAGCTGGAGCGAATTTCTGCGTTGACGATGGACGAAGCCAAACAAATTATTTTGACCAACGTAGAGCAGGAAGTTCGCCATGAAACCGCTCAATTGATCAAGGAAATCGAACAGCAAGCCAAAGAAGAAGGCGACAAAAAGGCCAGAGAAATCATTACTCTCGCTATTCAACGCTGCGCGGCCGACCATGTGGCCGAAACGACCGTATCGGTCGTAGCGCTTCCGAACGAAGAGATGAAGGGCCGGATTATCGGCCGCGAAGGCCGCAACATCCGGGCGCTGGAGACGCTCACCGGCATCGATTTGATCATCGACGACACGCCGGAAGCCGTCATTTTGTCCGGATTCGACCCGATTCGTCGGGAAATCGCCCGAACTTCGCTTGAGAAGCTTGTAGCGGACGGACGAATCCATCCGGCCCGCATTGAAGAGATGGTCGAGAAGTCCCGCAAGGAAGTCGACGAGCGGATCCGCGAATACGGAGAGCAAGCGACGTTCGAGACGGGTGTACACGGCCTTCATCCTGATCTGATCAAAATTTTGGGCCGACTCAAATTCCGTACAAGCTACGGTCAAAACGTGCTAAAGCATTCCATGGAAGTGGCTTACCTTGCCGGACTGATGGCAGGAGAACTCGGAGAAGACGTGACATTGGCGAAGCGTGCCGGTCTCCTTCATGACATCGGGAAAGCATTGGATCACGAAGTGGAGGGCTCTCACGTCGAGATCGGCGTTGAGATCGCCAAGAAGTACAAGGAGCATCCGGTGGTCATAAACAGTATCGCTTCGCATCACGGCGACTGTGAAGCCACCTCGGTCATCGCTATGCTGGTCGGCGCGGCTGATGCGCTCTCTGCTGCAAGACCGGGCGCGCGCCGGGAAACGCTCGAAACGTACATCAAAAGGCTCGAGAAGCTCGAAGAGATCTCCGAATCGTTCGAAGGCGTCGAGAAGTCGTATGCGATCCAAGCCGGACGCGAAGTCCGCGTAATGGTTCAACCTGAGAAGGTGGACGATACTGAGGCATTCCGACTGGCAAGAGACATTACGAAGAAAATCGAAAGCGAGCTCGATTATCCGGGCCACATCAAGGTCACGGTCATTCGGGAAACGCGCGCTGTAGAATACGCCAAATAATTGCATACACTACAGAGGGAAGTGGCGATGTTGCCACTTCCCTCTCTAATTCAACGGAAAGTTGCAGTAAATTAAAGCGAGTAGGGGGAGAGTCCGATGAAAATACTGTTCATTGGAGATATTGTCGGTTCGGTCGGCCGAAAGGCGTTGAAAACGTGCTTACCGACCCTCAAAAATAAATATAACCCGCACTGGATCATCGTGAACGGAGAGAACGCGGCGGCAGGGCGGGGCATCACGGCCGCTATCGCCAAAGACTTCTTCGAGCTTGGCGTGCATGGGATCACGATGGGCAACCATACGTGGGACCAGAAAGAAATTTTCGATTTCATCGACAAGGAAGACCGGATGGTCCGGCCGGCCAATTTCCCAAAGGGAACTCCCGGAAAAGGGATGACGTTTATCAAAGTAAAGGACATCGAGCTGGCTCTCATCAATTTGCAGGGACGAACCTTTTTGCCTCCGCTTGACTGTCCGTTCGAGAAAGCGAACGAGCTGGTAGAGCAGGCCAAAAAAAGGACGAAGTACGTGTTCCTGGATTTTCATGCCGAGGCCACATCCGAGAAGCTGGCGATGGGCTGGCATTTGGACGGTAAAGTATCCGCCGTCGTCGGGACGCATACGCATGTGCAGACGAACGACGAACGGGTGCTGCCTCAAGGCACGGCCTATGTGACGGATGTAGGCATGGTCGGCCCACGGGACGGCATTCTCGGGATGGAGCGGAACGCCGTGCTGCAAAAGTTTAAAACCCAGCTCCCTGTCCGCTTTGTCGTGGACGAAGGCAAGTGGCATTTTCATGCCGTCAGCATCGAGCTGGATCCGGCAACAGGGCTCGGAAAAAAGATTCAATTGATTCGCTTGGACGAAGAGGCGATTTTGTTCGATTGAATTGACGCGCAATTCAAATATTTTCGAAAATACCATCTTCGGGCAGAAGGAATTAACCGCAAATTCCTAGAATATGATTAGTACTGGAAGCAATCATCATTCCCGAGGAGGTACTTTTCATGGAAGTATTAAAAGTGTCAGCAAAATCCAACCCAAATTCCGTCGCAGGCGCGTTGGCTGGAGTATTGCGTGAACGCGGGGCTGCTGAGCTCCAGGCCATCGGGGCAGGAGCTCTCAACCAAGCGATTAAAGCCGTGGCCATCGCGCGAGGATTTGTGGCTCCCAGCGGGGTTGATTTGATCTGCATACCAGCATTTACGGATATTGTCATCGACGGGGAAGACCGGACAGCCATTAAGCTGATTGTAGAACCGAGATAATGGCTTTGCAGCTTATAGCCGAACGACCAAAGCACCTGTTTACTTCTGTAGACAGGTTTTTTTTGGTTTTTTTTATTTTGGCTAAGAGTCAAGCTTGCTTCCAAGGAGGGGATAGCCGATGAAGGTGATCGACGGGCACTGTGATGTTTTGCTTAAAATGTACGAGAACCCGGCCATTGATTTTTTCGATCCTCATGTGAACGCATTGGACGTATCTTATGCAAAAATGGTGCAAGGGGGCGTAAAGCTGCAATTTTTTGCGATTTATTTGCCTGAACGTATAACTCAGCCGCAATTTGACCATTACTTGGAATATATAAATATTTTTTATCAGAAAGTGATGCGGGACCCGCGCATGAGGCAGGTAAAAAAACGCGCCGATTTGGAAGCGGCTCTGACGGGCAATCAGACCGGAGCGATGCTCACGCTCGAAGGTGCGGATGCGCTGCAGGGGAACCCCTTGTATCTTCGGACGTTATACCATCTGGGGGTCCGAATGATCGGAACGACTTGGAACTACGCCAATTGGGCGGCGGATGGGGTGCTTGAGCCAAGACAGGGCGGGTTTACGCGGCGTGGCAAAACGTTTATTAAAGACTGCAACGATTTGGGTATGCTATTGGATGCGTCCCATTTGTCCGAGGCGGCGTTCTGGGATTTAGCGGGGGCCTCGGCCAAGCCTTTCGTAGCGACGCATTCCAATGCCAGAGCCGTGTGCGGGCATCCGAGAAATCTGAACGACGGGCAAATCCGGGAATTGATCCGGCGGGACGGACGCATCGGCGTAACGTTCGTTCCCTGGTTCGTGCAGCAAGGCGGGCTAGCCTCCATGGATGGTGTCCTAAAGCATGTCGAGCATATTTGCTCGCTGGGGGGCAGTGGCCAGCTTGTGCTCGGATCCGATTTTGACGGCATCGATCAATGGATCCCCGGACTGGAGCATGCGGGAAAGATCCCGCTCCTGACGGAAGCTTTGCTTAGACGGTTTCCGGAGGAACTGGTGAGAGGGTTCATGTACCGCAACTGGTTTACGTTCTTACATCGTCATTTGCCTGTTCATTAAAAATTAACATCTGATTTGTAGATATAAGACAACTAAACTATTCTCTAATCGATATGGATTTGATCTAAAAAAGCTATCTATGCATTTTGTCGAAAACCCTTGCTTTTTACGTGTATTAGTCATAGAATTTGATGAGACAACTGAAAGATTTTTTTTATATGAATATGAAATCTTTACAGTTCATGGTTTAGCTGCATGTCAGCGAAATTAAAAGGAGTGGACAACGTTGATTAGCCAATTATCTTGGAAGGTCGGAGGACAACAGGGGGAAGGCGTGGAAAGTACCGACAAAATCTTTTCCACGGCATTGACCAGACTGGGGTACTACTTGTACGGGTACCGCCATTTTTCCTCGCGGATCAAAGGCGGCCACACAAACAATAAGATCAGAATCAGTACGAAGCCGATTCGCTCCATTTCCGACGATTTGGACATTCTCGTGGCCTTTGACCAAGAAACAATTGATGTGAATGCGCACGAGCTGCGCGAGAACGGCGTAATCATCGCCGACGCAAAGGTTAATCCGGTCATTCCGGAAGGCGTTAAAGCAAGACTGTTCCCGGTGCCGATTACGGCGATTGCGGAAGAGCTTGGCACTTCCTTGTTTAAGAATATGGCTGCTTCCGGCGCATCTTGGGCTTTGCTTGGTTTGCCGCTTGAAGTGTTTAATAAAGCAGTAGAAGAAGAGTTCGGCCGCAAAGGCGCTGCCGTGGTGGAGAAAAACGTGGAAGCGGTTCGCAAAGCCGCCGAGTTCGTTCTCGAATTGACTGGCGGTCCGCTGCCGGAATTCCAGCTGGAGCCTGCCGACGGCAAGCAAAAGCTGTTCATGATCGGTAACGATGCTATCGGTCTTGGCGCAGTAGCTGCAGGCTGCCGCTTCATGCCTGCCTACCCGATCACGCCGGCTTCCGAAATTATGGAATACTTGATCAAGACGCTGCCGAAATTCGGCGGAACGGTTATCCAAACCGAAGACGAAATCGCGGCATGTACGATGGCCATTGGGGCCAACTACGGCGGCGTTCGCGCCCTGACGGCTTCCGCAGGTCCCGGTCTTTCCTTGATGATGGAAGCGATCGGCTTGGCCGGTATGACGGAAACGCCTGTCGTTATCGTCGATACGCAGCGCGGCGGTCCAAGTACGGGACTTCCGACGAAGCAGGAGCAATCCGACGTGCTTGCCATGATTCACGGGACGCACGGCGAAATTCCGAAAATCGTTCTGTCGCCTTCCACCATCGAAGAGTGCTTCTACGACACGATCGAAGCGTTCAACCTGGCGGAAGAGTATCAGGTTCCGGTTATTTTGCTGACAGACCTGCAGCTTTCCCTGGGTAAACAAACAAGCGAATTGCTCGATTACAATAAAATCCAGATCAAGCGCGGCGAGCTGCAAACCGGCGAACTGCCTGCTCTGGGCGAGAACCAAATGTTCAAACGCTATGAATTCACGGAGAACGGTATTTCGAAGCGTTCGCTGCCGGGTCAAAAATACGGCATCCACCATGTAACCGGGGTTGAGCACGCCGAAGACGGACGTCCGTCGGAAAGCCCGGTTAACCGTAAGAAAATGATGGACAAACGTTTGGGCAAAATGAAGCAATTGAAAGTAACGAATCCGATTCTGGTCGACGCTCCTCATGAAGAGCCGGACCTGCTCATCATCGGTATGGGCTCCACTGGCGGCACGATTGACGAAGCAAGACGCCGTCTGGCCGATAAAGGCATGAAAACGAACCACATCACTGTTCGTTTGCTGCACCCGTTCCCAGTGGAAGAGATCAAGCCGTATCTGGAAAAAGCGAAAACGGTCGTTGTTGTTGAAAATAATGCTACCGCTCAGCTCGCTTCCTTGATTAAGCTGAACGTTGGCTATGCCGATAAAATTAAGAGCATGTTGAAATATGACGGTAATCCGTTCTTGCCTGCCGAAATCACTAAATACTGTCAGGAGTTGAACCTTGTATGGCAACGTTAAAAGATTTCCGTAACAATATCAAACCGAACTGGTGCCCAGGTTGCGGCGACTTCTCCGTGCAAGCGGCTATCCAAAGAGCGGCTGCCAATGTCGGTCTGGAACCGGAACAGCTTGCGGTTGTCTCGGGGATCGGCTGCTCCGGCCGGATTTCCGGTTACATCAACGCTTACGGATTCCACGGTGTTCACGGACGTTCGTTGCCAATCGCGCAAGGTCTCAAAATGGCTAACCGCGAACTGACGGTCATCGCTGCAGGCGGTGACGGCGACGGCTTCGCGATCGGGATGGGTCATACGGTTCATGCGATCCGCCGAAACATCAACATCACCTATATCGTTATGGACAACCAAATTTACGGCTTGACCAAAGGCCAAACGTCGCCCCGCAGCGCCGAGGGCTTCAAGACGAAATCGACGCCGTCTGGCTCCATCGAGTCCGCGCTGTCGCCGCTTGAAGTAGCGCTGGCTGCCGGAGCTACGTTCGTTGCTCAATCGTTCTCCAGCAACCTGAAGCAGCTGACGAACTTGATTGAAGAAGGTATGAAGCATGAAGGCTTCTCCTTCATCAACGTATTCAGCCCGTGCGTCACGTTCAACAAAGTGAATACGTACGAATGGTTTAAAGAGCATATCGTCGATTTGGAAGAAACGCCGGACTATGATTCTTCCAACCGTGTGGCAGCCATGACCAAAATCATGGAAACCAACAGCCTCGTGACGGGACTTATCTATCAAGATAAAACCAGAAAAAGCTACGAGGATATGGTTGCAGGCTTCAAGCCGGAAGCTCTCGCGAAGCAAAATATCAAAATTACCGAGCAAGAGTTTGAAAAATTGGTGGCAGAATTCAAATAATTTTCCGAAATTTCTTAAGCATACGGCCTTGGGCCGTATGCTTTTTTTATGCCGGGCGGGTATAATAGACTTGAGCTTCATGGAATCTTTTGCATAAGAGAGGGGCACATGGACATGAAACAAGTACCGATCGGCGTTTCCGCCAGACATATTCATTTGTCGAAAGAACATATTGCGCTGCTTTTTGGCGCAGGGTATGAATTAAAAGAGATGAAGGCATTGTCCCAGCCGGGTCAGTATGCCGCCGAGGAAACGGTCGCGGTCGTCGGCCCGAAAGGCCGCATCGACAAAGTTCGCATTCTGGGACCGGCCCGCAGCAAGTCGCAGCTTGAGATTTCCCGGACCGATGCGTTCGCTCTCGGGGTGAATCCGCCCGTACGAGAATCGGGACATATTGACGGAACTCCCGGCATTAAGGTGATCGGACCGGCCGGCGAAGTGGAGCTGGAGGAAGGCGTCATCGTTGCGGCGCGCCATATTCATTTTCATACCGACGATGCCGCCAAGTGGGGCATTGCGGATAAACAAGAGCTCACCGTACGCGTCGAAGGAGAGCGCGGAGTAACTTTTGAGCACGTGATTGCCCGGGTGTCCGATCAATTCGCGTTGGACATGCATATCGATACGGACGAAGCGAATGCGGCCGGAATTAAAACCGGCGATATCGGCGTTATACTAATTTAGGAGTCTGTTCGACGGATTTTTCATAAATTGTTAAGGAATAACCCAAGGAAGGGATTGCTGCGGAAAGTTTACGTCCGCCTTTGAAATGAAGTTGTAACCGCCCAATCCCTTCCTGACGGGTACAACGTGTTAATTAAGATTTTCCTTTCATCGAAGAGACTCCTATATCCGCCATGAATTTCTTTGAAATGCAGGCTGCAAGCATGATATAATGAAAGGTATGATCTTTGCAGCATACTGCAAGCTTCAGGAGGAATTCATTTCATGACGACAAAAAATAAATCCGAGAAAGATTACTCGATATATTTCCAGCCGCCGTCTCTGAGCGATGCGAAGAAGCGGGGGAAAGAAGACATTGAAGTGCATTACGACTTCGACATCCCGGAAGAGATGCGCGAGATCGGCAAGGACAAGTATTACCTCATTCAAACGTACGGCTGTCAAATGAACGAGCACGATACCGAGACGATCAAAGGGCTGCTTGAGCAGATGGGCTACCGCTCGACCGACGACCGCAAGCAGGCGGACGTCATTCTGCTTAACACCTGTGCCGTACGGGAAAATGCGGAAGATAAAGTGTTCGGCGAGCTTGGGCATCTCAAGCATCTGAAGATCGAGAAGCCGTCGCTCATTCTGGGCGTGTGCGGCTGTATGTCGCAGGAAGAATCGGTTGTGAACCGGATTTTGAAGAAGCATCCGTTCGTCGATCTGATCTTCGGCACGCATAACATCCACCGCCTCCCGTTCCTGTTGAAGGAAGCGATGTTCAGCAAGGAAATGGTGATCGAGGTGTGGTCCAAGGAAGGCGACATCATCGAAAATCTGCCGAAGAAGCGCGAAGGCATCAAAGCGTGGGTCAACATCATGTACGGCTGCGATAAGTTCTGTACGTACTGTATTGTGCCGTATACGCGAGGGAAGGAACGCAGCCGCCGTCCGCAGGACGTTATTGCCGAAGTGCGCGACTTGGCGCGTCAGGGCTTCAAGGAAATCATGCTGCTCGGCCAGAACGTAAACGCCTACGGCAAAGATTTCGACGATATGAAATACGGGCTCGGCGATTTGATGGACGAAGTGCGCAAAATCGATATTCCGCGCGTTCGCTTCACAACGTCGCATCCGCGCGATTTTGACGACCGTTTGATCGAGGTGCTGGCGAAGAAGGGCAACCTGATGGAGCATATCCACCTGCCGGTTCAATCGGGCAGCAACGAGATTTTGAAGCGGATGAGCCGCAAATATACGCGTGAGCATTACTTGGAGCTGGTCGCTAAAATCAAAAAGGCGATTCCGGATGTCGTGCTGACGACGGATATCATCGTAGGGTTTCCGGGCGAAACCGACGAGCAGTTCGAGGAAACGGTCTCGCTCGTGCAGGAGGTCGGCTACGACAGCGCCTTTACGTTCATTTATTCTCCGCGGGAAGGCACGCCTGCAGCGGGTATGGAGGATAACGTGCCTTACGAGGTGAAGCGGGACCGTCTGATTCGTCTGAATGACGTGCTGAACGTTTACGCCAAACGGAGCAACGAGCGTTTAAAAGGACAAACAGTGGAAGTGCTGGTGGAAGGCGAAAGCAAGAACAACGCCGCCGTATTGGCCGGCCGGACCCGCACGAACAAGCTCGTCCATTTCGAAGGGCCGAAGGAATTGGTGGGCCGGTTTGTCCAAGTGAAAATAACGGAGACCCCGACGTTCTACATTAAAGGCGAATTGGTCGGAGAAGCCGTAGCTCAATAAATCGAATGCAGGGGCGTGACGAATCATTATGGCAGAGCAAAAGTTTACGAATTGCGGCATGGAGCTGTATACGAATACGGAAATGATCGTGCGCGAAGATATTTTGGATAAAGCCAGGGAGCTGGCGGGGCTGCTCGCTACCTCGAATGAGGTGCAGTTTTTCCAGCAGGCGGAGAAGCAAATTGCCGGAAACGATCATATCCAGACATTGATTAGCGCGATCAAAAAGAAGCAGAAGGAAATCGTCGCTTTCGAGTCGTTCGAGAATAAGAAGATGGTCGAAAAAATCGAGAAAGAAATCGACGAGCTGCAGGATCAGCTTGATGCGATCCCGATCGTCAGCCAATTCAAACAGTCGCAGGAAGATATCAACTACTTGCTGCAGCTCGTCATGGGCGTCATTCGCGACACCATCTCCGATACGATTACGGTGGAACAAGGAACCGTAGCCCGTTCGGGATGCAGCGAGTAAGCAGGATTATACGAATACGCAGTCAGCTTGAGAACCGGCGTGCAGCCCCGGATGGGGAGGCAGGTCGGTTTTTTTGTCGGTTTCGGCTGGTATAATGTGGGGGTCATAGCCGGATAATAAGACGAAACTTTTGAAGGAGGCACAGCTTGATGTCATCGACAGTTAACATTCCCGGCCCCAAAGGCCTGCCCCTTTCCGGCAATCTGCTTGCATTTCGAAAAGATCCGCTAGGGTTTCTCATAAAGGCGCGACAGCAGTACGGCGACGTGGCGCATATTCGCTTCGGACCGCGGCATGTCTATTTAATTAGCGATCCGGAGCAAATTAAAGAGGTGCTGCTGACGAAGCAAAGCGCTTTTCGCAAGGCGAAAGGGCTGCAGACGGCGAAAGCGGTCGTAGGCGAAGGCATTCTGACGAGCGAGGGCGAGAAGCATATGCGGCAGCGCCGGCTGCTGCAGCCGTCGTTCCGCAAGGATCGGATCGGCAAATATGCCGAGGCCATGATCGAATATGGCGAAAAGATGCTGGCGTCTTGGAAATCCGGAGAAACCCGGGTCATTACGGACGATATGATGCAGCTGACGCTGGATATTATTACGCATACGATGTTTGGGACAAGCATTGCGGATGGCGTGGACGATATTAGCCATGCGATTGATGTAGGGATGAAATACGTCACGCATAAAGCGACTTCCGTAATCGACATTCCGGAAAGCCTGCCGACGAAGAGCAATCTCGAATTCAAGCAAGCCGCCGCGACACTGGACAAGGTGATCTTCGGCATTATTGAAGAACGCCGGAAGCATCCCGATCCGAGCCGTGGCGATCTTCTTTCCATGCTGCTTGCAGCACGGGATGAGGAAGACGGTACAGGGATGAGCGACCGGCAAGTGCGGGATGAAGTGATGACGATTTTCATTGCAGGACATGAAACGACGGCCAATACGCTCTCTTGGACGTGGTATTTGCTGTCCCAGAACCCGGAGGCGGAGAAAGCGTTTCACGAGGAGTTGGATCGGGTTTTGGACGGACGCAAACCGACCTACGACGACTTGGAGAAGCTTCCCTTCACGCACCATGTCGTCTCGGAGTCGATGCGGCTATATCCGGCGGCTTGGGCGATCAACCGGGAGATGCAGCAGGAGGTGGAAATCGGCGGCAATACGTACAAGCCGGGGGATACGCTCATGATGAGCCAATATGTCATGCACCGCAGGCCGGACTTTTTCGAGGAGCCCGAGCGGTTCAAGCCCGAACGTTTTGCGGGAGATCTGCTCAAAAAAATTCCGGCGTTTGCCTATTTTCCGTTCGGCGGCGGTCCGCGCGTCTGCATCGGCAACAATTTTGCGCTCATGGAGGCGACACTGCTGCTTGCGACAATCGGCAGCCGTTACACGCTTAAGCTGGCACCCGGCCATCCTCCGGTGGAGCCGGAGCCGCTCGTTACGCTGCGGCCAAAGGGCGGCTTGCAGATGGCCGTTACGGCAAGAAGATAAATCAGCATGCTGTAGGCGGGATAGACTTCGACCGGTGCCGGAGAAACTTCGGGATGCCGCTGACGCTGGTGAAAAGGAGGAGCAAAGTTTGGATATCGTTAAATTTACGGTTGATCCGCACAGTGAGGAAGAGCGTGAAGCGCTGTTGAAGGAGGTTCGCGAACACGGCGCATTGTCGGGAGCGGAAAAGGAACAGCTGACGAAGGAGCTGAAAGAGCTGCAGTTCGATGCTGCGCCCTAAGGCGTTTGATGCTCCAATGCAAACGAAACTGCAAACGATTATTGCCGAGAAGCCTCTTTCGCCGAATGCCGGCGGAGGGGCTTTATTTCGTTTGCATGCGAATTCAGTTTGAGCGGCGGGTGTGCTACAATAATCGGGAGAGTGTGCGGATTGAGGTGAACGATCGTTGGAGAAAGACGTATTGACCCGGTTTGGCGTGTCCATGCCGGAGGAGCTGATCAAGCAGTTCGATCAATATATCGCGGAGCGGGGCTACACGAACCGATCGGAAGCGATCCGGGATCTGGTACGTAAAGTGCTGCTGGAGCCGGGCGGCTTGAAGGCCGATCAACTTGTAGCGGGGACGATCGTCATGGTGTATGATCACCATGCGGCCGATCTTCCTTTGCAGCTTATCGAGCTGCAGCATCATTACCATCATGACATTATTTCGACGATGCATGTCCATCTGAATCACGATCAATGTCTTGAAATCATTGTCGTTCGCGGCTTGCTCGCCAAGCTTCGGGAGCTGCAGCACAAGATTCAAGTACAGAAGGGCGTGCTTTACGCCGAGCTTTCCGTCACGTATTTGGACGAGCGGGGGGCCGGACAGGGGCACGCCGATACGGCGGAGCATCATCACAGCTAGCCACTTCAAACGGCGGCCGTTTCTTTGCACGCAAAGAAGCGGCCGCCGATTCAATGGGCAGCAGCTTTATTTGAAAATTTCCGTTATCGATTTAAAAAAAGAAAATGAGCGACCGATAAACTAATGGTATGGAAAAGAAAGGCGTTTTTTTCTATGCCATTAACACAGGGAAGAGAGGTAACCGGAATGACGATGATTGGCATTGATTTGGGGACGACGAACAGTCTGGTTGCTTATTGGACGGAAGACGGTCCTGCCATTATTCCGAATGTGCTCGGGGAGCGTTTGACCCCTTCGATCGTAAGTGTGGACGAAAACGGCGAGATTCTGGTCGGTCAAATTGCCAAAGAGCGATTAATTACCCATCCGGATCTTACGGCGGCTACCTTCAAGCGCTATATGGGGACGGAGAAGACGTATCGTTTGGGTCAATATACTTTTACTCCGGAAGAGCTGTCTTCCTTCGTCATTAAATCGCTTAAGGCGGATGCGGAGGCTTTCTTCGGACATCCCGTGACGGAGGCTGTGATCAGCGTTCCGGCTTATTTCAACGATACCCAGCGCAAAGCGACGAAGCGTGCGGCTGAATTCGCCGGTTTAAAGGTGGAGCGGCTGATCAGCGAGCCGACGGCCGCGGCGATCTCCTACGGTCTTCATCAGCAGCAGGACAATACCAAGTTTCTCGTCTTCGACTTGGGCGGCGGCACATTCGACGTCTCCATCCTGGAGTTTTTCGAGGGCGTGATGGAAGTGCAGTCGATCGCGGGCGACAATTACTTGGGAGGCGAGGATTTTACCCAGCTGCTCGTTTCTTACTTTATCGAAACCCATGGAATCGATTTTCAAGAGCTGGATTTTAAAGCCCGTTCCGCTCTGTTCAAGCAGGCTGAAATATGCAAAAGGCTCTTAGGTACGGAGAGCGAAGGGAAAATGAGTTTTACCCTGGAGAATCGTACGTACGAGACGAGTTTGGACCGCAACGATTTTGAGAAGATTGCCGGACAGCTTATTTTGCGTCTGCGTCATCCGATCGAGCGCGCGCTGCGGGACGCTTCCTTGTCACCGGACGATCTGGATGCCGTCATTCTGATCGGAGGGGCAACCCGAATGCCGGTCATCAAATCGGTGGTCGGCAAAATGTTCGGCCGGCTGCCATTCACTCAAATCAATCCCGATGAGGCCGTTGCCTTGGGGGCCGCCATTCAAGTCGCGCTGAAGGAAAGAAACGAAGCCTTGAAAGAGGTCGTTCTGACGGACGTATGTCCCTATACGCTTGGTATTGAAACTACGAAGCGGATGGGGAACGATAAATTTGACGACGGTCACTTCTGCCCGATTATTGAGCGGAACACCCCGATTCCTGTCAGCAAAGTAGAGTCCTTTCAGACGCTGCACGATAACCAGACAAGCATACGCGTGATTGTGTATCAAGGGGAGAGCCGGCGGGTGGAAAATAATTTGAAGCTGGGCGAGCTGCTCGTCGAGGTGCCTTCGGATAAGGCCGGCGCGCAATCCATTGACGTCCGGTTTACGTATGATATTAACGGCATTCTGGAGGTCGAAGTCACTACGGTCAGCACCGGCGTGAAGAAGAAGACGATTATTCAGAAAGATCCGGGCAAGCTGTCGGAGCTGGAAATTGAGGAAAGATTGAATCAACTGAAGGACATCAAAATCCATCCCCGTGAAAGAACGGAAAACCGGCTGCTGCTTGCGAAGGGCGAACGGCTGTACGAGGAAGCGCTTGGGGAGAAGCGTTCGGAGATTGCATTTTTGCTGGAGCAGTTCGAACGGGTTCTCGCCTCTCAGAATGAGCAGGAAATCAAAAAGGCTTCCTCGGTTCTAAGGAAGCAGCTGGAGCATTTGGAGAGGTGGCGTGACTATTAATGCGGGTGTGGGAAATACTGGGGATCGACCCGACGCATGAGGTATCGGCGATTAAGAAAGCTTATGCCGCAAAGCTGAAAATCCATCATCCCGAGGACGATCCGGACGGTTATCAGCGGCTTAGGGAAGCTTATGACCAGGCGACCAAGCTGGCGAAGCGGCAGCAGAAACAGACGAGTCGAGCGACCGAAGAGCCGGAAGCTTTCGCCGGTTTGGAAATGGAGCAGGAAGACGGGACCGAAACGGAAGACATCACTCTGGATGAAGAAGCCGGGCTGTATGATGAAGACGACGGACCGCGTCGCATTCCCCGGATGGTTCTTTGGCAAGAGCGGGACAAGGAAAGAGACGACCCGGGAAGCCAAGCGGAGCATTTTATAGGGCAGGTAGAGCGGCTGTACCGCGATTTTCCGTCGCGAATCGAAACCACCAAATGGGCGGCGCTGTTGAATTCCGACGTTGTATGGAACATCCACTTGCAAAACGGCATTTCCGGCCGGCTGCTTGACTTTTTGGAAAAGCATTATTTTTTGCCGAAAGAGGTTTGGAAGCTGCTGGACAGTGCGTTTCATTGGAGCGGGCTGGTTGCGGAAGACAAGGAAAGCTTCTCGGAACAATATCCCAAAGTGTATGCTTATGCTTTTGCACAATCGTACGAAGCGGCAAACATGGGATATTCCCTTCTGCTGGGGGCGGGAGAGATCGATCATGAAGCCTATCTTCGCTATCGCGAGGAAGCCTGGCTGGCATTAATGAATCATGATTTGCCGGCTGCCCAGCATTCGTTAGAAAAAGCCTGGGATCTTTTCGATGCAGACCCGGATGTGATCCGTATGGAAGCGGAATGCGGCTGGCGCCTTGGAGAACCGGAAAGGGTACTGGCCATGAGCGATCGTCTGATCCAGTTGTGTCCCGATCAGGCTGACGGGTATTGGTACCGTTCGCGCATATGGATGCAGGATGGAAGGCTGGCTGAAGCGGTTCAAGATCTGCAGCGCATTCTTTCACAACTTCCGGATCACATGCTCGCGTTATCGCTGGCCGGGACCTGCTATAAAAAGCTGGGCAACCTGGAAAAGGCCAAAGAGATGTTCCAACGCATTCTTGTTTTGGATGCGAACGATATTGATGCGGTTCTAGCGTTGGCGGAAATCAATGCGCTGATGATAAAAGATCTGAGAGCACGGCGTGTAAAAGGCAGCAGAAGCGTCAGAAAACGGCTGTACCGGGAGTTGGGTAAAGCGCCTCTGCTTAAGCGATTGAAGCAAGCCGCTTATTTTTTTGTTTCTAATAAATGGTTCAGTCTGATATGCATCGTGGCGCTGCATTTATGGATCGCGAGTTCGTTTGTGAAGCATACGGGGGAAACGCCCTTGGCTTATTGGAGCGAAGCTGTGAGGCCGTTCAAAATCATGAATGTCTCTTCAGCATCCAAATGGGAGCTTCTGGCTCCCGAAGAGGCCGTGCGGGTAAAGCTTGCCGATGCGTCCTATATGGCCATTCAAGAAGTAAAGGTTAAAGACGGCAGCGGTAAGGAGACGACGATGTACCTCTCCTTGGATGAGGCCAAGAAGCAGGGACTTCAATCGAATATCACAGGCCATCTCTGTATGGGCTATCTCGATGGGAAAGCGATCTTTGTGGTGGGCAATTACAAACAGACCAAAGAAATATACGATTTTCAAAGGATCGAGCTGGAAGGCACCCTTCGCTCCATGCCTGAAGAGCTTAAGACGGAAATCGAGAATTGGAAAAACCGAAGCTCGAAGAGCGCCCTGTCAAAGCCGCTTCCAATCTCCGACAAATATATCGACGCCACTGCGAAGCCGAGCAAGAAGACTCTGCCGAGCCTGCCTTTGCGGATTTATTTTTATCTGTTCATCTTAGCGCTGTTTTATGTTTCGGCGCTGCGGGAGCTGCGGAGAGTTAGCAAGCTCGTCGGCTATAACTAATTAGCGGGGGAGGGAACAAGCCTATGACCGATACGGCGGCACGGAAGATCATGAACGATTACGTTGAAGCGATGACTTCGTTATGTATCGTCGGGAAATTCGGCGAATATTTTTTGCGCAATCCCGAAATGATCTTCGAGCGGCGAAGCGCTCTACGCGGCCTGTTCAAGTTTTGGAACATCGCAAATACGCAGGAGCTTAAACAAAATGTAGAATGGACGATCGCGATAGGGGCCAGAAAGGAATTTGGGGAGCTGTACAATTGGCTGTCGTCCGTTTCGGAGGCCGAACGGGCTTCTATCGGACAGACTACCGCCGATCCTGCACGCAAACATCAGTTGTCCGTTGTCAGACAGTATGTATGGCGGATGCCAACTGCCGGTATAGCGGCGTACGATTATTCCATGGCGGTATTCCGGGCCTGTGCCGGACAGAAGCTGGGTTACATAACGGAACAAGAGAAGTGGGCGTATATCGAAGAGGTCATCCCATTGGTGAAGGACGATTTTTCCAATTGGAAGGATTACCTATATAGCTTTAACGTGGGGGCCGTCTTTACATCCCGTCTTTTGAATGCGGATTATATAAGCGAAAACGGCGTATTGCTGACAAAGCTGCTATTTTCGCGCAACGATTCCTTTCGGAGGGCTAGCTTAGGCTAGTCCTCTTCGCTTCTTTTCGGGGGCGCCGCGTTTCTTTGTCATGAAAACCGCCGCTCGTCCATATAGTTTAACGATGACCGGGTGCGGGGGCCTCAATCGGAATGGAGTGAGACGCGAATGAGCGGACAAGCGGATATGAGCCGAATTACGCTGCATATTACCGGAATGACGTGTGCGGCGTGCGCCGCACGCATCGAGAAGGCGGTCGGCAAAATGGAGGGCGTGGCGGAAGTCGGCGTCAATATCGCTCTGGAGCGGGCCGTCGTCTTGCTGGATACGAAGCGGGTCCGGACGGAGGAAGTCGAAGCGCGGATTGCGCAGCTCGGATATGGCGTCCGTCCGCTGCATCCGGCCGACGGGAAATCAGACGGCAATAGCGGCGGGGAAATTGGCCGCTGCCGGGCGTTGTTTTTGCTTTCGCTTGTTTTTACGCTGCCCTTCTTCTGGGCGATGGTCCCGCATCATGCGGCCTCCTCCTCGCTCTGGGTGCCGGACTTGCTGGCGAACCCCTGGTTTCAGCTGGCGCTTGCCGTTCCGGTGCAGTTCGGTTTCGGTCTTCCTTTTTATATCCGGGCCTACGAAGCTTTGAAAAACGGAAGCGCGAATATGGATGTGCTCATTGTACTGGGCACGTCAACCGCTTTTTTGTATAGTCATTATTTGTTGTTTCATCCCGGGCAGGCGATGGCAGGAAGCGGGCACCACAGCCCGTACTACTTCGATACGAGCACCATGATTATCACGATCGTATGGCTTGGCCGATGGATCGAAGCGTCCGCCCGGAAGCGCACGGCGGATAGTCTCCGGCAGCTTCATGCGTTGCAGGCGGACACGGCCTGCATGCTGACCCCGGAGGGCGAACGCCGGGTTCCGGTAAATATGCTGAAGGAAGGCCAATTGCTCCGCGTCCGTCCCGGCGAGCGGGTGCCGCTCGACGGTATCGTGGCGCAGGGGACATCTGCGGTGGACGAATCGCTAATCACCGGGGAAAGCATGCCGGTTGAGAAACGAAAAGGAGACCGCGTCATCGGCGGAGCCTTGAACGGTTCCGGTGTGCTGGAAATCCGCGTCCTGCGCAGTGGCAGTCAAAGCACGGTAGCCCGGATGATTCGGATGGTCGAAGAAGCGCAGAATGCGAAGGCACCGATTCAGCGCGTCGCCGACAACATCGCCGCGGTGTTCGTTCCGGTCATTGCCGCTGCGGCCGTGTGCACCTTTTTGTACTGGTACGGATTGGGCGAGCCGGGTGCTGCGGGCGGGGCTTTGGAGAAGGCCATTGCCGTACTCCTGATTGCTTGTCCATGCGCCTTGGGCTTGGCAACGCCGGTATCCATTCTGGTTGCATCTGGCCGCGCGGCTCAGAAGGGGATCGTGTACAAGGAAGGGGCCGCACTGGAACGGCTTCATCAAACGGATATACTTCTGTTCGATAAGACGGGTACGGTGACGTTCGGGACACCGAAGGTGACCGATGTGATCGCTGCGGAAGGCGAAACGCAGGCCACGCTGCTGAGCAAGCTCGCGGGCGCGGAGCAGCTCTCCGAGCATCCGCTCTCGCGTGCGGTTGTCGAAGAGGCCGAGAGACGGGGATTGCGGGTGCCTGATTGCGACTGCTTCGTAGCCGTTCCCGGCTGCGGGGTTCGGGCGGAGGTGCACGGACGCGGGATTGTCGCAGGGACTCGGCGTTGGCTGGATGAGCAAGGCATATCTTTTGCGGATACGGAAAAGGTTGCCGGCCCCCTGCGCAGCCAAGGGAAGCAGTTGATCTATGTCGCGGTGGACGGCCGACCGGCCGGGGTCGTCGCACTTGCCGACACGCTGCGTCCGACGGCGGCATCGGCGCTGCGGCAGCTCCGAAAGCAGGGAATGGATATCCGGCTGGTGACCGGAGATCATGTTTCTGCCGCTAAAGCGATTGCGGAGCGGCTTGGAAATGTCCGGTATTACGCGGATATGCTTCCGGACCAGAAGCTCGGGCTTATCCGGCGGCTGCAGAGCCAAGGGAAGCGGGTGGCCATGGTCGGCGACGGCGTTAACGATGCGCCGGCCCTCGCGGCAGCGGATATCGGCGTAGCCGTCGGTAACGGGACGGATGTGGCCAAGGCTGCCGCTGATGTGCACTTGCTAAAAAGCGATTTGACCGCCATTGCCGATGCCGTACGGATCAGCCGAAAGACGATGACAAACATATACCAGAATATGGGATTCTCTTTTTGCTATAACGCATTGGCGATTCCTGCGGCATTAAGCGGCCATCTGGCGCCGTGGATGGCCTGCACGGCTATGGCTTTAAGCTCTTTGACGGTGATTATTAACGCGCTTCGGCTGAAACGGGTATAAAATTCCTTCAATTCAGGCGTAAAAGGCAGGGAAGAGAAATGGCGATCGGCATTCATGATCTGATGCTGGCTTGGCTTGCCGGATTGCTCGGCGCACCGCACTGCATTGGGATGTGCGGCGCAACCGTCTCCGGCTTTGCGCTGCAAGCGAAGACGAGTCCGCTTCGCTCCGTTCTGGCTTACAATGCCGGACGGATTGCAACCTATGCCGCGCTCGGGGCGTTTATGGGCACGGTCGGCTCGTTCGTCGATGGCGCAGGGAAGCTGGCGAATGTGCAGGGGACAGCGAGCTTATTGGGCGGCTGTCTTATTTTGCTGTGGGCCTTGCGGCGAATCGCCCTCCCGCTGCATAGGCTGGACCCGCACCGGCTGCCGTTTGTCCGGCGGCTTGCGGACCGGTACCGGACGGCGGAGGAGGCCGGGGCCGCGGTCGTCAGCGGTCTGCTGCTCGGCTTCCTCCCCTGCGGCTTGACCTATGCGATGGAAATGAATGCGGCGGCGAGCGCAAGTCCGCTGCATGGCATGCTGCTTATGCTGCTGTTCGGTCTGGGTACCGTGCCTGCGCTGGTTTTCGTCGGGCTGTTTGCGGGCAAGTTGAACAAGCGGTTGCGGAGAAAGGCCGCTATGGCCGGCCAATTCGTAGCCGTCTGGATCGGAGTGCAGTCCGTGCTGCGGGGCTTGGCTGCGGCCGGATGGATTCCCAGTATCCATCCCTGGCTTTGGTGATGAATTGTAAAGGATTGTCCTCAAAACGGCCATAAATCAAGCGAAAAATAGCCCGGCGGAGTCATAGGCATGCGCGGGACGATTCGCTACAGTGGAAGCAGGCCAGGGAAAACGCCCGATATCATCGGACGGCGGCAAAAGGAAACCGGACCCGGAGCGATTTGTCTCCGGCCGTCATCGACACGTCGGCCACGGACGAGCCCGCCATGAGCGGGATGCCTTCGCCGACGTAGCGGCCGGCTTCCGTTTCCGTCAGGGTAAAGGGGCTTGCGCCGCATAGCATTTGCGGCATCGAGATGGTGGCGGCTCCGGCCGCCCCGCTCACCGGCCGTCCGTCTGCGTCCCGCAGCGTGACGGTAAACGTGCCGGGCTTCAGCGCTGTGGCCGGGCTCGGATGAAGCGACACTTGAATGCGGTAGCCTTCTACGATAAATTCCGAGACGGGCGGAAACTGAGGGGAGGTGGCGGCGAATTGCCTGAAACCGAGCCAAGTCCCCAGAACGATCACGGCGCCGAGGCCGAAGAGGCGAAGCCACGCGATGTTGGGCATAGCAGCCGTATCCCTGCCTTTCCGGGTCATATCGTTTCATATGTATCCCGGATCAAGCTCCAATATTCCTCTAAACAAAGGTGGTAATGATCATGAAGCAGGCCTGGATGCCATTGGCAATCGGATTGCTGCTGTTAGCCGGACTTGCAACGGCTTGCGGCGGGGACAAAAGCAGTGCGCCGGCGAACGCCCCCTCCAAAACGGCAGCTGGCGAAGCGTCTAACGCGGAAGCAATTTACAAGGCGAACTGCGTCTCCTGTCACGGGGCCGATCTTTCGGGCAAAGTTGGACCCAATCTTCAGAAGACGGGGGCCAAGCTGAGTCAAGAACAAATCTCGGCCAAAATTCAAAACGGCGGCGGAGGGATGCCTTCCTACAAAAACACGTTGAAGGAACCCGAGATTCAGGCGCTGACGGAATGGCTGTCCGCCAAAAAGTAAACGAAGAGAGCGCGTCTCCGCCGAGCGGACGCCTCTCTTTTTTTGGCTAAACCCGGAGGAGAGAAGGCGGTATAGCAGCGGCCGCTTCATGAAATTGTCAAGGTTATCGCGGCAGCGGAGTGTTTTTCGGGTGGAAATTGTGGTATTTTGGTAAGCAAACGGGTAAACTATACTGTTTGATTCGAAAGGGGTTTGAACAGAAGCTTATGGCAACCATTATTTTGATCCTGTGCTTGCTTGTGATGGGCACGTTTTTCAGCTTGGCTTTCGTATGGCTGTTTCAGAAAAAAAAGGGACTTGCCATCAGCTTTACGATTCTGGGGCTCGTAAGCGCATTCGTATTCTATTATGCCATTTTTCAGGGCTGGCTTGAACTGCCGGAGCAGTACGGATGAACGACGGACGCAAGCGAGCGAACGTTCTCCCGGGCGCCGAGGTGCTCATCGTCCTGAAGCAGGATCAGCGGACGGGCAAGCTGACACGCGGCATCGTGAAGGATCTGCTGACGAATTCGGCGACGCACCCGCACGGCATCAAAGTGCGTTTGACGGACGGACAAGTCGGCCGGGTCAAGGAAATCGTCAACCCGGCAGCCGGAAAGCCGGAGTAGAAATAATCGTGCCTCTCCCCGCGTATTCTGTAGCATCCGGAATAAAAAAGCGAAGGGGAGGGAGCTTTTATGTCTGTTTGTCCGCTGCCGCCGGTGCCGTATGTTCCGCTGCCGCCGGCTCATGCCCATCCGTTCATAGGCTTGACCTCCACAGCGCTGGGGCATCTCCATCGAGTCGAGATGTTCGTCTATGCCACGAACGGAGACGGAACGGACGGGCACGTGCACAGGTATCAAGGGCATACGAACACCGTTATGGGTCACTTTCACCGTTTCATTGGGATGACGGGACCCCCGATCGCGCTGCCGGACGGCTCCCATTATCATGAGATCGATGCGCTTACGAACGACGAGCCGTTCGAGTTTAAGGAAAATTACTACAAAACCGTGCTATCGATCAAAAGGCACTCGCACAAGTTTGCCGGACCAACGGGAACGGGGATCGGCTACGAGCCTCCGGGCTGGTAAAGTAGTTTTGCAGTTCAGCCGCTCATCGAACGGAACCCGGACGGCGTGAGCCAGTATCAGCAAAAGGTTATATTTTCAGACGCGGATATCGAGGATCCGGGTCTTTTTTTTGTTGGGCTTGTTCGCATTAAAATTCTATGTATTCGGATCGAGATTGTACACATAATTTCAATATGATTTAAACTAAGAGCGTTTCGATACGGTTCAGTTTGTCTTATGCGGCTATTTGGCTTTAGGATGGCGATATTGCAGACAAGATAACGAAAACATTATTCCAAAATGAATTAAAGTGAGGTATACTTAAAAGGACAACGGCGAACGGGGGGAGCAAGATGAAATCATGGATGCAGAAACTGAGGCCGCTGGGGCCGATTTTTTGGACCTTCTGCAAAATCAGTCCGGTCACCTTCGGCGGCGGCTACGCGATGATCCCTGTCATGGAACGGGAGGTCGTCGGCAAACGGCGGTGGATCGAACCGGGCGAGATGAGCGGCGTCTTATCGATAGCCGGGTCGGCTCCGGGCGGTGTAGGCGTCAATGCGGCGGCGTTCATCGGTTACCGGCTGGCCGGGGTGCCGGGGGCGGCGGTGGCGGTCGGCGGAATGACGCTGCCAGCCTTTTTGATCGTATTTTTGCTGAGTCTTGTGTTCCGGGAGATCTACGATCTGCCGAAAGCGGCTGCGGCCTTTCAAGGCATTCAAGCGGCGATTGCCGCCTTGATTATCATTTCGGCGTACAACATGGGGAAAAGCTCTATCGTTGACCGTACGACGCTGGCTACGGCGGCATTCACGGTCGTGCTGCTGCTTGTCTTTCATGTGCATCCGATGCTGGTTATTTTGATCGGACTCGTGATCGGGCATTTGCTTGTCCGCATGAAACGAAAGCTTGGCTATCGCGCGTTCGAACCTAAGGACGAGGAGCCTCCGGCGGCCGGAAACGGCTATAAATATGCGGATTACTTTATTGCAGACGGGATTTGAAACGGGGTGACGGTGATGCTATGGAGCTTGTTTGCGGTGTTTCTTAAAATTGGTTTCGTCTCGTTCGGCGGAGGGTATGCGATGATTCCGCTGATCCGGCATGAGGTGCTGCTCCACGGCTGGATGGAGGAGCGGCAGTTTACGGATACCGTCGCGTTGGCCGGGATGGCTCCGGGACCGATCGCGACGAACAGCGCCACCTTAATCGGTTATGAAGCCGCCGGCGTTCCGGGAGCGATCCTGTCGACGCTCGGCATGGTGCTGCCGTCGCTGGCGATGATTGTGATCATCGCCGCGTTCTTTTTCCGGATGCAGCAGCGGCAGTGGGTCAAAGCGACGTTCTACGGGCTGAAGCCGGTGGTGACCGGGATGATCGTCTACGCGGCGATCCACTTCAGCTTGCCGGGAAGCGGGGCCGGTTGGATGAGCTGGCATACGGTCGGAATGCTGATTATTTTGGCGGTATGTCTGGGCGCCTTGATCAAATACCGCTTGCATCCGCTCGCGGTGATCGTTCTCTCGGGCGTGCTTGGAATCGCCTTTTTTCAATAATGCGAGAAGTGACCCAAGATTGCCCCGTTATGGGGCTGAGGTTGTTGAGAAAGTGATCAATTGAAGCCATAGATGTTACGAGGGGGTGGGGTATCTACTTCCGGTCGCTCTTGTCAGCGGGAAACTTTGATTGAAGCCGCTTAGCAGCGGATATTTCCCGCAGACAAAGGCGAACGCTATCGCTCCTTCAGTAGATACCCCACCTCCGTATGTTTTTCTATTTTTTATATGACCACTTTCCAACATTCTGAGCCCCGTTATGGGGCTTTCTTTGTGCGGTTGTGGTACAATAAAAACCGAATTTGCCGTACGTTGGAGTGAACGAACATGGGAGAACTGCCGATAGATCGCGTTTTAACGGAGTTGAAGGAGAAGCTGGGCAAGCATACGAATGCCGTGCTGGTCGCGCCGCCCGGCGCAGGCAAAACGACCCGCGTGCCGCTTGCGCTGCTGGAAGAGCCGTGGGTGGCCGGGCGCAAAATAATTATGCTGGAGCCGCGCCGACTGGCTGCGAGAACCGCTGCCCGATACATGGCGGCCCGGCTCGGAGAGCAGGTCGGCGAAACCGTGGGCTATCGGGTCCGGCTGGATACGAAGGTCGGACCGAAAACGCGCATCGAAGTCATGACGGAAGGCGTGCTTACGCGCCTGCTGCAGGCCGATCCCGCGCTTGAGGACGTGGCTGTCGTCATTTTTGACGAATTCCATGAACGAAGTTTGCATGCGGATCTGGGCTTGGCGTTTGCTTTGGAGTCGCAAGCGGTGCTGCGGGACGACTTGCGCATCCTGGTCATGTCGGCTACGCTGGATGCGGCTCCGGTTGCCGCGCTGATGCGCGACGCGCCGGTTGTGGTCAGCGAGGGCCGCAGTTATCCCGTGGAAACGCGGTATTTAAGCAAGCCTGTGGAAGGGAAGCTGGAGCCGGCGGTGGCCGCATGCATCCGTCAGGCGCTGGCGGCCGAGGAAGGGGATCTGTTGGCGTTTTTGCCCGGTGCGGGGGAAATTCGGCGCGTGGAACGGCTGCTGCTTGAAGCGGGATTCGGTCCGCAGGTACGGATCGCTCCGCTGTACGGGCAGCTTGCTCAAGGGGAGCAGGATGCGGCCATCGCGCCGAGCGTGCCGGGGCAGCGCAAGGTCGTGCTCGCGACCTCCATCGCCGAATCGAGCTTGACCGTAGAAGGGGTGCGCATCGTCGTCGACGGCGGCCGGATGCGCGTCCCGCGGTTCTCCCCTCGAACGGGCATGACGCGGCTGGAGACGGTAACCGTCTCGCGGGACTCGGCGGACCAGCGCCGCGGGCGCGCCGGACGTACGGCCCCCGGCGTGTGCTACCGGCTCTGGACGGAGCAGGAGGATCGCCGGCTGGCGCCTCACCGGGCGCCCGAGATCATGGAAGCGGATCTGGCCGCTCTTGCGCTTGAGCTGGCCGTTTGGGGCGTCGCCGATCCGGCGCAGCTCGCTTGGCTGACGCCGCCGCCTGCGGCCGCCTATGGTCAGGCGGTCGCGCTTCTCAAGCAGCTCGGCGCACTGGGAGACAGTGGAGCGATTACCCCGCACGGCCGCCGCATGGCCGAGCTCGGCGTCTCGCCCCGGCTCGCGCACATGATGCTGCGGGCGGTGCCGCTCGGGCTTGGCGGGCTGGCCTGCGAGCTGGCCGCGCTGCTAAGCGACCGCGACCTGCTGCGTTCCCGGCCGGACGCGCCCAATGCCGACCTGCGGCTGCGCGTGGAGGCGCTTCGCGGCGTGGGCGCCGTGCAGGCGGCTGATCCGGCGGCCC
>NZ_BILX01000033.1 GCF_004000785.1 Paenibacillus ehimensis NBRC 15659 | reverse complement strand
TTCCGCAAAGGAAGCCGTCGCCGCTTTCCATGATGTCCAGGCTCAGGTCGAATTTCGACGTATGTTCTTCAACCGGGTACGGCGTCAGCTGCAAGCCCGGCAGGTGGAACTCCTTGTTCTCCGTATTTTGCAGAGTAAACATCGTGTCAAAGAGCGGATTGCGGCTCAAGTCGCGAGCGAGCTTCAGCTTGTCCACCAGCTCTTCGAACGGATAATCCTGGCGTTCGAACGCGCCAAGCGTCGTTTCCTTCACTTCCTCCAAATACGAGAGGAACGTTTTGTCCGCGGCCGGATAGTTGCGGATCGCCAGCGTATTGACAAACATCCCGATCAGCGGCTGCAGATCGCCGTGCGTTCTGCCCGCAATCGGCGTACCGACGACGACGTCCTCCTGGCCGGTGTACTTTTGCAGCAGAATTGTGTAAGCGGCAAGCAGCACCATGTACAGCGTCGCGCCGCTCTCCGCAGCAATCCTCTGCAGACCTTCCCGTTTGTGCGCATCGATCTCGAAGCGGAGCGCATTCCCCGCATAGCTCTGCACGGCAGGACGGGCATAGTCCGTCGGCATTTCGAGCACCGGCAGCTCCCCGCGGAAGACCTCAAGCCAATACGCCTCCTGGCGCTTCAACTGCTCTTTTTGCGCTTCGGACTGCTGCCATACGGCATAATCCTTATACTGAATACGCAGCGGCGGCAGCTCTTCCCCGCCGTACAGACGGGCGAATTCCTCCACCAGAACGTCCATGGATATCCCGTCGGAGACAATATGGTGCGTATCGAACATCAAGAGATGGCGCTCGGGCGCCAGCTCGATCAAGCCCACCCGCAAAAGCGGCGGCTTCGCCAAGTCGAAGGCGCGGATAAATTGCTTCACCGCTGCCTCGGCTTCTTCCTCGTTCGCCCGGATATGCTCTACCGCAAACTCCACTTCGGGGTAGATCCGCTGCATCGGCTCCCCGTCTACCATCTCGAAGCCGGTGCGCAGCGTCTCATGACGCGCAATCAGCGCCCGGAACGCTTCTTCGAGCCGGCTGCGGTCGAGCGCTCCTTCGAGCAGCGTCACGCCAGGCATGTTGTAGCTTTGCTCGGCCCCTTCCAGCTGGTGCAAAATGTAGAGCCTTTTTTGCGCAGACGATAGCGGGTAAACCTCTCGTTCCTCCGCCGCAGGAATCGAGCTGTACGCCTGCTCGCCCATTCCGCTGATGGCTTCGGCCAGCTTTTCGACCGTGGGATACCGGAATACGTCCCGCAGCGGCAGACTGACGTTCAGCTCTTTATGAAGCCGGCTGACCATGGTCGTTGCGCGCAGCGAATGGCCGCCAAGCTCGAAGAAACTGTCTTTGACGCTTATTTTTTCTATCTTAAGAATTTCTTTCCAAATTTTAACGATTCCGGCTTCCAGCTCCGTCCGTGGCTTCACGAACTCCACGCCGGTTTGCATGCTTTCCTCCGGCGACGGCAGCGCTCGGCGGTCGACCTTTCCGTTCGTCGTGAGCGGCATTTGCTCCAGCTGCACAAAATAGGACGGAAGCATGTAAGCGGGCAGCTCCTGGGACAGCGTGCTCCTTACCTCGTTCGCCGGAAGCGAACGATCCGCCACATAATAAGCGCACAGCTGCTTCTCGCCGTTCGCGCTTTCCCGTACGACGACTGTTGCCTTCTCGATCGCGTCCAATTTCAACAGGTGCGCTTCGATTTCGCCAAGCTCAATCCGGAAACCGCGGATTTTCACCTGGTCGTCGATCCGTCCGACGTACTCGATCGTGCCATCCGGCAGCCATCTTGCCAGGTCTCCCGTCCGATACATCCGCTCCCCGGGAGCGAACGGATTGTCCGCGAACTTCTCCGCCGTCAGGTCGGGACGGTTCAGGTAGCCTCGGGCCAGCCCGTCCCCGGCTACGCACAGCTCTCCGGCTACGCCGATCGGCTGCAGCTTGTTTTGAGCGTTCACGATATAAATCGCCGTGTTGCTGATCGGGCCTCCGATCGGGACGCTGACCGCTCCCTCTTCGACTTCGTGCACATCGTAGCTCGTCGCAAAAACCGTGCTCTCCGTCGGGCCGTACACGTGCTTGATTTTCCCTGGCCCCAAATGGCCGAGCGCTTTGCGCACATGGCTGACCGACACGCGCTCCCCGCCAAACAGAATGGCGCGCGCATGGCGCAAGCAATCCGGATTCATGTCGACGAGAACGTTGAAAAACGCGGTCGTGATGAACATCACCGAAATTTGCTTCTCCTCGATCAAACCGGCCAATTTCGCCACGTCCAGCACGGTTTCTTTCGGAACAAGAACCAGCTTCGCTCCGTTCAACAAAGCGCCGAAAATGTCGAAGGTCGAACCGTCAAAGGAATAGCTTGACAATTGCAGCAGCTTGTCCTGCTCGGTAATATCGATGTAATTCGTATTTTTGACGACGCGAATAATATTGCGGTGCGTCGTTAAGTTTCCTTTCGGCTTGCCCGTCGTGCCCGACGTGTAGATCACGTAGGTCAAATGCTCCGGACCGTTGACAGACTCCAGATTGGAGCCGTCTTCGTGGTAGGCTTCCTCGTCGTCAAGGCGAATCCATGTGCCGGAAAAGGAAACGCGCGTCTGCAGATGCCCTTGCGAAAGCAGCACCTGCGTCCCCGAATCCTCCAGCATGTAGCGGATGCGCTCTTCCGGATATTCCGGATCGATCGGCACATACGCCCCGCCGGCTTTCAGAATGCCCATAATGCCCACGATCATGTCGAGCGAACGCTCCACCATAATGCCTACCAGCTGGTCCGCCTGCACGCCCGCGTTCCGCAGCGTTCTTGCCAGGCGATTGGCGCGCTCGTTCAGCTCGCCGTACGTCAGCTGCCGGTCTTCAAAGGCAACGGCCACCGCATCCGGGCGTCGCTCCGCCTGTTCCTCGAACAACCGGTGGATCGTCGTGTCCCGGGGATAATCCGTGCCCGTTTGATTGAACACATCCAGCAGTTGGTGCTTCTCGGTCTCGGACAACAGCTCGACCTGCCCCAACGCGAGATCCGGCTGGAACAATACGACGGAAAACAACCGGTCTAAGTGATCGACCGTCTGCGCAATGAACGATTCGGTAAACAGATTCCCGTTATAGGTTAAATGGAGCCGGACCGCATCCTTGTCCAATTCGAATTCGAATACCGCGTCCGATACCGCGCTTTGCCGATAATCCGTCACATGAAGGTGCTTCAACGCCACGAGCGTATTGACGACAGGCACGCTGTCCGCATATTGCAGCTCCAAGCGCTCCGTCATCAGGCGAAACGGAACGTTCTGATGATTAATGGCAGCCGTAACCGAGGTTTTCGCTTCGCCGAGCAAAGCCTTAAAGGTGCTGTCATCGCGGACTTCTTCTCGGAGAATAACCAATTGATTGACGGGACGACGGGTCTCGTTCGGCTTGGTGACGACAGGCATACCCACCAAAATCGAGCTGTTGCTTGTATATTTATATAGTAAGCTTTGGACTCCCGTCAGCAAAATCATATAGGCGGGCAAAGGCGCGCCTTTGCTCATTTGAACGATCCGCTCGGAAACCCCTTCGGACAATGCCACGGACATCGTCCGGGCAAGGACGGGAGCTTGATTCGGAGCTTTGCTGTAAGGAAGTGCCGTAGGCGTGTTCTCTTCACCTTCGAATACCTTGTTCCAGAACGCGGTTTCTCTCTCGAATGCTACCTTCATCGCTTCTCTATATCTCCTTCCATAGTAGAAAGTCTGGGTTTGTCAGAATACAAAATCGATAGCCTCGGCCGAAATCTCCTCCTGTTCCGCGTTTCCGCTTAATGCAATGTCCTTGATCCGGATATGGGGTCGCTCGCAAATCTGGGAAACAATTTCCACGAAATCTTGAGCGAAATTGTCGATCATATTTTGGGTAAACAGTTTCGTGCAGTATTCAAAAAGACCGTTCAACCCGTCGTTTTCCAACGTAATTTCCAGAGTGAGGTCGAATTTGGCGATCGTGTGCCTGAATGCGTAGGCCTGTGCGGGAAGCTCGCCGAAATGCGTAATTTGATCGTCTGCGTTTTGCAGCACGAACATCGTATCGAACAGCGGATTCCGTCCCTGATCCCACGCGACCTGCACTTTTTCGAGCAGCTCCTCCAGCGGATAATCCTGGTTTTCGAAGGCCTGAAGCGTCGTTTCCTTGATCTCCTCGATATAGGAGAGGAACGGCTTGTCTGCCGCCGGATAGCTTCGGATCGCGAGCGAATTGACGAACATTCCGACGATCGGCTCCACATCGGCGTGCGTTCTGCCCGCGATCGGCGTACCGACGATCACGTCCTCCTGCCCCGAATATTTGTGCAGCAAAATCGTATAGGCCGCCAGCAGCAGCATATAGAGCGTAGCGCCGGTGTCTTCGGCGATCTGCAGCAACCGTTCGGCCTTCGCTTTGTCAATGACAAAACGAAGCTCGTCCCCCTCATAGCTGCGCTCGGACGGTCTCGCGTAGTCCGTCGGCAGCTCCAGCACGGGCAGCTCGCCGTCCAATACGCTCGTCCAATATGCCTCCTGCCGTTTCATCCGTTCGCGCTGCGAATCAGAGTGCTGCCACACGGCATAATCCTTGTACTGCACCCGCAAAGGCGGCAGCTCTTCCCCATGGTACAGCCGGACGAGCTCGTCCAATAAAATGTTCAAGGAGATTCCGTCGGAAACGATATGATGCACGTCGAACAGCAAAATTTGCCGTTCCCGGCCGAGCGAAATCAGACCTGCGCGAAGCAACGGCGGACGCTCCAAATCGAACGGACGGACATATTGCTGGATGATCTCTCCGGCTTCCTCCTCGCTTGCTCGTCCGGTCTCCAGCGTAAACTCCACCTCGCGGTATACGCGCTGCACCGGGTCCCCATTCACCAGCTCGAAGCCCGTGCGCAAAGCCTCGTGGCGCGCAATCAACCCGCGAAAAGCTTGCTCTACGCGCCCATGATCCAGCTCTCCCTCAATGATCAGCGCAACGGGCATATTGTAGATATGCTCGGCACCGTCCAATTGACGCAAAATATAAAGCCGTTTTTGCGCGGAAGAGACCGGGTAGTACGCCCTTTCCTCCACCGCCGGGATCGATTCGTACAGGCTCTCTTCCATCCGGGCGATCGCCTGGGCCATTTCGCCCATCGTCGAGAAGCGGAACACGTCCCGCATCGGGAAATCGACGTTCATTTCCTTCTGTATTTTGCTCGCCAGAATGGTTGCGCGCAGCGAATGCCCGCCAAGATCGAAGAAATTATCGTTCAAGCCGATCTTCTCCAGACCCAGCACGTCTTGCCAGATTCCGGCCAGCTTGATTTCCTGCGGCGTGCTTGGCGCTTCGTACTCCGCTCCGGTCTGCGCGATCCCTTCCGGAACCGGCAGCGCCTTCCGGTCGATCTTGCCGTTCGGCGTCAGCGGTAGCCGGTCCAGCCGCATCAAGCGTGAAGGAACCATATGCGCAGGCAGGGCTTGCTTCAAGTAAGCCTGAAGCTCATCCAGCTTGAGCGTTTCTTCGGCGGCGGCGTAGCCGGCCAAATATTTTTGCCCCCGCTCGTCCGTCCGGTCGACCACGACAGCCTGCTTGACGCCCTCAAAACGCAGCATCGCGCTCTCGATCTCGCCGAGCTCGATGCGGAAACCGCGAATTTTCACCTGATAGTCGATCCGGCCGATAAAGTCTACGTTTCCGTCCTCCATCCAGCGGGCCAAATCTCCCGTACGGTACAAGCGCTCGCCCGGCACGAACGGGCTGTCGACAAATTTCTCTGCCGTCAGCTCGGGACGGTTCAAATATCCGCGCGCCACTCCGATGCCGCCGATGCACAATTCTCCGAGAAATCCTACGGGTACCGGATTCATCTGCGGATCGACGATATAAAACTTGGCGTTCAGCCACGCTTTGCCGATCGGCACATTGCCCGTGTCCGGCAGCTTCGCAAGCGGTTCGTCGTAGAAGCTGGAATCGATGGCCGCCTCGGTGACGCCATAAGCGTTAATGATGCGGAACTGCGAGCCGTAGCGCTCCTGCAGCACCCGGTAATCCGAAACGCTGCAGCTGTCCGAGCTCGTGATGAGCAGCCTCATCGAGCTCATATCCAGCCCGTTCTCGGCTACATAGTCCATGAACGGAACGATCAACGCCGGCGTCGATTCAAAGACGGTGACCCCGTAGTCGCGAATCCATCCGTACATGCGGACCGGATCGATCCGGTCCTCCTTCGGGCAAATGACCATCGTCCCGCCGTTATACAGCGTCCGAGCCACATCCCCGACGAAAACGTCGAAGGAGAAACTGGCGAGCTGCAGCAGCCGCATGGTCTCGTCAAGCCGGTATTCCCGGCGGTAGGCGGCCGCCGTATTCGTCAGGCTGCGGTGTTCGATCATGACACCCTTCGGGCGCCCCGTCGTGCCCGACGTATAGATCACGTAAGCCAGATCGTGCGGCTCGTTCACGTTCGGCACGTTCGCCGGATCTCCGGCATACAGCGCTTCGTCATCGAGGCAGAGCACGGTCTGCAGCGCAGCATCCTGCTTCAGCCAAGCCTCGACGCGGTCTTTGAGCCCCGTCTGCGTCAGCAGCACGGCGGATGCGCTATCCTCCAGCATAAACTGGATGCGGTCCTGCGGATAATCGGGGTCGAGCGGGACATAGGCGCCTCCCGCCTTCCATACCGCCATGACGCCGACGAGCGTTTCCGCCGAACGGTCGGCCAAGATGCCGACAATCGATTCTCTGCCGACCCCGAGGCCTCGCAGCACACCCGCGAGCCGGTTCGCCCGCTCGTTCAGCTCCCCGTAGGTCAGCTGCTTGTCCTTATCGACGACGGCAATCTGCCCCGGAGCCTTCGCCGCCTGCTCTTCGAAGCGCAATGGCAGCAATTGCTCCTGCGAATCGTCAACGGCTGGCGGATTGAAGCGGGTTAAAATGTTTTCTTTCTCGGCTTCGCTCAGCAGCGACAACTCGCGAAGCGTCTGATCCGGACGGTCCAGAATTTGATGGATAATGGCAAGCAGTTGGTCGACCAGCCGGGACGCTTCGCCGTCATCATACAATTGAGCCCGGTAGGTGACATGCAGATCGATCAGCTGATCGTCGATGGAATCATACACGTCCACGAGAAAATCTCCCGCTTCATGGCCGCAAAAGTTAGGGTAATGCCGAACGCTCAAATTATCGTAATGCGCGTGCCGGAGAGGCAAATATTCCATCGACACGCGGAATAAATCTTGAACCTCCTGCTTGTTCGGATAAATCTCCCTTAAATCCTGAATGAGCTGGTTATAAGGGTACTTTTGGTGGCGCAGATCCGACTTTTGTTCCTTTGCAATGTAGTGCAGCAGGGAAATCAGCGTCTGATCCGGATCGACCGTTATTCGGCCCGCGACCGTGCTTGCAAACATCCCGAGCGTCTCTTTTTCTTTCTTCGAGGTCCGGTTGGCCAGAATCGTACCGACCGAGATATCCTCATTCCCGGTCGCTTTGTACAGGTAGACGTACAGCACCGCCAAAAACAACGTAAACAAGCTGACGTTGTTCTGCTCGCTGAAAACCTTTAATTGCTCGTAGAACGTTCCGCTAAGCACGACGCTCTTTCTTTTTGCCTCGGTGCTCACGGCATACGAGGAATACGACTTGACGCCCATGACTTCAGGCAAAGTACGAAACTTTTCCAGCCAGTATGCTTTGTCTTTCTGGTAACGGTCCGACTTCTCGTATTCCTGATCGGCATGAATGTAGTCGAGATAACCGCTCTGCGCATGGTGCGCCGGAACGTTGCCTTTCGCAATCTCTATATAGTACTCCATGATCAAATGGAGCATCGTATCCGAAGATAGGCCATCCAAAATAATATGATTGAATTTGCAAACGACCCAATGCTCGTTCTCGTTTATTTTCAGAATCACGATATGATACAAGCGGGGCTCGAACATGCCGATGGGAATCCGGTTGAAGCGATCCAGCCACGCTTCCGCCTCGGCATAGCCGTCAACCTCCGCGTAATCACATTCGGGAACAATATTCGAGGGATCCTCGAACCACTGCACCGGCTCGTTGTTTTCAAACCCGATTCGAATTCGAAACGCGTCGTTGTGCCGGATAATTTGATAAATCGCCTGTTTTAATACCTCTACATCCAGGGGGCCTCCCTGGATTTTCAAAGATTCAGAGAGCATGCTTAAGGTGGTATCCGGGTTCATCATTTCCGTGTACCAAATTCTCAGCTGCGCTTGCGTTAATGGAAATCGCTGATTCGTATTCTCGCTCACATGGACACTCCCCTAGTCTAGAAATTCGTTAGTCAGACCACGCAATCTAAGGATGCAGCCGGTGCGCTCTGGTATGCCAGAAGGTGCGAACGACCGCCGGCTGCTGAGCCTCCTACGCCGAATCGTTATTTTATTGTGGAATGGTACGAACAGATGCGCCTTAAAAACGATTAATATTCGCCGGATTGCGCCGTTTGCGGAACAAGCTGCAAGGAGCCCAGTGAGCTCATGAACGTGTCGAACGGCAGAACGACCAGTTCTTCCGCAAAATCGCGTTCCTGCCCGCACACGGCCAGCTTGTACGGACCGTCCACAGGATACTGCTTGAACCAGTATTCCTTCAAATCCGGGCTGTGCAGCAGGACGGGATTGCCTTCCGACGTGACCCGAACCGCGAAACGGTCCAAGGGAAGAGAAAGTCCGACCCCTCTTTGTTTGATGAAACTTTCCTTCAAAGTCCATAAATCGTAAAAATAAGATAACCTCTCCGCAAACGGACGCTGCTGCAAATCATATGCTTCTTCGGTGGCAAAATAATGATAGGACCACGAAAAATCGATGTACTGCTGCCGTTCGATATCGATGCCTACCGGCTGCTCCGAGATGGCGCATACGACCCATTCGCCGGAATGGGATACGTTAAAATGAATATTCGGAAAACCGTCCAAAGACGGCTTTCCGTAAGCATTATAGATATAGCGGATATCCGAAGGGCGAAGGCCCCATCTTTGCCCGATGAGCCACCGTGCCAACGCTTCCCCGACCAACGTTCTGCACCGGTCCGCAGGCTGCTTCAGTCTTGCGGCCTTCGCCTGCTTTTCTTCCGATACGCAATCGTTCAGCTGCTGCATGATGCCGGCCTCGGGCTCCCCGGATAACCGGACCGCGTAAACTTCAATCGTCATAGGCGTCGGTTAGTGCCTTCCCCCCTGTTTATCGACATAGACCGAGCGGAGCATGGATCTTTCGAACGGAACGCCTTGTGCCGTCACACCCTGGACTTCGACGGACGTTTGGTAGACGCCCGGCTCTTGGGCTGCCGTCAGATCCAATTCGTTATTCGCGCCTGCTACCGCTTGTTTTTTCAACGATTGAATTTGCTTTTTGCCCGGATTGCCTTGCTCAGGGATAAAGTTCACATTGTAATGAACGTTCAGCTTGTTGGAGGAGAGTCCGCTGCTGCCGTCGGTTTCGATACGGAATTTATGCTTGTCTTTTGTCGTCAGCTTGAGCGAATCGGAAAGAGCCGAATCGTATTGAACCGTCAGCAAATGTGCGCCGGGCTTTTTGGATTGCGCCTGCAGCGTCCACTCGCCCTGCTCCGGCTTGGTAACGACAGCGGTATGGTGCCAGCCGTTTTTGAACATCTCCTGATCCTGCTCCACCTTGACGTCGATCGTTCTTTTCTCGCCGTTCGGGGCAATCAATTCCAGACGGTCGGCCGGTTGATCGGCAATCCAGTCGAACGTGATGCTCCGCACGTCATTCTCAACGAGAAAACGCTCCACGGCGGTGCTTTCATGCTTGCCCCCGCGAATCAGCGTGCTGCCGGGTTGAACCAGGTCCAGCGGACCCGTTGCCCGCGCCGCACTTTGTCCCCTGCCTTCCGCTTCTGCCGCCAATCCGGCCGTGGCTGTCAAATAAGGCTTGATCAGCGGGAACATCGGCGTGCCGTTATGAACCACCTTGTGGTCCCAAGGTCCGATCTTCACCATCGTGCCCTTCGGATTATGAGCGCTGCTGACCGTCACGACGCCGTCGTTCGGACCGAATTTCGACAAGTACAGCCCTCCGAGAAGGTAAATCGGACCTGAATCGTGCCAGCCGTCGCCGGCGAATGTGTAAATCTTGTTTTTCGAAGCGTTGGCATGGGTATCGGTAATCGAACGGAAATAGTTCATGTAAGACGTTTGCATGGAGTAGGTGCCCTCGGTCTTATAACCGATCAGCTCCGCCAGCCATCCCGCCCAGTCGGAGTAAGCCAAGTCGGCAAGCTGCGACCCGTGGTGAGGGCTTCCCAAAGTGACGACGTGCGAAACGTACGGATACGCACCGTAATGGACAAGAGCCGTTTGCGAATCGACCCCGCCTTTGCTGTGGGCGACGATCACGAGCTTTTTGCCCGGGAACGCCTTGGAAATTTCCACGATTTTATCGGCAAGCAGCTTGCCGTTATCCCACATGTTTTTCGACGGGCCACCCGAATCGTACAGCTCGACGAATGCGGTTTGATACCCGTTATTGTAAGCCGTTTGGTACATATCGTTCGTTTTGTACCAAGTTCCGGCGTTAGCTGTTAAGCCTTGGACGAACAGAATGACGGGGTAGTTCGGATTCAGGTTGCTCGGTGTAGCGCCGGGCGCCCAAGTTCCGGGAACGCCAGATAAGTTCGGGTCGGGTGCGGCAGCGGAAGCAGGCGCTGCAACGACAGCCCAAAGCAGCAGGCATGACAACAGTAACGTCAGAACTCTTTTATTCATCAATAACATTCAACTCCCCAAATAAAATGGTGAACCGAATATGATTTCTCTACTCCGTCTCCCGCCGGTCGGGCTTTAGACCAATTCCGGTTGAAGCAAGTTCGATGCGCAGCATTCCGTTACGGCCTGCTTCAAAATCTCGCAGCCCTTGGCAAGCTCCTCCATCGGAATCGTGAGCGCCGGCATCAGCTTGACGACCGCATCGTTACGTCCCGCCCGCTCGATGATAAGCCCGAGCTCATAGCAGCGCGAAGCAATTGCTTTGGAGAGCGTCTCATCTTCGCTGCCCGACGTGTCGATTCCCCAGATAAGCCCTCTGCCTCTTACAGTGAGACGCGGATCGATCGGCAAAATTTGCTCTTTCAAGAACTGTTCGACGAATTTCGCTTTGCGTTCCGTTTCCGCCTCCAATCCGGTCTGTTCGCGGAATTCGAGAGCCGCCGTCGCGCCGACGAAAGCAAGCTGGTTCCCCCGGAACGTGCCGTTGTGCTCCGCCGGCTTCCAGACGTCAAGCTCCGGCTTCAGCAGCAGCAGGGACATCGGCAGCCCGTAACCGCTGATCGATTTGGAAAGCACGGCCAAGTCGGGAACGATGCCTGCGCGCTCGAAGGAGAAGAACGGACCCGTCCGTCCGCATCCGACTTGGATTTCGTCGCAAATGAGCAAAATATCGTGACGGTCGCACAGATCGCGAAGCTGGCGAAGCCATTCGATCGGCGCTTCGTTCAGACCGCCTTCCGCTTGGATCGTTTCGAGAATGATCGCAGCCGGTTTGGCGATGCCGGAATGGTCGTCCGTCAGAATCGCCTCCATGTATCCGATCGTGTCCAAACCGTCAATAAAGCCCGCAGGGAAAGGCATGAAGGTGACGTCGTGCAGCGGAACTCCGCCCGCTTCGCGGTGATACAAGCTGCTGGTTGCGGCCAAGCTGCCGAGCGACATGCCGTGAAATGCGCCGATGAAGGCAAATATGCCAGTGCGGCCCTTGACTTTTCTCGCCAGTTTGAAGGCCGCCTCTACCGCATTGGTTCCCGTCGGACCGCAGAATTGAACCTTGTGGTTCAGACCGCGTGGCTTAAGAATCTTGTCCGAAAATGTCTGCAGAAACGTTTCCTTGGCCGACGTGTACATGTCGAGTCCGTGGCTGATACCGTCCGATTGCAAATAATGGATAAGCCGTTCTTTGATAAAGTCGTTATTATGTCCATAATTCAACGCGCCCGCGCCGGCAAAAAAGTCGATGTAAGACTTGCCGGACTGAGCATATAGGACGGAGCCTTTAGCCCGTACGAAAACGTCCGGGAACGAACGGCAATAAGATCTAACATTGGATTCCAAGGCTTCGAATGTGTTCACTGTCATATCATATCTCTCCTCAGGTATCATTTAATCCGTCATTAAAGATAGTTAAGGGCTTACCTCCATGATGTGGCTTCTTCTGTTCTTACCCTCTGTTTAAAAACGCCTGGCATACGGTAACATCGCCTGCAACAAGGGCGGAACCCGGATAATTTATCGATTCGTCATGCTGCAGACTCCCCTCAGGTATTCCTGTAGGATTCGAAATTTGTTCTGAAAACGGGTCGTGATGTAGACTAAGGAGTAAGGTCTTGTGTTTTAGAAATAATGCGGATGCGGTTTCCTGATGCGATGAACAGAACGTGGATTGACCAAGATGTTTGAGATGGAGCTGGCTGACTTCAAGCAACTTCCAGGTTATGGAGCTTTTTTGTCCGGAGCTGACGAAGGGCAAATTGTTTGCGGTTTTTTCCGCTGTACGCGAAAGCTTTCATCGGCATTCAAAATCCAAGAAGGCCTTCGTGAGAACATCCGGTTGTCACCCCCCTTCTATGCGATTACAAAATACCCAACACCTGCTAATTATATACAATTATTAGGGAATCTTAACATGGTAGTAAAGACCTATTTTGTAATCTATTATAAACTTTTGTTCAATAATTAGACATTTTTACAAACGCTTAACATAGGCGATTCAGAAAATTCGACTTCCACGTTCTTACATTTTGTCGAATGATGACAAAAGGTGTGGATTATTAGGTCATCCCATGGTCAAAAAAGAAAAAACGGTCTATTGACCATCCATTTTGTTTCGTATATAGCTGACAGGCTCGGAAAGCACTTTTTCAAATACTTAAAATTTTTCACGCCAAAAAAGCTGCCGAAGGGATAGTGTGCTATCCTTTTGGCAGCTTTTTGAATGGTTGCCCGGTTTTCGTCAACAGGATTAATAAGCCTTAGGCACCTCGACTTTGCGGGTTACCCCGTTCTCCGTAAAATACAAATGGACGCCGTGATCCTGATCGTCCAGAAAATACGAGACGTACTTCGGCTCTCCGTGCTTAACGGGCACCAGCAGGGTGACGAGCCGATGGCTGCGCGCTTCCTTCGTCGCCGCTTTCAAATGCCAATGGACCGGCAGCCCTTCGTACTCGGCCGGATCGACGTCCGTAAATTCGTTGTGCTGCGTCAGCTCCAGCTCGCCGGAGGAACAGTAGACGAAGCGCCCGTCCATATCCGCCTTGCGGCCCTGCACTTGAAACGCTTGTCCGGACAGCTTCATCTCGTACAGCGTCTGGAACAGCCACTCGACGCGTCCGGGCCGTTCCAGATCGATGAGATCCACGACGACGACAAACGACTTCCCGAAAAAATACAGCTCGCGGACATAACGCTTCAAGTAAGGGACGTGATGGCGATAGGCCGCCGTCGCGTTGCAGCGGGAATAGCCGTAACCGTCCCGCTGTTCTGCCGCCTCGACGATGCCGGAAGCCTCCATCGCCAGCACTTTATCCGTTCCGGCGTATTGGCCGAGCCCGTCCACGAGAATGTTGTTGGTGGAACGCGTCTGCCTCCGCCAGTTCCGGTGCATTGTGCTGCCGAAACCGACGTAATGGCCGCTCTCGATGGCAAGCGGCTCGCCGTAGGCATGCAGCAGGAAGCCGTTCTGATCGCCGTGGCTGTGGCTGACGGAGCCGTACTTGCTGCTTTTCGTCAGCAGCAGGATATGGCGCTCCGGGTCGGCCATGTTCTCATGGAAAGCGACCCAACCGACATCCCGGAACCATTTGACCGGCTCGATCGACGCTTCCGTCGGCGGAACCGGCTCGATCGCGGGGTAATCGTGGCGGTACATCATTTCGTCGAACCGGAAATCCCACCAGCCGTAATTGTAAAACTTCGTTTCCGAGTCCGTATCGATCTCCTTGACCCGCTCGAAATACCACTGATACAGACCGTTGCCGGTTACTCCGGCAAACTGGCGGATGTTGAAGGCGGTTTTCAAGCTGACGGGATCGCCGAGCGTGGACTGGTCGCCGAAGCTGGCGCGCAGCGTATCCGGACTGAAGCAGTACAATGGAAAATCGCCGGTTTTGGTGAAAAACGGACGGCGGTAAAAGTCGATGCCGGTATAGTTTTTGAGCAGATTGAACGCTTCGGTCACAAACGCCATGCCGGTCGTCCAGTACATCGGACCTTCCGCCCAGCCTCCGTCCGCGCCTCCCCACGGCGTGTACAGGTTGGCGTAATATTCGAGCGTATAATCGAGCCATTCCTGCGCCTTCGGCTCTTCCCCAAGCAATGCGATGCTGCAGGGCACCATCACGCTGGACAGCGAGCGTACCGCGTGGCTGTCGAACGGCACGTGGTGGATTTTGGACCGCTCCATCACGTGATACGCTACAAGTCCCGTTCGCTTAAGCAGCGAGCCGCGGACCAGCTCGCGCTCCGTTTCGCTCAATGCGTCGTACAGCCAGTCATAGCCCCAGGCAAGCGCCCCCGCTACCCGAAACGACGCTTCGTCGTTATAATCACGCGAAGTGGTTCCTTCGGGATTCCAGCCTGCTACGTGCAGCAGCCACTGCTTCGCTCGCCCGATGAGCGCCTTATCCTCCAATACGACGCCGGCCACGGCCAAATGCCGGATAGCATACAGCGCTTCCTGACAGTCCAGGTACATGTTCCGCCACAGGCCTGCGACCCTTTTGTGGTCCGGGTACGGCTGCGGCTCCGCGATGAGCTCGCGCCCGATCCATGGCTGGACGGAGCGCTCGTAGAACGTCTCCCAGCCGCAATAGGACGGATCTTCCTTGATCCTGCGGCGGAAGTCCGGCAGCTCGGAAGCCTGAAGCCACAGCCGCGGATGTGCCGCCGAGGCTTGCGCATAGCGGCTCCCCGGCGACGGCAGCGGCGTCTCGGGCAGCCCTTCGGGCACGGTGAAGCGCCGCACCCGGCTCCAGGCCGTGCGGCCCGCTTCATCGTCCGTCAGCAGCGCGTACCGCCAGTAATACGTTCCCGGCTTCAGCGGACGGTCCGGCGTATACAAATTATACGGAATCGGCTCGACCGTCTCCGTTTCCTCCTCCGCAAACGCGGCGCTGCGGGACATTTGCAGCACGTACCGGTCATGCTCCAACTGCGCCGGAATCCAGGTAAACCGGGGCGGATTTTCCGTAAGGACGGTCTGTTCGTCCGGTGCGTACTGTACGGTCAAAACTCCGCTCTGCGGCTCGTATAACGGTGCCAGACTACTCATGGCGCTCTCCTCCTATCACGGTTAGTCCCTGCTCCGTAAGCTCGCAGATGCGAATCTCCCCTGCCGATTCCACTTGAATGGCGCCAGAGGGCATCTCCTTCAAGGCCGTCCGTGCTCCGGCGCTGTATACGTGAACAAACCGCGCGCTCCGGCCCTGCCGGCGATGAAGCAAAGCGGTCAACGGCCGGCTCGGGTCGACGCTGGTGCCCGGCGTCCGCACGGCATAGGCTTCATCTCCCGGACGAAGCAGCGCCGTATGATAAATCCGCCCGCCGCCCGGCACCTTGTACGTCAGTCTCAGCTCCCTCGCTGAGCCAATGGGGGCCACAGCCCCGTAACGCTTAACGACGGGCAGGCGCTGCCACTCGCCATCAATCGCCAGCCGATAAAAGCCGTCTTCGTCCGGCGGTTGCTCTGTGCGGGTCTCAACGCCGGCAGGGACCGCTTCTGCTTCAACCGGCACGACCGGGTGCATCCACCATTCGATCGATGCCACTTCCCCTGCCGCTACCTCGAACCAATCCAGCAGCCACCGATCAGTCAGCAGCAAGTGCCGGTCCATTCGGCAGCCCGGGTACGCTCCTTCCGACCGCAGCCATACGTACGTATGGGCCGGTGTCTCTTCGAACCGGAGGCAGCTTCCGGTGTGGGCCGCCTGCGATGCTCCGCCAAGCGATACGGTGTTATGGCTTGCCGTTTCAGCGAACCACTGCTTGCGGAGCTCCGACCCGTAAGGCACCATGCCGAAGTCCGGCGCAAACGCCGTCTCCCGGTGCATAAGCGTCAAATGAAGCTTGTCGTAATGGCCGTGCGAGCCTCCGTGCGGGCCGAAATCGGCCAGAAACGACAACGCGTTCGACGCCCTCCGGCCGAGGACAAAGCCGGAATCGGGGAGCAGCCTGGAGTCCCGCTGCAGCCCCGTTTCCCCGCTGTCCGTACAGCCGGCCGCATTCGTTCCCGCTGCGGCGCTTTCGCCGAACCGGCGTGCGCCGGGGTCCTCGCCTTCGCCATAGAGCAGCGCCTCAAGCTGGCAGCGCGCGCCGTCCGGGTCGCCCATCTGCCGGTACGCTTCGCGCAGGATCGGAACGATCCCCGGCTGACGGTACCGGCCCAGGCCGATCTCCATAATCTCGGCGATTTCCCTGGCATAGGGCAGCCGCTCCACCGGACCGTCATGCAGGGCAGGCAGCACGCCCCGGTCGTCGGCAAGCGCGGCCAGCACGTCGAACATACCCGACATCGACTGACCCGCCGTCCCCTCGGCGTCGTACAGATCGATGCCGAAACGCTCCGCCATCTCCGCCGATATGAGGTACGCCCGCAGGACGAACACGTGGTAATACGTGCTGCCTTCGAACTCCAGCTGGTCCGGCTTGACGCCGATGGACAGATGATGCTTCCAGCCCCCTTCGCCCGCGATCAGGGCAAGCAATCCGCCGCGATTCCCCTTCACCGCATAAACGCACGAAAGTGCCGCATTAAGCCAAGCCGTATAATTGTTCTCCGCATTGCGTCGTTCGTGAATCAAAATATGACGGTACTCCGTCATACTGGTCTCCAGCAATCGCAAATAGCCGTCGATCGCCTCGCGCTCGGCCTCCGTCCAAGCCACGCCTTCGTCGTATAACAGCAAGCAGGCGCGAAGCAGCGTCGTCGACCAGATCGCTTCCGTCAGCGCCTGATGAAACGCCCGGCCTTTCAGCATCCACGGTTGAGCGTCCGGATGCACCGGATAGTCGGGGAACTGGCGCGCATACCCGGCAATGATCCGCTTCGCCAGCAGCGCATAGGAAGCTTCCCGCGAAGCCGCATAGACCGCCGCCGCTTGAAGCGCGGCGCGGGCCAAGGACTGGTGCTTGAACACCAGCCAAGCCCCGCGGTACGCTTCGCCTTCGATCCGGCAGCCGTGCGGGCAGAGGAACGACTGCGCATCCCGCTCGGCGGGATCGAACAGCAGCTCCGCATGGTGACGGGGGCACACGTATTGGTGCCACCAGCCGCCCGGCTCTACGGGAATATGCAGGCTGTCCGCCGCTTCCAGCCGATCCAGCTCCTCCTTGAGCTCGGCCAGCACCCGCCGCCCCCAGGCGTGCTTTTCCGCTTTACTCCGGATTCCCGTACTCATCGCATCATCATCCCGCCGTTGATCTCAATCGTTTCGCCGGTCAAATAAGAAGCCAGATCGGAGGCCAGGTACAGGACGGCGCCCGCCACATCCTCCGGGGTCCCTTCCCGCTGCAGCGGAATCCCGGCTACCGTCGCTTTGCGCGCTTCATCCGTCGTAAAGGTCGAATGGAACATCGTATTGCCGATAAAGCCCGGAGATACAAGATTGACGGTAATGCCGCTGGACGCCGCTTCTTTGGCAAGTCCTTTGGAATATGCGGATACGGCCGCCTTGCTTGCGGCATAAATGCTCGAACCCGGTCCGCCCCCGTTGTGTGCGGCAACAGACGACATGTTAATAATGCGGCCCGCCCCTTTCGCTTTCATGCCCGGGAGGACGCGCTTGCACATGAATACCGTGCTTTTCAGGTTGACATCCATGATCTGCTGGTACAATTCTTCGGTCATGTCGATGTTCGGCTGGCGCTTCACCAGATGGCCGGCGTTGTTGACCAAAATATCGACCGTTCCGCCGAATGCCCGCTCGACTTCCGATACGAGACGGTCGATCTCCGCAGCGTCCGTAACATCGGCCTGCACGAGCACCGCTTCACCTCCGGCTGCCCGGATAGCGGCAACCGTCTCTTCCCCCTGCGCCACGTTGCGCAAGCAGTTGACGCCTACCTTGGCCCCGCCCGCAGCAAGCGCGATCGCGATCGCACGGCCGATCCCCGCGTTAGAGCCCGTAACCAAAGCAATTTTTCCCGTCAAATCGATTTTCATAGGAAGCTCCTCCGTATCCATGAAATAAATGTCAATGTTAGGTATGATCTTTTATGGAGCGCAGCGCCGGTGCCGACGTTTCCGGCATGGTCATCGTAATGCGGCTGCCGCGCCCCCATTCGCTTTCAATCGTTAGGCCGTATTGCTCCCCGAACACCATCTGGATGCGCCGGTGAACGTTCATCAGTCCGATCCCCCCGCGCTGCCGCCCGCCCTCGTGCTCGTCGGCCAGCCGGTTTTGCTTCAGACGTCGGCGCAGTTCTTCCAGCCGGTCGGGCTCGATGCCCGCGCCATTGTCTTCCACGGACACCTGGAACAGCCCGCCCTGCTTGCGCGCATCGATGCGGATATCATGGTGGGGCTCGAAGCCGCCGGGAAACGCATGCTGAAAAATATTTTCGATCAGCGGCTGCAGCGTCAAACGCACCATGTTTTCCAGCAGCAGCGAAGGCGGAATGACGACGTCGATTTCGAATTCCCGGCCGATCCGGTGCCGCAGCACGATCATGTAGTTGCGCACGTGGTTCAGTTCGTTGGCCACGGTAATCTCTTCCAGATTGGTTTGGATCGAATAGCGCAGCATGAAGGCCATCGCTTCCACCATCTCGGTAATTTCGTACGAATCCTGCACGATGGCGTAGCAGTTGATCGTTTCCAGCGTGTTGTACAGAAAATGCGGATTGATCTGCAGCTGAAGCGATTGAAATTCCGCCCGCTGCCGCTCCAGCTCCGCCCGGCCGAGCTCAAGCGCATTTTTTTGCTGCTGCAGCTCGGCTTCGTACACCTTCTCGATCATCTCCGACAGCCGTGTCACCATCAGGTTATAGCTGTGAATCAATCCGCCGATTTCGTCCGTCCGGCCGATCTCGTCGATGTGCTGCCAGTTCCCTTTCTCCGTTTGCCGCATGCTTTCTTTCAGCTCGCGAATCGGCGCGACGATCGAACGGCCGAAACGGTAGGCGAGCCATAGAGCGGCAATGAGCGTGAGCAGACCGACGCTGAGCGTCGTGGTGCGGATCGTGGACGCCGGGCGACGGAGCTCCTGTACCGGAATCGAGGCGACAAGCCTCCAGTCCGAGTAGCTCGAACCTCGGGAGACAAACAACCGCTCCTGACCCTCATAATGATCGATGACCGATTTTCCCGCGCTCTGCTGCATATGCCGGAACAGCTCCGGTTCCAGCTTCGTCTCCTTCAGCGGCAAAGTCGGATGGTAAATAAATTCTCCTTTTCCATTGATAATGAAGAAATATCCGTCCTTGCCCACGTTCGCGCGCTGCCATATTTTCGCCAGCTCCGCAAGCTTAAACTCAATGGCGACAACCCCGCGGTTCGCATCGTTGTAAGCCGAATCGCGCACTTTTCGCGCCATCGTGACGACGGTCCCCCGGTCTTCCGACCGCAGGCTCACGTTCAGCAGAACCATCTGCCCGTCGTCGGGAGTGTTTTTCATAAGGTATTCGAACTTGGTCTTATACTCCGCAGGGTCCAGAAAAATCAGGTTCTGGTTATCGTAGATGACGGAACGCCGGTGCTGTCCGACGATATAAATCATGTTCAACTGCTTGTACAGCGTTGCGATCGATTGCACGGAGTTCGACGCAAACTTCTTGATCTGCGTGGAGTAATAGTAATACCCGTATCCGTCGTCGGGCGCAATCTCCATGAACGACCGGACGTCGGGGTTCGAAGTGAACGAATTGCTCAGCAGCTCGTACGTCTGCAAATAAATATCCGTCTGATATGCCGCGCTGTCGACGATCTGCTCCATGTACTGCTCGGCCTGGCGGTCCAGCTCTTTGGAAGACTGCACGTAAGAAACGACGCCAACGGTAATCAAAGAGACGGCAATCACAATGAGAAAGTAAATGTAAATTTGGCCGGACAGCGTTTTGCGTTTCATTATTCGATGCCCATCTTTTGCCGGTACTCGGATGGAAGGCACCCGGCGTATTTCTTGAACGTCTTCGTAAAATGGGGGTGGTCGGCGTACCCGACCTCTCCCGAGATGTCCGTGATCCGGTAATGCGGCTGTTGGAGAAGCTTTTTCGCTTTTTCCATCCGCCTGCGGGTCCGGTATTGGACGAACGTCTCCTGCGTCGACTGCTTGAACAGCTGGCTGAAATACGAGGCGTTCAAGCCGATGTGCTCCGCCACCTCTTCCAGCGAAACCTCCTCGGCCAAATGATCCTCGATGTACTGCTTCGCCTCCTCGACCGGGTCCTTGCGTCTGCCTCTGCGCTTGTGCCTGAGCTCCTCGCACAAGCTGCGGACGCTGCCGTCAAACCGCCGCCAAGCCTCCTCCTTCTCCGAAACGTCCGCCAGCTGCAAGCCGGCGCGCAGCGTGAATACGTCCCGTTTGTTGATCCGGCTTACCAGCAGAACGTGCAGCTCGTCAAGCACATCGCACAGCCGGCTCGGCTTCAGGCCGAAGCCGTCCAGCTCGCTGCGCATCGCCGCCAATATGGCTTGCAGCTCCTGCTCTAGCAGCAGCCACACGGCTTCATCCAGCTTGGCCGCCCACACTTCCAGCCGGGTTACGGGAACGAACGTCTCGGAACGCTGCTTCGCGCTGAAGCGCACGAGCTTCTCCAGCACCTCCTGAAACCCCTTGATGGTGACCGGCTTCAGCAAATATTCCTTCACGCCGTAAGATACGCTCTTCTGCGCGTATTCAAAATCGTTATACCCGGAGACGACGACAATCTGGATATCCGCGTCCATCTCGGCCACATGCCGGCACAGCTCCAGCCCGTCCAGCTTCGGCATCCGAATGTCGGTAAACAAAAAATCGGGGCGTTCTTCGCGAATCCGCTGCAGCGCATCCGTGCCGTTCTCAGCCGTGCGGATGCTCGTTATGGGCAGACCGGATTGCTCCACCAGCTTTTGCAGGCCTTTGCGAATCATCGGCTCGTCATCTGCGATCAAGATTCGGTACATGGCGAACGCTCCTTTCAGAAGGGGGGGCGGGGAGAAAAGACTAGTGCGTATGAGGGCCGGGTATAACTTCGCAGCCGGGCATGTATCGTTTCGCTTCAGCTCAGACACGTTTTGTTCCGATCCCCCGATTGGATAAAAGATTTCAGTTGCAGGGATCGGAACAAAAAACTCGCCGCGAAACGATACATGCCCTCCGGCAGGACACCGCACCCCGCCCACACACAAACCGCCTTTTCCCTCCGCAAAAGGGATAAAGAATCATTCTCACGCCCTTGCAAGACGCAAGGCGGGAGGAGAAAAACGCTTACATTTCAACCGTAACATGAATTGAAGAGACGCAATTAACGGCGCGGCATCGAGATCGTCACGTTCGGATCTTTGCTTTTGAATTTCTCGGTCGCTTCTTTGACAACATCATTGCCGCCCTTCGATTCCCACTCCTCGATGACCTTCGGCCAATCGGAGATCGGCTCCTTGCCGTATACCATTTTGACCATATGCTGAAGCAGCACCGGAGCGGCAAAATCGGACTCCGGCGAAATGTCCGGATTTTTGATATACGCTTCCAAACGCGGCTCGAATTGGATGCCGTCGCGTCCTTCGTTTGCCAACATTGTATCATAGATGCCCATCAATTTCTGCCCTTCCGGCGTCAGGCTAAGCGTGCCTTTGTTGTACTTCGTATCCTGCACCATCCACAGGAACGCTTGACGGTAGCGCTCTTCGTCCACGCCTTGCGGGTCCGTCGGCGATTTGTATTCGATCTTGCCGTCCACCGTCTTGTAGGTCTCGCCCTCGATGCCGAACGTAAAGAACTTCTCCGCCTCGTCCGACAGCATCCAATCGAAAAATTTGATGATCGCCTCCGGATTTTTTACCTTTTTGTTGATGAACCAGGCGCGGGTGACGGAGTTGTACAAGTAGTAGCCGCCCTTGCCGTCCGGACCGACCGGCGACGGAATCAGCTCGATCTTGGCGGTCGGGACGTTCGCCTGCAGCTGCTTCTCCCACTGCAGCACTTCGTTGGCGTTCATCGACCACATGCCCGCCTTGCCGGCCAAAATATTATTTTTGTAAACAGTCGGGTTGATCGTTGCAAACTCCTTGGAAATCAGGCCTTCGTCGAACATCGTTTTGTACGTTTGCAGCGCCTTCGTCATGTTATCGACGTTGAAAAACTTAGGCACGATTTGATCGCCCTGCTGCATGTGCATCGAGAGGTAAGGGAACGCGTCGTAGGCGCCAAAGAACGTATCCGCGTACTTGAAATTCTCGCGGCCCTGATACGGCTGCTCGACTCCCAGCTCCTTGAACTTCCGCAGCACGTTCAAGTATTCGTCGACCGTCTTAGGCACCGGCAGTCCCGCTTTGTCGAGCAGATCCTTGCGGATCGCGGTCGCGCGCCGCGAAGGGTTCGAGAGGAACTCGGGAATCGCGTAAATTTTGCCCTGATACGTCTCTTTCTGCCAGGCCTCCTTCGGAATTTTCTTCAGCAGGTTTTGCCCGTGCTTTTGCAGCAGATCGTCCAGAGGCAGAAAGACGCCCGCCTGAACGGAGCCGGCCATCTCCTTGCCCGCTACGCCGCCGCTGCCCTGCACGACATCGGGTATGTCGTTGGTGGCGAACATTTGGATCATCTTCTGCTCGAATTCCTTGTGCGGGACGAGCACGATGTTCAAGTCCGTGTTGGTCAGCTCCTCCAGCTTTTTCACCCATTTGTCTTCGTTGATGTTAGGCGACTTCTCCACGTGATTGAAGGCAAGCGTTCTCATCGAGATGGAAAATTTCGCTTTTTCGTTCGTATTGCCGGTTCCTTCCGCCGCCGGCGGCTCCGACGTTTTGGCGCAGGCGGCCAGCATGCTCGCAGCTGCGGCCGAGGCAAGCCCGACCTTCATCCATTTCTTCATACGTACCCCTCTTTTCTGAGAAATGATATGGAGCGATTGCATTTAGTGTAAAAGGACGACTCCTTCCGAGCATAGCATATTGCCTGCCCGGGGCTGCGCTTTTTTTTGGAAGCAACGTCCTGTTTTACCGGTGTAAAAGCTTCCTGTACCGGATGCCGAAGGTTAAGATTTCACGGAGCCAACCATCATGCCTTTGACAAAATGCTTTTGCAGGAACGGATAAATAAGCACGATCGGCAGCGTCGCAATGATGATCGTCGCCATCTTGATGCCTTCCGGGTCCATATGGGCCAGCGAGCTGAACTGGGAAGCCGACGGGTCGATATTGATCTCGTTCGAATCGATCAGCTGGCGAAGCTTCACCTGCAGCGGCCTCAAGGCCGGATTGTTCACGTAATACAGCGCGTTCATATACGTATTCCAATGCCCTACCGCGTAGAAAATGCCCAGAGACGCCATGACGGGCTTGGAGAGCGGCATCACGATGCTCCAGATCATCCGCAGCTCGGTGCAGCCGTCGATCCGCCCGGAATCGATAATCTCCGAGGGAATCTGCATAAAGAACGAGCGCATGATGAAAAAGTTGAATGCGCTGATCGCGCCCGGAAGCAGCAGCGCCCACAGCGTATTTGTCAATCCGAGACTTTTCATCAAGATGAAGTTCGGAATGAGCGGAGCGCTGAAAACCATCGTGATCAGCACCATGACGACGACGGCCTTCCGTCCCACATATTCCTGCCTCGATACCGGATAGGCGAGCGAAGCGGTGGCAATCAGATTGATGAGCGTGCCGACCACCGTAATGTACACCGTAATTCCGAAGGAACGCCAGATTGAAGCGTCGCTGAACACATACTGATAGTTGATCCAGGTGAAATCGACGGGCCAGAACAATACTTTTCCGGCAATGACGGCTTCGGAGCTGCTGAACGATTGCGCCAGCACGCCCAGGAACGGCAGAAACATCGCCAGCCCCAGCAAGGTCAGAAAAATAAGATTCGCCGCATTAAACACCTGCCAGCTTGCGCTTGCTTTCTTCATAAGTTTTACACCTCCCGCTTCCCGCAGCCGTTAATACAAGCTTTCCCCGGTCGTTTTCTTGCTGAACATGTTGCCGATCACGATCAGCACCAGACCGACGACCGATTTGAACAAGCCGATGGCCGTCGTATAGCTGAACTGCTGTCCGAGCAGACCGACCTGATAAATGTACGTGTCCAAAATTTCGCCGTTGTTTTTATTGAGCGGATTCAGGAACACGTAAACGCGCTCAAAGCCGAAATCCAGAAATTTGCCGATATGGAGCAAAAACATGATCATGATCGTCGGCAGCAGCGCCGGGATCGTAATGGAGAGCGTCTGGCGCCAGCGGCTTGCGCCGTCCACCTCGGCCGCCTCGTACAGGTCCGGATTGATGCCCGCCAGCGCCGCGAGGAAAATGATCGTCCCGTACCCCGAATCGCGCCAGATGCCGGAGCCGATAAGCACCGTGCGAATCCACGATTCTTCGCCGAGGAAGTAGATCGGCTCGAAGCCGAGCCAGCTGATGAATTGGTTCACCGCTCCGGTCGACGGCGACAAAATGCCGATGGCGATGCCGCTGACGATGACCCAGGACAAGAAGTGCGGCATATAGACGACCGTTTGCAGCACCCGCTTATACAGCACCAGACGCAGCTCGTTGAGCAGCAGCGCCAGGACGATCGGCGCCGGGAACGCGATAAGCAGGTCGTACAATCCGATCAGCAGCGTATTGTTGAGGATGTTCAAAAAATCGTAATGGGCGAACATCCGTTTAAAATGTGCGAGACCGACCCATTTGCTGCCCGGAATGCCTTGAAAAATATTGTAGTCCTGAAAGGCGATCACCGAGCCGAGCAGCGGAATGTATTTGAAAATGAAAAAATAGACGATCCCCGGAAGCGAGATCAAATAAAGCGTTTTGTATTTCCACATGAACCGCAATACGTTTTTCCGGGTCCCGGCTTGGTAGCCGATGTTTTTCACTGCCTGCATTTTTACCGCCATGCGTGCCCCCTCCTTGTTCCGTCTTGTAATGTAGTTTCATCCTACTCCGTAAAAACGCTTTCAACAATGGAATGTCTTTTCTCGTCCTTGTGTTTTTTTTAGCTTCGGGCTAAAAAAATGTCGTTAGTCGTCGAACGCGTGCCCGGACGTCCCATTTTATGCTATATTGTTGTCATCGATAAAAAAAGGAGTCTTCAGTCATGCAGTTTACCGGGTTTACCCAAACGGATTTTGAAACCTTTACGATAGAAGGCCTGGAGGGACGGATGGACGCGATCCGCTCGCGCATTCAGCCCAAATTCGGCGCCATCAGCGGGGAGCTGCTGGATGAGATTGCCGTGGAGGCGGGAGAAGAGCTGTTTTTGCACATCGCCAAACATGCGCGCCGCAAGGTGAACCCGCCCGTCGATACGTGGATGTCGTTCTCCAGCAGCAAGCGCGGCTACAAGCAGCTCCCCCATTTTCAGATCGGGTTGTTCGACGACCGGGTGTTCATTTGGCTGGCCCTGATCTACGAGCTGCCGAATAAGCAGGCGATTGCCCAAACGTATTTGGACCGTCTGCCGGAGGTCCGCTCCGCGCTGCCCGAAGATTTCGTGCTTTCCTTCGATCATATGAAAAAAGACGCGGTAGCGGTCCGCGACTTGGATGATAGCGAGTTGGAGCAGGCCCTCCGCCGTTTTCGCGACGTGAAGAAGACCGAGCTGCTGGTCGGCCGCAACATTCCGGCCGGCGATCCGGTGCTGGCGGACGGACAAGCCTTCCTCCAACTGGCTAAAGACACCATGCTCTCCGCCCTGCCTTTATACAAGATGGCCAAGCTGTAAGCAAGGACAAGGGCTCCCCTCGGCTCAAGCCGATGATGGGGGCCTTTTTCTATGTTTCACAGCGATTGCCCCGCCTCCCCCCATGCCGCTCACATTTTTTACAATAATTAGCTGAAATTTAACACCTTTTGAAATCGATTGCATATAGTTAACATAGAACGGCATTCATTTCAGGGAGGGGTAGGCATGACGAAAAATGCGGTGCGAAACCTGCTGGCTGCGCTAATTGGTCTTTGGTTTGTGGGCGCTCCGTGGCTTCTCGGTTTTTCCGGCCATTCCGGAGCCCTGTGGAGCAGTATGGGCGCCGGCTTCATTGAACTCGCCTTCTCGCTGCTGGCATTGGGTAAAACCGGCTGGAGCTCGTGGCAGCATTGGATAGCGTTTTTGGCAGGCGTTTGGTTTATGATGATGCCCTTCGTATTCTCGTTCGGCCTGGGGATGACCTTCTTCATTCTGGTGCTTGGCGTTGTGACGGTCCTCCTGAACTTTTATAATATGAACGCGGAGTCTTAAAAATTGTTAACAATTTTCTGAATTTTCCGTCATGTAAGCGCTTGTTTGTGGTATAATGAAATCGTAACCTACTAAACCGCAAATGAGGTGAGGATGATGTTATTTTCTAAAATCCTTGTTGCCTATGACGGTTCGAATTTATCGAAGAAAGCCTTGAAACGTGCGGTCGAATTGGTCCAGGAACAATCTCACAGCCTGCATCCTCCGCGGCTCGAAATTATTCATGTGTACGCCATTCCCGTCTTTATCGGAAGCGAATATGCGGTTAACAGCAATTACATCGAAGCAGCCGAAGCGACGATTGAAGAAGCCAAGGCGCTGATCCCGTCGACGCTAAACGTGAAATATACGCTGACCCGGGGGCAGCCGGCTTACACCATCCTAGCGCATGCGGAAGAGATCGGGTGCGACCTGATTGTCATGGGAAGCCGGGGGCTCGGCAAAATCCGCGAGTTCTTTCTCGGCAGCGTCAGCCATAACGTCGTGCAGCAGGCCAAGGTTCCCGTGTTGATAGTGAAATAAAACGACTTCTTATATCGTCCGACCAGACCGCCCGACCGGCGGTCTATTCGTCGTTGCTCAAATTTTATTTTAGCCTAAGCTTGCTTTAAAGTAAGCTTAAGCCTCGCTGCCTATCCTAAGCATGGTTGCAAAACCAATCCAACATCAGGAAGGTGAACCTGCATGAAGCAAACGTATGCGAAACGGGTAATCGTCTCCTCGCTGGCTCTTGCGCTTCTGCTTGGAGGCGGGGTCCTGTATGGAACCGGACAATCGGCCCACGCCGAGGATGCGCCCGCTCAGCCGTCCGCAGCGAAAGCGAAAGCCGACCCATTCCAGGAATGGTTCGGCAAGCGAAGCGGGCATGACGGCTCCAAGGAGTCCGGCGCTTCCGCCAAAGGCATGCCGATCTTCGAAGAAGCCGCTGCCATTCTCGGCACGGACAAAGCCTCGCTGATCGCCTCGCTTAAAGACAAAACGCTCGTACAGCTGGCCGCGGACAAAAACATCGGCGAAACCGATTTGATCGCCAAGCTGCAGGCGGCGCGCAGCAAAACGATCGACGAAGCCGCAGCCTCCGGGAAGCTGACCGCCGAACAAGCGGAGAAGCTCAAGAGCCGCATGGCGGAGCACCTGAAAACGATGGTGAACCGTACCTTTGACGGCAAAGGCGGCCACATCGGCATGCATGCGGGCAAAAAACACCTGGGCATCGCGCCGGACAAGCTCGCTATCATTCTCGGCATGACTGCGGACCAGTTGAAAACCGAGCTGAAATCGGGCAAATCGCTGACCGACATCGCACAAAGCAAGGGAATCAACAAAGAGCAGCTGGTCGCCAAAATCAAGGACGAGATGACCCCGTGGATTGAGAGCATGGTCGACCGCAAGCCTTCGCAGGACAGGAACAAGCCTGAAACGAACAACGCTCCAACCGCTCCATAGTACTTAGGTACCAGGACCGTCCCGGCAGGGGCGGTTTTTTGCTTTTTCAACACGGCATCTTTACGGGAATGTGCGTGGCGGGACCGCTTTCGAACGCTCGTTCACACTTCAGGGCAATTTTGGTGTATAATATATGAGGCTCCCGAACTATGCATCAAAGAGGTGTGAGTCATGTTACCCGAATCGAACGAAGATTGGATCGAGCAGCTGCTTAAGCTAAGCGACGAAGAACCGAAAATGACGGAAAAACAAACGAAAATCCTGCATGCGGCCATCGAGATTTTTGCCGAGAAAGGTTACGCCGCAGCTTCTACCAGTGAAATCGCGCAAAAAGCAGGCGTCGCGGAAGGCACGATCTTCCGTCATTACAAAACCAAAAAAGACTTGCTGCTGTCCATCGTCCGTCCGGTCATTGCCAAGCTTGTCGCCCCGTTCGTCCTCCGTAATTTCACACCGGTGCTGGAGGCGAAGTATACCCGGTACGAGGACTTTCTGCGGTCGCTCATCCGCAACCGGCTAGAGTTCGCCCGCCAGCATTGGCCCATGATCAAAATTTTGATGCAGGAGATTCCGTTTCATCCCGACCTTCAGGAGCAGTTCAAAACAGACGTCATGAACGAAGTATTATCGCGAATCAAGAAAGTCATTGTTTTTTTTCAACAAGAAGGGCAGATTATCCCCCTTCCTGCCGCCACCGTGGTCCGGCTGACCGCCTCGGTCATTATCGGCTTCCTGATTACCCGTTTCCTGCTCGTACCGGAACAAGAATGGGACGAGGAAGAAGAAGCGGAGACGTGCATCCGCTTTATTATGCACGGACTCGCCACTCGGTAAGCTGTGGAGACATACGCTTCATACTCGGGTTCCAAAGGAGACAGCTTCATGATTGTACACGGAGACCGGATCTATATCCGACCTCTTGATTTACCGGATGTCCCAGCACTTCATCTGCTGCGGGCGGAAAACGAATCGTTCTTCCGTCCGTTCGAGCCTCTGCAGGACAGCAACGCTTTTACCCTTGACGCCGTACGAGAATCTCTGGTGAAGACGATCGCCGAACGGGAGCAGGACAGCGCCTACGCCTTCGGAATTTTTTTGAACGGCACGGACGAGCTTATCGGCCGGGTCAGGCTGTCATCCATCGTTCGAGGGCCGTGGCAGAACGCCAATCTCGGGTATTACATTTCCGAACGCTTCAACGGGCAGGGCTACATGTCCGAGGCGGTCGGACTTGCGCTCCGGTTCGCTTTCGAGAGCTGCGGACTTCACCGGGTTCAAGCCGCCATCATGCCCCGCAATCGAGGATCGATTCGGGTCGCCGAAAAAAACGCCATGCGGCTGGAAGGCCTGGCCCGCAACTATTTGCAGATCCACGGCGTATGGGAAGATCATGCGATCTATGCCATGACGCGGGAGGAATGGCCCCCGGCTGCCGGCGACCGGGCGGATTCGGTGCTGAGCCATCCGGAGTGAAAAAGAAAAAGCCGTCGCAGCGAACAATCGCATGCGGCGGCTTCTTTGCGTTCCTGATGACTTCGTTATACGGTCTGTCCCGCTGTCCGGGTATCCGCACGATCCGCAACGATAAAACGGTACAGCAGATACAAAGCGGCGATGGAAAGGACCGCTCCGGTCACGAACGGCACGCTGTGGTTATAATCGTAAATGCCTGCCCCGAGCAGCGGTCCCGTAATGCGGCCAAGGCTGTCCATCGAGGAGCTTAAACCGGAGGCTACCCCTTGTCCGACTCTGGTCTTCTGCGTAATCAGCGAGGTAACGCAAGGACGAATAAGCGCGTTCCCCGCGGCGAAAACGCTCAAGTAGAGCGAAGCGGTAAGCAGGCTGCTGGAGAACAGGATCAGCACGAAGCCGAGCGCCGACAGCAGCAGGCCGATGCCGATCACGCGGGCTTCCTGCCCTTTTTTGATCAGCCGCCGGACTACGCCGCCTTGAATCAATGCGCCGACTACGCCGCTTACTGCGAACATGATGCCGAGCTGCGTCGGCGTCGCGCCGATCTGGTCCCGTTCGAACAGCAGCAGCGTCGCTTCCAGCCCCGCCAGCGTGAACGAGACGAAGAACGAAAGCACGTACAAATATTTGAGCGAACCGACGAAGGCGCTCCAACGGGAAGCTTTCGCTTCCTTCGGCTTGGTCCGCATCTCCACGGTCAGCGACTCCGGCAGCATGAAGAAGGCGAAGGCGAAGGTGGCCAGCGCCAGCACGGAAGACGCGAAGAACGGCACCTGCAGCCCGAAGTGGCTCAGCAAGCCTCCGAACGCCGGGCCGAAGATGAAGCCCAGACCGATCGACATCCCGACAAGCCCCATGCCCTTGGTGCGGTTCTCCTCGGTCGTAATGTCGGCGACATAAGCGACGGCGCACGCGGTAGCTGCCCCCGAGAACATCCCTCCCAATATCCGCGACACATACATCAGCACGAGGTTGTCCCCCGCAATGCCGAACAAGAAGAAGCTGACGCTAAAGCCGAGCGCCCCGGTCATGATAAGCGGGCGCCGCCCGATCCGGTCCGATAATCCGCCCCATAAAGGAGACATCAGAAACGACGCCAAAGAATAGACCGACAACAGCATGCCGAGATGATAGCTGTCGGCCCCCGATCCGGTGACAGCGTCGGGAAGCACCGGAATGATAATGCCGAAGCCGATAAATATCGTCATTAGCAGTACCATAATAATAGCCAGCTGTTTTTTCATATGCGTAACTGTTCCTCCCGATTTGTTGGTTGATCCTAAGACGGCCTGAGCCGCGGGTTCGGCCGAAGCCATGGGCAGAAATTATTCTTATCGTACCATAACTTTTTTAACGATGGAAACGAAAGCTTTTCAAGATTAACAAAATCGACAAACCTGCGCGCGGGAGCCTTTGAAAAGCGCGCCCGGCAAGGCTTTCCCCGCCTCCATTCGCCTGCGCGGTTAATTATTCGGTCAGGTTAACAAACTATTTACCAAAAACCGCTTGCATCCGTGTCGCTTTTTGCTATACTCATTTTGTTTGCTTTTTTCCCGGCAAACGCTGCATAGCCAACTAAACTTGTACACACGAAGGGTAGGGATGACCGTGGATCAAACGAAAACTCCCCTGTTTACCGCACTTAAGGAGCATGCCGGGCGCAATCCGGTGCAGTTTCACATTCCAGGACATAAGAAAGGTGTCGGTATGGACCCCGAGTTCCGGGAGTTTATCGGCGATAACGCGCTATCCATCGACCTGATTAATATAGCGCCGCTCGATGACCTGCACCAGCCGACAGGCGTCATCGAAGAGTCCCAGAAGCTGGCTGCAGCCGCGTTCGGGGCCGATCATACGTTTTTTTCCGTGCAGGGCACAAGCGGCGCCATCATGACGATGATTCTCACCGTCTGCTCCCAAGGTGACAAAATCATCGTTCCGCGCAACATTCATAAATCGATCATGAGCGCGATTATTTTCGCCGGGGCGAAGCCGATCTTCCTGAAGCCGGTTCGCGACGAAAACCTCGGGATCGATCACGGCGTGACGACCACCTCCGTCAAACGCGCCTTGGAGCGTCATCCGGATGCCAAAGCGCTGCTGGTTATCAATCCGACGTATTACGGCGTGTGCGCGAACCTGAAGGAAATCGTCGATATCGTGCACAGCTACAACATTCCGGTGCTGGTGGACGAGGCCCATGGCGTGCTGATTCATTTCCACGACAAGCTGCCGATGTCCGCCATGCAGGCCGGCGCCGACATGGCCGCTACGAGCGTGCATAAGCTGGGCGGCTCCATGACGCAAAGCTCCGTGCTGAACATTCGTGAAGGACGCGTGAACGTGCGCCGCGCGAAGACGATTATCAGTATGCTGACGACGACTTCGACGTCGTATATTCTTCTCGGATCGCTCGACTGCGCGCGGCGGAACCTGGCGCTGAACGGCCATAGGATGGCGGAGCAGGCGCTGGAGCTGGCGAACTACGCCCGCGAGGAAATCAACCGTATCCCGGGACTGGAATGCTTCGGAGAAGAAATTCTGGGCACGGAAGCAACCCACGATTACGATCCAACAAAGGTCAACATCCACGTGCGCCATCTCGGCATTACGGGCTACGATGCGGAAAATTGGCTGCGCGAGCACTATAATATCGAAGTCGAGCTCAGCGATATGTATAACGTGCTGTGTCTCGTTACGCCGGGCGATACACGTGAAAACATCGACACCCTGCTTGGCGCGCTGCGCCGGCTGTCCGAGGAGAACTACAACATTCGTCAGGCCAACGAACTGGTCATCAAAATTCCGAAAATTCCGCAGCTCGCCCTGGCTCCGCGCGACGCGTTCTATGGAGACACGGAGCTGATCCCGTTCAAGGAATCGGCCGACCGCATTATCGCCGAATTCATCTACGTCTATCCGCCGGGCATCCCGATTCTGCTCCCGGGCGAAGTCATCTCGCAGGATCTTATCGACTACATTACCGAGCATATCGATGTCGGGCTGCCGGTCAAGGGACCGGAAGACCGCAGTATCGAATACGTCAAGGTCATCGTCGAAGCTCCCGCGATTTTCTAGAAAAAAAATTCAAGCTTCTCCTCTGGAGAAGCTTTTCCATTTTACCCCAACGTCCCCTGCCGGGTTTGGTCCTCCAGCCATTCGATCGCGTCGGCTATCGCATGCTCGTTATGGTGCTTGCCGTGGCGCTTGGCAGCGCCCAGAAGCTCCGGATGCGCATTGGCGACGGCGATACCGATGCCTGCACGGCGTATCATCTCCAGGTCGTTGAGATGATCTCCAAGCGCAATGCAGCGCTCCATCGGGATGCCCAGCTCTGCCGCAAGCCGTTCCAGCGCATGCCCCTTCGTCGCTTCCGGGGGCAGCATCTCGAAATATTTATCGTCCGAACGAACCCAGACGACCCCCGTCCCTGACGTCAGCCGCACGATCTCGTGTACGGCTTCATCGAGTCGCGACGGCTCCCAGGCAAACAGCAGCTTGATCCACGGCTCGGAGACGTCGTTGTACGAATTCAGCCGCTGCAGCGGAAATTTTTCCACGGCCCGGTGACGCTCCGTCGCCTCATTCTCCTGCAGTACATAGGGCGCCGCTCCTCCGCGCACATACAATTCCGCGCCGATGCCGGGAAAACGCTCAAGAACGCGCCCCGCCGCTTCTTTAGCCGAGGCAGGCAGCGTCCGTTCCCAGATGGCCTCTCCGCGGCTGAAATCGTGAATGACCGCTCCGTTGTACAGAATGGCCGGCGCATTCACGGGCAACTGCTCCACGAAGGGCCGGACCGAGCCGGCAATCCGCCCCGTTGCAAGCGTGAACCGGCCGCCCATGCCCGTAAACCGTTCGATGGCGGCGCGATTTTCCCCGCTGATTTGCTTGGCGCTGTCAAGCAGCGTTCCATCCATATCCGTGACCAGCAAGTACCCTTCAAATCTTCTGTCTGTCATCTCTCTCTCCCTCTTCCCTGCCCGTTTAACGCTGCCGGAACAAGTATTGTATTTGATTTTTCTTAATGCTATGATGTTCATGGTACTTCAAACAAGAAAATCGTTCCAGTCCATATGTATAGGCAGGTGCATTCATCATGGCGCAAAGCGCTTATATCAAGTTCGTCGAAGGGTCCGCCGTTTCCTCCCTGACGTTAGATGAGTTGAAGGCCCAGCTGGAGCATTACCGCGAGCAGCTTGCGCTGACCGGCAAACAGCTCAATTGGGAATACGACGAAGCCGGATTTCCGTATGAGATTCAAACGAAACCCGAAGGGGAAGGCAAGTGGTTTTATTTAAAAGCAACAAGCCCGCGCTACAAATATATTGTGGCAGGAGTCGGATCGGAGACGTCAGGCGAGACGCAAAGACACTACGTCCAGTTTGTTCTTCCCGAGGATGCCACGCACGGCGACAAAGCCAAGGGCAACGAATTTTGCAAGTATCTCGCCAAGCTATGGAAAGCGGAACTGCATTTATTCAACGGACGAACCATGTACTTCAATCCGCGTAAATAGACGTCCCAAAAGACCGTTTTCAGCCTTTGGCAGAAACGGTCTTTTCGACTCTTTCCCCTGCCCGTCGCAGCCGCTGAAAAAACACGAAAAACCTTTCTTGCAAGCAAGAAAGGTTTTTTACGGCATTCGTTATTGCTGCTCTTGTTCTTCCACAATTTCATTGTAGATTTGAACAACGCGATCCCACTCTTCTTCGTCTTCAATGCTCGCAAGAAAAGCTTCGCCGTCCTCTTCGTCTATCCGGAAAATAACGCCGTCCGCCTCCATATCGTTACGATCGAGAAGTACCGCATAGGCCCGGTCGTTAGCTTCGAAAGTGTATACCATCACCATCTCATGCTCGACTCCGTCTTGGTCGGTCACGATAAAGATATCGTCCTCATGATTATGATCGTGATCGCAGGAAGCGTCATGAATGTGATCGCTCATGGGAAAACCTCATTTCATCTTAATTTAATGTTCTCCCGTATCGTACCACGCACGATAAGACGAAGTCAATGAACCGGGGTCCGCCAACCGTCCGCCGGCCTTATTCGGATGCGATCACCTTTTCCGAGACGACCGTGTAATCGCTGCGCTCGTCCGGTTTGATTGAGAACTTCACGACATAATTACCGGATTCGGCGAATGTGACGTTAAACGGCCACGGATACCAGAAGCTTTCCTTCTGGCCGTTGACGGCTTTCTCATGGACCGCCACTTGCTCCCCGTTCGGAGCATGGATCGAGATTTTAAAAGAAGAGATTGGCGTCGTCAAGCTGTCCACTTGCGCAAACACGGCAAAGTCGAGACGGTCGCCCTTCTTCACGCCGCCGAACGGCTGTTTGATCGAATAGTCGTCATTGACCTTCTTCGCAACAAACATATGTACGTTCGGCTTATGAATGGAAACGGTCTTCGCAGCGTCATCCCATTTCACGAGCGCCTGCAAAGATTCGGACAACACACGAACGGGGAATACGGCGCTTCCCTTCGCGACAAAAGCGGGAGTTTCACCGTCTTTGAACGGCTTTTCCGCATTATTGATCATCAACTTTACTTTCGGAAAACCTTCGAAATCGCCCCACATGGAGCTGGCGAACGCTCCCGCTGTTCCGAATAAGGAAAGCGACAGCACCAGCGTCAGCAATCGCGGCACCTTCATTTCCAGCAACCTCCATCATGTTCTTCGTTCTGCTATCTTATACTCCATAGCGCGGTAAGAGTTGCGCGCTTCGTCCAGAAAACTTTCAGCTTTTTTCAAGTGCCACTCTAGATGTTGTGTGTGAAGAAGATTTTTTTCCATTTCCTATACAAAATATGCCAACAAAGCCGCCATTGTCGAACGATGCTCCCACAAGGCGAGCCGTGACGATTCATGCGCTTGCCCGGGAAATTTCAGCTAACGCTCCCGAGGAGCTCCTGCAGCTTTTCTTCGCATTTGCCCTTCAGGACGACAGGCATCATCGAGCAATGAAACTCGTAGCCTTGGAATACATACATGACATGGTAGTGACGCTCCGGGGTCATTTCCTCCAGAACGATGCGGCAGCCGCTCCGGCGCAGTCGCTGCTTCACCTGATTATGCTCCCGCTCGGCCCGTAGCAGCAGCCGTTCGAAAAAACCTCCCCATATTCTGGATAGCTTCATCGCTTCGGCATGCCTCCGGTCGCGTTCAAGCGCCTTAAGCAAATAAAGCGTGACGACATACTGATGCACCCATGGTTCCACTGTCGTATTCCGCATGTTCCCTCACCTGCCGGATTGACATAAAGATTTGAATTTATTATATAGAACATTTGTTCCCGTTACAAGAGGGCGAAGATGTATTAAATTTACCCAAAATGTGACAAACCCATCTTGAATCGTGTAAGATAACCATGTTAAATTTAAAAGCATATCCGGCTGGAAGCCTAATGAGCGGAGGAACCAAGTGAGTCTGCAAATTCAAATGATAGGTACGGGAAGCGCTTTTGCGAAAACGTACTATAATAATAATGCCTTGGTTTATGCCGGCGGCTTCACGCTGTTAATCGACTGCGGTTATACCGCGCCAAGAGCTCTGCACGAGCTCGGCGTCTCGCTGGATGAAATCGATGCGGTGCTCATCTCCCACATTCACGCGGACCATGTAGGAGGACTCGAAGAGCTCGCCTTTCGCTATATGTATGCTTTTAAAAGAAAGATACCGCTGCTCGTATCCTCCGATCTGGAAACGGTCCTCTGGGAGCAATCGCTGCGCGGCGGACTGGAGAATCTTGCAGAGAACGTTACGACCCTTAACCATTACTTCGATGTCGTTGCACTTGACGAGCATACGCCGACAGCCGTCCATCCCGGTCTGACGGTCGAACTTCTCCCGGCCGATCATATTCCGGGCAAACCATGCTATTCGGTCCTGCTTAACGGCAAAATTTTCTTCAGCGCCGATACCCGGTTCAACGGGCCGCTGCTGCACGAGCTTCACCATAAGGGCTGCACCGCTTTTTTGCATGACTGCCAGCTGTTCTCCCCCGGCCTCGTTCACGCCAGCTTGGACGAGCTGCTTACCCTGCCGAAGCCGATTCAGCAAAAGACGCTGCTGATGCATTATGGCGACGATATGCCGCAGTTCATCGGCAAAACGGGTGATATGACGTTTATCGAGCAGTTCAAAACCTATACGTTCGAAGCATAAAATGTCTCCATCCGGCGCATGATAGTCCGTGGAGGCGATTCCGCATGGAACCAAACAAACAGCAAGTCGTAGCCGTACGCAAAAACGGCGACGGAGACATCGTCGAATTGAAGCTGTCTTCCGGCCAGGTGGTCGATTACTTGGAAGCGCAGCAGCTCGCCAAGAACGGGCAGCTTGAGAACGTGAACGTATTCCGCGGAAGAGACGGGGACGAGCATTTGCGTTCCAACGCCGACGGAGACCCAAGCAACAACCTCGATAACCTGCCCGGATTTTAAACCGGAGAACCAAGCGCAGCCCAAGCGGCATTCCGCTTGGTTTTCTTTTTTAACCTCCAAAAAAAGTTTTTACTGAATTTGGGAGTTCAAGCAGGAATTCCTCCTCCAATACAGAATTTCTTTTAGTACTAATAAAATCTACGGATCAGTCGGGAGTTGGAGTTCCAATATGAAAGGTAGCTGGATCTTCCTCATTTATACCGGTTTGGTTTGCGCTTCCTCCCTCTATCACGATCAAACCTCAAGTCCGCTGCTGCTCGTTCTCGCATCCCTTGGCTACGCATTCACGCATATCCGTTCCGTTCACACGTTCATATCGGCGCAGCTTGCCGTCCAACTCGGTCTTCTCGTCGCGCTCCATGCGGCAAGCTTGAGCGACTGGTGCTTTCCGCTTTATTTGCTGCATATGTGCAAGCTGTTTTACGGGACAGGTCCTTTTCGCTATGCGGTCAGCGCCAATGCGGCCCTGACGCTAGCTTATATCTTCATTTCGATGGCCGGCCGCTCCTTTAGCTGGAGCACGCTGATCGAAGTCGTGTTTACGGCGGGAACCTGCCTGCTGCTTGCTTTTATGTTCCGCAAATACATTTATGATATCGAGCAGCAGAAACAGCTGCTTACCAAGGAGAAGAAGCATCTGAGTACTCACGATTCGCTAACAGGCCTATATAATTTTCAGGAATTTCATAAACAAATGGAGCAGCTCGTTAAACAAAAAGAGCCGGTCATCCTCGTGCTGATCGACTGCAAGGATCTCAAATCGCTGAACACGACAAACGGTTTTCAGGGCGTTAACAAAATTTTAAGACAAGCGGCCGAACTGCTGCGCATCATGTTTCCCGACGCTTTGTTGATATGCCGCTATGGGGGAGACGAATTTGCGATCGTACTCCGATCGGACGATATGCAGCAGACGGTCAATGCCGTCACGCAACTGCTTGCTTCCGAATTTCCCAAGCTGACCGGCATCGAGATCAATTTCGGCATGGCCTGCTATTCGCGGGACGGGGTGAGCAAGGACGATCTGATCGTCGTCGCCGAGCACGGGCTGTATATGATGAAGCGGGAAAGCTGGCTGAAACGCGAGGAGCATATGCTGCGGTCGGAGAAGCTGCGCGTCGTCGGCGAGCTGGCTTCGGGCATGGCGCACGAAATCCGCAATCCGCTGACGACGATCAAGGGGTTTCTGCAGTTGTCCAAAGCCGGGGATTACAACATTGAGCCTTGGTATGAGCTGATTATGGACGAAATTAACCGGATGAGCATGCTGACCGCCGAATTTTTGCAATTTTCCAAGCCGCACGTCACCCAGTATAAAATTCAATCGATTCAAGGCTGTATTTACCGGGTTCTCTCGCTTCTCGATTCGGAGACGACGAGACTCGGACACCAAATAAGGTTCGAACACGAAGATCGGGATATTCAAATGCTGATGGATCAAGATAAAATGCTTCAGCTGCTGTTGAATCTGGTGAAAAACGCCTTTGAAGCCATGCCCGAACAAGGCATCGTCCGAATCCGGCTGTTTGCCGCCGGGTCCGACGCTGTGATTGAAATTTCCGATACCGGCAAAGGCATCCCCGAGTCGGAGCTGGATAAAATTTTTATCCCGTTCTATACGACCAAAGATTCCGGAACGGGTCTGGGCTTATCCATCTGCCATAAAATCGTTCAGGATCATGAAGGGACCATAGAAGTAGAGAGCGTGCCGGACGAAGGCACCAAATTTACGATTACTTTGCCGACGTCCGGGACAAACGATCTTATGGAACCATACGAGAGCCCAGCGTGTACAACGATTTCCGTATAAAAGAGGCCCAAGCATTCCCCGGGCGGTGCTTGGGGAACTCCATCATATAGCTGAGCCAGCCGATTGCCGCCCCGACGGCTGCCCCTCCCAACACCTCTTCCGGCAGATGACCCAATCGTTCCTCCAGCTCTTTGTCTTTCTGATGCACATGACGAGGATGCTGCTCCGTTAATTTAACGAGCACATCCTCCAACTGGTTTACCTCCGAAGCGATCATACCGGCATGACGGCGAATCCCCATGGCGTCGTACATTACGATCAGACTCAATACGGCAGCAAGCGAGAACGAAATGGAGGAAGGACCCTTCTTAAGCCCGATATAAGTCGCAAGCGAAACGACCCCAGCCGAATGCGAGCTCGGCATGCCCCCGGTTCGAAACAGATCCAGCCACTCGAAACGGCCGCCGCTCTGACGGATCCGGTCGGGTATTTTCAGCGCTTGTGCCGTACCTATAGCGGCAAGGGACGTCCATAACGCCCGATTCATGAGCCATCACCTCAAGCTTAGCATCGTAATCCGCCGCTGTTTCTATACTTGTTTTTCGCTTCCAGACTTTCAGCACGACCCTGGAAAAATAAAAAGGCGGAAAAGCTCCCGCCCCTTTGTTACCGATATACGCTTCGGACCTGGGCCTGCGCCCGCGAAACCGCTTCCGAATACTGCTTTTCGGTTTTAATCCGAAATGTAAAAGCATCCCCCAAGTTTTGCTTGCGCAGCATATCCGCTTCGACGCAGCCCCAACGAAGCTTGCGCAGGAACGTCATCCAGCCCGGCTGTACGTCGCTTCCCGATTCCAGCAGCGGCGTCAATGCTGCGAGACAGCTTTGGCGGTATATGCCATGCAAAGGCTCGGGACGTCCCGATACCTCCGGCAGCACGGCATCGTAGCCGAAGACGCTCCGGTGCTCCGCCAGAAAAGAGGCTGCTCTTGCCGAAATGAACGGCATGGCCCCGCCGGTTACCCAGAGCTCCGGGTATCTGGACAGGGTGAGCGCCGCATGAAGCCCGCCGAGAGGTCCGCGGCCCGGGTAAAAATCCGTAATGATGCGTACGGACCGGGGGACATGTTCCAGAAAAATTTTGGGCTCGTTCGTTACGATAATGACTTCTCCGCAGATCGTGAGCATTTCGCGGATTTGCTTCGCTACGACCGTTTCACCAGCCAATACCAACAGTTCCGCGGGCCGTCCTTCAATCCGCCGCGGGTGACCGCCCGCCAATAGCACTCCGGTCATCATAACGTTTTCACTTCCCCCATGTAATGTGATTCTTATCTTCACTATACACGTCGGGCGAAGCGCTGCATGTTACAAAGATCACAAAAAAATATGAAGATTTAAGGAAGTGTGATGTAAATCACATCACAAATCCTACGGAATAGGGTATGTTAGATACAACAAAACCTACAGAGGTCTTAACCAGACCGACGCCGGAGGTATGTACCATGACGGATACGCTGCAACGAAAACCGGTTAGCCAAGTGGCCAATTCGGATTGCTTTACGGAAGAAAGCTTAACGAAGCTTAAGGAAATTATGTATGAAATGAGAGCCGAAGCGGGCAATCATTTGTTCTGGGAAGGCGATTCGGCCGATAAGCTGTACTTTTTGAAGCGCGGTCAAGTAAAGATTACGAAAGCCAGCGATGAAGGAAAAAGCTTCATCCTTTATGTCTATAATACCGGAGACTTGTTCGGACAGGTCGATCCTTTTCAAAATTCCGTTCACAGCTTTAACGCCGAAGTGACGGAAAACTCCATCATCGGGGTCATCCAGCAAAAAGACTTGGAGGTCCTGCTTTGGCAGCACGGAGATCTTGCCGTAGAGTTCATGAAGTGGATGGGACTCATGCATCGGATGACCCAAACGAAATTCCGCGATCTGATGATGTTCGGCAAGCCCGGCGCTCTCTGCTCGACCTTGATCCGGCTGTGCAATACGTACGGCAAAAATCACGGATCGGAAATCGTTATTACCAAAAAGCTTACGAACAGCGAGCTTGCCGACATGATCGGTGCCACCCGGGAGAGCGTCAACCGGATGCTCGGCGATTTGAAACGTGCCAACATTATTGCTATGGAAAACAACTACATCGTCATTAAAGATTTGCCTTATCTCCGCGACATCTGCCAATGCGAGAATTGTCCGGTAGATATGTGCCGCATTTAGAGCCGGGTCAGCATCGAAATCGGGAAGCTGGCATCCGGCTCTTCCCCTAATGTCCCCCAAGCCATAATACCGTTCACATAGCTTAAAATAAACGGAAGCTGTACATGCTCCACCTTATATACCCCTGGCGGAAAATCGGACGGATCGAGCGTATAAGCTAGCGCCGTATAATATTTGCGCTCGATCACGGAGCGCTGGCTTGGAAATTCCGCCCGGTCCAACTCTTCCCGCAGCCCCTTCATTTCCTGTTCCAATTCGGCTTTGGTCATTTGACTGTATAATTTTTTCATTCGCGATTCTCCGTTCCAATATATTGTTCTGCCAGTTTAATCAAGTCAGGTCCGTACTTCCGCAGCCTGCTGCGGGTTTGAGCGAATTCCACTAAGTAACGCGTGGCGTCTTCTTGTTCGAGTCCGGACCAGTATCGCCCGAGAAAATGAAGCGTGAGTACCATGCACCGCAATACGATTAGCTGAGGGAGCGCCTGAATTTCCGCTTCCGTCAAGCTCGCGCTTCTCCCGTACCCGTCAAGGCACGCCTCGATCGCCTCCCAGGCCAAATCGCTGAGCTTTCCGTTCTCGGTCATATCCACCCATTCGTAAAGCAGTACAGCCAGCTCAAGCGCCCGGAAATCGACCATCACAAATTCAAAATCCAAAATCGCCGTCACCCGGTCCTGACTTACAAGCACGTTGTCGCAAACGATATCCGAGTGCACGTGCTGCTGCGGAAGCTGCTGCAGCCAGTCCGGCAAACGGGCCTTGAGCAGCGCCATTTCTTCGCGAAAGCCGTCCGCGGCGGACTCCAGCTCCCCTTTACCGACCTCCGACAACCAGACTTCGAGCTTCTTGCGGGTTACCAATGGATGAATCGCATCCAGGTTATAATAAGGAGCATAGGACGGAGGCCAAGGAACCGTTACCCGCTCCAATGCGGTAACGAGCTCGCCGGCCGCTTGACCGATCGCTCTCGCATGAGCCGGAAGCGCCAGCTCCGCCCGTCCGCCTTCGATGTACCGGAACAACGCGGCCAGCTTACCGTCCCCCGTATCGATATAAGTGTTCCCGTCTTGCGCCGCAAGAGCTACGGGAACGGCAAACGACAAACCGGCGTTTTGGAGCTGCCTTAACACTTCGTGCTCATAGGCCACTTTATTGCGGTCCGCATGGTTTTCATAGATGCGCAGCACAACATCTTGGCTGCCGTACCGGGCGAAGCGGGTCGTATTGTTCAAGCCGTTTTCGATTTCCTTAACGCTCCAAGACTCTTGATCCCCGTAGCGACGTAAAATCGAAACAATTCGTTCCTTTTCTTTTCCGGTCATCTCTCTATTTCTCCCTATAGGATGTCAACAAATGTAACAAAGTTTTAATGTTCTTTCTCGCACAATATTGTATAATAGATTTATCCGAATTTGGAAGGGAGGACCACCTCGAACGAGAGCCCTCCCTTACTCCACAATTCGAATTGAAGTTATCGGAAAAGCGCCGTTCTGACAGCAAGAATCAGAACATCAGCGTCCAACTGCCGCTCTGCTCCTGAGCGGCTTTTTACTGGAAAGCGGTTGCTTAAGCCAGGCACGCTCTGTTATAGTAAACGTTAATTTGCTCTTCACCCTGCTGCAAAGGACTGTTGGAGATGAGTATGGAAAAAAACAAGCGCAGCTTTTTTCGATTGCGCTTTCAGCAGCCGCTATGCGCGGAATTGAAAATTATCGGAATGGCCGATCTTGAGCCGGAATTCAAAACGACGAAAGCCGCCATACTGGACCTTAGCGCCGGTGGAGCCCGCTTTTTTACCGCAACCCCGCTGCCGGATGAAAGCCGTTTATTGATCGAGCTGAAGTTCACCGCACTGGCCAAAGAATACCGCACGCTGGGGGCGCTTGTTCGCTCCGGACAGACAGAAACCGGTCATCCGGAATACGGCATTCAATTTTCACATAACGAAAAGGAGACGGCGGCGTTGGCCAGCATGATCAATCAATTAGCGATCAAGCTTCGCAAAACCACCGTCATCCCGCAGTGCAGCTTCTGTACGGAAGAAGATCTGGCCGAATTCGGAATACTACAGGCGGAGACGGCCAGATAGCCCGGCGATCAAATACGTTTTACCCGAATCGGTATACCCGACCCAGCTGCGGAACAACAATTGTTCCGGCCGAAGGCAGTCGTGAAGATCTTTAAGACCCAGCACCGCGGCTTCGATCCCGTACTGCCCGAACGCTTCGAACAAAAAGCTCGTCCTCTCCTTGTCGTTTCGCCGGCGGTCCAACTCCTCGGCGATCCACTGTTTGTCCTCGTCCAGCAGAATCATGTCCGTCCATACCGTTACCCGGCCGTCAGGTTTTACAAGCGACAGCAGCATCCGGTTATAATCCGATATCAGGCTGTTCCGAAGGTATCCCAGCGCCTCGACAATTTGCCGGGTTTCATTTTCATTGTATTTCTCCATGTAACCGTAAAATTGCATGAGCGCATCCGGATAAAATAATTGCGTATGGACACCCGAGGATACGACAAGCGAAAACGTTTTTTTCAAGTGAGGCATCGCCTCCAGCCCGCGCACGCGAAATGCGCAGTCCCTTAAGTAATCCGTTATTTCCCCGGCTGCTTTGCCTTCCGCCAGCAGCTCCTCGAACGTTTCATAGAAGGAAATTTGGTCCAGCCGGGTGTAGTCGACCCGCGTTAACGAACGCACCCGGCTGTTAGCGATTCCTCCGGCCGAATCGAGCCATTCCTGCAGCATATTATCTTCCGTATCCAGCGCCGTCACCTGCTGAAAATGGGCGGAAAGCCGAGGCAGGCCGACATCGCCGTGATTCCCTGCTCCCAGTACAACGGCTTTCTCCGGCATAGACAACAGCGATACAGAGTCCTCGACCAGCCGATTGACGTGGTAGCGGTGTGTCCCCCATTCCTGCTCGCCCCAATCCAGCGCCTCCTGCTCCGGTTCCGGCTGCTCGTTCTCTCCTCCTGCGATATGCGGCTGCAGATGCGCCCATCGGAAATCTCTCATCAAAGTCCCCTCTTTTCAAATGCATGTCTAACTGACTCTATTATATCATAACGAACGGATAGGGATAAAAGAGAGAGCGATGGCGGAATGAACGCATATTTACAAAAACAAAAAAAATTGCTTCCTATCACTTGACAATATGAGGCTATCTTGGTATTATGAAAAACGTCCCCGCAAGATATGAAACATGACTTGTTAGCTCAGCTGGGAGAGCACCATCTTGACAGGGTGGGGGTCGCAGGTTCGAGCCCTGCACAGGTCATAGCCGAGAAGCCTTGAAACATAAGGCTTCTTTTTATTTTCGCCTTTTCCTCACCACATCAAGATATTGCCCTTCTAACTGTAGTTGGTATCATTTTGGTATCCTTTCTATCTAACTTTTCTTTAACACTTGATAATGCTACTTAATGTTTAGAGGCTAAAAATTTTTGGTATCGTTGGATACCAATTTAAAATGATCTCTGAAAGAACATACTTCCAAATTTTTCTACTGTCCTTATGTCCAACTCGCTCGGCAACTAATCGTCTTTTAACTCTGGATATTTGATATCCGAATAACCGAGCATTTCTTTTTGAAACATAACTTGATCGTAAACAGGAATTTTTTTATCTTTTAAATTTTTTCGAATTTCTCGTTCTTTTTCTTTGATCTTTTCTAATCGTTTTAACTTTGTTTCTTGTTTTAATCCTTTTTAATATGCATCTTTACCTGTAAAAAATGCATTTCTGTTTTCAAGCAATTCATTGTTTTCGCCAAACTCTGAAAAGAAATTTAATCTAATAAGAATATCAAGTTGCCTTGAGTTAACAGATGTTTTTTCTTCAATATCCACAAGTAGCTTAGAAAACATTTCAAATGGTTCAAGGATGCCAATTATTTTTTCCTCATCATCCTCTCTATATCTAACTTTCATCGTTTCAATAAATCTTCTTCGTATTTCAGGTAAGAACTTTTCGGTACTTTCTTTCTTTGACATACCACGTCTTACTGTATCTGACTCTGCCATGCTAAATCCACAGAATTCTACAAGCCAGTTCATGATCCGCTCTTGATACACTAAATATCCCATTGTATCATTTAGGAATTTATTTAATTGCTGGATGTCCATTATCTTTAAATATGCCCGCTGCTAGATCATTTCTATATTTAGGTTTATATTGTAAATTTTTTTATGTGTATTTTACTTTATTACTTAAGAAAAAAAGCTACTGATTTTACGATATCAGTAGCTACCACTCATTTATTTGAGTGGCTTTTTTATTTGCAATAAATGAGAATTAAGTAAATGGAGCGTGATTAAATGGCTCAGATAGCTCTAGTAGGATCTACAATTAGCGGCACAACCGGAAGCCAACATTGTAGACAAACATACTATTATTCATGTAATTGTGGTCCATTTGGTTGTTCAACTTGTACGGGTTACAACTACAGTTCTGCAACAATTAGTTGTTCTGTTTCTTCAGGAGCATCTAATGTATTTGTCAATGGGATTCAAGTTGCTATTAATGGAAGTAGTACAAGTGAAAATGCAAACTTGTCCATCAGGCTACGATAATATTGGCGGTTATAGTGGCTCTAGATCAGTTACAGCTTCTCGAAATGTTTATATCAATGGCACTGCAATCGCATGTAGTGGAGATGTGGTAAATCATTTTAATGGGATTGGGTCGGTAACTTCTGGGGCCTCTAATGTGATGATTGGATAGGTGAAATATGAGGTTGTATCCCGATTATATTGAGAAAATAAAGTATGAAAATATTCATTTCACTGATGAAATAAATTTTAGAATTATTCAGTTAGTGCAAAGGCTCCAAGATGAGCCTCACATGTCAATGGTTCGTGACGTATTTGATGATGTTGAGATTGTTGTAATGAAGCAATTTCATATTGAGAATCGAAAGGAGTACATTAGGATTTCAGTGAGCCGACAAAGGGAAGAACTATTAATGAGACTTCAAGATTTCAATTTGTTATTCGACTGTGAGGTACCTTCTTCGTTACCAGAGGGCGAGTGTGAGGAATGCAATAAGAAAAATGAAAGTTCCTGAATCTACCTTTCCTATTAAAACCATGGTATAATAATCCAATCACAATAGATTTGGCTTTATGGGCGGTCGGCTAGTCTCCCGGAAGGGAGGTGATGCCTGTGGAGGTTAAGGACACTTTGACTTTGATGATCGGCTTCGGGATGCTGCTTATAGCGCTACTCGCACTGATAGTTAACATCATCGTCGCTCTTATCCAAAACAAAAAGAAATAGACCGCCCTTGTGATGAGGTATGCGGTCTATTTCACTTCCAGTTACCTTGAGCCAACCGCCCTTAAAAGCGGCTATTGTGCGAGAGTCGTGTTGCGAGCACGACTCTCTTCTTATTTTATACTGTTTACTGGTATTTTATCACAATTATTATTTATCATAAAGAGTTAATAAGACTATAAATAGTTCAAAATAAGCACATTTTTGACTATTGAAAATTTGGAAGCGAGCCTTTAGTCCTATTCGAGTATGTTTAAAGTTTCCTGAAGCGATCAAAAGGTGATTTTTTATGCCCATTAAAAACATAGAATAGAGGGATTGACTTACAAAATCAGGAATATCAAATATTAGATTAGAGATGAAATATTGAAATGCCCAGTAGCGCATAGTTATAACAGTATTGGTATAGACTTTTGAAAACCTTAAGTTACACATAAGAAAGAGGACTCTAATTATTTGATTCTACAGGCTCTTTTCTATTCCCTCATTTTTTGCCCCAGCAAAGCTATTGCCCTTCTAACCGCTTTAGATTGTCTAACTTTACTGCAGCGAAAGCAATCAAATTACCACATTAAGCTATTATATTCCTATTTTTTCAAATCTATAAACCTACTATAATCAAATTATTAATTGAAGAAGGCGCCGATCTTCTATTAATAGATGAATCGAAGAAAAGAGGTATGGAGATGTTCAAAAAATCCCTCATCTTTGCGCTGGTCTTCTTACTGGCCGTCGTTACGCCTGTCAGTTCGGCTGCCAGTTACACATACTCCAAAGTAACGGCTTCCAATGGTGTCGTATTGCATGCGATGAAAGCTTCGCCCAACGACATTAAATTAAAAGCGATCAGCAGCAATTTAAAAAATCAAAGCAGCTACGGCATCAACGGCGGCTTTTTCGGTTCCGGCGGAACTCTGCTGTCGATTGCAGTCAATAATCATGTACCGGCCGGTGGCGGGTCCATCGGCGAGCTTTATAAAGGCGCCGCAAACGTTGGTTACGCGCGCGGGACTCTGGTATGGGACGCCAAAGCAAGCAAATATTCGGTACAAGTCGTCAAATGGGCCAGCGACCTGAAGGTCTCGGATACGTCCAACTATTGGGCGCAAGGGGGAATCAGCATGCGCTTAAGCAGCGACTCGACCTGGAAAAGCCAAGCGACCGCTGAAAATATTCCGGGAGGCGTTAACGGCACAGCCTCCGGCCGATCGGCGCTGGTTTACAACTCGGGAGGAAACATTTGGCTCGTCGTCACCAATACGACCTGCACCCCCGAGCAATTCCGTACCGCCATCAAAGAAAAAATCGGCTCCGGCACTTTGGTTGACGGCATATTTTTGGACGGAAGCGGCTCTTCCCAAATGAAAGCCAAGACGTCCACAGGGCAAGCCATAGAAGTTACCGGCGACGGACGAACCGTCTACCAGATGGTCACATTCCAATAGGCTCCCCCGCCTCATCAAAACCATGCCCCGTAAAGCGTCCGGCGCTTTGCGGGTATTTTTTCATTTTTTCCTCTTGACTTCTTCCTTCATTTGCTGTATATTACTTTTTGCAGCGATAAAAACGTGACTTGTTAGCTCAGCTGGGAGAGCACCATCTTGACAGGGTGGGGGTCAGTGGTTCGAGCCCACTACAGGTCATCATGAATAAGTCCGAGAATCTTTCGATTCTACGGGCTTTTTTCTATTTCGCTCCTTCATCACCACATCAAACGGCTGCCATTCTAACTAGCGACCATTCCTTGCTCCAATGGTTCTTTAGTTATCCAGTCTGCTTACTTGACCACGAAGCCTTTTTTGAGCCGTTTAACATTTCAATACATTTTTCGTAGTTCTTTTGTCTCTGCAACATTCTCTGTACACGATCTTTTATTTTCCTTGCCTCAAGCTGATATCTAGCATCGCCAAACATTTCATATAGCCTCAAGTAATCGTTGTATTCATCCAAATACATGTTTATATCCACTTTCGTGTTCAAGTTTAAGTCAATATATCTCATATGAATTTCCTCCTTCAGGTTACTCATGAAGTTTGTAAGTAACATTATAAAGAAGGATTATGATATTAACTTTAAGCTTACCTTACGAAAAACTTAATTTTTTTACTTAATGCTTATCACATCATTCATTTTTTCTGACGAAAGCGTTTCTGGAAAATTTTAAATATGTAAAAATATATAAATTGGACATATTACCATTGAATTCAATTCACTAAAAAGGAGATGTGCACATGGGGATCTTAAGTGGTAATCCAAAGGACGAGCCTCTACACTATGGTGAAATTTTTAATCTGTGGCAATTCTCAATGAAGGCTAAGGGTTGTGTTTCCGCATATCGAGTTTATCAATATCACGCCGGTGATGGTGACCTAAAAAAAGTACTTGGCGATCTAATTAATCAAGCTGAACTAGAAGTAAGTGAATGCGATACAATACTCACTCATAATGGCATTGCTCCTTCTCCAGTTATGCCTTTAAAACCGGAAGCCAAGCTCGAAGATATCCCCATCGGGGCCAGATTTACTGATCAAGAAATTGCACCAATGATTGCAGCAGATACTTCAATGGGCTTGGTGGCATGCAGTCAAATTATGGGCATGTCAATTAGAGAAGACATTGGAACATTGTTCGCCAAGTACCATGCCACAAAGGCCGCTCTCGGCTTAAAAATACTAAGAATGAGCAAAGAAAAAGGTTGGCTAATCCCTCCCCCATTACAGGTGAAGAGACCAGAATTAGCAGAAGTATAAATTCTTTACATCCTGCATTATGTGCAGGTTTTTTTCTTATAAAACGAACCTTGCCCTTTAAACGCCATAAAAATATCCCCCTTAGAATTCATCGGATAAACCAAGAGTTTTTCCAATGTCCATTTTAAGGGGTTTTTATGGCTATTTAATTGTACATCTTGATACTATCCCCGTATCACTGCCCTTAAATTAAGCTGATCGTAATACCGGACAAACAATTTCGTCGTGTTGATCGCATCGACCAAGGCGGAATGGAGTCTGCCTTCTTTCTCGATTCCGGCTTGTTCAATTGCATCCTTCAGCTTCATTTGATTGCGCTTGACCAGCAGCTGCGAAATCGGCCTCTGAATGTCATGGTAATGGTTCAGCCAGCTTTGGGGCAAATCGAATCGCTTGCAATGCTCCAGCAAAATTTTGCGGTCATCGATCCCCCAGCTGCAGAAGTAAACCAGCTCGGAACCGATCCATTCCATAAAACGGTCATACCCCTCGCGAAACGGGACTACCTGGCCCAGATCCTCTTCTTTCAAGCCGATAAATTTTAACGTCTTTTTGCCGAAACGTCCTTTAATTTCAGGGAACGTATAGCATTGAAAACAATCCTTGCCGGTTTCGCCTGGGTCATACGCATTCAGATTCACTTTGCATGCGCCAATCTCTACGATCTCGGGGATTTCGCCTTTTACGGTTACATACGTGGTCTCTACATCAAAGATGACTGCGAGCATTCTTCTCTCCTGCTTGAGAAATTTTATCTAGTTTGTCCACCTTCTGCGTATCGTTATACTTGGCGCAAAGCGGAGCGGCTCAATTCACCGGCTCGGCTTCGAATCGCTTCAATAATTTGTGCTGATGAGCCTTGGCGGCATCCTCCAAGGTAAATCCGTATTTATCGGCCAAAATAGCCAGATTCGCCAAAATATCTCCGAGCTCCCCCATCAGCTCCTCCTTCAAAACCGGCTCGGGCTTTACCGCTTCGTCCGGACGATCGCGACCGATTTCATATGTACGCACGGCTTGCGCCAGCTCTCCCGTTTCTTCCATTAGAAATCCCATACGCTCGAAGACGCCGTATTGCGTCCAGTTCCGTTGTCCGTAAAATTGCATGACCCATTCCTCAAAATGCTTCATTCAGCTCTCCACCTTCTCCGAAAAAATGTAACACTCTCTCTATTCCCAGCTCTATTGGACAATTACAGGGTACCATAACATCACAACCTGATGGAAGGCCTATGCAAAATAAAGAAGATAAAATAAAACTAACCTTATCTCCTCTTCGTTTGTCGAATCCTGATAGTCAAGCTCGATCCCCGATTTACAGCACCTTCTCCCCTCTTCTCCTCGTCCGGAAAAACCGTGCGGTTAAGCGTCTGCGCGGTTTTTCTTCCTAATCCTTCGTCACATGCGGATCGTCTTGGGCTATCTAATCCTTGAATTTCTTATCGGGTAATGGCAACTGGATAATCTTTAGTAAAACTTTATACCATTTTGAGTGATATTTCAGATTTTTGCGCATATAATGTGTCTATAATTGTCATATCGTGACTCGAAAAGGAGAAAACCTATGTACTATTGCCTCGCTTGCCAAAAGCTTCACAAGCCGAACCCGCTCAAGAAATACGTCGTCTTCAAGACAGGTTTTCATTTCATCCATTCGATCAAATATAACGCAGGAATTTGTCAGGTTGTCTCCGATTCGAAAGAAAACGTTAGTGTAAACCCGGTATCCGCTTAATGGCTGTACATGCCGCCGGACTTTGCTTTTTTCAGCGCCCTGCTGCTCTTGGGAACTTGCTTACCGCCCGTTAATCCCAAGCTTTCGGCTTCGTATTCGGACGTTTCGTACGAAGTCGGTCCAGCAGAGAGCGCTTTTTTTTCGCTTCCATCAACATACGAATCTCTTCCATCAGCTTCCGTAATCGCTCCTGATCCCCGTGGCGCGACTCTTTCAACTCATCGTACAGATTGCTTCTCACATCCATCCCTCTCCTTAAGCCAGTTCCCGCTGTCTCGCTGATGTCGACGGCGTTCGTTTCGTGGATGTAACCGGCTGTACGGCCCATATGCGATCGATAGCAAAGCATCGGACCGCTTCGCGCTCCATGCAATAACCCCGAATGAAAGCAGGCTGCACGGAGCGAATGATGATCCTCCGCTTGCTAAATTGCCCGGAACGGTCCCCGTAAATGATCTCAACCATGCGCCCTGTGTACTTTTGCCATGGAAACACGATTTCCCTCCTCCCCGAAACAAGAACATTTGTTCTTCTATCTTTATTTTATACCAAACATGCGTTCGTAATTCAAGTGGTGGAAAATTCTTGTGCCGGGATAAACTAGAGGAATGAAAAGAGATCAGGACGAGGAAATCGGCTTGGGCGAGCCGTTTATTTATTGGAGGAACAAGCGTTGACTTTGCGGTTGACACGCAAATAAAAGGCACCCCGGAACGGGATGCCTTATGATCGACCGGGGCCTAGCGGCGTTTGCCGCCTTTCCTGCTCCAATCGATGACGTTATCTTTAGGCTCTGCATTGATTTCTTCGTTGCGCAGCATTTGCGACAAGTCCTCGATCGTCTTGTCGAGCAGCTCGCCCTTATGCTTGGAAAACAGGCGCCGGCGCTCCTTGAGCAGAACGTCGAGGATCAGCTTCTTTTGACGGTTACTGAACAGCATGTCGTTTCCCCTGCCGTTTACTTAATTTTTTCTTCGTAGGACAAGCAAGGCTTGCCCGAGGAACGCAGAACCAAAGCGGAGGGCATATCCGCGGTTTTGAAGCCGTAAGCGCGGCAGCCCCTGGGAAAGCCCGGATCCCAAGTCACATAAAAGTGCTTGCACTTTAAACAGTTTATTTTCGGATTGGGCATCGCTTTTCCGGAATTCATGCGCGCCTATCTCGTCGATTGGAAAAATTCGATCCATTCGCCATCCGGGCCGTAGAAAAAGAAATAACGCGAGCCATTGGGCAGCGTCGTAATCTCTTGATCGATCAAACGCACGTCGAGTTCTTTGATGCGGGCGAACTCCTCCTCAATGTCGTCTACCGTAAAAGCGACATGATGCACCTTGCCTTCCGCCGGGAGCCCGTCGTTATAGCCTTGGACGAGTTCCAGCTCCGTTTCACCCGTCGCGTTGAAACCGAGAAAAGCCAGCGTGACGACGCCGTTCGTATGAACGAGCTTATCCTTCAGCTCCAGGCCTACGACGTCTTTGTAAAACTGAACCGATGTGTCGATATCTCGGACCATAATGCCTACGTGCTCTATTTTTTTGCGTGCCATCGTCTTCTCTCCCTTATCCGTTCGTTTCCAGTCTAACAAAACGATTATATCACAGAACGGAAACGGAAGCCTACGAAAGCCTGTGCATACTCAACAAATTGATAAGCTCTCTATCCAGCTTTCTCCTCCTCATTTCGGAGGAAGTCCCCGCAGCAATTGACGGATGTTTTTCACCCGGGTATCCGCACGAATCGTTCGGACCGATCCGAATTGCACCATGGACGCTGTAGAAATGGCTTCCACCCGCACATCCCCGGCACAGATGAACGGACACGTGTTGGTCACGTCCATCTGCACTGCCGGCTCCTGACGGGCCTTAGGAAGAGAGGCGGAATAGATGGGGTAAGCGCTCAAATTCCCTTCATCTCCGTAAAAAACCGGAATTTCCCTTTGAACGGCATAAACGTAGGAGACCGGGGAAAAATCGACCAAGTCCCCCACAAAAATAGCGGAGCCATAACCCGTATCGTTGACCTTCAAGCTTCGCACAACGGATGTGCGCGGAACGCAAGCCATCAGGCGCCCCCGGATGCGAGCGGTACGAGCGGCCCGATAATAAGCGATTCGGGCGGCGTATCGAACACGCTGGACAAACTGATCACCTCGGCGTCGCCAATCAGGAAAACCGACGAGCTGGCGACACCCTCGACTTGGATATTGCCGACACAAATCTGTTTATTCTCCACCTGCAGATTCATTCGGAGCTCCACCTCCGGTTTTTCGTTTTGAGAAATATTGTTCAAGCCCAAGCCGAATATCCCGGATTACCTTGTCCGCGATGCTCTGTTCCTGCTCTGTCGTCAAGATCACGACGTCCGGGTCGAGTCCGTATTTTAAATAATAATCGATCCGCTGCCCGATTTGCCCCTGGAGATCGCCAATGATGGATTCCGTCGCATCCTCATCCAGCTTCACTTGGTGCTTCTCTTCCAGTTGAACCAATTCGGCGGGACAGGAATGCTGCAAATAATCCGTCACCCGCTGTTGGATACGTGCAAATGACTCTGATCTGGCCGTATTGGTTTGAATCGTTTCACCACCGACCTCCATATCCTCGACCGATTGTTCGCCAAGTCCGGCAGGTGATAGTCCGACGTTAAGTGTCCCATCGAGCTTCTCGACTTTCAACTGGTCGAATTTATACTCGATTCGTTCGATCGTCACCCCCCGCTGCTTTTTTACCGATTCAAGCTCTTGGGAAAGCGACTCGACCTTATTTTCCAAGGAACGGATGCGGCTCGTCTGCCACTTTAAATAGTCGTTCAGCTTTTGAAAGTAAGATTCCGGGTAAGATGAATACATCCGTCATACCTCCGTTTACCTGGAAGGTGTAGGAAGCGGCACCAAGGAGAGAGGGCTGGGACCTTCTACCACACCCTGCTGCCCCGCTTGCGGAGTGGCCGTCAGACCGGTAAATTGCGGGGCAGGGCCGGTAAACCCTCCGGTATTATATAGATTGGCCAGCGCGCGAATCGTACCGGCAGTCCCGATCTGAAGCACGGAAGAGTTCGATACCGCGCCGATCTTGAAATTTTGAATGACGATGCTTTGATGTATAATTAGCTGCATGGCGGTTTATACGACACCTGCCTTATCCGCGGAAGCCACATTCGAGTCAGCGACGTCATTGTCGTAAGTATTGGTGGTGCTGACCATATTGCAGACCCGCAAATGATCTCCCGTATTGAAAGAACCCGCCCCGGCAAACGTTTTGGACGTTACGCTCGGAGCCAGTTGAATCGAATCTCCTACGTGCACGATGGAGCCTGTACCGACATTCACAATTTTGATGGCGCCCACGATAGCCGGCATGAGGCAGCACCCTAACTCAAATGGTTTTATTGTAGTATATGATCCAAGGAGAAGAAGTATGTTTTCGACAGATAACGGGGACTCATGGTTTTCGCTTCGTGCTCATATACTGGAATGAGTAAGGAGTGGATAAACATGGGCGATTCCAAAAATAACAACTCGTTTTTCGATATGAATTGGAAACAGTTCGAGCAGTTTTTTAACGGGAAGCTGCCGTTCCCTACCCCTTCCCTGAGCGGCGACAACGGAGACCCCGTATCCTGGGTGGAGGGGTATATTAAAGACGTTCTAAACCGGGCATTGCCCAACGTCGAAGTCCAGGCGCTTAAGCATCATTTCCATTCAGAAATCTTCGACACCCATAACAATGTCATCGCCAAAATCCATATCCCCGACAAAGTACAAGCTCGCAAAATCCGGTTGATGCTCAATCCTTACCAAATCCATTTGGAAGGACTGCCGGACGACAAAACGCAAACGATCCGGCTCGCTAACCAGATAGTACCGGAAAGCTGCAAAGCCGTTTATAAAAACGGCATTCTTCAGCTGCACATGCGCAAGCAGCCCCTTGACCATCCCTATACGGACGTCAATATCCGGTTTATGTAGCTCTTTTCCACAAACAAAAACGTCCCAAATCCGGCGCGAAACGGCCGTCTGAGACGTACAGTATGGGTCGTAATCCAATGGGCCCTGTTTGTCTATGTACCCTAATTATTCGCCGCGTTATTGGAATCGGCAATGTCCGGATCAAAATTATTGGTAAAGCTGACAAGTGAGAACGTTGCGCTGAAATCGCCGGTATTGCTGCCACCCGCACCCGAGTTTGCTTTTGATGTGCTTTTCGGGTTCACCTGGAGTACATCGCCAAATATGATTTCCCCGTCGGCACCGGTAATTTTGATCGGAGCCAAAATAATCGAAGGCATGGGAGCCCTCCTTCCTGATGGTGTTCTAAAGTATATGAGGCTCCGAAGCAAAAATCTCCTCCTCCAACGAAAAAGAGTTTTGCTCTGAACGAATCAAAGCAAAACTCTTTATGTATGCTGCTGCTTTCTGGAACTGCCGAAGACCGGACTCGAACCGGTACGGTAGTCACCTACCGCAGGATTTTAAGTCCTGTGCGTCTGCCAATTCCGCCACTCCGGCGCAGTTCTGTTTGGTGGGCCCTGAGGGACTCGAACCCCCGACCAATCGGTTATGAGCCGACCGCTCTAACCAACTGAGCTAAGGGCCCTTGAAGCTTTGGTTGCGGGGGCAGGATTTGAACCTGCGGCCTTCGGGTTATGAGCCCGACGAGCTACCGGGCTGCTCCACCCCGCGTCAGAAAATCCACACTGTATAATGACAGCGACAAAGATAACTATACACCAACTTAAACGCCGGAGTCAAGTAAAAAAATTAGACAGTATAGCGGACGCCGAAACGGCCTTTTTTGGAGCGGAACACCTGGACTTCGCTTGGACATTCGTAACCGTAAATCCACCAGTCTTCCTCCATCCGCTTGGCCAGGCACCCGGCTTGAAACTTGCTGTCGTACAATTTCACCCAATACACCCAGTTCATATTATTTTCACTCCGCTTATCGAATGAAGATGAAGTTTTGTTAGTATCTTAACCCAAAAAAAGCTCCCTTATTTGCACAAGGAAGCTTCTCCAATATATAACAAAAATGCGGCTTCAGCCCACGTTTTCTCCCGACGGGGCAATATAAGCTACGACGTTGTCCCGTTCATCCGCATCCCGCTGCCGATGGGCCAGACGGCTTGATGCCGATGCCGCGATGCTGGCAACCAGATCATCCAGGAAGGTGTGTACACCGTTTCCGTTTTTGGTATCAAGGCGCTTAATAATTCCGACTTTTTGTTTATCTAAATGGCCAAAAGTCGTAAGTGCGATGCTGCCGTACCCGAACACCGACCCGAGAGCCAGCGTTTCATCGCATCCGAACAGCCCTTCGTCGCTTTCGATAATCGATTGCAGCGGCTCGGACAACAGACCTTTTTCAGCCAATACGTCCAGCTCGATACCGACGAGTATCGCATGCTGAAGCTCCCGCTTCTGCAAAACCGCATGGACCGATTCGAGACAAGTCTCCAGCGTCAAATCAGGATGATAAGGAAGCTGCATTTCTCTGACGATCAGGGCTATATCTTCCATCGTAACGCCGCGTTCCTCCAGCTTTTGATATACCGCGGCTTTTATTTCTTTGCTGTGAACCTGACGTTTCATGAGAATCGCTCCTTTAATGGAAATGCTATCATTATACCATGGTCCATATTCGCATACTATGGGACAACTGGTGATAGTTGGGGAAAAGCCGACCCCAGAGGCCGGCTTTCGTTTGCTTCAAAAGATGATGAATTAAGATTGCTTAAGTACTGTGAGCAGACGCTTGGACTTCTGTCCGCCAATCGTCGTAAACTGTTCGTAAATCCGAACCGTCAGCGGGTAATCGAATTGTTCCGTGCTGCCGTCAAAGGTGATATTGTTTTCGCCGGTAGTCAGACGGTTAGCTCCGACAAACGATCCATTGCCTGTTCCGATCAACCGGTCTGCAGAATCGTACAGCTCGAACAGCAGTCCCGAGAAGCTCGGATCCACTTGGACTTGATCGTGACGGCTGACTTCCATAAAGAATTTCGCTTTGTACTGGTAATTCTTCGCTCCCATGGCATTGAAGCTTGTACCGATTTGCCAGTTGTTCACTTTAATCTCAAACGGATACAGCGCAAACGTATCCTTGCTCTCCTCGGTTTGAAGCGCAATGCTGTAAGCGCCAATCGTCGACTTGTACGGAGCAGCCGTCTTCGTATCTTGGATCTTCAGTGACAGACCCTTTCCGGTTTCGGAAACCGGGATCGTATAGAAGTAGTTCACGGTGAGCGAAGAATTCGGAAGCACGTTCGGCGTCGTAATATTTTGACGGCTGCCGTTGTACTCATAACCGTCCGAGCTGACCAGATCCGTCGCAAATGCCGGAACGGCAAGCGGTCGGTCCGTCTTATTGGTAAGCTTGAATTTGGCCGAGACGGTTTTCGAACCTTCTTCCTTGTTGTCAAACATATGGAATTCGATAACGGAAACATCCATATCGGGATGAATCAGTTGGCTCCGTTTGTCCAGCGACATTGGAGTGCCGAGCTTATAGGACAGGACCGCTTCTCCGGTTTGCTGCGACGGCAGCAAAATGTTCAGTCGCCCTACGTTATATACGCCGGCCGCACCAGCAGCTGCACCGGCATTGGCACCCGCTCCTGCTCCAGCCGCACCGCCTGCCCCGGCTCCTGCACTGCCTGCGCCTCCGCCGATCCCCGCTGCGCCTGCTACAGCAAATTTTTCAGGCGTCAGCACGTTCAGACTGGTCAAGATCGTATCTTGGTCTGTCGGAATCGCAAAGTGAATGTATTTTTCTTCCTTCGCTTCCAACGTGACGTTTCCTTGCTCTACCAGACTTCCGGAAAATACTTTTCCCGCCGCCTTGCCGTCTACTGTAAAAGCCGGAATCGTTTCGCGCTGGTTCGAAGGGTTATAAGCAAGCAATTGCACGACGTATACGGTACCCTTTTCCGTCGACTCCTTGTTGATCGCCGCCGGCGTATATTGAATCGGCGAGGTTAAGGTCGGGATCGTAAAGGAATCGGACCACTTCTTAATCGCGCTCGGATCGGTAATCGGCGTATCGCTGCCCTTCCAAGGCTCCCCTGTAATTGGGGCTGCCACAATCAGCGTCTCCTTCTTCGGATACACGTAGTAATCGACATCGGTCCAATTCACTTGGGCCAGATTTACGGTGTCGGTGCGGTCAATGACGGTCATATAGCTGAGCTCCGTGTTCGCTTTCGGCTGAATCGACTTCACATTCGAAACGCTTGGCTGCAGCGTATATTCGATGCCTTCGCTGGTTTTCAACCGCAGTTCGTAGTCCGGTACCCGCGTCGAGCCGGTCCCGTTATTCTTCATTCGAATGACGACACCGAGACGGGTACCGTCCTGAATTCGTTCGTTTAATACGCCCTTGACTTCCACATCGAGAAGGTCGGTCAGTTTATAGGTTACGACAGCTTGCGCCGCAGGCTCACTTCCTGTAGGCTCTGCTGCCAGAGCGGAATAACCTGTGCTCATGAGCGAGGCGGTAATAACGACGGATGCTACGGTTTTTTTTAGCTTGTTGTTCACTTGGTTTTCCTCCTGTCAGGTCAGCTGCGGGTTACTTGGCCAGCTGGACTTTCTCTTTGTCTTTCAATTGGTTCTGACCCGAAATGATGAGCTGTTCTCCCTCTTTGAGACCGGACAGCACTTCTTGGATCGTTTCGTTCAGACGGCCTAAAGCCACTTTGCGTTTCTCCGCCGTATCGCCTACGAGCACGAAAGCGAACGTATCTCCGCCTTCGCGTACGATAGCTGTTGTAGGTACGGTCACTACCATCTGGTCGGCTTCTTCCGTCACCAGAATTTGAGCCTTCATACCAGGCTTAAGCTTACGCTCCGTGTTCGGATACTCAAGCTCCAACGTGTAAGACTTGGAATTGGCGCTCATCACGTCAGCCAAATAGCTGACTTTGGCTTTTGTCTTGTCAAGTGTGCCCGGGACGTAAAATGTCAGCTCCTGCTTGCCGCGTACCAAATTGGCCGTTTCCTCGGTCAGCTCCGCCCGGATTTTGATCGGATCGAGCTGCTGCACTTTACCGGCTTGGAAACCGGCATTCAAAGACATTCCCACTTCAATCGGCAGATCCGTTAAGACGCCGCTTACCGTCGCTCTCACTTCCATATTTTCGAGCGTCCGGTCGGCTTCACGAATCAAGAGATTCGAGGACTGTACGGCTTGCTCCAACTGGGCCAAGGAGTTCGTCGTTTCCAGCGTCTTCTGCTTGTTTCGGCTGTTCTCCAGCTCAAGCTTAAGATTGTTAAGCTGTGTTTCCATTTGCTCAAGTTGGAATTTTGTAACCAGACCCATATCGTAATCGTTACGCATTTTGTTATAGTTCTTTTCGGTCTCCTTAATGGAATCTTCCAGCTTCTTGATTCCATTCTTCATCTCCTGCTTGCTGTTTGCCAATTCTTGTCTTGCTTTTTCCAACTGCTGTTGACTGCTGGAAACGTCAATCTGGGCTTTTTCCTTTTTAAGGTTCACATCTGTCGGGTCCATACGGAAAATGACATCGCCTTTTTCTACAATATCGCCCCGTTTCTTCAACACTTCCATGACGTCTCCGCCTACCTTGGTCACCACGTCAATCTGGATGGACGAAATGACATCGGCTACCTGCTCCTGCGGATCGCCGATTCTTTGCTTCTCAATCTTCGAGACTTTAACCGTCTTGAGCTGGGGGTCCGAGGCATTGGCAGCCGTCGGTGCAGCTTGCGGCTGGGCGCCGCAGCCGGCGAGGAGCGCCGTCGAAATAACGACGGCCCCCATCACTTTGGTACTTTGCTTGAAAGATTTTGAAATGATCGGATTCATGGGCTGATTCTCCTTTTTCCCTTATGGAACTCTCTATCTATCTGAATAAAATGCTTTCTTACGCATTCGTCACCGGCGTTGACTTGGAGTCCGATGTCTTTCTGCTGAACAAGCGGCCGAGTCGGGTCTTGGTATTGTAAATGATTTCGTATACGACCGGTACAACGACCAGCGTGAGCAATGTCGAAGTGGTCAATCCGCCAATAACGACAACGGCCAAGCCTTTGGAGATAAGCGCACCTTTAGAGAATCCAAGGGCCAACGGCAGCAGGGCAATAATGGTAGCCCCTGCGGTCATGATAATCGGACGAAGCCGGGATAAGCCTCCCTCCAAAAGCGCGTCGCGTACGGACTGTCCCGCTTCCCGCAGCTGCTGCACGCGGTCGATAAGCACGATCGCATTGGTCACCACGACACCGATCAGCATCAGGAACCCGATCAGTGAGGTAAGGTTGAGCGATTCGCCGCTGACGAGCAAGCCGAGCAAGCCTCCGATCGCCGCAAGCGGCAGAGAGAATAAGATCGCAAACGGCGCACTGGCATTTCCGAAAGCCAGAACCATAATCAGATAAACAATAAAGATGGAGACGGCCATGGCTACGAACATTTGCATGAAGTTTTTCTGAATATCGTCGGATACCCCTTTGACCTCAGGACGAACTCCCGACGGAAGCTCCACGGCTTTCAGCATTTCGGCCGCTTTGGCACTAACGCCGCCCTTGTCCCTGGATTCGATCGTAGCCGTTACCGTTACGTATTGGACCTGCTGATCCCGGGTAATCGATGCCGGAGCCTCGATTTGGCGAACCTTCGCCACTTCGTTCAGCTTGACGGTTGCTCCCGTAGGAGTCTTAATCAGGAAGTTGCCGATTTTATCAATGGAATCCTTGAAGCTCTTGTCGAGCATGATCTTGGTGGAGAATGTCGTATTGTCGAATTTGAGATCTCCGATCTTTTCCTCTCTCAGCCAAGAATTAACGGTTTCGACGATCTGTCCGGAAGACAAGTTATATAATCTGGCTTTGTTTTGATCTACTGCGATTTCCACTTCGTTCTTCGATTCGCTCAAGCTGTCTTTGATATCGCGGAATTCCGGAATTTCCTTGAGCTTATCCTTCACCATTTTGGCTCCCTGCGTGAGCAGATTCAGGTCGTCGCCTTTAAGCATATAGGAGAAGTCTCCTCCGCCTCCAGGTCCGCCGCCGCTAAGCAGCATGCCGTTTACCTCAGAGCCTTTGGGAAGCAGGTACAATATTTTTTCCTTGGTTGCATCCAGCAGCTTCTTGGCGTTCGTTCCCTGCGATGCCGCGCCAATCAATTGACTTTCGTAGTCTATGCGATTGTCCGTAGAACCGCCGCCTACATAGGATTGCATGTATTCGAAAGCGGGCTCACCGGCCTCGTTTTTCGTTTCGCGTATCATCGCTTCGATTTCTTTCATTTTCAAATCGTTGGACGCAAGCGAAGTTTCCCGAGGCATTTTGATCATAATAAACATTTGTTTATCCGAATCGCTCGAAGGCATGAATTCCACAGCCAGGAACGGAATCGTACCTACGATAGCCACAACAAATACCAGCAAGGAAAGCAGCATCGTTTTTATGCGGTTGTTAAGCGACCATTTCAGTACTTTCAGATAAGCACCGGACACTTTGCCGACTTGCGTTTCGTCGTGGACCTTAATATTTTTGGAACGCAGCACGAGCAGCTTGGCAAGCATCGGGATTACCGTTACAGCTACCAGCAGTGAAGACATCAAGGCAGCGGAAAGCGTGATGGCGAACGGACGGAACAGATCCCCCAGCTCTCCCCCGACAAAGGCGATTGGAGCAAATACCCCGACCGTTGTAAGTGTGGAGGACGTAATGGCCGAAGCGACTTGCGCGGTCGCTCTCTTAATGACCGATTCTCCGCGTTCGTGAACTTTCACGAGCTCGCTGTAAATATTTTCGATAACGACGATACTATCGTCCACGACACGCCCGATCGCGATCGTAATCCCGCCCAGCGTCATGATGTTGAGTGAAATATCCAACGGAGCCATGATGAGAAGCGTGATCAACAACGACAATGGGATAGAGACCAAAACAATGATGGTCATCCGAACATTTCTAAGGAAGAGCAAAATCATAATCGAGGCAAGCAGGGCGCCAAGCGCTCCTTCCTTAACCATCCCGTTAATCGAATCCTGGATCATGCTCGATGTAGCAAAGAGCGTTTTAAACGTAATGTTCGGGAATTCCTGCTTCCATTTGGCCATCAAAGCGTCTGCTTCCTTAGCCAATTGTACGTCGTTTGAGTTTTTGGTTTTGTAAATCGTCACACCGATGGCCGGCTTGCCATCGAGACGCGAAATGAATCTGGACTCGGAAATCGCTTCAACCTTGGCAATGTCTTTCAGAAGAAGCGTTTGTCCTCCCGGCGCCGTAATCTTCATGTTTTCCAAGCTGTAAATCGTATTGAGGTCGCTCTTGACGCGCACCATCTGAGTGTTCCCACTGAAGTCGACTAATCCGGCTGGACTTGTCAGAATGGCAGCTTGAATGCTTTGAGACACCTGTGCCGGTGTCAATCCGTAGCTGCTAATGGCGTTGCCGTTCATCCTTAAGGTCAGAACCGCTTCTTTATTCCCGACCCCCTCGACGCGGTCAACGCCTTTAATGGCTGCAAAGCCCGGCTGGACGATATCCTTGTAAATTTTGTCCAGTTCCTGCTGGCTCATGTTGTTCTCGCCGTATACCGAGAGGTAGTAAATGGCGCTCGCTTCGGCGCTTGAGGTCTGAACCTTCGGTTTTTCCGCGCCTTGGGGCAGCTTGACGTTCGCAAGCAAGCCTTCGGCGTCCCTTCTGGCATCCTCGATCTTCTTTCCTTGCTGCAGTTCAACGGTAACCATGGAGAAGTTGTCGCTGGAGGTAGACTTTAAAGATTTAATGCCGTCTAGTCCCGCCACGGCTTTCTCGACAGGTTTCGTCACCAGCTCCAAAACATCTTTAGGAGGAGCCGTATACTGGGTGGTAATATTGAACCTCGTTTGCGTAGTACTCGGGATGAGCTCCATCTTCAAGATGGATGCCGCATAAGTACCGCCGCCAAACAACATCAGCACAATAATGATTACTGCGGCGATGTTCTTCATCGAAAAATTTGTTAATGAATTCATCTCTCTACTCCTCCATTACGATTGCTGACTACTTAGACGAGGCGTTTCCGGTTACCCCTTCATTTTCCACAAATCTTTTTTCAGTATAGCTTGGTTCGTTAACGGCTGTAAGGTGAAAAAAGTCATAACATAAAAAAAATCCGGGCGCTTCGTCTTTCGTCTATCTCGTTACAGCTGCTCCCTTAATCGGATCCACTCCTCTTCGATCCCCTCCAATCTCGATAAAAACATCCGGTACATGGCGGAAACTTCCGCAAACCTTCGTTTGGAAACCTCAAAGGATTCTTTTTCCGCCTCATCGATCTGAGACATTCCTTTAAGGGTAAACAACAGTTCTTCGCACTGCTTCGTAATCGATTCGATTTTTTGCTTGCTGGCCCGCATGCTGATCAGTGTGAAATCGTCGGATATGTAATAGTAGTCTTTGCGGTCACTTCTCACCGGAACTTTTTGGCACATGGAGTATTTCTCCAACGCACGGACTTGAACACTGACGGCCGCTTTCGTTACGCCAAGCTGATCGGCGATTTCCTGCAGGCTGACCGGCTTGGGGGCGAATAAAAGCAGGCCGAATATTTTGCCGACAAGCGGGCTGAATCCTTCCAATTCAAAAGTCCGGGACATTTGCTGGGTGACCGTCCATTTATATTCACTGAACGAGTGGTGCGGTTTACTCATTATCTTCTCCTTGGTTTTGGATTAACATCGTTAAGAATGTTGTTAACTTAAATAACATAAAGCGTCTTGAAAAAACTGTCAAGCCCCCCAAAGAACATTTAACCAATTCATCATAGAAATAGTTGAGTTCCCAGCAAAAAACCGCTTCTGCACAGTTTTACGCAACTGATACAGAAACGGTTTCGTCCAACCAAAAAAAGTGAAAATATTATTCCGCTGTTTCGAACCAATTGACCTCTTTGGTAGCGATCAATTTCTTTTGCCCTTGGAACGAATCGTAGAGGTTAAGCTTAAAGCTTTTCAACTGATTGATCCTATACTTTATGTCCTTTATGGACTCCGTAAATTCAAAATCTACATGTTCCCCTACGGTCATTTTTTCTTTTGTTTCAGTCTGAGTTGTAGTGCTTTGCTTATCGGATGAGATACCCTCAAAGTCTTTAAAGTCAAGCGCCCTTTTCATTTTTGTCTTACCGTCGGAATCTTCAAGCTCAATAATCAACTGACGGCCTTCCATATTCGAAACGAACATTGAATCTTTTGTTAGGTTGTAATCGAATTTTATCTTGACTGGCGTGACATCGGAATCTTTGACGTATTCAATGGTAGAACGAATGTTGCTAATAGATAGTTCATATGGATCGAGATTGATATCTTTAAATCCATCTTGAACGGTGAAATCCTCTTCCGGGAGCCAATACGCCGCAGCATTTACATAAGCATCCGGTTTTTTGTCCGCTTCCGTCAATTTCCCTTCGGTCACAGCTTCACCAATCAATAAACTCATACCGGACGTCGGAGCCCCCTTGCCCACGTTGCAGGACAGCAGCAGCATGGCCGTTCCGTTCGGATTGACTTTCGACTTTATTTCGGAAATGGTGGCCGGATATGTACCTTCAGCTGTCTTGAAATAAGCAACCAATTTTGTAATATCCGATGGCCGTTTTTCTAGATTGTTGACTTCCAGGAGAGCAGTGAAAGTATCATTCATTTTACCGCCGTACGTCCTAACAGAACGTACCTTATAGTTCGCGCTTCGGCCGATGCTTGTCACTTTATACGTTTCGCCGAAGTTATTATAAGGAACATTCATCAACTCCGCGCGGTGTACAAACTCAAGCAAATCGTTCGCCGCCGTCTGCTGGTCTGTCTTGCCGTCGCTGCTACCGCTGTCCGCTTTTTCTTGCAGCACAAGCTTCACCTTGCCGAACTGCGACGTGTAAGGGATTTTGCCAATAAATTGGAATTGAGCTTCCGCATTCGGCGCCAGACCGATCACATTGTCCGTCCGAACCAGCTTCGCCTCCACCTTCACATTGTCGTCCAGCTTGAAGTACCCTGTCAGATCAGGAATCGGAAGCGCTTCGGGACCTTTATTGGAAAGCGTAAACCCTGCGGTCAAAATATCCTGGTCTTCCCAAGGCAGCCGTTGGACCGTGTTCAATTGAGCCGTATAAGTACCCTTTTTGTTCGTGAAGCTGAAGGCTTTGCCCGTGTCCACTCCGTCCGTATCCGATACGGCCGGCAAAGCGAAGAAAGCAATCGGCAGATTCAGCTTTAAATCCTGCGCGTTCTGAACGATCACGAGCTGCCAGCCTTCCGTTGAGACGGAGACCGGGACGGAGCCCGTAAGATCGATATCCTTGTTCGTTTGCGGATTGATGGTCAAATCTTTTACGGCCTTGGCGTCAAGCGGATACATGTACCCTTCGCTTGTACGAAGCAAATATTGATATCCGGGCACCGCTACGCTCTTCGAGCCTATGTTCTCCAGATTAAGAACGATGGTCGGAGTGTAATTTTTCTCGTTCTTGCTCATCAACACTTTTTTGATGACGCCTTTGACCGGATTGTTGGCCATTTGAATCGTATGCGCTGTTCCGGCCGGCGTAACGACGGAATAATCATCGGGAACGCTCACCTCTCCGATTTTCCGCACGAAATCCGCCTCCGGCATGCTGAAGTCCCATTTGATAATTTCAAAAATAAGATCCTTCAGGTCCGTCGATTCGTTCACCGTTGCGTAAAAGCTGATGTCTTGACTCGATTTGGCAGGTATGCGGTTTTTATCCTTGTCCTGCGGCAGGACGCGTACGGAAATTTGGTTGCCGTTTTTCGTCCTCAGCCGCGGCCAGTAGTCGATGAACTGCAGGTCGGTCGTCCCTCCATTGTGGACACCTACGGTGAACGTCACGGTTTTGTTGCCTTGCTCCGGCATCATGACCACATTTTTAAGCTCGAAATAGCTGGTCGCATTAAGAGCTACCTGTCCGATCGCCGGAGCGGTCCCCGTCGAGATGGATGCCGTTGTTCCTGATGGCGGGGTCGTGCCGCCGCTCTCCGCCGCAAAGGCGGGGAGCGCGGACCCGAAGGCAAGTACGGCGGCCAGCAGAACTATGCAAGTTTTATAACGTTTGCGTTTGGAATTCATCTTGTTGTTCCTCCTTGTTGAGTTTCACTCCGAACGTACTGCTCGCATTCTTGCTGAGACGGGACATCTTATCCCCCCTGCATCATCGAATCAAACTGAGCATTCGGATTCTCTTTAATTTTTTGCAGCATCGCATCGCCTTCCGTTTGCCATTGCTTGAGCGCATCGCGCACCTGCAGCTTATTCTGGACGACTTGCTGGAATTTTTGGGAGCCGAGGCGCTCTACATCGTACAAGCCCGGTTTTTCACGATAAACTTTGTAGTCCCGGCTTGGCGCAGGAAGCAATGTTGTGAACGCCTTGATATTGAACTCCGCACCGTCCTTCGGCTTGATGTACTTTTGGCGGGACACCAGATTGTAGGTGCTGCTGGCTTTCAGACGGGCCCATTCCTCGCTATTGATAAATTTGATGAATTTCCAGGCATCCTCGGCGTTTTGCGCTTTGGCGTTAATGCCCATCAGCCCTTCCAAACCGATATTGCCGCCGTATTCCGGCGCTTCCTGATGTACCGGCACCGTAACGACATCCCACTCGAACGGAGTGATGCCTTTGATGTTCGCCGAATTTTTCATGACGTTCGTATACTGGCTAATTTGGCCATAACTGATAATGGACATAGCTACACGGCCGGATAAGAAATCGTCGTCCATGAACGGGTTGAAGTCTTCGTTGGGCCCAGGGTTGCGCCGCTTGGAGAAGTCGACCGGCTCAGGCAAAATTTTCTCGGTTTTCAGCTGCAGCAGCGTTTTCCACACTTTTTCCCATTGATCGGAATCGACGGTCATCTTCTCGCCTTTATCGTCGAAAGTCTTAAGGTCAAGCGGCGCCGTATACATTTGTGTCGCATAGAAAATATCATCGCCCATGTTATGCGGTGAGAATGAGAAACCGTACTTGCGGTTCTCCCCTTCCCCTTTCGTCAATCTGCGGGCCAGATCGAACGTTTGATCCCAAGTCATCTTGTCGGTCGGGTACTGAACTCCGGCTTCATCGAATATTTTTTTATTGTAGATCATTGCGGAAGAATAAAAGGTCGGCGCCAGCGCGTAAATTTTGCCGTCACCCGCCTTTTTGATGCCCTCGATGACGGCAGGAACGAGATCGGACGTATCGAATTTGTCCTTCGCGATGTCCTGATCAAGCTGCTTCAGCATATTGTTGCTGATCAGCTCCGGCAGCTGATCGTAGCCAACCATTACGACATCTGGCGGATTGTCGCCTGTCATTACTTCCTTAAGTTTATCCATCGGGTCTTTCGGCTTCTCTTTCGGATCCGGCCGGCCTCCATACATATAACGGTCGTCCGATGTCGAGATGAATTCAAGCTTAATGTTCGGATTCGCGAATTCGAACAATTCGGTAAAGCGTTGGCGGAAATACTCGTTGTCGCCGCCATATCCCATGCTGGTTGCGATCCGAAGCACTTTCTCGGTTTTGTTGTCCCCGCTGTCAGATTTCGTGCAAGCCACCAGTGTCGGTGCCATCAGGCCGACGCAGAGCGATGCAGCTACCGTCTTCTTAACATATTTTTGCATTCTCAGGATCCCTCCGGATTAGTTTCTATGTATCAATCAAGGAAGTTTCAACAGGATTAATGATCGACAGGCGCATTCGGATTGTCTTTCATCTTCCGAAGCATGGCATCCCCCTCGCTTTGCCATCGCTTCAACGCCTAATCCAGTGACTTCGGCGTACGTATAATGATTTTCTCGCCGTCAAATTCCATCGATGCTTTTCCTTCGATTCCGAGCGCCTGTAAATACGCCCTCGGAATTTGAAGCCTTCCCGCCCGGTCGAGCACGACATATTCTTCATGGACATCGTGAATCGATCCGTGCGATGCCGCCGCTTCGCCTTCGGCGTCCAGGTTCGGGTTGCGCTTGACGAATTCAGTGCTCGTCATCCCGTCGCGGATAGCGACGACACGGTCCACTTTACCGGCGAGCGCCATATCGTGGGTTACGATAACGATGGTCACGCCAAGCTCGGAATTCAGATGACGGAAAATGTCCATGATCATATCCGACGTACGCGTATCGACGGAACCGGTCGGCTCGTCGGCCAATAGCAAGGACGGGCGATTCGCAAGCGCAATGGCAATCGCCACCCGCTGCTGCTCACCGCCGGACAACTGCTGCAGCTTGTTGTTGACCCGTTCCTTGAGGCCGACCCACTCCAGCAGCTGCTTCGCATAGGCGCGGTCGTACTGGCCGCTGAGCATCATCGGCATTTCCACATTTTCGAGCGCTGTCAAGTAAGGAATGAGGTTACGCGCATTGTTCTGCCAGATGAACCCGACGGTTTTGCGCTTATACTGTACCAGCTCATCATCCGTTATTTTCAGCAGGTTCCATTCGCCTACGCGCACCTGGCCGGCGGAGGGGCGGTCCAGCCCCCCCAGAATGTTCAGTAGCGTCGACTTGCCGCTGCCGCTGTTTCCGATGATCGCCATCATTTCCCCTTGGGCGACGGAAATGTTCAGCCCTTGAAGCGCAACGACCTCGATATCGTCGGTCTTGTATATTTTGACGAGTCCGTCGCAATGAATCACTGCATCATTTCTCCTCTCCCAGCTTCACGGCCTGGTGTACGCGCAGCCTCCTGATATGGAGGAACAACAACCCGGCACCGGTCAGCATCATAACGGCTATGACGACATACAGCTGATCGGTATCTCTCGCATCGAATATAACACGGAACGGAGGCACCTGCGTCTTGACGTTCTCCGCGGTTTGCAGGAACGGCAGGAACAAGTAGCTCGTCAGTTTGCCGATGCCGAGACCAAGTGCAATGGCCAGCCCGGCGGTAAATAGCTGCTCAAGCAGCAGCATGCCCGTAAGCTGCCGGCGCGACAATCCCATGGCGCGCAGCACGCCGAACTGAACGACCCGGCTGGACAAGTTGAAAAACCAGTATAAAATGTAGCCGATCAACGAGACAAGAACGGATACGAGGAAGCCGAGGCTCAAGATGCCGAAGACGCCGCCGCGCGCCGGGTGCTTTTTCTGCGTGATCAGTTCGTTGCGGACGTCTTTGACGCTGGCAATACCGATATTTTTGGCTTTGAGCGCATCAATGATCGGCGCCACTTTGGCTCCGTCCTTCATTTTCATCCATACGTCATAAGGTGTGACAGGCCCTTGATCGTATACATAATCAAGGTTGGCGATGAAAAACGGCGTTTGATCCGGATACTGGCTCGGCCAGTACGGCACGGTGGCAACCACGACGAATTCGACCGGCTGGCTGGAAACCGAAATACTGATCAAATCCCCCGCCTTGATATGATGTTTATCGGCAAAAGAGGTCGGAATGATGACCGCTTGCTCGTATTGCCCCAACAAATTCAAGTAGTTGTAAGGATGCGTTTTGTACAAGTCTTTGCGGAACCAGGCCACCTTCGCAAAATCGACGTTATCGATGCCCATTAGCATGCCCTGTCCGAGCGACTTGCCGGAAACGACCACGTTCCCCTTCGATTGCAGCACACGGGCAACGTGTTCGACGCCTTCCAGCTCCCGAAACACTTCGAACGGAGGCTCGATGAAGCGCGTTTTCGGCGGAGGGCCTTCGCCCGGACCTCCAGGCTGACCGCCGCCTCCTTGTCCGGGATTCTTCCCTCCGGCTCCGCCTTGCCCCTGCCCTTGGCCCTGCCCGCCCTTGTTCGGGTTGGACGTTGCTGGCAGCTCTTCGGATACGGAGATCCATTCCGCTCTCATAATAACATCGGTACCGTAGGCATAAAGCACCCGCTCCGTCGAGTTCAAATCGATCGTCCGGGCCGCAGAAGCGTTGTAGATCCCGAGCCCGAGCGTCAAAATGAGCAGCAGCATGAGCGGATAATATGCCGTGGACGAACGCGAAAGCTGGGTCAGCGTCAGATAGACGGGAACCGGAAGCAGCCTTTTGCCCAGCCAGTTGCCAAAGCGAAGCAGCCACGGGAAAATGCGCAGGAAAAACAATCCAAGCGCAATGATCGACAAGGCCGGAATAAAAAACAGCAGCGGGTTCACGCTTAATTGGTCGGTCGTAAGCCCGGTCCGGCTAAACAAGTCCTGCCGGTCGTGAAACAGGTAGTACCCGTAGCCCACCAGACCGATCAGCACCACATCCAAAAACCAGCGCTGCCAAAACGGCTTTCGATCCGATCTGGCCAGCTTCTGCTTATAGCTGACGATGGAGGCTTTGGCGTAGACAATGGCCGGAATGACGCTGGCCATCAAAGCAATAACGACTGCGGCCACGCCGTATAGCAGCGCTTCGGTCGACACCCCCACCGGTACGGCCTTGCGGTCGACGAACGTCAGGAACCCGCTGGACGAGCCTATGCTCTTCGCCATAAACCAGCCGAGCAGCGGTCCGATGATCATCGCAACCGCGCCAAGCAGCAGCCCTTCAAGCAAATAAATCCAGATGATTTGATTCGTACTGCCGCCCCGGCTGCGGATAACCGCAATGACGGTGCGCTGACGTTCGAGCGATTGTCTCGCGTTCATGACGATATAATAGAATACCATCGCGATCATCGGCGCCGCCAAGGTAAAGAGCAGCATTTGCAGCTGCAAGCTCTGCACCTTAAATTCCTGCAGCAGCGGGATAAACGAAATATCTACCCTTGTGTTCTTGAGCTTTTGGAACAAGACGATATCCAAGCGTTCCAGCTTCGTTTCGAGCGAGGACAGCTGGCTCGTCTTAATCTCCCGCAAATCGAAAGCGTAGTACCAGTTGGCCAAGCTAAGCGGGATTTTTTTGCTTTTCAGCACGTAATCGTTAAAGCCGGCTTCGCTCATGAAAAAGGACGTAAGCAGGCCTTCCATGCCCTGATACCAGTACAGATCGGTCTCGTTCTTCGGCTTAAACGTTCCCGTCACTTTCACTTTGAGCGGAGCAATGCCGTTCCCGCCGCTAATCGGATAAATGAAGACGTCGCCGATATGGAGGTCGTTGCGGAACATCGCTTCCTCGTGAATAACGGCTTCAATGATTCCGTCCTTCGGCTGCTCGGAGAACCACTGCCCCTGCGTCAGCTCGACTTGATCCTTCAAGCCGTTCTGGGCCATCAGCGTCATCTGCCGGCGTTTGCTCGGATCGACCTTGCTCTTATCCTCCGGCGTAATTTGCGAGCCGCGAATCGAATACGTCCGCACATAAGCATCGTACGGAAACGCGATGTCTTTAGGCAAATCTTCCTTTATGTATTGATCAACGTCGCTCAACCCGTTCAGATCGGCTTTTTCGTTGCCGGACGCTTGAAAACGGATCAAGACGGCACCGGCGGAAAGCCCGTTGTTTTTCTCCTCCAGCGATTTCGACACGACGCGCTTGAGCGAGCCGTCGGAATACATCGGGATGCTGGTCGTAAAAGCGACGGCCATAATGAGGCCGGCGAGCGTGCTGAGCGTCAGCCAGCGCGTGTTCCACATTTTACGGAATAAAAACCGGAGCATCGCCATTAGCGTCCCACTACTTTCTGCCCTGGCGTGAGACCTTTCACAATCTCCACAGACGTTGACGTCTGCAGCCCGATCTCGACGTCCACTTCGCGCTTGTTGCCTTTATCGTCCACAACCTGCACGTAATTGCGGCCCGAATACGAACGAAGAGCGGCTGGCGGAATCGTTACGGCGTTCTCCTTGCGCTGGGTAATGATTTTCACTCCGAGCGGCGTTCCGTGGGCAAGCCCCTCTGGAAATTGGTCAAGCTGGATCAGCAAATAGTTGTCGATCGAATCCGGCTTTCTCTGCTGGCCTCCGCCCGGGAACCCGCCGTCGCTGTTGCCGTTGTTCTCGGCCTTCGGATTCGGAAGCTTCGACACTTTGCCTTTGACCTTGCCTACGCCGTTGATGTCCGCAACAGCCTCCATGCCGACGGCAACCTTCGTCAAGTTATCCGCGCTAATGCTTGCAGCCACCGTAAGCTGAGACAGATCCGCGATCGTGGCGACGGCATCGTAAGCCTTGGCCGTATCCCCTTTTTTCATGTAAACCGAGATAATCGTACCAGCATAAGGAGCTGTCAGCTTGGCGCCGGCAATCGTTTTTTCAAGCGTGGTAACTTCTTCTTTTTTCAATTCGAATTCGATTTTATCCCGCTCCAGCTGCTCGGGGCTTGTCTCGTCGGCTTTGCGCAGCTTTTCGATCATACTTAACTCATCCTGGCGCGTCTGCAGCCGTTTCTGCCTCAATTTGTTTTCCTGCTCCGTGACGTCGAGCTCGGCGATTAATTGCCCCTGCTCAACCTTGTCTCCGGTTTTGACCAGGAAGGATTTAATCCGCCGGTTGGCATCATCCGTAAAATATAAATCTTCTTCTACAGTCGACATCAGCTTCCCGGAGAGAGGAACGTCAAACTCCAGCGTCTCCGTTTTGACCACATACTCCGGTTTTTTGGACAGCTGGGGCGGGGTAATGGCCGGCAATACTTCCTCCTCGTCCTCCTTTGGCAGCAGCGAGCATCCGGACGACAATGCCAGGGATGCGGCGATGCAAACGAGCAGCAACGGCCTGCCCGTTTTTTTAACCACTGATAAATTTTCCATCCACCATTTCGAATACACGGTCGGCAACCTCCATTATTGTCGGATCATGCGTTGTCATGCAAATCGTCATGCGTTCGGTACGGATAATGTCGCGGAATACCGCCATGACTTGCGCGCCCATTTGCGAATCGAGCTCCGCCGTCGGCTCGTCCGCAAGCAGCAGACTGGGCTTGTGCGCGATGGCTTTGGCAATCGCGACACGCTGCTGCTCCCCGCCCGACAGCTCGAACGGACGATGGTGCATCCGCTTGCCGAGACCCACCAGCTCCAGACAATGGGTGACGCGGGACTTCCACTCGGATCGGGGAACTTTCGCCATGCGCAGTGACAATTCCACATTTTCCCAAGCAGACAAAAGAGGCATTAATGCAAAAGATTGGAAAATAAAACCGATTTCTTTTCTTCTTATGTACGTCCGCTGATCATCACTGCATTCATGGAACGGGTATTCCTTGAACATGATTTGTCCCCGGTTCGGCTGGTCCAGGCCGCCGATCATGTTAAGCAGGGTCGTTTTCCCCGAGCCGGACCGGCCTTTCAGCATAACGAGCTGCATCGGATACAGCTCCATATTAATTCCCTTGAGCACATGAAGCTGCTGTCCTCCGACAGGAAATGAACGCTCCACTCCCGTTACGGTAAGGAGCGGGATACTCGTGTCAATGGGTGGTCTGGTATCGACCAGGACACTCGCGCCGTCGCTTGCCGCAGCAGCTTCCCCATCGGCCGAAGCTTCCGGCTCGGTGCTGATCTCCTGCGGAGCGGCTGGCACGGCGGC
>NZ_BILX01000032.1 GCF_004000785.1 Paenibacillus ehimensis NBRC 15659 | reverse complement strand
TTACTTCAAAAGCTTCAAAAATTCGCGCATGAATCCCGGCAGATCAGGCCAGGCATGCCCGGTGACGAGCTTTCCGTCCACATGAAGCGTGTCCGGGCCGTAGGTAGCTCCGAGGCGCTCAATATCGGGGCGGCAAGCCGTATACGCGGTCATGGTACGGCCTTTGAAATAGCTGTAATCCGGGAGCGAGACGAACACTTGAGCCGCATGGCATATAGCCCCGACAGGTTTGTCCGCTTCCAGGAAATGAGCAAGAATGCGAGGGACGTTGGCGTCGGAACGAATGTATTCCGGCGCCCGGCCGCCCGGTATAATTAGCCCGTTATATTCGGACGGGTCCACCTCCGCAAAGGCAATATGGGACGGAAGCCGGTGACCGAGCTTCTCCGTATAGGTCTCCCAACCTTCGACGAAATCGTGCACGACGGTGTGAAGCGTCTTTTTCGTCGGCGAGGCGATCACCGCTTCGTACCCTTCCTCCAACAGCCGGTAGTACGGATAATACACCTCCAATACTTCAACCGCGTCTCCTGTCAGTACAAGTACTTTTTTAGACATGGTATCACTCCTTGGTAAAGGTTGGAATGTCACTCTACCATTATGCTGCATCGGGGAATAACTGTAAACGGGTTGAAATTGTCGGGATTTGTCGAATTGTTTCGGGATTGCCGAAAGATGGTGTATACTGTAGAGGAGGGTCATTCGAACAAGGAAAGGGGACGCTTCGTCATGTGGAGCCGATTGTGGTCGCTGCGGCATTGGGGGCATGTATTCCGCCGGATTTTCCCGCTGCTGCGCTCGCCCAAAGTGCCGATAGGAGAAAAGCTGCTGTTTTTCGTCCCTGCGCTCGTGTATTGGATTATGCCCGATGCGCTGCCGTTTGTTCCGCTGGACGATATCGCCGTTACGATGCTGCTCATGAACTGGTTCACCGACCGGGCGGAGCGCAAATACGGCGCCACCTGATAAATACGCAAAGAGCTGCCCGCGGGCAGCTCTTTTCTTCCTCTAAAAGAGTCTATCAAGGAACGCTATTTGCTCTTCGGAAGCTCCGGCTCATACTCCTCCGCCGGCATGCGGATCCATTTTTTCAAATAGCCTTGCTCGTACAGCGCTTTGATCAGGATGATGAGAATCGGCGACAAAATCAGTCCGGCTACGCCGAACAGGGACAGCGACACGATCATGAAGGAAAGCATTGTAAAAGCGGAAACCCCTAGCGAATCGCCGGTTATTTTCGGCTCCAGGATTTGCCTTGCGGAGATCACGACTGCGAGCAGAACGGCGAGCCAGATGGCCAGCGTCGTTTGGCCGACGACGAGCAGGTAGATGATCCACGGAATGAACAGCGTCGAGACGCCGAGCAGCGGCAGCACGTCGAAGATGGCGGCCAGCAGCGCAACGGAAAACGCGTTTTTGATATTCATGACGAGCAGCGCGATGAAGATGACGGCAAACGTCACGCTGATCAGCTTGGCCTGCGCCTTGATATAGGTGACGATGCCGATCAGCACGTTTTCCCGGAGGAAATGGAACGCCTTCTTGAACGTGTTGGGCGTCTTATCCTCGGCGATACGCTTCCATGATTCGATTTCGATGCTTAGAAAATAGGCCAAAATGATCGCAATGACGAAGTTCACCACGAAAGCCGAAAAGGACGTGAGAACCGTAAACGTGCTGGTCAGGAACGAACGGACGATTTCGGTCGCTTTTTTCGCGATTTCCGCCGAGTATTCCTTCGCTTTATTCACGATGTCTTCCGTCGGAAGCGTGCCGAAGCGGTCTTGCAGATGGTCCGTCTGCTTGGCGATTTCCTGTGTCAGCACCGCGGCGTATTCGGGCAGTTTGTCTTTCAGGTTGACGATCTGGCTCGTGAAGATGACCCCGGCGCCGGTAATCGCCCCAAGGATGATGAGCACGAAGATGATGGTCGAAATCGCGGACGCAATCGCCTTCTTGATGCCTCGGCGGTGCAGGAAGCGCGCGAACGGCTCAATGATCATGTACACGATAAAAGCCAGGAAGATCGGGGTCGCAATGCGGTACAGGTAACTGAAGATGAACATAAACAGATACACGGTAATCACAAGCAATGCGATGTCGAAGATCGTTTTGTAATATTTGCGGTAAAAAGAAATCATTGGGTCACCTCGGAATCTCGGCGGGTCAGCACCATTTGGCCGCCCACAGCTTCATTTCTTTTAGCATTCGGTGCAAATCCTCGCCTTTGGGCGTCAGCGTGTATTCGACCGTCACAGGGACGGTCGGATAGGCCGTCCGTTCGAGCACGCCGTTTTCCTCCAAGTGGCGCAAGGTGTCCGTCAGCGATTTGGGGCTGATGGATGATATGCTGCGCTGCAGCTCGCCAAACCGTTTCGTTCCTCCGAACAGCTCCCGCAGAACGAGAAACGACCATTTCCCGCCGATCACGTCAAGCGCTTTTTCAATCGAGCACTCGATGTGGACAGGCTGCTTGGGGACATAATTGCCGGGGTGCCGGTTTTGTTTGCTTTCCGTCAATGACATCTCGCAGTCTCCTCGCTTTCCATTCGTGCGTGAGTTCATATACCTGTAATCATATCAGAAACGGGCGGCTTCTTACCAGCATTTGTGAACCGGCGGCGGAAGGTTGCTTTCGTTCCCGGGTTTATATACAATAAGGGGAAAATGCTTAATAGTGGGAGATGTGCCTGGACATGAAATGCAAAATTTCGCGCAACGCCGCCAAGGTGCTTTTGGCCGAGATGGAACAAGAGGAAAACAAAGAATTGAAGCTTCGCGTATATGTAACGCACAAGCACGGCGATCATGCGCACTACGGACTCGGGATGGACACGCCTACGGAGAATGACGTGGTTGTGACCACCGACAGCGGAATCGACGTTATTTTGCAGAAGGACGAGCCGTTGCTGGACGGCGTGCGCGTCGACTACTTCTATTTGCCGGAGGAAGGCTTTGCGGTCACCAATCCGAGCAAAGGCAACCACGGCGACCATTAATCCGCCGCCCGGCTGTCTCAGAAAGGATAACTCCGCATGGCCAACGATATTCGCGTTTGCGACAAATGCAAGCATATGAGAATGAAAACCGCGCTGCCGAAGCTGCAGAAGCTGGCGCCTGACGCCGACATCAAGGTCGGCTGCAAGTCCTATTGCGGCCCGTGCTCGCGGTTTGCCTTCATTTATATTAACGGCCGGTACGTGACCGGCGCGACGGAAGACGAAGCGATCGAGAAAGCGAGCAAGTATATCAAGAAGAAATGACGGACGAACCTCCTGACGCCGCTTGCGGCCGGGAGGTTTTTTCTTAACAAAATCTTCATACGCCCTTTACATCGTCGAAACAATCGGGAACTATGCTAGGAAAAGTGAGTCCAAGAACCTAGTTTGATTCGCCGGAGGGGTATGTATGATGAAACGTTTGTTGAAAAAGAGAAAATGGCTGGTCCTGTCGCTCGCCGCAATGACGCTGATGGGAGCGCAGACCGCAGCAGCCGCCGAAGGCGGGATGGAAGCGGTCGGCACGAAGTTCGGCATCTGGTCGGGCGGGAAAGAAGTGAAGACGGACAAGGCTCCCGTCCTGATCGACGGCAGTACCTATGTCCCGCTGCGTGCGCTCGGAGAAGCGCTCGGCAAGCAGGTGGAATGGAACGAATGGACGCAGTCGATCCGGCTGAAGGAGATGCCGAAGGTTGCCGCCGTACACGAATGGAAAAATCCCGGGACGCTGGTCGGAAGCCTGAAAGAGGGCGGCTTCTCGGGGCTGATCCATCTGCCGGGCGACCCGGCCGACGTGTTCTATACGCTGGCTGACCGCGGGCCGAACGGCGAGTTCGGCAAGGACAAGCTGCGCACGTTCCCGAACGAGGCGTATGTGCCGCGCATCTACAAGATTAAAGCGGCCGACGGAACGATCGAAGTGCTCGAAACGATCAAGCTGCATTTGCCGATCGGCAAGACGGACAAGTTCAGCAAGACGGCGGAGCTTACCGGTCTGCCGAACGTGGAAGGCAGCGACGAAGTTCCTTACGACGGCAGCGGCATGAAGAAGCTGGCCTATGACCCGGACGGGCTGGACCTCGAAGGCATCGCCTATAACCCGGTGGACGACACGTTCTGGCTGTCGGACGAGTATCGCCCTTCCGTGCTGCAGGTGAAGCGCGACGGTACGGTTGTTGGACGATACGTGCCGCAGGGGGCGAAGGAGCAGCTGGTTGCGGCCGGCGCGCAAACCGAGATTTACGACATTTTGCCGGCGGTGTATGCGAAGCGGATTCCGAACCGGGGCTTCGAAGGCGTCACCATTTCGCCGGACGGCAAATATCTATACGCTTCGATCCAAAGCCCGATGGCGGTTCCGGACAAGAAGACGGGCGAGGCGTCCCGCAATCTGCGCATCTTGAAGATGGATCTGGCCGCCAAAAAAGTCGTCGGCGAATACTTGTACATCGCGGAGAACGCCGATTCGTTCACGAATGTGAAGCAGAAGGACGTCGTGATCAGCGACTTGGCTGCTTTGAGCACCGATGTGCTGCTGGTGGACGAGCGTGATAAAAACAGCGGCAAGGAAGCGCAAATCAAGCGGATTTACCGCGCCGACTTCTCGGCGGCGACCAACCTGCTCGGCACGGAGCACAGCGACAATCTGGAGAAGCTGACGCTGGCGCAAATCAAGGAAAAAGGAATCGTGCCGGCCGGCAAGGAGCTGATCGTGGACGTGGCGAAGCTGGGCTATCCCCACGAGAAGCTGGAAGGGCTCGCGGTGGTGGATAAGCAGACGATCGCCGTTGTAAACGACAACGATTTCGGTGTGGACGGCTACGACGACCAAGGCCAGCTGAAGGTGAACGGAAACCCGTCGCAAATGTACATTATCCAGGTCGGCGAAGAATTAAAATAAAATCGTCAAGGAACGGAAGAGCTTGTCCCAAGCGGACGGGCTCTTTTCTGTCTTTTCATAATTTTTTGCCGAATGTCTGGGCAGGCTCGGCCAATTGCTGTATAATGAAATCCTGTTTCATTCTATGGTTTATTTTACCGTTGGTTTAAAATATCAAGGGTTATATAGGGAGAGAAGGTCGGTACGATGTTCGCAGCTGTAAAGTCTCGTTTGCTTCATTTCTTACGCGATTATCATCCGATCGTGCATGTGCTGCTTGTAGGTACCGCTTTGGCGCGGATCGCTTCGTCCATGAGCATGCCGTTTCTGGCCATTTATTTGTCCCGGGAGTCGGGGCTGCATCCGATCATGATCGGCGCGATCATCGGCATCGGCTCGCTTGCCGGCATGGCGGGCGGCTTCGTGGGCGGAGCTTTGTCCGACCGTCTGGGGCGCAAGTTCATCATGATGATCGCCTTGATCGGCTGGGTGGTCGTTTTCGCCGGCTTTGCGCTTGCCAAAGCGCCGCTGCTCTTCATGCTGTTCAATATGCTGAACGGGCTCTGCCGTTCGCTCTACGAGCCGGTCTCGCAGGCTCTGATGGCCGACGTGACGGTGAAAGAAAAGCGGCTTAACGTCTTCTCGATGCGTTATCTCGCGATCAATGTCGGCGTAGCCGTCGGACCGCTGCTCGGCGCTTACTTCGGCATGTTCGAAGCTTGGCTTCCGTTTCTGGTCACGGCCTTCATCTATTTGGCCTATGCCGCTTTGCTCTATGCGCTGCTGCAGGCGTTCGGCATTCGTCAGATCGAGGGCGAGCATCGCAGCGGAGTGACGGTGCGCTCGGCATGGCGGGTCATCGCGAGCGACCGCGTGTTCCGTTACTACATTGCCGGAGGGATCATCGGCGCGATCGGCTATTCACAGATGATGTCCACTCTGTCGCAATACGTGCAGCAAAGCGCAGCCGACGGAGCGACGCTGTTCGCGCTGCTGATGACGATCAATGCGGTGACGGTCGTTCTGCTGCAGGTGCCGCTGTCGAAAATGTTCGAAGGCCGCGGTCCGATGGCTGCGATTGCGGTGGGCGGTCTCATGTTTGCGCTCGGGGATATCGGCTATGCGGTATCTACCGGCTGGATCGGATTTATGATCTCCATGGTCCTGTTCACCATCGGGGAAGTGCTGAATTTTCCGGCAACGAACATGCTGATCGACCGCTTGGCGCCGGAGGGAATGCGGGGCACGTATTTCGGCGCGCAGTCGTTTACGAATCTCGGGCATTTTCTCGGTCCTTTGGCAGGCGGCGTACTGTTGTCCGAATGGGGAGGCGGTCCGCTATTCTCCATCATGGCCGCCGTTACGGTAGCCGGAATTTATTTTTATTGGAAAGGCCAGCAAGTCTACAAAATGTATCAAAATTCACATGAAAATTCATGAAAATAGGCCATAAGGACTATGTATTCTACAAGGTTGATCTTTTATCCTAAGAGATGAGATTCAATCTATACACAAAAAGACAATTTTCGAGCGTGCTCGATAAAGGCAAACCGGGCGATGCCCGCGGGCGCAGAGCTATAGGGCTAAGGCGCCAAGGTTGCGCGATGCCAGCCGGTTTACCGAAGGCACGGAGACGCGCGATGATAGATGCGGACTCCCGTACCGTGAACGGAGAGTCTTTTTGTTTGCATATAAAGGAGCGAGAACGGATGGCAGATCAGACCCAAGGACGGAGCATTATGACGAAGCAAGGCTTCTATACCAAAGTGGGCAACGACTTCGTCGGCGTTTTTTTGTCGAGCGAAGGCCCGAAAATGTTCATTAATCGCGAGGTGTACGAGCTCGCCTCCTCTTGCTGGGACGTCGAAATGGTCAAAGGGCGCAGCCGGCAGGTCATTACGTTTTATTGGCGCGGCGAGGTAAAGCTTTCCGTGCGATGCGATGCGGACAATGAAGTCTTCATGTCGCTCTTCGATTATTGGAGCTGCCGGGCGCAGGACCTCCGTCACGCCTAGCGGCCGCCTGCCGATCCCGCTTCTTTCCTCCGAATAGGCACTCGCCCTGGTCGTGGTGCATACGATGCTTGTAGCACATGACGGCTTACCGGCCGACGGGGAGGCAGAGACAGGGATGGCAACGGATTTTGAAACATCCGCGGCGTTCGAACACCGGTTCTGGCTGCAGGTGATGGGAGATCATGCCCGGTTTATTAAAGATTCGCTATCTGCGGACGAATCCGAAGAAGTGACGCGGGCCCGGGCGATGATCGCGGCCTTCGACGGGCTGCTGCAGCGCGCCCGCAAGACGCAAGAGCGCGAGCGGCTAAGCGAGATTACGCGGGAGGCGTACCGCTTGACGCAGCAATTGCGCGGCTTCAAGCTGCATCTGCTGCAGAGGCAGTTGATCGGGAAGATCACAATTGGATTGTCGGCATCGTTTTTGAGCCATATGGTGAACGAGGCGGAGGAATACTTGCGGGTGCTGGGGAGTCTGCTTTCCGGTCAACCGGCCCCCGTGTTCCACGAGCTTCATCATCATCTGGTTTGGCTGCAGGACGCCTATGGGCATGCGAGCTCGATCGCAGGCGATCTCGATATGGCGGAATCGCGTTTGACCGAGATGGCACGGTCGTTCGATCAGCATTTTCGCGAGTTTTATTTGAAGGCGGTCGAGCTGGCCGGCTATTTGCGCGCAAACGTGAAGAAGTTTCCGGCTTTGGCGCGTTTCGGCAAAGAAGTGGAGCTGGAGATGGCGCTGTTCATGCAGTTTCTGCGGGAGCTGGAGGAGCTTCGCCTCAGCAAGCAGGCGCTTGGGACCTTGTCGCCTTTAATGGCCGATCATATGTCTCGCGAGGAGTGCTACTACCTGACGAAGCTCTCTCAAGCCTCGGAGCATAAAGCGCCCGTCTGCGACCCGGCCCGTCCTCGCGTAGAGGCTTAAAGCGAACGAATACATCCTTACAAGGCACAAGCTGAATCACCGCTCCGGCCTTGTAAGGATTTTTTGCATTTGACTAAAATCGTGTCGGGAAGGTTAAAGCGGCAGGCAAATGGAAATATTGGATGGTATCGTTCAAGACATGGTTGACAACCTTCCATCGGCGAACCCGATGAAGTTGCAACGGAGGACTGATACCCCCATGGCCAAGGAACAATCCCTACTGCTTTTGATGTGGATCGCCAGCGTGCTGCTGCTGTGTATGACCGGACGCCGACGCGTGAGAGCTACCATACTTCTGGTATTGATATTTCAAGCGCTGACCTGGTTATTGAGTTTAGTGCTGACGAGCTTGGCTTTGTTCGAATTTCCGGTGAGGGAATTGCCGAAGGCGACATCGATTAATTTCACGTTTGAGTTTATCCTTTTCCCGACCTATGCCGTCTGGTTTCACTATACGTATCCCGAGCGGAAAAGCAGGGTTCGTCAGATCGCGCACTATGCGCTGTTCGCCACGCTGTTCGTCGCGTTTTACAGCCTGATCGACCGGTTCACGTCGCTTGTGAAATTTCACGGTTCGCCGGCATGGCTGTATCTTACCTTTCCGACTGCGCTCTATATTACCCGGCAGGTGTTCTTATGGTTCGTTCGGAAGGAACCAGGAAAGTCTGCCGCGGGCTTATCGGAGAAACGGTTATGAGCAGGCTCATAGAGCAGTGGTTTCTTTTCTTTGTGTGGCTGATTACGCTGGCTTCCCTTTTGTTCATTCCGAAGGAAAAGTATCGCGTCGCGCTTATGGTTTTTCTATTTAAACAGTGCGTAACCTGGTTTCTCGGGCTACTTGTGGTCGAGTGGGGATGGATTGTCTACCCGCTGCGATTATTTTGGAAAGTGAATGACACCAGCTTTACGTTCGAATATTTCGTATATCCGGTCATCAGCATCTTCTTTATACTGCATTATCCCGAGCGCCGGGGCATAGGGGTGAAGCTTGCATATTATGCGGCTTTTACGACCGGAATCATGATACCGGAATATGTGATTGAGCGCTATACCGGTCTTATCGATTACTTGTACTGGACCTGGTATTGGAGCTGGATCAGCTTGTTTCTCACGTTCGGGGTATCCCGGTGGTTCTACGTCTGGTATTTTAAGCCGGTGCGGCCGGACAAAATCAAGCCCTGAGCTCATCGCTCAGGGCTTGGGTTCGTCTCCCGGTCCTTGCGCCACGCGTATAAGCCGCCCGGTGCGAAGTACTGGTACAATTGGCATTCGATCCGACCGTTGAACAGCTTCCGCTTCTTGTCTGCCGGCCGGTTCACGTAGTGCTCGAACTGCTTGGCCGGGCTCAGGACAAAAGCGGACCAGGTAGGAAGCTGCGCAAACAAGTGTCCGAAATCGCGGACGGCGCGTTCCGCTTCGCTGCGGTCACCCAGCCGTTCGCCGTAAGGCGGGTTCGTAATGATGCAGCCGTAGTCTCCTTGGGGCCGTGCCTTGGCCACCGGCAGCGTCTGCAGGCTGAGCTCCTTGGCCAGTCCGGCCGCTTTGGCCGACGCTTGGGCAACCTCGATCGCGCTGCGGTCAAGGTCCGAGCCGGCAATCTGCAGCGGCACGTCGTCGCGCACGAGATCATACGCTTCTTCGCGGGCTTCCTGCCATAACGACCCGGGGACGAGCGGCCACGCCTCCGCATTGAAGCTGCGTCTTAGGCCCGGCGCCAGATTCCAGCCGATCATGGCCGCTTCGACCGGGATCGTCCCGGAGCCGCAGAACGGATCGTACAGCGGCCGCTCCGGCTGCCAGCGGCTGAGCAGGATCATGGCTGCCGCCAGCGTTTCCTTCAGCGGCGCTTCGGTGACCAGCTTGCGGTAGCCGCGCTTGTGCAGCCCGGGGCCCGTCGTGTCCAGCGTAATCGTCGCGATATCGTTCAGCAGCGCCACCTCGATAACGAAGCGGCCGCCCGTTTCGCGGAACCATTCGGTCCCATAGCGCAGCTTCATGCTTTCGACGACGGCTTTCTTCACGATGCCCTGACAGGCGGGAACGCTGGACAGCTGCGATTTATGCGAGCGTCCTTCGACCGGAAACTCGCCGTCCTCGGGAATCCAATCCGGCCAAGGCAGCGCTTTGACGCCTTCGAACAGCTCGTCGAAGGTGCGCGCCGGGAATTGTCCCATTTTGACCAACACGCGGTCGGCGGTCCGCAGCCACAGGTTCGCCCGGGCGATCGCCAGCGCATCACCGACGAACGTGACACGGCCGTTCTCAACCGTCACCTGATCGTACCCCAGGTCGCGGACTTCCCGGGCAACAACGGCCTCCAGGCCCATGGGGGCGGTAGCAATCAATTCAATGGTGTTCGATGTCAACGGTTGCTCACTCCTTGGAAAAGCCATACAATAAACTAGTATAGGCGATTGGCCCCGATTATACAACGGCGGCGGGAACGAAGTAAGCAACGGTAAGCCGTACGCCCTACCGAGGACATAACGGAGGAGGAAGAACGGATATGACGGAGATGCCATTATCGGCGGAAGCGTATTTGGAAGGGTTGTTCGAGCCCGATGCGGAGCTTGAACGAGTGAAGGAGGGCATTCGGGAGAACGGGATGCCGGAAATTTCCATCGCGCCGGGGTACGGCCGGCTGCTGACGATGCTCACGCGGCTCGTACGCGCGGAGCAGGTGCTGGAGATCGGGGCGCTAGGCGGCTACAGCGGCATCTGTCTGGCCCGCGGGCTGTCTGCCGGCGGCAAGCTGGTATCGCTGGAGCTGAAGCAGGAGTATGCGGATTTGGCGCACAAGCATTTGCGCGAAGCGGGGCTTGGCGATAAGGTTGAATACCGCATCGGCGAGGCGCTGGACAGTCTCGAGGCGCTGTCGGCGGAAGGCCGGCGATTCGACTTGTTCTTTATTGATGCGGATAAGGGCAACTATCCGAATTACTTGGAATGGGCGATCAGGCTGGCCCGGCCGGGCGCGCTGATTCTTGGCGACAACCTGCTGATGCGCGGCAAGACGACCGATCCGGAGCAGTCCGGCAATGCCGTGACGAAGATGCGCCAATTTAACGAAAGCGTGGCGCGCGACCCGCGTCTGGAAGGCGTGCTGCTGCCGGCGTACGACGGCCTCGCCATTGCGAGAGTGCGGGAATAGCGGCGGATTTAAGCGAAGAAGTGAACGTATGGCGAAGAGACGGGTTCCGCGGCTGTGGCGGCAGGAGATGGCGTCTCTTTTCGCAGAGCTGACTGCGTGGTGCGAGAGAGTTTCGCACATTCGCCCATGTAATAATAGAAGGCCGGGAAGCGCGTTAAGCGTTCCTGGCCTTCTTTATCTATACCTCCGCTTACACGCTGACGGGTCTGTCGATCAGCTCGTTGGACGAAATGCCCAAAAATACGTAGGCTTCCTTCTTCATAACGCTCGGATCGTCGTTCCAGAAGCTCTGCAGCACGTCGATAAACCCGGAAGCCCGCGCGATGCGGTCCATCTGCATTTTCATAATCGCTCCGCTGCACAGCACGGCGCACTGGGAGACTTGGGGCAAAATGCCGCTCTGAAGCTGCTCCCAAATCGTGTTCACTTCGGGAGAAAAGACGATCGGCCGACCGTTCTTGATCATAAATCGGTTATCGACGAGGAGCTTAGCTCCGTTCAGCGAAGCAAGGCTGCTTTTACCAGTTTGCTTGCTTTCTCGGCGTCCTCCACCGTTAGCGAATCAAGCACCTGCCAGGACAAAACATTGTTCTTACGGTCTACGTGATACTTAAATACGTCATCAAATGCCATGTTTATTACACTCCTCCTATTTAAACCAGGACGCGAGCATGATATCGAGCGAACGGCACGTATATCGAACCAAATGCTCGGCTTCCTTTAGTTCGTTTTCGTTCATATCTTTAATGAGATGGTAGACGTTGCTGTGCTCCTCGTCCGCTTCGCAGTGAACTTCCCAATACTCCAGATTTGTAAATCCGGCTCTTTTCAAAATCGCGTAGGCGTGCAGGTACATGGCGTGGGCGTAGCCTTCCGCCGTACTGTTCACAAGAAGCAGCGACAAGTTTTCGCTCATGGAGCTCACAGCGCGGTACTGAAGCGATATGAAGTCTTCGGTTTCGTAATTAGGAAACGATTGTTCAGGATCGTCAAGCCCCAAATCTGTCATCCATTTGCGAAGCATTTCGGCGTGGTCTTTCTCTTCCTCGTAATGGGAGGAGAAGACATCGTGATCGACATCCGGGAACCGTTCCCAGCGCAGCTTAAGAAGCTCTGCGAAATGCTTGGATAAGTGATACAAGTGCACACACCATTTGAAATCTTGGGGCTTCGCGCTTTCGGGAAATCGGGTGAAAAAAGGGTTCGACTTTTTTGCTTTCTCAAGTTCTTCCGCGATGATAGCCGAAATTGTCTCAACAACTTGTGATTGCACCATAATGATCTTCCTCTTTTCTCTGTTGATTTGGGTACTTCCCGGCGGAACGGCAGATGACGGAACATAGCGGACTTCTGTTTCTGGTTCACCTCCTTTGGAAAGACCGTGAATAAGGCAAGCAGGAGGAAAAAATATTTAATTTTCTTTACTATTTCTTACATTCTTATTATCGGATACAATTTCCTTCTCTTGTTAGGAAAAATGGCATAATTTATTTATTAAGTTTTCATTAAAGTTCACTAATTTGTCAAATTTTCGGACAAAATGGGCGGATATTCACAGATTTTTGACAAAAAAACCTGCAAGCCCGGGATGACAAAGCACCAAAGGCTTACAGGTTGACCGCTGCAAGGAAGGGTTATGAAGGGGCGCCGGTCGATTTTTGTCGGAGCAGAATCGATTTGCGGGCCCACAAGCCGTTAATCAAGAGCAGCACGGCCGAAACGAGAAAAAGCTGCTGGATCGTCATCACGCCGGAGATCGCTCCGCCTGCGACGGGGCCCAGCATGTTCCCGAGCGCAAGCGCGCTCGTATTGAAGCTGTAGGAGCGGCTTTCCATCCCGTTCGGCGTATATTTCCGGATGAGCGCGTTCACCGTAGGAAGCAGCCCTCCGAGAAAAATGCCGAGGAAAAACCGGGCCGCGCAGAGCTGCCATACGTTCTCGACGAAGGCTTGCGGGACCGAAGCCACGGCGGCGCCGAGCAGGCACGTCACAAGAATTTTCTCCGGTCCGATCCGGTCGGATAGCTTGCCGAACACCGGCGAAGCGATCATATTGGAGAAGCCGGTCACCGATCCGACCAGACCGGCGTAGAACGCCAGCATCTCGTCTTGTCCGTGAAGCTGCTGGACGAACAGCGGGAGAAGCGGCATGACGCTCAGCAGCGAGAACTGGATCAAGAAGGTGACGGAGTACAGCGAAGGAAGCTGCGAAATGCCCCGCAGCTCGTTGAACGCCGCCAGCATCGATTGCTTCGGCTTCTGAAGCGCTTTTTTCGCATCGAACGTTTCCTTCACGAGCACCGCTGCGAGCAGCGAGGCGGCGAAGAGCGTAGCGCCCGTCACGAAGAAAATATTGCGGAACCCGATCCATTCCGCCAGCAGCCCGCCGAGAAACGGCCCGAGAATCGAGCCGGCGACGGAGCCGGACTGCAGCGTGCCCATCGCGAAGCCGACCTTCTCCCGCGGCGTGGTGGCCGACATGAGCGCGACCCCTGCGGGCACGAAGCCGGACACCGTGCCGTTCAAGAGGCGGAGCAGCAGCAAATGCCAGGCGCTGGTCGAGAAGCCCATCAGCGTCATGACGACCGCCATGCCGAAGCCGGAGCGCAGCAGCATCACCTTGCGTCCGTACCGGTCGGCGAGTCCGCCCCAGATCGGTTGAAAGATAAAGGAGGTGACGAAATTCCCCGCAAAGATGACTCCCGCCCATGTAGCAACGGCATGAGGTTCATGAAGGCCCAGCTCCTGCAAATACAAAGGCAAAAAAGGAACAATCATCGTCATGCCGGCCATGACCAAAAATTGTCCCACCCATAATACGATTAAGTTAACCTGCCATTTCGCCACGCGAGCTCGCCTCTTTTCAAGCTGACCATCGCATGCAAACCGAATACCATGTTTGCCGTTATCAGTGTGCTGGTCTATGTAATGTAACGTTCGACATGATTCGAGTATACTCCCATTATTTCTGCGATGCAAACGTGTTCGAGGCATGGGGCGACATGTCTTGGACGCGGCGGCGAATGTCCGGCAACAAGGCCGGAAAACCAACGATCAAGGGGGCAGCCCGTTATTTCTGCTCGGTCCCGCTGCGAATTTCGCTGACGAACCGCTCCAGATTGGGCAGACCGACGCGTTCGGCGATGGCGACGGCTTCCTCGATGTCATAAGGCACGCGGACGAGCTGTACGGAGAACGGGGCAGGCTTCAGGCAGGCCGGATGCGACGCCTCTCCTTCCAGAACGGCATAGCTCGCATAAGGGAGCCCGTCGTATGGCGCGCCTACGCTGCCGGTGTTGAACAGCAGCAGACCTTCTCCCGCCTTCGACTTCAGCGTCTGGACGTAAGGAACATGGATATCGCCGTAACCGATGACATCCGGCGTCAGCTCCGATCCCGCAAAGCCGCCCGTTTGATCCGTATTGTCGAACATGGCGAGCTTTTCTTTTTTGCCCGCTTTACGGAGCACGCGATGATAAATGCTTTGCGCGGAAGCATGGAAAAGACGGACGCGGCGTCCGCTTAGCCGGAGCTCGGCCGAAAACGGCAGCTCGCGCAAGTAGCGGAGCCGCTCGGGACCGAGCAGGCGCTGCTGCCACAAGCCGGTTTCCTTGTCCTGCGGGTTGTTGATGCCGTGATCCCAGTTGCCCTGCACCGTCGTTTCGCAAAGCTCGCGAATACGGTCCACCGCCTCGCACGGCTGCGGCCCTTTTCCGACCAGATCGCCGAGGCAGATGATGCGCCGGATCCGGCGGCGGCGAATATCCCCAACCACCGCCTCCAGCGCAGGCAGGTTGCCGTGGATGTCGGAAATGACGGCAATTTTGTCCATGATGTATAGGTTCCTCCTGTTTCTGTTTCTCCCTGAGCGGCTGATCCTTCCATTATAGCACAAGGCTGCCGTTCGATAAGCCTTCTCTATAGAGCCGGCAATCGTTGCCGCCGATCTGCGCGAGGCGTACCGCGTTTGACGTAACGGATGAAAGGACAAAGAACCTTCGGAGAACGGCGTTCTCGGAAGGTTCTTGTTATTGGCGCTTTGACAGCGTCCTAGTACACTTTATGAATGATCTCTTCGAAATCCGGTTCCTCCATATGAACGTCCCGCGCCGTGCCGTACCGCTCCAGCCGGCGGAGCACCTCCAAGGCGGGCAGCTCCTGCCGGTTGAAATGGACGGTCAGCTCGCAGCCGTTCGCTTCCGCAACGGTGAAGCCCAGCTCCCGCTCCGTGACACCTTCCAGAGAAACCTGGGCTTGAAACGACACGCGCAGAATCGTCGGCAGTCCGATGCGCTCCCGCAGCTCGCCGATCGTTCCGTCGTACGCCAGCGATCCGTGGTTGATCACCATCACGCGGTCGCAGAGCTGCTCGATGTCGTCCATATCATGGGTCGTCAGCAGCACCGTTTTGCCGAGCTCCCGGTTGACCTTGGACAGCAGCCCGCGTATGTTGCGCTTGGCGATGACGTCCAGCCCGATGGTCGGCTCGTCGAGGAACAGGATGTCCGGCTCGTGCAGCAGAGCGGCCGCAAGGTCGGCCCGCATCCGCTGGCCGAGCGACAGCTTGCGCACCGGCGTGTCGGCGAATTCGCCGAGGCCGAGCAGCCCGTCCAGCTCCGCCAGCGTCCGCCGCTGTCGCTGTCGGTCGATGCGATACATGGCGCACAAAATATCGAACGAATCGCGCACCGGCAAATCCCACCACAGCTGGCTGCGCTGGCCGAAGACGACGCCGAGCCGCGAAACGACCCGGCGGCGGTCCTTATGCGGGCTCATGCCGTCGATCCGCACCTCGCCCGAGGTCGGATGCAGAATGCCGGTCAGCATTTTGATCGTCGTCGATTTCCCGGCGCCGTTCGGACCGATATAGCCGACGAACTCGCCCGGACCGACCGTGAAGCTGATATCGCGGACCGCCGTTTTTTCCGCTCCGCCTCCGGTCACGGCCGCTTTGATCCGCTCCCACCGGCTTAAATGGGGGGCGGGGATGCGAAAGCTTTTATGTAAATGCTTAACCTCAATCATCGGTTAATACGCTCCTTTCAGATCTGGAAGTCATCGAAAACGATCAGCTTCCGCTGCTTTGGTAGCGGCTCAAGCCGAACCGCCAGAACCGCAGCATGAGCCACAGGAACACGACGGCGAACGCCATGACGGCCGGCAGCAGCCACCAGCCGAATTCGCCCTTCACGATATAAAGCGCCGGTATGTAGTTCGCCATCCCGACAGGGATCAAGGTGAGCAGCAAGGTCCGCAGCCAGACGGGATACAGCTCCATCGGATACTGTACGGCGGTGCGTGCGGCATCCTCCGTCAAATTTTGCAGATCGCTGACCCGCGTCGTCCAGAAGCCGAATGTCGCGGTGCCGAGTCCGATGGCGAACAGAAACGCAGCCCCCGTCACCAGAACGACGGCGGTGAGCGGAATGGCGGCGGCGGTCACCTGCCCCGAGCTTATCATTTGTCCCAAGCAAAGCGTCAGGATGATGCCGCCCTGCACATATTCGCCGAACATCGGGCGAAAATTTTGCGACATCAGCGCCAGCAGGACGGGAATCGGGCGGACGAGCAGCTGGTCCAAATCGCCGGAGACCAAATATTTTTCCAAATGATGCACGTCGTTGGCGAAGCTGCGGTAGAGCGCTTTGGACAGCATGATCGTGGCATACAAATAGCCGATTTCGTACAGGCTCCAGCCTTGAATCGAATCAAATTTCCACAAAATGACGGAGAGCAGCAAAAAGTCCATTGCACTGACAAGGGCCGCGAGCACGGAAGATAACCAGAAATTGAATTTGTACTGCATCCGGCTGCGGACGCTGGCTTTGACCAGCAGCACAAACATACGCACCGTGCTCATCCGCCCTGCACCTCCACCTTGTTCCGCACAATAGCGGTTGCGGCGAGGCAAAGCGCAGTGAACAGTACGCACCACAATAGACCGCCGTACATCTCGGACGGGGAAGCTAAGCCCAAATAAATTTTGCTGGGAATATGCTGCATGTATGGATAAGGCGTCATGTAAGCAATGCGCTGAAGCCAGTGCGGAAGCCATTCGATCGGAATGAGAAAGCCGGAAAGCACGCTTGAGATTGAATTGTGAACCCAAAACAGCCAAGTCGATTCGGTAGTCCAGAGGGCCGTTACGCCAATGAGGTAATTCACGCAAATGTTCATATAGGCGGCCATCGCAAGCGCCGTGGCGAAAGCAAGCCAGGTACCGGCGTGATGCGGAACCGGCAGCGAAAGCATCCATATGTAAATCAGGTAGATGGGGATCGTCTTGTAGAGCAATTGGTAGCCGATTTGTCCCCATTCGCGGCACATGAGCTGGTAAAACAGATGAACCGGTCGCATCAAGTCGGTCGCGATCTGTCCGGTACGTACGGAGCGCTCGATCCCAAGCCCGTTGGTCGTGAACAACGTGACCCACAGCGTCGCTTGGTTCAACGCCACATAATGGATGACGGTTTGCAGGCTGTAGCCGTGCATGCTGTCCTGCTGTCCGATGCCCTGCCAGATCGAGACGTAAATCAGCCCGAACACGACGCTGGCGACCGTATTGACCGCATGGGACAAACGGTATTGCAGATTGCGTGCGAACGCTTTCTTTATTAAGACAGGGAAAAGCATAGACACCTCCGTGAGCTTGGATTGGAGCTTTGCTGGTAACGGCAGCGAAGCCCGGTTCGCCGGGTTCGGCGAGTATTGAGGCGGATCGAGGTGGGTTGCCTAAAAGTCGAGAGAAAATTTATGTTACCAGAATAAGGGGGTGTTTGGCAACCGTTATTTTAGGTATTTGTGCCCCATGACCACAGGCGGGCGATTTGCTATAATGGAAAAAGAGAACATATGCGCTGATTCGCAGCGGGATAGGATAGGGGTAGGTTAAGATTCAGAAGGAACCGGTTGAAACGGAGCAATCGCGTAAGCAAAAGCATGAACAGGAGCAGAGGCAGAAAAGAACGCTTTGGATAAAAATTGGCTTGTTAAGCCTCATCACGGTTGGCGCCTTCGTTTATTTGCTCCAAAAGCTGGATCCTCCGCAGGAGGGGAATAAAGGGGGCGGGTTGGCCTTGCCGCCCAAAACGGAAGCGTTGTCCAAGCCGCCTGCAGCGACGAACCCGGGCGTTACTCCAGAGAAACCGCCGGCAGCGGAGGGCGGTGGCGGTGCGGCAACGCCACCGCCGGAGCAATCTCCGAGAGTCAGTCTCACGTTCGTCGGCGATGTTATGTTCGGCAGCAAGGTGGACGATCTGCTCCAAAAGAACGGCTACGATTATCCTTATAAGTACGTCAAGCCTTACCTGGAGAAGGCGGATATTACCGTAGCGAATTTGGAGACGCCGATTACGACAAGAGGCGCGGCTCAGGAGAAAGAATACGTGTACCGGTCGTCGCCCAAGGCGCTGCCCGAATTGAAGCGCGCGGGCGTCGATCTGGTCAATCTGGCCAACAACCACAGTATGGACTATGGCGTCGAAGGGCTGCTCGATACACTGGGCTATCTCGAAGCGCAGGATATTAAACGCGTAGGCGCGGGCCGGAATGCGGACGAAGCGTACGAGCATGTGATTATAGAGCAAAAAGGCATGAAAATCGCCTTTCTCGGCTTCAGCCGGGTGATTCCGGATACGAGCTGGTATGCGGGCCAGTCGAAGCCGGGGATGGCGGAAACCTACAGCACGAAGCTTGCGTTTGAAGCGATCGGCAAAGCGAGAGCCGAGGCGGATCTGGTTGTCGTCATCGCCCATTGGGGAGAAGAGCGCAAGGCGTATCCGGTCAAGTCCCAGACCGATTTGGCACGGCAGTATATCGATCAGGGCGCGGATCTCATCGTCGCCAGCCACCCGCATGTCGTTCAAGGCTTCGAGCAGTACAAAGGCAAATGGATTGCCTACAGCATGGGCAATTTTATATTTACGACCAATGACAATCCGAATACTTGGGAAAGCATGATTTTGGAAGCCTCCTGCACCAAGGAGCGAAGCTGCGACCTGAGCATGGTGCCGATCTTGACCAAATGGGCTCAACCGGTCCCGATGGTTGACGGGGACCGGGACAAGCTGTTCGAGAAGCTGACGAACTTGTCTGTCAATGCGCAGATTGACAAGGAAGGCCGGATTACGCTTGGGCCGACCCGCACTATTCCGTCCGAACCGGACCCGGATGAGAAGCCGCCTGTGAAGAAGGAGTCGGGCATCGGCGACGGAACGTCCAAAGCGGCCGTCAAACCGCCTGCGGACGGGACGAAGAAGCCGGCCGATTCCGGCAAAGCCGCCGATTCGAAAAAGGCGGAGACAGGCAAGAAGCAGCAGTCGGCCGAGAAGACGCCGGAAACCGGCAAGAAGACGGATGCGAATAAAGCGCCGGCCGGAAAGACAGGAGAATCGGGCAAGACGCAGGGAACCGGCAAAAATACCGAAGGCAAGAATACCGAGGGCAAGAAGACGACCAACGACGCCAAATCGTCCGAGAGCGGTAAAAAATCGTCGGAAAGCACCAAGAAATCTGCCGAAGATCCGAAGAAATCGACCGATTCCAAGAAAACGAACGAATCGTCGAAGTCCTCCGGCGAAGCCCGTAAGACGGAGGAAGACCAGAAAACATCCCGCTAATCAAGTTCATGGAAATTCATAATGAGATCATGAATCCAAACGGCTTCCCCATGGAATTGGGGCGGCCGTTTGGATTTTTGGAAGTCAACCGGGCTCTCTGTCGGGAGCGGCCGGGCCGGCAAGTTGCGATCGGTTTCACAGGATAGTATAGTGAAAGTATAGAGGTGAAACGACGCGAATGAGCTGGAAGGAAACAATCTCCCGTTTAAGCTGGCAGGACATTGAGCACTGGCTGAAGCAGTACGAGGCGTTGGGACCGCTGCCCGGTATTATCGCTCCGATGATCGAAGCCTTCGTTCCCGCTTTGCCGTTAGTGGCGATTCTGATTGCAAACGTGAATGCATATGGACTTGGCGAAGGCTTCCTGCTGTCGTGGATCGGCGTTGTCGCCGGGGCGCTCTGCGTATTTTTGATTTTTCGCAAATTCGGGGCGCGGTTTCGCGGCTGGGTGGAACGGAAGTATCCCCGGTCCCGGAAATTCATACATTGGCTTGAAACGCATGGCTTCACCCCGATTTTTCTGCTCGCTTGCTTTCCTTTTACACCGTCTTCGGTAGTGAATATCGTCGCGGGACTGTCCAAGGTACCGCTGCATACGTTTATCGTCGCGACCCTGCTCGGCAAAGGCGTGATGATTTTTCTGGTGTCGTTCGCGGGCCACGATCTGGCGAATCTTCTGCGGCAGCCTTGGAAAATCGCACTGATCGTCGCCGTGTTCGTCATCATGTGGCTGCTTGGCAAAAAAGTGGAAGCCAAATATTTCAAATAACGTCCGCTTTCCTTTCGACGGTTGTCGACGGGGGAGGCGGGCGTTTTTTTCTACAGCAGATGAAAATTATTTTGCCACGCTGTATGCGCCCGGACAAGTTTTAACTCGCCAGGCGTATGGCCTGCGAGAAAGTCGTAAAAATAAGTATTAAAGCATTTACTTTATAAACCAAATCATTTTATGAAGTGGCAGGGTGGTCATACAAGATGTGGCAATCCTCAAATATCGCTTGGAAAGGAAGGTGAGCCAATTGTATGCCGGTGGATATCTTTTCAGCGCTAGCTGATCCTACACGTCGCAAAATCGTGGAGATGCTTGCCGAGAATGACAGATGTCCGGCTTCTGAAATTCACAAGCAATTCTCCGTTAGTCCTCAAGCGATCTCTCAGCATTTGAAAATTCTTCTAGAGGCCAATGTGATCAGTGTGGAGAAAAAAGCGCAGCAGCGTATCTATCGGTTGAACACGCGGACGATGACCGAATTTGAGGAATGGTCCAGACAAGTAAGACTCAAGTGGAGCAGGCGCTTGAACGCCATGGATGCCGTCTTGAGAGCCGAGATGGAGAAGATGAAACAAAATCAAGAGCCAAAGGAGCATGACGATGAACCCAAATCCTAATATGCAAGAAGTTGTTATCACTCGCGTTTTCGATTTTCCGGTAGAGGTGGTATGGAAGGCTTGGACGGATCCGTCCCTGGTTATGCAATGGTGGGGTCCGGAGCATTACACTTCGCCACGGTGCGAAATCGATTTTCGCGAAGGAGGAAAGTATTTGTTTAGCATGCGTGCCCCTGATTCTCACGGCGGTCAAGAATCATTCTCGGCTGGTGTCTACAAAAAGATCGTTCCGCTGGAGCGGCTTGAATTCAGCCAGTACATGGCCGATCAAGAGGGCAACTATATCGATCCGGCTCAAATCGGCCTTCCTGCGGATTTCCCGGCCAATGTCGATATGGTGATCGAGTTTTTTGCCAGGGGGGAACAGACGGAGCTTAAGATTACGGAGTATGGATGGACGCCCGGCGAGATGCTGAAATATGCCATCATGGGGATGAACCAGTCGCTCGACAAGCTTGCCGAAAACATCGGAGCGATGTACCGGTCCAAGGAGTCATAAGATCCTGCATATAAAAAAGAACCCCCGGAAAATCAGGCCGCAACGTCATTGGGGAATGCAGTGCGGCTTGAGAATCCAAGAGGTCTGTTACTGGAGAGTTACTATATCATATGAACCTAAAAATTCCAATATCAAAAAATGGATGGAGATTTCCCATGAACCATGTTAACCATGATTACTTGCGTTTAAATGTAAATAAGCTATGGTTCACATTTATGATTACTTTTGTGATTATTTCTCTCGAATCGATGTTTCCAGGCCGAATCAACGCCTCGGAGTCCTCAGAAAATAGCCGGTAAAGCCGTAGAGCAGAGCGGCTATGCCGAAGTAAACGGGCTAAGGATGTACTACGAAATACACGGCGGAAAACATTGCGGAACACCGCTTGTCCTCCTTCACGGCAGTTTTATGGATACGGAAAGCTCGTTTGGAAAGCTGCTTCCTGAGCTTGTCAGGCATCGTCCGGTCATTGCGATTGAGCAGCAAGGCCACGGCCGTACGGCCGACATTGACCGTCCGCTGAGCTATGAGCAGATGGCTGACGATACTGCGGAACTGCTTCAGCAGCTAGGGGCGGCAAAAGCGGATTTCTTTGGCTGGAGTATGGGCGGCAACATAGCAACGCAAGTTGCAATTCGTCACCCCGAGGTCGTGAATAAGGTAGCAGTCACCGGCTCCTTCTTCGGCCCGATCCAAACGGCTTTTACGGAGGAGGGTTACAAAGGGTTCACGGCGATACCGGATGACTTCGCACCCCCGGTACTCAAGGATGCTTACGATAAACTGTCGCCGAAGCCTGAGCGCTGGCCGGCTGTAGTTTCAAAGGTCCGTCAGATGGGGCTAGCTTACAAAGGTCTTTCGGACGATCAGCTTCGCGGTATTCAGGCTCCATTCATGATCATGGCTGGCGATCAAGATACGGTTGATCTGATTCACCTCGTTGAAACTTATAAAAAGCTCCCAAATGGGGCTCTCGCGATCGTGCCAAAAAGTGACCATTTCCTGCCGGTGCTGGGCTATGAGCAAGTGCTTCAACTTCTGGAACATTTCTTGGATCATGGATCGGATCCATAAAACGCACCTGGCTGTCTCTATCGTTTGATACGTGCGCAAGCGTTGAGATTCCCCCAAGCCGGACTTATAATGAAGGCGGAGTCATAATTTAACGGCAAAGGAACGATCCGAACATGAACGAATCGATTCGCAATATTTATTGTGTTGGACGCAATTACGGGCTGCACGCGGCGGAGCTCGGCAATGACATTCCGGAGAAGCCGATGATTTTTACGAAGCCGACGCACGCGCTTACGGCGATTGACGGCGGCGAAATCGAGCTGCCCGGCGGACGGGGCGAGGTGCACTACGAAGCCGAGCTCGTGCTCCGCATCGGGCAATCGTATAAGAACGGCATCACCGTGGACGAGTTGGTGGACAAGCTGGCGCTCGGCATCGATTTTACCCTGCGGGACGTGCAATCGGTCTTGAAAAAGAAAGGCCATCCCTGGCTTCCGGCCAAAGGGTTTAAAGGCTCGGCCGCCCTGACCGGGTTCCGTCCGTTCCCTGGCTTCAAGCAAGTCAAGCAGGTTGAATACGCTTTGCACCGGAACAGTCTGGAAGTACAGCGGGGGAACCTGAACGACATGATTTTTGATTTGCAGGTAATTGTGGATTATATCGCCGCACATTACGGCTTGGGCGAAGGGGATATCATTTATACGGGCACGCCTGCGGGCGTTGGGGCGGTGAACGACGGAGACCGCTTTGAGCTGTTCTGGGGAGAGCAGGCTTTCGGCGCTTTTACAGCCAGGATCGGGCAGTAGCGGTTCCCGGATCGGATAAGGCTCTGCCGCGACCGGCTTCCGGACGATCACGCCTCAGAGGCCGGGGCGGACAGAGCCCCATCGGTATAACGGTCCCGGACTTCCAAAAGCTTGGGCAGTAGTTGCATGAACACATCAACGATCTGCGGGTCGAAATGAGCGCCGCGCTCCTCCTCCAGCAGCTTCAAAATCCGATCCAGCTCCCAAGCCTTCTTGTAAATACGTTCGCTGCCGAGCGCATCGAAGACGTCGGCGATCGCCGTAATGCGTCCGTAGATGTGGATTTGTTCCCCGCGAAGACCGCGCGGATAGCCGGTGCCGTCCCATTTCTCGTGATGCTCATGAGCGACGATTGCAGCCGCTTTCAGGATGCGGCGCTTTGAGTTTTTCAGCAGGCTGTAGCCGGTCGTCGTATGCGATTTCATGATCTCGAATTCATCGGCCGTCAGCTTCCCGGGCTTTTTGAGGATAGCATCGGGGACGGCGACTTTCCCAATGTCATGCATCGGTGAGGCGGTCTTCAGCAGCTCGGCTTCCTCTTCGCTCATCCCGAGCCCGCGTGCAAGGATGTACGAATATTCGGCAACTCGCTTGACGTGATTACCCGTTTCCTTGGAGCGGTTCTCGCCGATTTCTCCCATCGTAAAAATAATTTCCTTCTGCGTTTCCTCAATTTCGTGGGAAAGCAGGGCCGATTCCAGCGATTTTCCCGCATAGGAAGCGGCCAGCGTCAAATATTCCAAATCGTTCTGCGAAAATTGCCCGCATTTCGTCAGCTTGTTCACGGCTTGGAAAGCTCCCGTGATCTCGCCTTCGTTATTGCGGAACGGGACGACCATCAGCGCTTTCGTGCGATAGCCGGTTTTGCGGTCCATGGCGATGGCGCCGCTTCGCAGCACATCCGCAAACTCTTCGTTCGCATAAGCGTCGTCGATAAAAATCGGACGGCCCTTCCGGACCGCCAAGCCGGCCAAGCCTGAATGGACGGACATCCGAAGCGAGGGCACCCCATGGGCGACGGTGGAGTACAGCTCGTCCTTGTCGCGATCCAGAAGCCAGACCGTACAGCGGTCGGAGACAACCATCTCCCGTCCCATGTCCGCCATCAGCGTCAGCAGGCGGTCCAGCTTGCGCTCGTTGCAGATTTTGGCGGCGTAATCAAAGATCACCCGGAGCATTTCCTGCGGTTCGAGGTCTTCCTTGATCCGTCTGCCTTCTCTATTTTGCGCCTCGTACAACGCTTTCCTCTCCCCGGTACCTTTTTTCCATCTCAAGTCAAATCATATTATAATGGCAATAGGTCTGTAAACATAGGACTGTCGAAAATGCAATTTTTACGATCGTATTATGGGGTTTGGAAGGAGGTTCGGATGAAGTGCAGCATTGGATTATCGGATTGGCAGGAAGCGTTCTGATAGCCGGAGCGGCGTACCGAAAACGGTCGCTGTCCGGATCGGGGGCCGCTGCCGCAGTCCTGCTCGGAACGCTGATGTATGCGGCAGGAAGCTTGGCTTGGTTCGGGACGCTGATCGCTTTTTTTATCTCGTCCTCGTTGTTATCGAAGTGGAAGAGCAAAAAAAAGGCAGCCGCCGAGAGCGGCTACGCCAAATCCGGACGGCGGGATGCCGGCCAGGTGCTTGCCAACGGCGGCCTTGGGCTCGCTCTTTGTCTGGTCGACGCATTCGTACCGCATCCGGCCTGGTGGGCCGCCTACATCGGCGTGATGGCCACGGTGACTGCGGATACTTGGGCGACGGAGATCGGCGGTCTCAGCCGTACGGCCCCGCGCTCGATCGTCACCGGCCGTCCGGTGCCGTCCGGCACTTCCGGCGGCGTATCGCCGCTCGGACTTGCCGCATCCGCGGCTGGAGGCTTGTTTATCGGAGCCGTCGCATGGGCACTGGCGGCGCTGCAGCCGGAGCAGGCAGGGGGCTCCCTTGCGTGGGAGGCTTCCGTCCGGTCGGCAGCCGGCCTTTGCGTCCTTGGGCTGGTTGGGGGCCTCGCCGGGTCGCTGGCCGACTCGTGGCTCGGGGCGGTGTGTCAGGTCATGTACCGCTGTCGCGTCTGCGGCAAAGAAATCGAAAAAAACCGCCACTGCGAGGCAGCGGCGGTTCGAATCCGGGGCGCGGCGTTCATGACCAACGACACGGTTAACGCTTTAAGCTCGGCGTTTGGCGGCGCCGTCACTGTCGTACTTTCGCTGTGGCTGTAACAGCGGTTTAATCCTCTTCCTTGCGGGAATAAGCGAGCTTCGTTACATACATGGTGATGCCCGAGATAAGCAAAGCGACGATAATGCTGATAACGATAACGGTAGCTACCATGGCTTAAGCAGTCCTCCAAGCGGATAAATGTCACTTCGGACATTGTACCCCATGGAGGACAAAAAGCCAACCATTACGGATTGCGCGGCTTCCAGGCCGGAAGCTGCAGCGAGCCGACTTCGCGCAGCGTGTTCAAATCGTTCGCTTTCAGCATGTCGGGCGAGGACGAATACAGCGTATCGCCGATATACAGCAGACGCTCGATATTGCGTTCGCTGCCGTACCAGTGCTGGCCCGCTTTGTTCAGATCGTCTGCCGTCAAGTGCGTGATCCTGCCGCGAAGCTGGAAGCCTTTTTGCAGATCCAATCCGTAAACGTAGGCGCCCTGGAAGGTGAAATCCCCGTATTTCGATGCGTTTTCCGGCGTGTTGGCGCCGGACTTATCTTTCAATTCCGCCACGGTGACCGGGAAGGCCAGCAGCTGCTTCTCCTTGGAAAACAGCAGCGCTTTATGATTGTGCAGCAGCGGCGATTCGGTTCCCCGGTTGCCGATCGTTTCCTTGAACAGCTCCTTCGGATTCGCCACATCGGATACATCGAACAAGGCAAGCTTCATGCCTTGATAGAAAGCGACCGTGTCCGAGCCCTCGCCTTTCTTGTTCGCCACCTCCACAGCTTCCTTGCCGAAGCCGATCAGATGGTTCTCGTCGTACGGATGCAGGTAGTCGCTGTAGCCCGGAATTTTCAGCTTGCCGAGCATGGCAGGCGCTTGAGGGTTGCTCAGATCCAGGACGAACAGCGGATCGGTATTTTTGAACGTCACCATATAGGCGCGGTTCCCGGCGTAGCGTACGGAATAAATGCGCTCGCCCGGGGCCAGCCCTTCGAGCTTGCCGATGACGCTCAGCGCTTCGTCCAGCACATACACGTTATTTTTCGACGTATGCTCGTCGTTCCGCCACATGTCGCCGCTTGTGGTGGCGATGCGGAAATAGCCGTTGTGCTCATCCATCGAAAACTGGTTCAGCGCATGTCCCGGCACCTTGCCGCGTCCGACATAGCGTACCGTTCCGTTGTCCATGCCGAATTTATAAATGGCGCTCGTCATATGAAGCGGCGCGGGCATGACGTTGGTCTTGCCGTCCGTCTGCTCATTCTCTTTCGCAGGCTCGTACTCGCTCACGGTGACATACAGGTTGTCGGGAGAAGCGTAGACGTTTTGACCGGAGCCGAGGTAGCTCGTCACCTGCATTTTTTGATCAGGCTTGCTGAGCTTAAGACCGCCGATCAGCAAATAGTTCGGTTCGACGGCTTTCGGGAAGTACCGGATGTCTTCGTAGCCGATCGTAATAAATTGGTCTCCGGCAGCGGAGTCCCGGTAGGCGGGCAGCGATTCGTTCGCTTGCTTCGCGCCGAAGTCCGCCTCTTGGCGCATGATCCAAAAATAATTCATCGATTTGTTCGTAACTACGTACAGCGAGTCTCCGACTTTGCGCGAAGAGACGTAATGCCCTTCCAGCTCCGCCTCGCGCACTTGCTTCAGCTGGGTCCGGTCGCCGAGCTCGTAAACGATCGTCTTTGTCGTCGAACGAGTCGGGCGTCCGGGCCATACGACCATCTTCTTGGCCTTGCCGATCCCCGGCTCAGGTACCGGGACAACCTTGACGTCGTCCTGAGGCGGAGAGACGTTTACCGCCGGACTGCCCGCCGATGTGGCCGGATCCGCGGGAGCCGCAGGGCTGGCGTCGTAAGGAATCGGTCCCGGCTTCTCGTACGTCGGATAGGACGTATGGCCGACAACGACGAGGTAGTTGTCATCGACGTACAGCTCCTGCGGATAAAAGTTCGGGTCCGCCCAGTAGACGGTGCTGACGACGCTCATGTTCTCGGCCGGGGAGGCTTTGGTCACGAGGACGCGGTCGCGATTCACCTGATAGATGTAGGTGCCGTCCGTCTTGATGACATCCGCTTCATCGACGCCCTGCACCTGTACGTTCGTGCCGGAGTAGGCGGGCGCCGCGTCGGCAGCCTGCTTGGCGGCACTGCCGGCGGCTTGCGGTGCGGCAGCCGTCGATTTCTCGGTGACCGCGATCGCATTGTCACCCCGTAACATCATGCTGCTTCCGCTGCCGTGAGCGGCGGCGGATTCCTTAAGCAGCGCTTCCATCCGTTCCCGGGAACCGACGGTCGGCAAGCTTTTGTCCGCATCCACAATCGTTACGCGCTTGTTCGCACCGTCCCAATAAACGTTAAAATCGAACGACTCGCTGAAAAAGCGCAGCGGTACCAAAATATTTCCGTTATCAAGCGCCGGCGCTTCGTCCAACGCGACGGCTTCGCTTCCGCGGGTAGCTTCCTTGCTGTCCAGCCGGAGCTTGATCGAGCGCTCCGCTTTGGTTGCCGTGGCCGAGCGTTCGGCTTCGTCCCACTGCACCTTCACCCCGAGCGCGTCCGACAGCTCGCGGAGCGGCACCATCAGCGTGTTTCCGATCAATCGGGGCTGCACGGACAAGCTGACGGGCTGTCCGTTGAGCGTCAGCGCGATGGCCTGCCCCGTTTCCGACGCTACGGTTAACGGAGCCGGGGAGACGGAGGTCAGGAGCGTCAATGCCAGCATGCCTGCAAAGAGTGTTCTTTTCTGCACTTGATTTTCCTCCTTTGATGTGTAGTACCCTCTTTGAACCCTTTTTGGAATATCTTCTTGTTCACCCCTACTGACGCGCCCCCCGAAGAAATTGTTTCATCAAAAACCGCCCTTTTCCAAAAAGAAAAAGGGCGGTTTGCCGATCTATTCTTCGTCATAAGCTATAGCCCGGTTCCGGCCTTCCTGCTTGGCCCGATAGAGCGCCTTGTCCGCGCGGATAATCAGCTCCCGCGGCGAGACGTCGCGGACGGGAATCATCGTGGCCGCTCCCAGACTCGCAGTGACGTACGAAGAGACGGCGGAGCCGCGATGAGGGATCCGCAGAAGCTCCACCTCCGAGCGCATCCGCTCGGCCACGTAAAGCGCGCCCCGGCCGTCCGTCACCGGCAGCACGATCACGAATTCCTCGCCGCCGTATCTTGCAATCATGTCGCCCGGGCGCTTGGCCGCGCGGCGCATGGCTTCGGCGACATACTGGAGGCAGGCGTCGCCGTCATGATGCCCGTACGTGTCGTTATACCGCTTGAAATAGTCGATATCGAGCAAAATAACGGAAAGCGGCGTGGAGAAGCGCATGGCATGCCGCCATTCCTTGGCAAACCGTTCATCGAAGAAACGCCGGTTGGCGAGCCCGGTCAGCGCGTCGATCGAAGAAATTTTTTGCAGCAGCTCGTTGGTTTTCATCAGCTGCTGTTCCGTTTGCTTGCGCGAAGAGATGTCCCGGGAGATGCAGATCACCGTTTGTCCGTTTTCCGAGTCGTGTTCGTCTCCGGCAATCCGTCCGCTGGATTCGAACCAGACGTAGCCGCCGTTTTTCGTGCGAATCCGGTATGAGATCAGAGGCAGATTCGGCGCGGTTTCCATGGGAGACGTAAGCCCGGGGATTTTCGTCAAATCCTCCGGATGAAACAACTCGTAGACGTTGGTTCCGATCAATTCTTCGGGCTCGTACCCAAGCAGAACACGGCAGGAAGGGGAGATGTACAAAATACGGCCCGACAAATCGTGCTTCGATACAACGTCCGCGCATTGCTCTACGAGAGTCCGGTAGAGAGAATCGCTGCTTGTTTCGTCCCGCTCACGGGTCGTTTTCCGCCCGGGGGCCGGAGCCGCGAAACGGCTCGGTGCATCGCTGTCCAAAATTTGCACGAAAAGAGAAGCCGGCCATCCGTTTGGCCCGGGGACGACGGGCGCAGTAACGGAGCACCGGACCGGCGTGCCGTCGCTGCGGATAAGTCTCGCTTCGAACGGCTGGGATCCGACCGTCCCGTTGGCCACATCCTCCAGCATTCTACGAACCTGCTTTCGATCGTCGGGATGAACAACAGGTTCCCAAGGCTTGCCGCTCAAGGCCTCTTCGGGATAGCCGATTTGCTTGCCGAATGCAGGATTGACGCGAAGAAATAGGCCTTCTTCCGAGAAGAAAGCCATACCGTTCGAGGATAGCCTGAACGCGCTGAAATATAATTGGGTTTGCTCTGCATCCGTCCATTGATCAACCATGCTGCCGGCATCCTTCCTGCATGGATTACGTCCTAGTAACTAGGAAAATCGTTCCATAAACTCGCACTTACTATATTAATGAAAGTGGGGTTGTTGATCAATGAGGATGGAAAGGTTATGGCAGATTTAATATAAATTTTACTATTTCTTGATGATTTGAAAAGACGACAGGCTTGAAGCGCTATTTGCTTGAATTTTTTACGTCCTCCGCATGCTCCAGGTCCGTATCCGCCGCAAGGAACGACCGGCTTCCCGCATCTTCGGTAACGGCCAACGCTTGCTCGGAGGACGTTCCGTTCAGCTGTTTTTCAAGCTGCTTGATCTTACGCTGCAGCTTGATCTGGCGGAACAAGCCGATCAGGAAGGCGATCAGGCCGCCGAGCAGGGTGGATCCCAGAATAACCAGAATGAGCGGGATGTCGGCTTGGGTGAACAAAAAATTCACGCGGACGGGCTCCACGTTAATAACGGCAAATACTGCGGTAATAAGGGCGAAAAGCAACGTGCTGATCAACATCCATTGGGCTCTCATCGAAATCGTCTCCTTTTGACTGCTGCATGAAGGGCAAAAAAGCCGAGCCGGGCAATACCGGACTCGGCCTGCGTCGGCGGCTTACTTCGCCAGCGCTTCCATTTGCTCCAGAAGCTCTTTAAATACGCTCATCGCCTGTTTGATCGGTTCCGGCGTCGACATATCCACGCCTGCTTTCTTCAAGATATTGATGGAATAGTCGCTGCTCCCGCTTTTCAAGAAGCCGAGATAGCGGTCGACGGCCGGCTGGCCCTCGTCCAAGATCTGCTTCGCGAAGCTGGTGGCGGCCGAGAAGCCGGTGGCGTATTTGTACACGTAGAAGCTGTTGTAGAAATGAGGGATGCGCGCCCATTCCATCTCGATGTCCTGATCTACGACCATATCCTTGCCGTAATACTGCACGTTCAGATCGTAGTAGACTTGGCTTAACAGCTGCGGGGTAAGCGTTTCGCCTTGCTCCGCTTTTTCGTGAATGATCTTCTCGAATTCGGCGAACATGGTTTGCCGGAATACCGTCGTCCGGAACTGGTCCATGTAGTAGGTGAGCAGGTACATTTTTTCTTTCTTGTCCGTCGACTTCTTCAGCAGGTAATCCATCAACAGCGCTTCGTTCAGCGTGGATGCGACTTCCGCGAGGAAGATCGTATACTGCGCGTAGCGGTAAGGCTGATTTGCGTCCGACAAATAGGAGTGGAGCGCGTGGCCCATCTCATGCGTCAGCGTGAACATGCTGTTCAGGTTGTCCTTGTGATTCAGGAGCACGTAAGGGTGGGTGCCGAATGCGCCCCAGCTGTAGGCGCCGTTGCGCTTGCCCTCGTTCTCGTAAATGTCGATCCATCCGCCATCGAAGCCCTCTTGCAGGATTTTCAAATATTCCTCACCGAGCGGCTTCAAGCTATCCTTGACCGTTTTCTTCGCTTCCTCGTAGGTGATCTCGAGGTCGAACTCTTCGACCAGCGGAGCGAACAGATCGTACATGTGCAGCTTGTCGACCTTCATCAGCTTGCGGCGCAGCTCCATGTAGCGGTGCATGAGCGGCAGCGACTCGTGAATCGTGTCGATCAAGTTCGTGTATACTTCCTTCTTGATGTTGTCCCCGAACAGCGACATTTCCAGCGTGGAAGGATACTTGCGAACCTTGGAATAAAAAATGTTTTTCGTCACGTTGGCGGCAAGCGTCGAGGCGATCGTGTTCTTTTGCTTCGCATAGGTGGCGTACATCGCTTCGAACGCTTGCTTGCGGACATCGCGGTTGCGGCTTTCAAGGAATTGGATGTAGCGGCCGTGCGTGAGCTCGACTTCTTCGCCCTTTTCGTTCTTCACCTTCGGGAACTTGATATCCGCGTTGTTGATCATCCCGTAAATCGTGCTCGGCGCTTGCGACAGATTGCCGACCTGGGCCAGCAGCGCCTCCTCCGCTTTGCTGAGCACGTGCTGCTTCTCGCGGATCAGCTCTTCGAGCGTCCTTTTGTAGAAGGCGAGCTGGGGATCGTTCACCAGCTTGTTCAACTGGTCGTCCGACAAGCTCAAAATTTCCGGAGAAATGAACGAGGTCGCTTCACCGGCTTCGACGCTTAATTTTTTCGATTTATCGGATAAGGCCTGATATGTAGGGTCCGCCATGTCCTCATGATGCTTCATATTAGCGTAGACGTACAGACGTTCCGTATGTAGGGAGATTTTATCCTCCAGCTCGAAGCACTGCTTAATGGCCGCCGGGTCGTTCAGCTTGCCCTGAAAGCGGCCGATTTCCTTCAGCGCGTTTTTCACTTCTTGATGCTCTTGATCCCAGGCTTGCTGGTTCGGAAAAAGGTCCTCCAGGTTCCAACGGTGTTCCGCAGGAACGTCGCTCCGCTTCGGTACTTGATTCATGGGAGCCCTCCTTGTCAAATGAAATGGTTTAGCCGCTTGATTCGCAGCCGCCGCCGATCCGATCACAACACCGGACAGCAGCGCGCCGGACAGCAGCAACGGCAACAATCGCATTACCCGCTCACGCTCCAAGCTGTTTATGGGTCCGTTGGAAAGCTCTAGTTAGTATGGCCGGAGCGAGGCTTAAATATAAGTATAGGGAATTCAAGGAAGGAAGTCTATTCGCTTACTACGCGCCGGAAAAAAAACTGAAGATCATCAGCACGAACGAAAACGAAACCATCACCAGCGCCAAAATGGCCAAGGGCCGTTTTACGTTTGCCGGCAGGGTGTCTTTTTTCATGATTAAGATCAGCGCGAGCGAGAACGAAATAATCATAAACGTCAAGATCGATGCACCATTGCTCAAAGCTTATCACCTCTTACTGACTATGTTCGCCAATTTGGGCGGTTTTCCTTTAACTCCTCATGAAAAAAATGCAATGGGAATCGCTCCAAAGGGAACGCTATACCGGAAAACGAAAGGAGTGATTGACATGACCCCCTCCACACTTGCGGACGCTGCCGCGCCCCCGGTGCTTGCCGAAGAGACCAAGCCCGCAGCGGGCTTATCCGTCTCGCAGTTCATCCTGGAGCAGCTCAAAGCCTGGAAGATCGAGCGGATCTACGGCGTGATCGGCGACGCCAATTTAAGTTTATTGGATGAGCTCGGAAAACAGAACGCGATCCGGTACGTCGCCTGCCGGCATGAGGGCGGAGCTGCGCTGATGGCTTCCGCCGAAGCCAAGCTGACGGGAAGGACGGCGGTATGCCTGGCAACAAGCGGCCCGGGTGCAACGAATACGTTAAACGGCCTTGCCGATGCCTCTATGGATCGGGCGCCGGTGCTGGCGCTGTCGGGGCAGGTGGAAACGGCCAAGATCGGTACCCGGGCCAAGCAGTATGTAGACCAGCAAAAGCTCCATGCCGCCGTTGCGGGAAAATCCGAGCTGGTCACGCACGCGGACGCGCTGCCCGAATTGATGGAGCAAATGCTCGTCCACGGTTTGCTCCAAGGGCAGGTGACTCATCTCTCCATCCCGAAGGATTTATATCCGGCGAAGGTGAAAGGCGGGATAAAGCCGTACTCCGCCCACCTGCATCAGCCGCTGGCCGCTCCAGACAATGAAATCGCGGAAGTGGCAGCCTTGCTCGCTTCGGCCGAGCGGCCGGTCCTGTTCATCGGCCGCGGCGTGAAGCAAGCAGCGGAGCATGTCCTTCAGCTCGCGGAGAAGCTGTCTGCCGCTGTTGTAACCACGCTGCCCGCCAGGCCGTTATTTCCGAACGATCACGAATGCTATGCGGGGGGCCTCGGTCAGGCCGGCAGCGAAGCGTCCAGCGTTCTGCTGGCCGAGAGCGATCTGATCGTTATGCTGGGGGCAACTTGGTGGCCGGACGATTATGTGCCGACGCAGGCGCGGATCGTTCAGATCGATTGGAACCGGGAAGCGATCGGTCTTGGTCACCCGCTGCATAAGGGCGTCGTCGGCGATCTCGGGCAGATTGTTCCCAAACTCGCCGCTGCCGGGCATCTCCCGGCCAAAGACCGCAGCGCTTGGCGTGCCCGGGTTCGCGACGCATGTGCGGGCTGGAAACGGCAGATCGAGGCCGAGGCCCGGGCCGATGGCACGCCGATCCCCACGCAGCGCGTCATGAAGACGATTGCGGATCACGTATCGGATCAAGCGATCATCACCGTCGATACCGGGGACCATACGCTATGGTTCAATCGAATTTTTCAAGCCAAGGCAGGGCAGGATATTCTGGTCTCCGGCCGGTGGCGGACGCTTGGCTTCGCTTTGCCGGCGGCGATAGCCGCCAAGCTTAGTTATCCGGACCGTCAAGTGATCGCCATCGCAGGGGATGGGGGAGTCGTCCAGACGCTGATGGAATTCCAAACGGCCGCCGAGCTGCAGCTCCCGATCGTGCTGGTCGTTCTCAACAACCGCGCTTACGCGATGGAGCAGGACCGGATGAACGCCGCCGGCCTGAACCTGACCGGCAGCGCGATTCAAAATCCCGATTTTGCGGCGATCGCCGAAGCCTGCGGCGGCTCCGGTTATCGGGCGTCCAGCCCCGCCGAATTCGAGCAATCCCTCCGCCGGGCGCTGTCCGGCAGCAAGCCCGCGCTGATCGACGTCCGAACCGCAGCAACTCCCGTTCCGCATGCGAAAATCTGATCTTTACACGCAGCAAAGCCGGCACTAGTGGAATGTGCCGGCTTTTCGTCGCTGCCTCACCCTAAGCCGTGAGGCTGATGTTTGTTGGTCATATCCGATTTTTGCAACCTCTTCAGCCTCGCGACTTCACCAAAATCATGCGCCCTTTTTCATCGCGCTTTGCTTCGAAGCTGTCGTTCGGTTGGATGTCCGCTCCGTGCGCCAGATCGGGCGGGATCGTCAGGTGGCCGCTCTCGTTAATGGATACCAGAGAGCCGTAAATCTTTTTCCAGTAGCCCGCGAGGAGAACCCCCACGATAACGATAACAATCAAGCCCCACTTCACGATCGGGTTCGCAATAAACCATTCCTTGACAAGCGGGTCTCCTGTCAGCATCGAACCCGCGGTATAGGCCAACACGCCGGAACCGATGTAAATGATCCAAGGGAATCTTTCAAGCAGCCGGATAAACAAGGTGCTGCCCCAAACCATGATCGGCACGCTGATAATGAGGCCGAGTATAACGAGAAGAGAGCTGCCGTGGGAAGCGCCGGCGACTGCCATAACGTTGTCGAAGCCCATGGCCGCGTCAGCGATAATGATTGTACGAATGGCGGGCCAAAGCTGCGGTTTGGCTTCGATGGCGTGGTCTTTCTTGTCCACCAGCAGCTTGTAAGCGATCCAGATCAACACCACTCCGCCGATCAGCAGCAAGGCTGGCAGCTTCAGCAGCCAGACGACGGCGAGTGTGGCGATGACACGAATGATGACGGCTCCAAGCGTTCCCCAGAGGACTGCGCCTTTTTGCTGTTCCTTCGGCAAATTGCGCGCTGCGAGTGCGATGACGATGGCATTGTCCCCGGCAAGTACGAGGTCGATTAAGACAATGTTCATCAGGGCGAGTAAAAATTCTACGGACAACCATTCCATGTCCTACCACTCCTTTTTACTGATGTTAGTATTTACACAAAAATGACCTCTACCACATCGGTACAGGTCATTTTTCCACCAAAAAAGACCTCTACCTCTATGGCAAAGGTCTTGCTAACAACGTTTCGTTGCCAATAAAGCCGGGGTTCTTCCCAGAACCCGAACTGACGACTTTACTGTGACAGCTACTCCCCTTTGGAGGACATCCTTATGTAATTGCCTTCATTATACTGAATGGACAAGCCGGGCGTCAAGCAAATTATGTCCAATTTCGTATTAAACTTGACGGAAAGCTTCCATGATACTCTCACGCTCTTCATCGGTGCCTTCGAACCGTTCCTTCGAGAAGCGTTCGTTCACCCAATGCATCATCTCCGGGCGGCTGAGAAACGTGTGGCAATCCTCGCCCCACTGGTCGGAAATTTCTCTTAAAATCAACTGCTTTCCGTTGACCTCGACCGTGAGCATGTTCCATTTGTCTTTCTTGTAGATCGTATGTTTTTTAATCCCCTGATTTTTCAAGGCTGATACCTCTTTCCATTCCATTGGTTGCGGGCATGTGAGAGCCCATCGCTACATCCTTACCTTAGCATGAATTGAACTTGGCTTCAACCAAGCGGGGCAATCCTATTGCGATTGTCAATAATCATAGTCCGTGATAAAATGCCAATAAGCTCCAGCATCGGCCGGAGGGCGGGTGGGGGCAAAGCTATTCAGAACACGAGCAGAGGAGAGCGGAAAAAGATGAGCAGAGGGTATGAGCAGATTGGAGTGGCAATGACCTGCCGGTCGTTTGCCGAGTACGAGCGGATGTTTAGGCTGAAGCCGGAGCTTTCGGAGGCGTGCCCGATTTTGGACGTGGGCGCAGGAGCTTCGTCATTTGTAGCGGAAGCTGCTGCCCGCGGATTGACGGCCAAAGCGGCCGATCCGATGTACGAGCTGTCTGCGGAGGGAATTTACCGCCACGGGATGACTGAAATCGAAGTGTCGACCGGGAAGCTGACCAAGCTGCGGGAGGACTTTGACTGGACCTTCTACGGCGATCCGGACCGGCACCGTGCGATGCGGGAGGCGGCGCTTAAGCGGTTTGCCGACGATTATGCGCACCCTTCCGAAGGAATCAAGTATACGGCCGCGAAGCTGCCTCATCTTCCCTATGAGGACGAGTCGTTCGGTCTTGTGCTGTGCAGCCACTTTTTATTTCTGTACCATGAGCAATTCGACTATGACTTTCACATCCGAGCGCTGCGTGAGCTGCTAAGGGTGTGCCGTGCAGGAGGAGAGGTACGGGTATACCCCGTTATCACGCTGCAATGGGATCGATATCCGATGCTGGACCGGCTCCTCGAAGAGCTGCGGACGACCGGATTCGAGGCGTCTTTGGAGCTTTCCGAATTGCCTTTTATTCCGGGTTCCAGAGAGCTGCTGTGCGTACAAAAATAAGGCTGTGTATAATTTAGGCCTTGTTGATTTATCCTGATAAGGGTGATATACTTGAACCATTCGCCCTTGATGGCGATACATCTAGGAGGTTGTTTTCATTGAAAGGTACAGTAAAATGGTTTAACGCAGAAAAAGGCTACGGATTCATTCAAGTAGAAGGCGGCGACGACGTATTCGTACACTTCTCCGCAATCCAAGGCGAAGGCTTCAAAACTTTGGAAGAAGGCCAAGCGGTTGAGTTCGAAATCGTTCAAGGCAACCGTGGTCCGCAAGCGGCTAACGTTCACAAACTGTAAGACGAAACTAACTACGATGCCCGGTCGACAATCGGTTGACGGGTTTTGATATAAGCTTTCTTTTAGAAATCAAAACGATGAAACTTCTTGAATTCGCTCCTTGATTTCGCAAGAAAACTTACCGCTGCGGCGGTTCTCATCTCATCGTTAGATAGTTTGCTTAAGTTGTTTCAATGCCAAATGAAAAGCCAACAAGCGGTTCTTGGAATGCGACGTTCCAGGAACCGCTTTTTTTGCACCCCTTGGACAAGCTTTGACCGGATCAGGGGAGCGGTGGTAAACTAGTACATGATACTTCTTACGGTAGGGAGCGTTACTTATGCCTAAGTTTAAGTTATTTAAAGACCGCAAAGGCAAGGCGGACCAAGCCAAAAATAATCAATTCGTCAAGCTCGGACGCGAAATTTTCATGGCAGCCCGCAAGGGCGGCCCGAACCCGGAGGCGAACTTTACGCTGAAGGTCGCGATTGAAGCGGCACGGCGGATCAACATGCCGAAGGATAATATCGAGCGGGCGATCAAGAAGGCGACCGGCGATGGGGACAACGTCGAGTATGAGGAAATTATGTATGAAGGCTACGGTCCCGGGGGCGTTGCCATTATGGTCAAATGTCTGACGGATAACCGGAACCGGTCGGCAGCCGACGTGCGTGCCGTTTTCAATAAAAGAGGCGGCAATATGGGCGAATCCGGCTGCGTCTCGTATATGTTCGATCAGAAAGGCATCCTGCGGATCGACCGCGAGGAGCACGAGCTGGATGAAGACGAGCTGATGATGCAGGCGCTCGAAGCGGGCGCGGAGGACGTCAGCGTCGATGAAGACAGCTTCGAAATTTTGACGCATCCGCACGAGTTCGAGCAGGTGAAGACGACGCTGGAATCCCAAGGCTTGCAGTTTGCGGAAGCGTCGGTTTCGTGGATTCCCCAAAACACCATCCAGGTGGAGGGCGAGAATGCCGAGAAGCTGCTGAAAATGATGGACGCCTTCGACGACTTGGACGATGTGCAGGACGTCTACTCCAATTATGAGATGGACGAGGAAGAAATGGCCAAGCTGAGCTAACAAATCAACGCGGTCCAACCGATAAACAACACAAAGAACGCCCCGGATACCGATTGGGTCCGAGGCGTTTTTTATCGTTCCGTCATTAATCGACGATACGCAGAATGTCGTCGATTTCCTTGCGCGGCAGACGGGCCGGCCGCTCGGAAGGGTACCCGAGGGCAATCACCATGTTGATCTGGCATTCCGGCCGAATGTCCAAATATTCGCGAAGCTGGTCTTGGGCGAGCAGCACCGGGCCGGTCATCGGGCACGTGCCGAGCCCGCGGGCATGCGCGGCCAGCATCAGGTTTTGCGCGGCGAGGCAGCTGCTCTTGATGCCTTCTTCCGCCCACACCGCATCGTCGACCAACGCAACGGGATCGAAGATACGCTCGCGGAACTTGGAGTTGTACGGCGTCGCGAGACAGACGATCAGCACAGGCGCATCCGAGAAAGCCGTAGCGTAAGGTCCGAACGACTTGGTCAGCAGACGGGCTTCCTTGGATAAGCCGCGCTGCTCCGCTTCGGCAGCTCTGCGGTGCAGCTGCTCCCAAGTAATCTGCTCGATTTCTTTAATCTTATCGCGGTTCATCACGGCAATGAATTCCCACGTTTGGGAGTTCGTATCGCTTGGGGCGTAGCGGGCGCAATCGATGATTTCGCGAATATCTTCGATGGCAACCGGCTGATCCGTATACTTGCGGATGCTGCGGCGGTCAAGCGCGATCGTTTTGAATTCATGATAGGACAGGGTAGATGTATCGGTCATTGCGGGTCATCCTCTCTTCGTGACTTGCGGTATTTCTTAGGACTTGGTACTAAAAGCTCTTTTCCATTATAACGGGGCCGCATGGAAATGACAACCTTATAGCGCCGGATCAGCTTAGGTCTCCTAAGATCGGCTCCTGCAGAAAACCCGCTCCGCGCCATCCGGCGCAGGAAGCGGGCTTGGACACGTTAATGGGCGCCGGGCACGGACAAGCCGATGCGGTCGACCAGCCGTTTGCTTTCTTCGTCCAACCCATTGAGGGTCACGTTCTTGCCGAGCATTTCGTAGCGGGCGATCATCTTCGCTATGGCGTTCACGGCCGAATGGTCCCACAGATGAGATTGACTGAAATCCACGGTGACGGTGTCAGGGTCCCCGGCATAATCGAATTGCTCGATGAAGTGGGAGACCGTTCCGAAAAACATGGGTCCAGACACCTGATACTGTTTGCTTCCGTCCGGGAGAAGCGTTGCGGCCGTCCGCAAGGCTGCCATTTTCCAAGCGAAGATGACCGCGCTCAGAAGAACGCCCGCAAACACGCCTTTGGACAAATCATGCGTGGCGACGACGATCACGACCGTAACGATCATCACGAACGAATCGGTTTTTGGGATCGTGCGAAGCTGCTTCAGCGAGCTCCAGTCAAATGTGCCGAGCGAAACCATGAACATGACGCCGACCAAAGCGGCCATCGGAATTTGCTTGACGACATTGCCGAGCACAAGAATCAAGAAGAGTAGAAAGACACCGGCTACGAAGGTCGAAAGTCGGGTCCGCCCGCCGGACTTGACGTTGATGACGGATTGGCCGATCATCGCACAGCCTGCCATGCCCCCGAAAAAGCCCGTCACGATGTTCGCAAAGCCTTGACCGCGCACTTCCCGGTTTTTATCGCTTTTGGTATGCGTCATTTCGTCCACGATCGTTGCCGTCAGCAGCGACTCCAGAATGCCGACCATGGCCAAGGACAGCGAATAAGGGAGCAGGATGAGCAGCGTCTCAAGCGTGAGCGGAACCTGCGGAAGATGAAAGACCGGCGGGACGTTCGTAAGCTGTCCCATATCTCCGACCGTCTTGACATCCAGATGCAGGCCGATCGTCAGTACGGACACAATGAGAATAGCGGCAAGCGCGGAAGGCACAGCCTTGGTCAGCCGCGGCAGCGTGTAGATAATCACCAGCGTCAAAGCGACCAGCCCGTACATGATCCAGCCTTGTCCCGTAAAATGCGTCAGTTGAGCCATGAAAATCAAAATGGCGAGCGCATTGACGAATCCGGTCATGACGGAATGGGGCACGAACGTAATGAAACGCCCGAGCTTCATCGCTCCCATAAGCCATTGGATCATCCCGGTCAATACGGTGGCGGCGAACAAGTAGTCGAGGCCGTGCTCCTTCACGAGAGTGACCATCAGCAAAGCCATGGCCCCGGTGGCGGCCGAGATCATAGCGGGGCGGCCTCCGGTGAAAGAAATGACGACGGCCATGCAGAACGAAGCGTACAAGCCGACCATCGGGTCCACTCCGGCAATGATGGAAAAAGCGATGGCCTCGGGAATCAAGGCAAGGGCTACCGTCATGCCGGATAAAATATCCGCGCGCGGGTTGGAAAACCAAGCCGTATTCAATTTTTGCAAAAACAATGTCAGTACCTCCTGATTCTACGATGATGTGACTTTCCACTCTCAGAAAAGTCGGGGCCGATAGTCAATGGGTTAGATTATACAAGAAATCGGAACGTCGTTCCATCCTGTGAAAATCTGAAAAAACGGTTTCATCGCCAATTTACTGGACCAGGCTGCTTCGTTCGGCAAATTGCTTGCCAAAATGAAAAACCGCACCCGAAGGTGCGGTGAAAAGAATACGAATTATTGAAGCACGACGGTCTCGCCTTCGTTCAGGCCGCTGAGCACTTCCGTCTTTTCCGGCGTTTCCAGGCCGGTTTTGACAATGCGTTTCTCCAAGCTGCCGTCAGCATTTTCGACCATGACGTAGTAGTCGTTTTTGTCTCGTTGAATCGTTAATGTCGGCACGACCAGCGCGCCTGCTTTCTTATCCGTTTGGATCGAGGCGGTCAAGCTGAGTCCGGCAATCAGCCGCTCGTTCGGCTCCAGGGAGATCGTCACCTCGAACTGGGCGGCCGTCGTGTTCGAGGACTCGCTGCTGCTGCCGGTACCGGCCTTGGCGAATTTGGACAGCCGCTCGACCTTGCCCTTCAGCTTGACATCCTTCAGCGCATCGACGCGAACCTCGACATCCATGCCTTCCTTGATGCGGAACAAGTCGTATTCGCCGACCGTGCAGATCAGCTGGAGCTTCGTCAGATCGACGATTTTGCCGATCCGCTCGTTATCCTTCACCGACTTCGGCTCTTTGGTGCCCTCGAACAGGAAAATGCCGTTTTCCGGCGCCGTAAAGCCGGCGGCTTGCAGCTTCTTCGTTTTTTCCGCGAGCTGCGTACGGGTGTGCTCAAGCGTAACCTGCGTAATCTCGTTTTGCATTTTGCGGCTTTCCGACGCGGCAAAGCGCTTTTTGGCGTCCGTTTCGGTAATGCCCTCGTTTTCCGCGTCCGCGAGGCCGGCCTTTTCCTGAAATTGATTCAAGCGTATGTCCATTTCCTGCTTCTTGGCATTTGCTTGAAGCTGGGCAATTTCGTTGCGGAGCTCCGTGTCGTCAAGCCGGAACAGCACGTCGCCTTTGGCCACTTGGGAGCCGTCCTTGACGGACCACGCCGTGACGTAGGCGCCGAACGGAGCGTTTATGTACGTTTCCTTCTGATAGGTGGACTTTCCTTTCACCTCGACAATGTTGGTCAAATCCTCCCGGACGGCTTTGAATTTCAGTGCGTTCGTTGTTTGCGAAACCGCCGGACGGGATGCGTTCTGCGGCCGGCTTTGCCAATATAACAGCCCCGTAACGCCGATCACTAGCACGGCGCCTACGGCGGCAAACCAAGTTCTTTTTTTCATAGCTGCATAACTCCTAAACGTTTAGTCTCGTTTGATGGCGGTCAGCGCGTCCGTGCGCGACGCTTTGATGGCCGGATAAATCCCGGACAGCACGCCGGTCATGATGGCGAAGAACAGACCGACCGGCAGGATCCAGGGGCTGATAAATAAAATTTCCGCCTGCGATCCCGGCCTTGGAGGCGTAAACTGCATGATAGCGATATTGATCCCCCAAATGACCCAATACGACACCAGAATGCCCACCAAGCCCCCGAGCAGTCCGAGCAGCGCCGATTCGACCATAAACATGTTGCGGATTTGGCCGAGGTTGGCGCCCAGCACCTTCATGATGCCGATCTGCCGCCTGCGCTGATAGGTCGACATCGTCATGGCGACGATGATCGAGATTGAGGCGACGAACAAAATAAAGATCCCGGCGCCGCCGAAAATCAGCCGGACGATGAGCAGCTCGTTTTGCATGCTTTCCTCGCGGTGAAGATTCGTCTGCACGGTGAGCTTCAGCTTCTTGAGCAGCGATTCCAGCTCTTTGACATGAGCGCTGCTGTCCACCTTAATTTTGACCTCGTTATACTCGGCCGTCTGCGAGGAGTTCTTATCTTCCTTGACCTTGCCGCCGTTCATTTGAATGATCGCTTCCTGAAGCCGCTTGCCGAGCGCCGGCGAGACGAACGCCGTCTTTTGATGAATCAGCATATCGTCGGGAACGCCCTCCGGCTTCTTGAGGATGCCGACGACTCGGACGGGAATTTGGATGTCCACCGTTTCCCCGACGTCGTTCGAGCGGAAAATTTGCGGCTTCAGCACGATCTGCTTCTGATATACGGGATACGCGATATATTGTTGTTCGCGCCAAGCATTCCGCGCATCGCGTTCACTCATGCTCTGAAGCTGCTGCTGGCGGGCTTTGGATATTTGACTGTCAAACAACCCCATCGTCGCCCCGTAGCTCAAAATAATCGTGTTCTCCTGCTCCGAAGGCCCGCCCTGCTGCAGTTCATAGCCGAAAGCAGGCAGCGTGTCCAGCTCGGTAGCGAAGATTTGATCGATATAGCCTTTTTTGCTGTCTACTTCAAATTCGAACTGGTTTAATGTCCGGTATGTAGCCAGCGCCTTAATATATGGGAAGGTGCGCATCATCCCGATTTTGGCTTTCGTCAGCTCGTAAGGCTTTGCGCTGTTCGGATCGTTCGGATCGGCTCCTTCGGCGCGGCCGCCGCTGGTTACCGTAATCTCGTCCGACTTCAGGTACACGCTCATCTGCTTCCGGCTGTATTGGTTGATCGACTCTCCGAAGGAGAGGGCGACCACGATGGAAGCGGAGCCGATGGCAATGCCCATCGTACACAGCAGGGTGACGACGACGCGCCGTTTGAGCTGATCCCAGCCGAGCTTGAAATAATCCAGCAGCTTCATTCCGCGTCACCTGCCCATGCGCCGTCTTCGACCAGATACCCGTCGCGCAATTGGATGACTCTCCGGGTTCGCTTGGCGACCTCGTGCTCGTGGGTAACGATGACAAAGGTGATGCCGAGCGTCTGATTCAATTCGATCAGGAGATCGATAATTTCTTTCTCCGTCTTCGTATCGAGGTTGCCGGTCGGCTCGTCCGCGAACACGATCGCCGGCTGCGTAATGAGCGAACGGGCGATACTGACCCGCTGCTGCTGCCCGCCGGACAACTGCGAGGGGAACATCTCGGTCTTCTCCCCGAGGCCCACCTTGGCGAGCAGCGACATGGCTTTTTCCCGGCGATGCTTACCGCGGAGGCCTTGAAAGACAAGCGGCAGCTCGACGTTCTCGCGAACGGTCAAATGCGGAATCAATTCGTACGATTGAAAAATAAAACCGATATGTGTCCGGCGGAATTCCGCAAGCTGGTTTTCGCTCATTTTCTCGATCGCCTGACCGCTGATCAGGATGCTTCCGGACGTCGGCTTCATCAAGCCGGCCATCAGGTTCAGCAGCGTCGATTTTCCCGAGCCGGAGCTGCCGAGCAGGGCGACCATTTCCCCTTTGTCGACCCGGAAGTCGATATCGTGCAGGACAGGCGTGTTCTCGCTGCCGCTGCGAAAGCTGTGTGACAAATGTTCTACCGCAAGCACATAACCCCTCCGTTGTTGAATTTTTCTAATTCAGTATAGACGACCGGTCCATTGAGAAGTGGAAAAAGATGAAAAGTTAAGAAAACTTTAAGAGTCGCAGGCAAAAAAAAGCCGCCGGAACGTCCGCTTCATAAGATAGACGTTGGCGAAGGCGGCCAATCCTGCAGCTTTTGGAATGAATCTTGCTATGCCCCTGCCGCAGCGTTCTTGGCTTTGGCGTACAGGGCAAGAAATCCGAGCATCGCGACGAACGAGAGCACGGAGCCGACCGCATATACGGCGTGCGGGCTCCAGCTGTTGAACACCCAGCCGCCGATCGTGCCGCTGAGCAGTCCGGCCAGTCCGGACCACGTAATCGCAAAGACCGCCTGGCCGCTGGCCCGAAAATGATCGGGAACCACGCTCTGAATGTACCGGATGGTCGTAAATAAAAACACGCCGAACGTGACCGAATGCATCATCTGAATGGCAATCACCCACATCGGGTTATCCACCAGGCTCATGAGCAGGAAGCGTACGGCGTAAGCCAGACAGCACAAGGCCAGCAGCGGCAGCTCCTTCAGCTTATGGCCGTATTTGCTGAGCAGGAAAAAAACCGGAATTTCGCTGAGCGCCGACATCATCCACGACCACCCGACGACGGATTGGTCGCCGCCGAGCCGCTGCAAGAACAGCGCGAGGAAGCCGTCATTCATCCGATGGGCGATGGACACCGTCAATACCGTGAACAGGAACGCGAGAAACGACCGGGAGCCGATGATCGGGACGAGCCCGGAGAAGTCCGGCTTTTTCACGTCGGCGTCCCGCGTATCACTGAGCAGGAACGACAGCAGCAGGGAGCAGGCGATCGTGCCAAGGCACAGTGTCACGGTCAGCCCGGCGCCGTAGCTTTTGAGCAGCTGGCCGAAGACGAGGGCGGCGAAGGCGAAGCCGATCGAGCCCCAGACCCGGAAGGACGCGTAGCTTTTGCCGTTTCGGCTCACGGTAAGCAGAATCAAGCTGTCGGTCAGCGAGGTGGTCGGCGATTGGAAAAAGAAGAAGGCGGCCATCAACACCATCAGCAGTCCGAACGTATCGGTGTGAAACGTCCAAGCCGCCATCAGCAGCTGTCCGATAAAAATGACGTTCAAAATCTTTTTCACGCTGCGAACCTTGTCGCTGGCCACTCCCCAAAATAAGTTCGAGAAGATCCCGATCATCGGCCCGACCGAATACAAAAGTCCGATTTGCAGCGTGGAAAAGCCTTTCGATTGGAAATATAAAGGAAAAAACGACGTGATCACGGCCATCGTCATGTAATACGTAAACGTAAAGCTGCGCAGCACCACTTCGTTGCGCGGAGGTTTGGAGAAACTCATATGCTTTCACTCGATTCGTTATGTTTTCGGTCTGCAACCGGCAGCGGCCTTGGAATTCCTTCGTCCGCCCGGAGAGCCGATCGCAGCACACCCCAGACGACCGCGGCCTCCGCCGCGACGCCGAGCGATTGAGCCAGTGCGCCGATCATGCCGTTCCAGCCCGGGGTCCGGGCGACGCACAGCGCAAGAACCAGCAGTGTAACGCACACGTTTGCAGCTTGAGACCAGACCATCACCTTCGTCTGGCTGCGCAGCATCAGCAATCCGTTGCCGAAGTCGAGCCACGGGAATACGAGCGTCATCAGCATAAAGACGCGGAGCGTCGACAGGCTGGCCTGCATCAATCGCTCGTTAACGCCCATCACGTGCTGCATGAACCACGGACCGGCCGGCGTATAAGCGAGCAAGGCGATCAGCAGGCTCGGGATGAGCGAGAGCAGCAAGGTGAAGCGGACCACGGAAGCCGCATCCTTGCGGTAAAAGTTGAGCACAATCTGATGCACATAGGAGAAAAAGCTTTGCACCAGGTTCGTGAGGCTGGTGGCGATCGCAAACGCCGCGATGGCCAGCTTCAGGTCCGTCGTTTTTCCGAGAAAGGCATTAATCGCCGGTCCCGAAATGACCGCAATGACCGACGAGTACAGCAGCGGCCGGTAAAACCCGAACACCTGCGAAGGTTTCTCGATCGGATGGTCCGGCCGTTTTTCCGGAATTTCGTTTTTTAACAAAGCCCTTCCTTCCCAGAGGCTCACGGCGGCTTCGATGATCATGCCCGTCAGGAAGATGACCGCGCCGACCGTTCCGCTGGTGACTCCCGTCCGAATAAAATAGAGCGAGAGCGCGTACATGCCGGCAAGCCGGATGATCATGCCGATCGTCAGCCATTTGGTCCGCATATTGAAAATAATAATGCCGTGAAACATGCAGCGGATTCCCGAAAAAATGCTGACGAACATCAAGACGCGGTACACCTCCACCATCGGCTCGACCATTGCTGCGTCGACTCCGAACAAACGCAAAAACACCCACGGTCCGACGGGGGTGTAGCTGATGAATGCGCCGATGAGGAAGATGGCCCCGAGAACGTAAAGGCTGACCGTCGCCAATGCGCGGAACGAGAGGCGGTCGCGCACCAAGGCGGAACACGTCTGCCGCAGCAGGACCGCCGGCCTCTCAGTAATGCCCAGAATGCTCATCGGCAGGGCGTAGCTTGCGATGACAACTTCGGGAGAGGCTGCGCGCGCCAGCGTGCTGTTAATGATGACATGGGAGATCGTTACAAGGCTCGCCGACATTCCGAGGGGAATAAAGAAGGCAAGCAGCTGCCGAAACGTAATGCGGGTTTGCTGCATATCGTTCATGTTGACTTCCCTCTTTTCACATGCCAAACATTATAACATGGATAGGGGAGTCAAGGGAGAAAAATTTACGTACCTACTGGAAGCGGCTCATCGTTCGTGATACATTTATATAGATAAACGGATCGTTCAAACGGTGCGTGCCTTTTGCATAATCAAGAACAGGTGAGGAAGGTGGAAACGGAGATGACTTACACGTTTGAACTGGACGAACGTCTCGGCATTCCGCTGCCCCGTCTTGAACAGGACTTTGAGGACTACAGCCAGCAGGAACAAGCGGAGATGCTTCTGCGCTGGGAGGAAATCCGCGGCAGCATTCCCGATCGGATCAAGCAATTGGAACGCGTCATTATCGCGAAGCAGGAGCAGCTTAATGTGGAAGAGCATTTTCCGACGTCCTGCCGCCTGAACAGCGAAATTGCCGAACTGGCCAGTACGATCAACGAGCTGCATTTATGGTTCCGGGTTCATCAGGACATGCCCGATCGTGCGGTTCATCACTGATTGCCCGGCCTACTACCTAATATAATGGGGGGAACCCCGATGCATGCAAGGCTATGGAATGGCAACACGGTACGCAGAAGGAGGTTGTAAGCTTGAGTTGGACCGATAGTCTCAGCAGACTCGCAGCGCAGCTGACGCCGCATAAGCCTTCGCTGTATCCCGACGAAGAGCTCGACGACTTGGCCGATATCAAGATCGGAAAGCTGTCGGTGGACGGCTTCGAAGGGGAACAGAAAGCTTATGCGCTCACGGTAAAAGCGGGGCTGCATTTGTTTAACGAGAGCCTGGAGAAATCGCATGCACTGTCCCAGGAAATTCATAATCCCGCCGGCAGCTACTGGCACGGAATCATGCACCGGATGGAGGGCGATTATTCCAACGCCGCCTATTGGTTTCGCATGGCGCGCAGCCTGCCGGTCTATGCGGAGCTTGCGGAGCGGGCTTACGGTTATGTGCGGGCGGCAGACCTGCAGGGCATTAAAAATACGGCGTTCAGGGAACGGCTGGAGGAGTGGGCATCCGGGTCCGGCTGGGATCCCTGCGCGTTTAACGAGTTGGTCGAGCGGCACGTCACCCGGACACGGGACGAACAAGCCGAGGAGCTGCTGAAGCATATCCAATGGCTTGAGATGCGCCTGCTTCTCGAATACGGCTATGTCCAAAGCGGAGGCGGAGGATCGTTGCTTGAGTCGCCGTAATTCGTCAGCCGACGTGCCCCAACGCCCGATTGGACTTATGCTGCGCGTGTATCGCTTTGCGCTGCCGGAAGTGCGGGAGCAGCTTCGCCACTGGCGGGATAAAGCCGAAGCGATACCCGATCCCGAGCTTCGGAAGCAAGCGATCGCGAGCATGACCAGCAAGCAGTTTCACTGCGAAGGCGGCGCCGTCTATGCCGTCGCGAATCTGCCTATGCGCCATGTGCTCATTCCGCTGATTGTCGCCTTCCAGACGATCAGCGATTATTTGGACAACCTGTGCGACCGGAGCACTTCGCTCGATCCGGAAGATTTTCGGCGTCTGCACCAATCGATGCTCGATGCGGTCGATCCGGCGGAGCCGCTGCACGACTATTACGAATTCCGGGAAGAGCAGGAAGACGCCGGTTACTTGAACGAGCTGGTCAAAACATGCCAAGCCAGCCTTCGGCTTCTGCCCTCTTATCCGCTTGCAGCCGATTCGGTGCGCGAGCTCGTTGGTCTTTACTGCGATCTGCAGGTGTACAAGCATATTCGCCGGGAGCTGCGCGAGGACGCGCTGCTGTCCTGGTGGGAGCAGCACCGGGGACGGTTTCCTGCGGTCGCGTGGAACGAATTTGCCGCCGCTACGGGCTCGACGCTGGGCGTTTTTATGTTGTTTTTGGCGGCTTCCGATCCGAAGCTGCAGCCGCTAACGGTCCGGCAAATTCACGAAGCGTATTTCCCGTACATTTGCGGACTTCACATTTTGCTTGATTATTTGATAGACCAAGAGGAAGATCTGGCCGGCGGCGATCTGAATTTTTGCAGCTACTACGATAATCTGGATCGGACGGTCGAACGCATCGCCTTCATTGTGGAGGAAGCGAAGAGCAAGTCGGAACAGCTTGAGCATCCGGGATTTCACCGGATGATTATCGAAGGATTGCTGGCGCTGTACTTGTCTGATCCTAAAGTCAGCAAGCAGCGGCAAGTGAAGACGATATCCCGGAAGTTGATGAAGGACAGTCCGCTGATGCGCTTGTTTTTCTTCATTAACAGTATTTGGATCCGCAAAACCTCTTGATCCTATATACAATTAAAGAGACAGTCAAGATGACGAGGAGGAACCACCATGTCTGTAAAAAAAATTGCGGTACTCACGAGCGGCGGCGATTCCCAGGGGATGAACGCGGCCGTTCGCGCCGTCGTGCGCAGCGGCTTGTATCACGGTCTTGAAGTATTCGCCGTGCAGCGCGGCTACGCCGGGCTGCTCAACGACGACATCCGCGAGATGGACCTGCGGAGCGTCGGCGACATCATTCAGCGCGGCGGAACGATTCTGCAGACAGCACGCTGTAAGGAGTTCGTCACGCCGGAAGGGCAGCAGCTCGCCGCGGACAACCTGCGCAAGCGCGGAATCGACGGTCTCGTCGTGATCGGCGGGGACGGCTCATATCAAGGCGCGAACAAACTGAGCAAGCTCGGAATCAAAACGATGGGGCTGCCGGGAACGATCGACAACGACATCCCGTTCACCGATTTCACGATCGGGTTCGACACGGCGGTCAGCATCGTTGTCGATGCGATCAACAAACTGCGGGATACGATGAGCTCTCATGAACGCTCGTCCATTGTCGAAGTGATGGGCCGCCACTGCGGAGATATCGCCCTCTATGCCGGCTTGGCGAGCGGAGCGGAGACGATACTCGTGCCCGAGGTGCCGTACGATTTGGACGAAATCGCCAACCGTATGACGGAAAACTTCTCCCAAGGAAAGCGTCACAGTATTATTATCGTGGCCGAGGGCGTAGGCAAAGGGGAAGATATCTCGGCGGAAATTATGAAGCGCAACGGAATCGAGCCGCGGGTAACCGTGCTTGGACATATTCAGCGGGGCGGCACGCCTACGCACAACGACCGGATTCTGGCGAGCAGCCTCGGCGATTTTGCCGTACGCCGGCTGATCGCAGGAGATTCCGGCAAGGCCTGCGGCATGATCAAAGGCGAGCTTGTGGCAACCGATATCGATACCGTCGTGAATACCAAAAAACAATTCAATATGGAATTATACGAGCTTACGAAACGGTTATCTCAATAAAAGCACAAAAACATGCAGTCTTCCGTAGGCGGAAGTGCTGCATGTTTTTTTACATACGCTAGGAATTATTCCGAGTCCCGGGATAACACCGACACCAATTCAGCGGTAGGACGGTTTCCTCTTGCCGCATACCGGACCGTGCCGTCTCGCCCGATGACATAGACGACGCGATGCTGCCCAAGCAGACCGAACAACGTCTGGCCTACGTCATACTGCCGGCGGATCGCGTCCCCGGTATCGGTGACAAGCGGAAAATCGTAACCGAACTTTTGCGAAAAGTGCCGGTGCTCCTCAAGCGAACCGGGATTGACGCCCAGCACCAGCGCATCATAATCGGCATACTGGGCCTTGGAATCGCGGACGGCGCAAAGCTGCTTTGTGCAAATGGGCGTATTGTCCTTCGGATAAAAAATAAGCACGATCGGCCGTTTCCCTAAATGATCGGCCAACCGGATCGTACCCTGCGTGCTTTCTGCGGTAAATGCCGGAGCCTTGGTCCCGATGGCAAGCACAGGCTTTTCCCCCTCACATGGATGACGAAGTATATTAGTTGTATTGTAGCGAATTGCTGCCGGGGGAACAAGGCTAGCAATGCTGGCGGATGCTACAGTGAAGTATAAAACTCGACCAAATGCTCCCAAAGCCGTTTTCCGGCGTAGGACTTGTAGTTCATCTGCGTAGCGCTGCCAAGGTAATAGGTAAACGGCTTATTGCTATGTTTGCGGAAGGTCGTTTCATATTCCTTGTATAAGTTATATCTATCGGACTTGCTTGCGTCACCGTCAATTTCCATGTCAACGCCGATGTTTGCGCTTCGGAGCTTGATATAACTATCGTTGGCAGGAATAATCGGCTTGCCGTCCGTGTAGCTCAAGTACCCGTTTGCTATGCTTTTGTCCACAACCAGCAGCGGCACTTTGTTTCCGTCAAAATAGTAATGCGGCTGAAGCAAAACGACATCGGCGATATTTTCGTTAATGACGTAAGCAAGGCGTTTCAATTGATCGTTATGAGGGGTGACATAAGGAGCCCATGCCACATTGAGGCTGCCGTTGTTTTTGGCCCATTGCTTGATCGACCTCATCGTTTTGACTACGGTGTTATCGTTCATGTTGCTTTGCAGCGTTTTGGTCCAGTTCGCTCCGGTATATTTCGTGCCGGTGTCGGGTCCGTCCAAATAAATGTTTTCGAAGTTGATATAGACACCTTTCACATGCTTTTCCCAGTTGGCTTGTCCGATGGTCTTTTTAACTGCATCAAGAAATCCGGTGATGGAGTCATCGTATGTGTTTGCGCTGCTCTTCGAGTTTCGTGAAGGGGTGGAGATCCAAAGCTTGGCTTGAGGATTGGCCGCGACGATTTTATTGGCTTGATTGGCGAAATCCGTCACGTCCTCCGACGTTGCGGTCGTTTTGGTCGTTACGATAATAAAATGATCTGCGCCTTTGGATAGATTGACAATATCTTCGGTCTTGTAATCCGGTTGATTCGAGCCCGTATAGACCAATACGGATCTCATTTGCAGATTTGAGGAAGCCTCGGCCTCGGTAGCGAGCCCTGATGCCCCGGCTAACAGGACGGAACAACATAAAAGAGACAGACACCATGCTTTTGACTTTTTCACAAATGAATTCATCGCTTGCCCTCCAAATAATCGTGTATTATATTTCCATATTATGAATTTCATATCTCTTTTTCAAATCTTTAAATTGTCTCTAAATTCATTGAAATGGTAGGGTGATTTTGCTGCTTGCCCACTTGCTTCTTCCGGCCGATTTCGGTAGGATGGGGGAGCGGCCCATTTTCCTAGGAAAGGGAGGCCGGGTGAGTGTACATATACAAGCTGGAAGTTGAATTGCAAGAACAGCCTTTCCGGGTCTTGGTCATGGCAGAAAACGAAGGGCAGGCGTTCGCTTTGCCGGACGAGCTGTTGGCGCGTCATTTCGTGCGCAGCCCGGAAATGCTGGACAGAGCAGTGAACTTTATAGGAAGCGAAGGAGCAGTCAAACGATGAAAATTACGATTATTGCGGGAAGCAACCGTAAGGATGCTACGAGCACGCAGCTGTGCCGGTATATTGCGCGGCTGCTTGAAGAGAAGCAATGCCAGGTTACGCTGTTCGATTTGTATGAAAAGCCGCTGCCGTTCTATAACGGGGACCTCGATCAGACGGATGCGAATATCGTCGAACTGAGGCAGCGCCTGCTGGCAGCCGACGGCATCGTGCTGGCGACGCCGGAATATCACGGGAGCGTGTCGGGCGTCCTGAAGAACGCGCTCGATTTTACCGGCTTTGACCATTTCGACGGCAAGGTGACGTTGTCGGTCAGCTCGGCCGGGGGCGCCGTCGGCGTCAGCTCGCTGCAGCATTTGCAGACGATGGTACGCAACCTGCACGGCATCAACTGCCCGGAATGGATCTCCATCGGCGGAGCGCAGCGCAGCTTTACGCCGGAGGGTGAACCGGAGGACGCGAAGACGCGGGAGCGCGTGCTGAAGACCGTCGGCTATTTCGCACAAATGGTATCGGCGTTTCGGAAATAATCGGGAATGAAAGGGGAGTGAGGCCGCCGTGGCGGCGATATTGCACAACGACTGGGCCCCTTTGCTGGAAGACCAGTTTGAGGCGCCTTATTATCACCGGCTGAGATCGTTTTTGAAACAGGAGTATGCCACGCGTACGGTATACCCGGATATGCACGATATTTTCAATGCCCTTCATTATACTTCTTATGCGGATACCAAAGTGGTCATTCTCGGACAAGACCCGTATCATGGCCCTGGACAAGCTCACGGCCTGAGCTTCTCGGTCAAGCCCGGAATCCCGGCACCGCCTTCGCTGCAAAACATATTCAAGGAGCTGCAAAGCGATCTTGGCTGCTCGATCCCCGATAACGGTTGCCTGGTGCCTTGGGCCGAGCAGGGCGTGCTGCTGCTGAACACGGTGCTTACCGTGCGGCAGGGCGAAGCGCACTCGCACAAAGGGCAGGGCTGGGAGACGTTCACGGATCGTGTCATTTCGCTGTTGAACGAGCGGGAGAAGCCGATCGTGTTCGTTCTGTGGGGAAGTCCGGCCCAGCAAAAAATGCAGCTGATTACCAAGCGGCACCACTTTATCGTGCGGTCCGTTCATCCGAGCCCGCTGTCGGCGCATCGCGGCTTTTTCGGCAGCCGGCCGTTCTCGCAGGTCAACGATTTTCTGCGAAGCATCGGCAGTGCAGAGATTGACTGGCAGCTCCCAAACCTGGGCGCGCGCAGCAGCGGCACGGCTTGATCTGCTTCTAATTGTAAAAGCCCGCTCCTTTTGGAAGCGGGCTTTCCACTTTTCTTGCGGGCGCGGTTTTTTACTTGTAATCGACGTTCGTCGTGTACGTATTGACGGCGTTCCATAGCAGGAACTCTTCGATGCCGTTATCTTTCAGCGCACGCACCTGCTCTTCGATCTCTTTTTTGCCGTAACGAATGTGACCGGGCACCCAGGTGGCGGTGAAATCTTGAATCCAAGGCCGGACGACCGGCTTCAAAGATTGCAGCGGATCGAGCTTCTTGGCGGTATCCTTCATGGCCCCGTTAATCGTCACGTATGGCGCGGCATCCGGCACCTTTGCTCCGTACCATCCGTTCGAATAATGGCTCGGATAAATCATCGGGCAGATGACGTCGACGTTCTGGGAAATTTTCTGGAAGTCTTGGCCGATCCCTTCGGCGGCCGGTACGGAAGCGGCGTAGCCGAAGATGTCAACCGATACCCGGACGCCCAAAGGGGTAAGCTGCTCCCGGGCATACTTCACGAATTCGGCAACCGCTTCGATGCGGGAACGTTCGTCTTTATCGTACTTCAGCGTATCGGCCCGCTTCTCGAAGCCTTCCGGGAACCGGACGTAATCGAACTGGATTTCCTTGAAGCCCGCCTTGGCCGCTTCCTTCGCAATCGCGATATTGTAATCCCATACTTCTTTCTTGTACGGATTCACGAAGCTTTCCGGCGGATTTTTGCCATTGCCCCAGACGGAGCCATCGGGATTCACAAACGACAGATCAGGCCGTTTTTTTGCCAGTACGGTGTCTTTGAAGACAACGATGCGGGCAATCGGATATACCTGGTGCTCCTGCAGCGTGCTCATTAGCTTGGGCATATCGGTAATAATTTTTTGCGTCGTCTCCATTGCGTTCAGTTCCGGATTGCCGGTATCGTACGTTATGTACCCCCAGTCGTCCTTCAGGTCGATGACCATCGAGTTCAACTCGGTATCGTCCATCAGCTTCAGCAGCGTATTCATACGCGAGCCGCCTGCGCTGTGCGCCGTGACGTAGATGCCTTTGACCTTTGGCGCATCCTTCTGCGGGTCCTTCTTGTCCACCGGAGTCAGCCGGTCGAACAGATTCCCGTCCGGGGATGGCTGTTGGGCAACGGCGGTTTTGGAATCGATCGAAGCTTGGGCCACCTGCTCGAACGTCGCATCGGGATGATCGGCGCTGACGCCCCCCCAGGCCATGAGGAACGCGGCCAATAAAAGTTCCATTGATAAGTCTCTCCTTGCTAGTTTGATATCTATCATTATAATAAAAGAGTCGGCAATCCGATAGAGAGCTTTGATAGATTTTGACGACATATCAAAAAAGGACCGGTACCGGATGAACAAACAGATCTGGACGCTGCGGGGGCTGAACTTTTCATACTATGCGACCACCGCTGTCCTCCTGCCGTTTCTGCCCATTTACTTCGAAGGAAAAGGCTACTCCTCCTCACAGATCGGTCTGCTCATGATGATCGGGCCGTTTGTGACGATTTTCGCCCAGCCGGTCTGGGGATATTTAAGCGACCGTTACCAGACGCTGAAGACGATCATCTTCGGGCTGTGGGTCATGACGGTATTGTCGAGCATCGGCATTTTCGAGACGAGCGGGTACACCCTCGCGCTGCTTTTTATGCTGCTGCTGTACTTCTTTATGCAATCCTCGGTGCCGCTGCTCGATACGGTGTCGATTAAATCCGCGCTGCAAGCCGGGAAAAGCTACGGATCCATCCGGATGTGGGGCTCGATGGGCTTCACGCTGTTGGCGCTCTCGTCCGGTTATGTATTGGACGCTTTAGGCGGGATGAACAGCATTCCTTATGTATATTGGAGCATCTGGGTGCTGCCTTTCGTGCTGCTCGTGTTTCTTAAAGACGAGAAAGGAACCGGGGAGCGCATATCTCTCAAAGCGCTGGGCAGCTTGTTCGGAAACAAGCCGTTCTTATGGTTTCTGCTGCTGATTTTCATGCTTATGGTGCCGCACCGGATGAATGACGGGCTGTTCGTCCTTTACTTGAAAGATTTGGGGGCTACGGATTCGATGGCCGGCTGGGCTTGGGCGCTTGCGGCCGGGGCGGAAATTCCGACCTTCGCGCTGCTCGGCCGCTATATGCACCGGTTTCACGAGCTGGCGCTGCTGGGGATCGTAGCGGTGCTGTATGCGATCCGCTGGCTGTTGTACGGCTGGGTGTCGGACCCGTTTGTTTTGATGTTATTACAAGCGACGCATTGTATTACGTTCGCCGCCTTTTGGATCGTTTCGGTGCAATATGTCGTCCGGCTCGTGCCGCAAGAGCTGCAATCTACGGGGCAGTCGATGCTGTCCATGGTTTTTCTGGGTCTCGCGGGCATTGCCGGCGGTTCGGCCGGAGGCTGGATCAAGGATGAGTGGGGCGGCTCGTACATGTATTACATGGGAGCGGGGATGGCTTTGATCGCAGCTGTTCTGCTGCTCGGTACACATGCGTATTACCGCAAAAAAAACCATCCGGCCTGATCGGACGGATGGTTCATCGTTATCGCATTATTTATTTGTTGTCGGCTGAACGGGTTCGCTTACGGACGAAGCCGCAGGAGCCGCCAATTCTTTTTTCGGGGCTTCGGGTTCCGGAGGATTATCGTCGGAACGGCCGCCGTTGCCTGACGTTGCATCTTTAAATTCGCGGAACATTTTGCCGAAACCGCGTCCTAGCTCGGGAAGCTTGTTCGGACCGAACAAAAGCAGAGCGACGAGAGCGATCAAAATGATGTGCCAAGGGGATAATGCTCCCATAGGTTAAGTACACCTCCGAAATGGTATGATCTAATCATACCATTTATTTAATTGTACTATAACACATTTTTGTTACAAAAAGACAACGATTTTTGGACAGTCCTCAAAAATTTTTAAGAAATAAATCAGGTCCCTTATTCGCCCGAGAACGTAAGCCGTACTTCTTTCAAATTCATCAGCGCAGTGCCGGTTATCGCATCCGGCTTAACCGTTAGCATATAGGTGCCCGGCCCGGGGATCCGCACCGTCCCCAGCTCGGCGCTTCCGAAATCGTACCAGCCGCCCTTCGGCAGTACCGTTCCTTGAAGCCGCTGACCGCACAGCTCTACGCGGTACGTGCCCCCGGCTTCCCCTTCCGCCGCTCCATAAACGACCGTTACCCGGCACGTTCCCGGCGTCTCTGCGCGAAACGTCCACTGGATATAGTCTGCGGGATCGACCCAGTTCGTTACGACATCGCGGTCTTTTTTGCCGGTATCGTAACGCAGGTCGCTGCCTTGGATGTCGCCGTCGAAGGCGCCGAACCGGTTGATGTGATCCTGCTCCAGCAGCCGTTTCACCGGATTGGCGTCGATCTCGCCTTCATACTCGACAACGACTACGGTGATGTTCGGGTCAAGAGGGCCGGCAGGCACCTCGATCAGCACGTCTTCGCCGTTCAAGCGCCGATGGGCAAGCGGGCACCGCTGAGGATCGGCCAGCAGATACGTGTTTAGGACGTCGTTGCGCAGCCCCGGAACGATCAGCCGCCCGCTCGCAGGCCATTCGAATACGTGCAGATAAAGGGTACCGTCTTTGGCCGTGCAGCGCCCCCACTGAGGCTTGCCGATTGGGCTTCCGGTCGTCCCGTACACGCTCTCGCCGTTTGTTTTCAGCCATCGTCCGATTTCGCGCAAAATATGCTTTGACGGTTCGTCGAACTCGCCTTCCGGTGTCGGGCCTACGTTCAGCAAATAGTTGCCGTTCAAGCTGAACACGTCGATCATGTTATGCAGAAGGCTTGTCACGGATTTCCAATTGTGATCCGTTTTCTTGTAGCCCCACGAATCGTTCATCGTGTGGATCGATTCCCAATCTTTGCGGTTGATCCGGATGTGCAGCTGATTGTCGCCGGAATTGCCGTAATCCCCGAAGCCGTCCCGGCGCACGCGGCGGTTTACCAAGCAATCCGGCTGCAGGCTCCGAACCGTATCCACAAACCTCTGTCCCTGCTCGTCGGTCACCTTATGCCCGCAATCGAACCATACGATGGCAACGTCGCCGTAGCCGGTCAGCAGTTCCCGGACTTGCGGAAACGCCTTTTCTTCCAAATACCGTTCATATCGCGTAAATTTGTCCTCGTCGTTCACCCACGATTCCAAAGGGTCCCATGCGCCGATATTGTTCGGATAGTCATGGGTGTTGCCCTGGGAATCAGGGTGATGCCAGTCCATCGAATGGGAGTAATAGAAGCACAGCTTGATTCCTTCCTTGCGGCAAGCCTCGGCCAATTCTTTCATCGGGTCGCGGCCGAAAGGGGAGCGCTTGACGATATTAAAATCGTCGGCGGCCGAATCGTACAAAGCAAAGCCGTCGTGATGCTTCGCCGTGATCACGATATATTTCATACCGGCATCCTTGGCCGCGCGCACCCAGGCGTCCGCATCGAATCGGACCGGGTTGAACGCTTCCGCGAGCCGCTCGTATTCCTTGACCGGAATTTGGCCGCGCAGCATAATGTGCTCTCCATAGGCGCCCGGCACAGTCTGACCCTTCCAGACACCCCCCAGCAGCGAATACAATCCCCAGTGAATGAACATTCCGAAGCGAGCTTCCCGCCACCAAGCCAGTCTGGGGTCCTGCAGCTCTTCATTCGGTAAGGGCGGGTTCGCCCGATCGGCCGCTTCCGCTTCCGCATTATCCATATACATATCCCGTTTGATCATCGAGAAGCCTCCATCCGTTCGTGTTTTATTGCTGCCTCGTAGCTTACTCCCATTGTACCCGGCATATGATATAATCCCTATGGATGCGGTTAACGCTTATTTGTACGAAATTAACCTTTTGGCGAACCGTCAAGTATGTTCTTCGAGGTGCTGCGATGTCAAACAACGAACCGGATTTCTCGCTGCTCAGCCATTTGCTGAAGGATATGAAGACGGAATTGCTCAACGCAAGACGGAGCAAATGCAATCCCGACTGGATTCAAAAGCCGTTCACCCCCGCGTACAGCAAAATCTATTATATCTGCGAAGGGGAAGGCAGGATGACGGTCGGCGGACAGGAGCTGTTCCCCCGGCCGGGGCAGCTTGTTTTTGCTCCCGCCGGGCTCGTACAATCGTTCTCGGTAACCGATCCGGCCCGGACGTATACGATGTACTGGTGCCATTTTACGTCCGACTTGAATTGGACGGGGGTGTTTTCGTTGTTTAAGCTGCCTTATTGTTTGACGGCGCAGGAGCCCTCCGAAGCGATTGCCCTGTTCGAGAGGTTGGCGGACGAGCATACCGCAAAGAAAGGACCGGTCGGGTCCATCCGGATCGAGGCCGCGCTGCTCGGCGTCATTGCCTGCTATCTGGAGCAGGCGGTGTCGAAGCAGGAGGAGCAGGCGGGCTTGTCGTTCCGTCACAGCAAGCTTGGCGCGGTACTGGACTACATTGACGCGCATTTGGCCGAGGAGATGACGATTGCGGAGCTGGCCGACATCGTGCATCATCATCCCAATTATTTTGTGCGCTTCTTCAAGAGCCAGCTCGGGACGACGCCGATGACATACATCTACGGGCGCCGCCTCGAAAAGGCGAAGCAGCTCATCGGGTCGACCGACATGACGATCGGCGAGGTGGCGCAGGCGACAGGGTTCCACGACCTTTTTCATCTGTCCAAAAACTTCAAAAAATCCGTCGGCCTCGCGCCTACGGAATACCGCAGCCTATCCCGCGGATTGCAGCTGCCTTCCGAATAAGGGCATAAAACAAGACCGCTCTCCATGCCACCGTAGCTGGCGGCCGAAGAGCGGTCTTATACTTGTTATGACGCTTTACTCATTTTAATGAAGGAAGGCGTCCTTTTGATGTTCCGAAATGCTGTATTGAATAATTTCCATGGCATCCTCTGTTGCGAGAGCTTCCAGCCCGTTGCGCAGCACGATCTCCGATTCGAGCTCGCGTTTCTTAAGGAATGGATACAACTCCGGCGTCAGTCTCATGACAATGGTTGCCAACTTTACGGTTTCCACAAGCATCACCCTTCCCGTCATCTGTTGTTTAGAGATCAGGACTTACGAGCAATTAAGGTTAAGCCTTGGAAAAACGGTATGAAATTACTCCTTCAGTATAGCATATTTCCGATGTTCTATGTACCGGAAAAATTACTTAGTTGCCAGGTTCGCTTCGGTCGGAGCGGCGGAACAAGCCCATGACGCCTACAGTCTCGGTGATATTGACGAAAGCCTGGGGATCCCATTGGCGTACCAGATTTTGCAGCTCGTTCAATTCGTAACGTGTCGTCACCGTCATCAGCATATGCTGAGGCTCCTTCGTATATGCTCCTTCGGTATCGATGACCGTGACGCCGCGCTTGAGCTTTTGCATTTTTTTCAGAAGCAAATCCTTTTTCTTCGTGATGATGAAGACGGTTACTTTTAAGTGCCGGATATGAATCGTATCGATGATTTTGCCTGTAATAAACATGGACAGCATGGAGTAAAGGGCCAGGTCCCAATTGTTTTTGAAAAAACCGAGCGCCACAATAACGATACCGTTCAGACCGAACAGAAACGTACCGAGCGAAAAATCCCGCTTGCGCGTGAGTATGGAAGCGATAATGTCAAAACCGCCGGTCGACCCGCCTACCCGCATCGAAATGCCGGTTCCGATCCCGACCAGCACACCCCCGGCAACCGAAGACATAATTAAATCTTTGCTGACGGTCATCGAAGGAATCAGCTGCATGAACCAAGTGGTCAATACGACCGAGACGACGCTGAGAATAATGAATTTGCGCCCGAGCGTCAGCAGCCCCCAGATCAGCAGCGGCGCGTTAAAGATGAGAAACAGGAGCGAAATGTTCCAATCCGTAAAATAACCGACAAGCATGGACACGCCGGAAATGCCGCCGCTGAGCAGTTGGTGGGGAATCAGGAACAGGTTGAAGCTCGACGCAATAAGAGCCGAGCCGAGGAGACAGGCAATGAAAGAACCGGTCCAGGAACGTTGAAGCTGAAACATGGATGCACCTCCGCATACTGCTTTTAGTATGAAGCGTTTTGACCTTTTTGAACCCCGAAAGCCGAAAAAGAGCCAAGCTTCCCTTGGCGGAGGGAAAGCTTGGCGGTATTATTTGCGTTTGAACGATCCGGATCGCGAGCTGGTGCTCGGTTTCGAGGAACCGGAGGAAGGTGCTTTATAAGTCGGCTTGGAGCCGTCGTTCTTTCTGGCCGAATCCCCTACGGTCGGATTGCTCTTCGGCGGTGTGGTCTGCGAATTCGACGGTGCGGTGGTTTGCGGATTCGACGGCGTCGTGGTAAAGCTTCCTTTGCGGTCGGACGTCGAAGGCTGCGGCTTGGTCGTCGTGCCTGTCGAACCCTTAGAGCCTGTCGAACCCGGGTAAGGGGCGGTTTGGTACTTGCCGTAATCGCTATAACGTTTGCTCGACGTGTATCCCTTATAATCGTAGCCCGAACCGCGGCTGCTGTTGAACCATCCGCCTCCGAACAGAGATTGCAGCAGCGTTGCCGCTACATAGCCCTGAAGGAACGAGGAATCGTAATTTTCTTTGGCGTATTGGATGGAATCAACCTCGACCAAGGTCGTTCCTTCGGTGTTCGGGTCCTTCTGTACGTTGATGATTTTATTGTCGTAGACCAGGAACATCCGTTCTTCCGAATCCTTGCTCATTTCGGCCGGCTTTTCCTTGTCCGCGATTTCCTTGGCGACGGTCGGCACGTCTTTGCCCGTGACGGAATAAATTTTGGCCGTGCTTTTGCCTTGCCCTTGAACATCGATTAACGAATAGTTGTCTTTAATATAATTGCCGGCGTCGCCGCAAGCGGCCAGCAGCGTGAATACCAGCAGGATCGCAATCCATTTGGACAATTTGTTGATCATGCGGCGGTCACCTCCGTTCCAAGCTGTTTAAGAAACCGATTATGGAAATGAAGACAACGGTCATCGGGAGCCCTTCATAAATTTAATTTGTCCCGCCGGCGTCGGAGAGCCCTCCATGGCCACATATTTCCCGTCCTGCCATTGCAGGAAGAAGTAGCGGTTCTCCGAACCAAAATAACGCCAGAACATGACCTCGTCTCCTGTGCGGAAATCGGTATTCCCTTCGACGCGGACCGTATCCGTGCGGTTATGCTCCATATGGTACGTGACATCGCCGCCGACGTCGAGCACGGACGGCACGTCGTTCGGATCGTCAAGCGAGCCTTCCACAAATTCGCATAAAAAACATTCGTAGGTGCGCCCTTTTTCCACAAGCAGACATGATATATGCTTGCCGTTTTGCAGATAATAAGCGAAGCGGTGCGGCGCAAACCCGCGGTCAAAATAAACGGCCTTCCCGGATACGACATATTCTTCAAGGTCTACGTTCAAAATATCGCCGACCTTCGTTTCCTCCAGCGGATTCGACGGCTTCACTTCCGGCTCCGGATTGTTGCTCTTGATGATTGAACCGACTCTTTTCCATATCGACATGGGCATTTCGCTCCTTTTCAAAATCGACGAATATATTTATTATATACGATATTCGCCGAATTTGGGTTTCAAGTTTGAACAATTCTGGAATATGGCTGCAGGGTATGGTATACTACTAAAGATATTCTTAAGTACGGCCTTGACTGTTCATATTGACACGGCTTGGAAGGTGTTTCATGAAGAGATTAAAAATAGAAGATAGGAGCGCACTTAAGGGTATAGACAAAAGATGAACCCTAGAACAAAGGAGATTGAAATCATTTGAAAACGTTCAGTGAATTCGGCTTAGAGCCAAAGGTACTTCGCGCAATTACGGAAATGGGCTTTGAGGAGTCGACGCCGATCCAGGAAAAAGCCATCCCGGTAGCGATGGAAGGGCGCGACCTTATCGGCCAGGCGCAAACGGGAACAGGGAAAACCGCGGCATTCGGTATTCCGCTCATCAACAAAATCGACATTAAAGAAGAACGAATCGTTGCTTTGATCATGTGCCCTACACGTGAATTGGCAATCCAGGTAGCGGAAGAGATCGAGAAGCTGGGACGCTTCAAGGGCATTCGCTCCCTGCCGATTTACGGCGGTCAAGATATCGTAAAGCAAATTCGCGCGCTGCGTAAAAAGCCGCAAATCATCATCGGTACGCCGGGCCGTCTGCTTGACCACATCAACCGCAAAACAATCAAGCTTGACGACGTGCAAACCGTCATTTTGGACGAGGCTGACGAAATGCTCGACATGGGCTTCATGGAAGATATCCAATCGATCCTGAAGCTCGTACCGGATGAGCGTCAAACGATGCTGTTCTCGGCGACGATGCCGGTCAACATTCAGAAGCTGGCTCAGCAGTTCTTGACCAACCCGGAGCACGTCTCCGTCATTCCGAAGCAAGTGAGCGCGCCGCTGATCGACCAATCCTACATCGAGCTTCACGAGCGCCAAAAATTCGAAGCGCTCTGCCGCTTGCTCGATATGGAATCGCCGGATCTTGCGATCATCTTCGGCCGGACGAAGCGCCGCGTCGACGAGCTCTCCGAAGCCTTGCAGAAGCGCGGCTATACCGCGGAAGGCCTGCATGGGGACTTGTCCCAAAATCAGCGTGACAACGTGATGCGCAAATTCCGCGACGGCAGCATCGACGTGCTCGTTGCAACCGACGTAGCGGCCCGCGGCTTGGACGTATCAGGCGTGACCCACGTCATCAACTTCGACCTGCCGCAGGACCCGGAAAGCTACGTTCACCGGATCGGCCGTACCGGCCGTGCGGGCAAGGAAGGCGCAGCCTATACGTTCGTTACGCCGCGCGAGATCGATCACCTGCATTTTATCGAGAAAATCACGCGTCACAAAATTTCCCGCAAGCCGATGCCGAGCCTGGCGGAAGCCATCGAAGGCAAGCAAAAAATGACGGCAGAGCGCGTGCTGGAAGCGATGCAGAGCGACGACCACAATCAATATAAAGGTCTTGCGATCTCCTTGCTGGAGCAGCACGATTCCGTTCATCTTCTGGCTGCGGCGTTCAAGCTGCTTACGGGCGAGAAGAAGGACGTCGAAATCGAATTGACGCCGGAAGATCCGATCCGGGCGAAGAAAAGAAGACCGGACATCCGCAGCAGCGGACGCAGACCGTCGGGATCTTACGGTACGGCTGGCGGCGCACGCCGCAACGACCGCCCTTATGGCGACCGCGGCGGCTATCGCGGCGGCGACCGCAACCGTCGCGACGGCGGCGGTTACCGTGACGGCGGACGCGACCGCGATTACCGCGGCCGTTCGGACCGCGACAACCGCGGAGGGTACTCCCGTTCCTCCAACCGCTCGAACGAAGAGACACTCGTATAACGGATAAGAAGCAGGCTTGCCATTTTCGGCGGGCTTGCTTCTTTTTTTATAATGAAAAAGGCGGGCCGTGTACGTCATCGCACACATGCCCGCCGTTTGTAAACTTGCTCAGCTTATTAGAACCAACCGCTGCGGCTAACGATAACCAGCAGAATAAACAGAACCAGAATAACACCAGTAGAAGTCCACAATCCTCCTGCATAACCACCCATCGTGATCAGCCTCCTTCCTGTATTTTACCACCAGAAACAGCGTTATCCGGACGGATAACGGTTCTCATGGGCAGGTAGAGCTCCTCGGCTTTCCGGGCGCGTGTGTCCCTCGCTTGCCCACGGGACATTGCCGCTGCACGTAGAAACCGGATGACCGGGGCTAACTGCGGTTGGTACTTTAGCATATGTTATTTGCGGCATTATGTATGGACGGCTACCTAGATGGAATGAAATAGGCTATAATAAAGCAATAGAGATGAAGGAGGGCGTAGGATTTGGAATTTCGAGGAATCATGGGTGGGTTTTACCGTATTTCCGAATGGATCATGAGACTATCGGTGATCAACGTGCTGTGGGTCATATGTGCCATTCCTTTCTTTTTTTTGGGACTCGTTTTTTTGCAGTCCCAAACGACCGATCAAGCCCTGCAAACGCTTATATTGATGGGGATTGTCGCGCCCTTTACCATCTTTCCGTCGACGACAGCGATGTTCAGCGTGGCTCGCAAATGGTTGACCGGGGAAGAGGATGTACCGCTGTTCAAGACGTTCTTCCGAGGCTACAAGGATAATTTCGTCCAGAGCTTGCTTGGCGGTCTTATTTATATTGTGATAGGCGTCATTCTGTACACTAATTTCCAGTTTTATGGGAATCAATCGGGGACTTTTGGCATTTTACGGTTTCTGGTGCTGTCGCTCACGGTCCTTTTGATCATTTCGTTGTTTCATTTTTTCTCGATCCTTTCGCACCTGCACATGAAGATATTGCAAATCGTCAAAAACGCGCTGTTAATTACGATCGGCAATCCGGTGCGTTCGCTTTCGATGATCGTGCTGAACGGGATCGTCCTGTATGTCAGCTTTAACATGTTTACGTTCCTGATTCCTTTTTTTATGGGCAGCTTGATCGCCGTCGTATCGTTCTGGCACTTTAACCTGATCTTCGGAAAGCTGCAGGAGAAGCAGCAGGAGCTGGCCGAGAAGGAAGCGGAACAGCAGCGCCTGCAGACGGAACAGGCCGATGATCCGGAGGCGGCCGAATCGGATCGCAAGACGGACAAACCGTAATTTTCCCCCGGTTCCAACAAGAAGTGCGGCGCAAAGGTTTACTTTCGCCATGGAGTGGACTATAATAGGAATACAACAAAATCCTGCGATGTGCGTTTCGGTTTTACAGTTGTTTTGAACCAATGACTGTTTCTAGGGAGACCTACATTGAATCGCGGCTGTCATGCCCTCGAAAAGGGACTTCAAAACCGATTCTGCGGACACCCACCTGCGAGAGCGGGTTTGAGACACGAAATCGGACGGCATATGCGGGTTTTTTTGTTGCGTTAAAATGTTAGCGTTCACAACAAAAAGAGAGGGATGTTGGAGATGAAGCTCTTTATCGACACAGCCAATGTGGAAGAAATCCGCAAAGCACATGAACTCGGCGTGATCGCAGGTGTGACGACGAATCCGTCGCTCATTGCCAAGGAAGGAAAAGATTTCTTCGAAACGGTGAAGGAAATCATCTCGATCGTCGGAAACCTGCCGATCAGCGCCGAGGTGATCAGCCTTCAAGCTGACGAGATGGTGGAGCAGGGTAAAAAACTGGCCGCTCTTGGCGACGGTATTGTCGTAAAAGTCCCTATGACGGAAGAAGGACTGAAAGCGACGAAACGTTTCAGCGAAATGGGCATCAAAACGAACGTGACGCTTATTTTCAGTTCGACGCAAGCTTTGCTTGCCGCACGCGCCGGAGCTACGTACGTCTCTCCGTTTGTCGGACGCCTTGACGATATTAACCAGATCGGAATGAATTTGATCAAGGAAATCAGCCAAATGTTCAAGGTACATAACATCAGCTCCGAAATTATTACGGCAAGCGTCCGTACGACGACTCACGTCATCGACGCGGCGCTGCTCGGGGCGGATATTGCGACCGTTCCATATAAAGTGATTCAGCAAATGATCAAGCACCCGTTAACGGATGCCGGGATCGAACGCTTCCTGAAAGACTGGGAAGGCGCCAACCAAAGCGCATTCTAACAACAAAAGAAGCCAAACAGGGCCTGAGCTGTGCAAGATGCGGCAGCAGGCCCTGTTTCTGTTCGTCATCCGCAATCGCGTTTCATTTCATGCCAGGCGATGCCGCCATGTTCGGATGCCGAAGAACGGATATAACGAAAGCCCAAACGTTCGTAGAACGAAATCAAATGCTTCTCGCAGAGCAGCAGTACGGCTTCGAGCCGGTCCGCCTCCGCTTGCTCCAGCAAAGCTCTCATCAGCCGGGCGCCGAGGCCGCTGCCGCGGTAATCCGGGTGAACGGCGACGGTCAGCACGCACAAAAACTGCCCTTCCGGGTCGCTTGCCCCGGGTTGCTTCATTTCTTCATCAGCAAGGTTTTCATGAGACAGCCGAACGGCATTTGCGATTCCGACGACCCGTCCTTCGTGCTCGGCTACCTGGAAATAACGGCCGAACGTCTGCAAGCGGTAATCGAACGCTTCGCGGGAAGCGGCGGTTTCCGGGGGATACGACATCGTTTCGATGGCATAAGCTTCGGCCATATCGGCTGGCAGTGCTTCTCTTATCAGCATGAATGAATTTCTCCTTTGAAAAAAATAAAACATGTGAGCGAATCACAAACTTGTCCGTGTTTGGAATCATAGGCCGGCTTCCATGTTAATATACTGGGAGTAGGGGAATCGCAGAAATCAATTTTGTACAAAATATGAACGGTTTTACGTCGTTAGCTCTTTCTCTTCCCTGCAAACAGTGATATGATAAAAGATAGTGTTAACCGGAATAGATTGTCACTTCATTGAGGAGGGAAGGCTTTGCTAAAGCGCACCTTAATCGGTCTCATTCGCAGCCACGAAACAACAGGAGAGAAGGCTAAGGACCCGGCTTTGAAGACCCGATACTATAAAATCTCCAAAGATCAGGCATGGGACGAAGTCGTGAACATGTTCAAGAAGCTAAGCGGCTACAAACTTCTCCACGAAGTCAAGAACGTCGGTGAAATCGTAGTGGAACGGCGCACCATTACCGGCCGCACGCAGGATATCACCCTGACCATGTTCGGCATCAACCCGCTCAAGACGGCGATCGATATCTATTCGGCTTCCCGTGGCTCGCTCGGAGACCTCGGTTCGAACTACAGGACGATCCTTGATATATATAGGCAAATCGACAAGCGGCTGGCCGCTTATAAAATAAACGATTAAAAAAAACAGCGAGGAGCTTCATGGCTGCCCGCTGTTTTTTTGTGTGTCACAACTGACGGTCGGAAACGGTATTAAACGAGCTTTTTCACGGCTTCGATCGCAGCTTCGTAGTTTGGATGCTCCGTCATTTCGCCGAGGTATTCCACGTATTGTACGGTATCGTTCGCATCGATGACGAAGATGGATCTCATCAGCAATTGCAGCTCGTCAATCAGAACGCCGTATGCTTTGCCGAACGAGCGGTTTTTGTAGTCGGACAGCGTTACGACTTTGTCGATGCCCGCAGCGCCGCACCAACGGGATTGCGCGAACGGAAGATCCACACTGATCGTCAGTACAACGACATTGTCGCCGAGCTTGGCTGCTTCTTCATTGAAACGGCGGGTTTGCGCATCGCATACGCCAGTGTCCAAAGAAGGCACCACGCTGATCAGCTTCACTTTGCCGGCATAATCGGCAAGAGATGCGGTTTCGAGCAAGTTTTTGTTGACTGTGAAATCGGGAGCTTTATCGCCTGGCTTAACTTCCGTTCCGATGAGGGTAATCGGGTTGCCTTTGAATGCCGCTTTTGCCATGAGTACATGGGCCTCCTTCAATGTTTGAGAATGATTGGTATTTCACCAAAATATATTATAATCTTTTATTAGAGAACTTGTCCAATAGGAGTACAGAACTTTAAACATAAACAGGGGGAAGGAAGAGCATTGGAACTTAGACAGCTGCAGTATTTTGTAAAGGTGGCGCGCAAACAGCACGTAACCCAGGCTGCGGAGGAAATGCATGTGGCGCAATCGGCGGTCAGCCGTCAAATCCATCAATTGGAAGAAGAGCTTGGCGTTCAATTGTTTGTGCAGAAAGGCCGCAATCTGCAGCTGACTTCGGTCGGCAAGCTGTTTTTGTGCCGCGTGGAGGGCATCCTGACTGATCTGGATCGCGCGGTGGATGAGGTCCACGAATTTCTCGACCCGGAACGGGGCGAAATCCGGATCGGGTTTCCGCATAGTCTCGGTATTAACCTGCTGCCGACCGTCGTCGCAAGCTTCCGCAAACATTACCCGAACGTCAAGTTCCGCCTGCGTCAAGGGACTTACAACAGCTTGATCCGCGACGTCATGAAAGGAGAAATCGATCTGGCTTTCATTTCACCTTTTCCGGAGAAGCACAATCATGTTGTCGGTGAAGTGCTGCTGCAGGAAGAGCTGTTTGCGATCGTGCCGGAAGGCCATGCGTTATCGGGAAACGAATCGATTAAGCTGGAGCAGCTCCGCGGCGAATCGTTCGTCATGTTCAGCGAAGAGTATTCGCTCCGCGCGATCGTATTGGAGGCTTGTGCGAAGGCGGGCTTTACGCCCCAAATCGGATTCGAGGGGGAAGAAACGGATACGATCCGCGGGCTTGTCGCGGCAGGCATGGGCGTCAGCCTGCTGCCGGAGATGGCATTGAAGGAAATTAACGAGCTTCAGCCGGTCAAGGTGCGCATTACGGAGCCGGTCGTGACGCGCAGCATCGGGCTGATTCGCCGGAACGGCGAAAAGCTTCCGCCCGTGGCGGAAGTATTCCGCAAATTTTTGCTCGACTTTTTCGAGAAAAAGACCGCACGGGCTTAATTTGTATCTTCGTCGGCGCGGCCTTGGGATCATGCGATCATCGCGCTGACGGCGGTGACACCGACCAGCCAGTCCATAAGCGGCACACGGGGAAACCGGGAGCCGCTTGCTTTTTTTTCAGCCTCTTTTGCTTGCTCCAGCATTTGCATTTCAAGTTCGAACGGGTTCAACATGGTGTCTCTCCTCCTGAGGAAGCCTTTATTTTCGCTTGCTTGCGGCTTCTGGTTTCATTATACCTTGCGAAAGATGAATAAAAAGTGTAGCATATATTTTATTTCTTTCATCTTTTATGGACGCATGGACCGGCGAGGAGGCGTTTTCAGAATGATCGATTTCTACTATTTGCGCCTGCGCAAGAAATTTGCGGAGGTAAAGGAACAAACGGAGATTGAGATTACGCTGACGGAGCTGACGGATATTTTTCAATGTACGGCCCGCAATGTCAACTTCGTATTGAAACGAATGGAAGAAGCCGGCTGGATTCACTGGACTCCGGGCCGGGGGCGGGGACATCGCTCAAGAATCGCATTTTTGGCCAAAAGTGAAACGATCGCGCTGGAAGCCGCTCAAGCGATGGTTAAGAAGGGCGATATTCAGCAGGCCTTTGCTTATCTCGAGGAGCACTCCGCTCTGCCTGCACTCAAGGACCAATTTGTGTATTGGCTGGATTCCCACTTCGGCTATCGCCCCGAGGTGAAGAACGATACGCTGACGGACACGCTGCGGCTTCCGTATTCCAAGCGGATTGCTTGCCTGGACCCTGCTTTTATCACCTTTGTCGTAGAATGTCATATGGTACAGCAAATTTTTGACGTGCTCGTCCGAATGAATACGAAGACCGGTAAAATCGAGGGCGGGCTAGCGCACTACTGGACCAACGGGAACAACGGCAAGGAATGGACGTTTTATTTGCGCAAAGGGGTATTCTTTCATCACGGGAGAGAAATGACCTCGGAGGACGTCAAATATTCGATTGAACGTCATAACAGCAAAGAGTTGGGCTCCCCGTTTCGGTGGCTGTTTGCGGATGTGGAGCGCATCGAAACGATCGGCAGCTACGCGATACGCATCCATTTGCGGCGGACTAATCCTCTCTTCCTGCATCATTTGAGCTACGACCGGGCTTCGATTGTTCCGCAGGATGCGGTGACGGAGCTTGGGGATGCGTTCCGCCGGAGGCCGGTCGGCACCGGACCTTTCCGTGTCGTCCAAAATGACGATAATATGCTCGTATTGGAGGCGTTCCCGCGTTATTTTGAGCGGCGGGCACACCTGGACCGGATCGAAATTTGGTATACGCCCGAGTTAACGAGAAAAGCGAGTCATCTTCAGCCGCCGAACTATATGATGCGGCACCAATGCGATACGACGGAAGAGCTGCCGGAAAACTGGCAGACGATACAGACGATCGGACGGGATTGCAGTTTTTTCACGTTTAATTTAAACTTGCCGGGACCGCAGCAGAAGCTGTCTTTTCGAAAAGCCGTCGTGCATGGGATCGACCGTAAGCTTCTGGTGCCGTCAAGCTCGCCGGGAGATGTCACGTTCGCCAAATGGTTCTACGAGGAATCCCGGGAGCCTAGCGATACGGATGAGCAATATGATCCGCTACTTGCCAAACGGCTGTTGGCGGAAAGCGGGTATGATGGAGAGGAACTTCTGCTAGTGCATTCATCCCATCACAAGGAGTACGCAGAGAACTTACAGATCCAACTGGGCGAGATTGGCATAAAGGTAAAGCTGAGCGAAGTGGTCTGGGGAACGCCGGAAAGGGAGGAAAAGGTACGAGGCTCGCATTTCACCTTTAACCGCAACGTCCTGGATCATGATGTTGAGCTTGCGGTAATCGAGCTGTTTCTCGCGGACAATTGTGTCGTTCGGATGCATTTGGGGGACGAGTTGAAGCAGCAGACCGATTTCATCATCGAGCGCCTGTATCAAGAGGGCTCCCCGATCACGCGCAGCACCTATTTGAACCGGCTGCGGCAGCTTGTAACCGACCAGGCTTACGTATTATTTCTGTTCCATCATACGCAGCGCACCGTATTCCATCCTTCCTTAAGAAACGTTTCTTTGAACGCGCTCGGTTGGGTCAGGTTTCGGGATCTGTGGTTCGAACCGACGATGGACACCCTGCAGGGGGGATAACAGCTCATGAAAAAGCCGCCGGATCACTCCAAGGAGGAGCAGGTCCGGCGGCTTTCACGTTCGGTTTGGGGCTTAATCGTCGCTTCGGTTGGTGAAAATCATAATATACTTGATCAGCTCGAGCAGCGAGATCAACGCAGCGGCTACATAAGTAAGCGCAGCGGCGTTAAGTACTTTGGCTACGCCTCGTTCTTCATCGTTGGTGATAAAGCCTTCGGCGACCATCAAGTCGCGGGCCCGGTTGCTGGCGTTAAACTCCACCGGCAAGGTCACGAGCTGGAAAGCGACGGCGGCAGAGAAGAAAATAATTCCAAGTCCAAGCAATCCGGTCCACTGGAACAAAAAGCCTGCGATCAAGAGCAGCGGCGCAATGCCGGAAGCGATGTTCACGACCGGGAACATCCGGTGGCGGGCTACGAGCATCGGGTAATTCACCTTATGCTGAATGGCGTGACCGACCTCGTGGCAAGCGACCGATACGGCCGAGATAGTGCTTTCGTAATAAACCGGCTCCGACAACCGTACGGTGCGGGCGATCGGATCGTAGTGATCCGTCAGCGCGCCGGGAATCGGCTCGACCGGAACGTCATACAATCCGTTGGAATCCAGCATGCGGCGGGCCGCTTCGTATCCCGTCATACCGGATTGCACGGGCACTTCGGACCATTTGTTGAACGTTCCTTTGACCCGGAACTGCGCCCAAATGGAGAGTATGAACGCAATGATAATTAGGAAATCCATAGGGTGAAAAAACATCGATCCATTCCTCCGTTTGTGATTAGGTTTCGATTAGGAAAGAGGGCCTTTACCTAACAGCAACAATAAAGCCTCGATGCATGCAGCCGTGGGCTGCGTGAGAATTTTGTTCAGGTTCTTCAATTGCGACGGCTTCAGCTTTTCAAGCATCGGTCCGACTTCCTTCGCTTCCTTCTCAAGCTGCTTTATTAAAAGTTGCAAAGATGTCAGCTTATCTGTCACTATTTCGTCTTGGCTAACTTTGTTCCATTGCATCAGGCTAGCCTTGATTTCCTCTAAGGTATACTTCTCCCTCTTCATACTTTCAATACGTTTCAGGCGCGCTAAGGTTTCATCGCTGTAATACCGATAATTCGTATCGGATCTTTTCTCCGGTTGAATCAGCCCGAGCTTTGTATAGTAATCGATCGTTCTTGGACTGACCTCCGATAAGCGAGCCAACTCGCCGATTTTGTAAAGCTTCATCTCCCCATCTCATGTCACCTCATTTATATAGATACTGGAATAGGTGCTCTTGTATTCATGATACTGAATCCAAACCATACAGTCAAACGTTACGCTTTCACCGAAGGGGAAAGGCTGCTCCGATGGCCTGAAATTTATCGGAGATCGAGTTGTTACGTCATTTTATATGACGTAAAATTCATAAATATCATCGAAGAAGGCGCTAAAATCCGAATTATGCATGGATAATGTTAGAATATATTTCGTAATTTATGGTTTATTAACGAAAATCCTATTGTCAAAATGGTGACGCGTGTATATAATGACAATATAAATTTCAGTATATGTTATAAAAACTAACATTAACGAAGGAAGTGGTCGAAATGTTTAAAAGGTTATTTTTCTCCGCGGCGATTATGTCAGCTTTGTTACCTGCAGGCCTGGCATTCGCTGCGGACGAAGCGACACCCGCCCAGCTTCAAGGCGCAATCGATGCGGTATGGGTTATGCTGGCAGCGATTCTCGTCATCTTCATGCAAGCGGGCTTTGCGCTGCTGGAAGCGGGTTCCACCCGGATGAAAAACGCCGGCCACGTCGCAGGCAAGACCGTATTGACTTTCGGCCTTTGCGCTATCGCCTTCTGGGCTGTCGGCTTCGGCTTAGCTTTCGGGGACGGCAACAGCTTCTTCGGGACGACCGGCTTCTTCGTGGACGGGACGGAGGAGCAGGCCAAAGCCGCCTTCGGGTCTCTATCCGCGTCGGACGTACCGATCGCCATCAAGTTCTTGTTCCAGCTGGCGTTCGCCGGGGTATCGCTCGCGATTGCTTGGGGCGGTTTTGCCGAACGCGGCAAGCTTGCGGTCTATTTCATTTTCGGCACGTTGTTCACGGTCATCATCTATCCGATCGTCGCGCATTGGGTCTGGGGAGGCGGCTGGCTCGCTCAAATCGGGATGCAGGATTTTGCAGGCTCCACGGTCGTTCACTTGCAAGGCGCAACGGCTGCCCTTGTCGCTACACTGCTGCTTAAGCCGCGGATCGGCAAGTATAATAAGGATAAAACGCCGAATTTGATTCCCGGGCACAACCAAGTTCTCTCGGTTCTCGGCGTGATCATTCTCTGGATCGGCTGGTTCGGCTTCAACCCGGGCTCGACGCTGAGCGCGATGAACGACGGCTTCTTCGGTTATATCGCATTAACGACGAATCTTGCGGCATCGGCTGGCGCGGTAGCGGCTATGATCGTTTCCTGGATGTACTTCGGCAAGGCCGATATTCCCAGCATGCTGAACGGCGTGTTGGCCGCCCTTGTGGCCATTACCGCGGCTTGCGCTTTCGTTACTCCGCGCGACGCCGTCATTATCGGGGCGATCTCGGGTATCCTGACCTTCTTCACGGCGCAATGGTTTGAGAAAGCGGGCGTCGACGACCCGATTTATGCCTTCTCCGTTCACGGGATAGCGGGCATTTGGGGAACGTTGTCGACGGGACTATTCGCAACGCCGGAGCTGGCGGCGAAAGTAGGGGTGGGGAAAGCCGGTTTGTTCTACGGCGGCGGCTTGGAGCAGCTTGGGGTGCAAGCGCTTGGCCTTTTCGGCGCCTTCCTGTTTGTCCTGATTCTGTCCTTCGTCATTTTGTACCTGATCAAAGTCACGATCGGCCTTCGGGTAACGGAGGAAGAAGAAATCGTCGGTTTGGATTTGTCTGAACACGGGACTTACGGGTACCCGGAGCAAATGAAGAAAGCGGCGCATGGCAGCGCAGCTACCACAGTATAGAGCGAAAAAGCTGAAGGGGATGTCGTCATGGACTGTCTCGCACTTGAAAGGTTTCGATGGGAAACGTCCCGGGTCCGGAGCTTGCAGAAGCTGAGGACGCTTCGGGATCAAGTTAACGAGGAGTTCGGGCGGCGCCTCCTTTTTGCCGAAGTGCTGGAATGGAACCGGGAGGTCAACGAATACCACGATGCGTTAATCCGCCGCGTCATTGCGCTGGCCGAGGAGCAACTGAAGGAAGAACGGGGGGAAGCTGCTCCGCTTCCTTATGCGTTCCTGCTGTTCGGCAGCGGAGGGCGGAGAGAGCAGACGTTGTGGAGCGATCAAGACAATGGGTTGATCTACGCGGATCCTTCATCGGCGGATGAGCGCATACGGGCGGATCGTTACTTCGCCGAATTGGCGGCCCGTATTACGGAAGGCTTGGAGACGATCGGGTATCCGCCTTGCCACGGCCGGGTCATCTGCACCAACGTGCAATGGCGCAAGCCGCTGCAGGATTACTGCCGGATGGTCAACGAATGGATGCGGGAGCCGGACTGGGAGCATGTCAGATATTTGTTAATCACAGCCGATGTTCGTGCGGTTTACGGGGATGAGTCGCTTGGCCGCGCACTTGTCGAGGAAATCTACCGGTATACCGCGGACCGTCCGGCCATGCTGGAGCATATGCTGCGCAATACGCTGCATCATAAAGTGTCGATCGGCGTATTCGGACAACTGATCAAAGAGCGGTACGGCGAGGATGCCGGCGGGGTCGATGTGAAGTACGGCGCATATATCCCGATTGTCAACGGAATCCGCTTGTTGGCGGTTGAAGCGGGGATCCGCCATTCGTCTACCGAGGAGCGAATAACGGCATTGATCGCGGGCGGACACGTTTCGGAAGAGATCGGCCATGATTGGCTGGAGGCTCTGACGCTGGCTTTGAAGCTGCGGTCTATGGCTCCTTATCAGATCGAGGAGGGCCGATATGTGACCCGTGGCAAGCTGACCGCAGACCAGTTGACGAAAGAACGGGTGACGGAGCTGAAGCAGTGCCTCCGCATCGGGACGGATTTGCAGAAGTACGTCAAGAAAAGTATTCAGAAGGAGATAAACAAAGGTTAGGTGATCGGCTTATGAAGGATATGCGGCCGGCCGGCCGGATGTGGCATCTGTATAAAATGGGCGGGCTTACTCCGGCGATCACGTCGATGTTCGATGCGCAAAGCGCGCAGCAGATGGCGTTTATCCGCTCCATCATGAAGGAACAGCGCAAAAATTCATTGTATGAGATTTCTCTAAGCACGATGGAACTGGTCGTTTTCGACTTGGAAACGACCGGTTTTTCGCCGTATAACGGGGATGAAATTATTTCATTCGGGGCCATATCCGTCACCGGGACCGAGGTAAAGGAAGAAAGCACGTACTACACTCTTGTCAATCCGAAGAGAAGCATCCCCGGGGAAATCGAAAAACTAACGGGAATTACGAACGAGCAGGCAGCGGCTGCGCCGGATTTGCTGCACGCGCTTCGCGGTTTTTTGGAATTCGTTCAGCAGAAGGTGCTGGTTGCACACGGTTCGGGTCACGATAAGCATTTTTTGAATGCGGCGCTCTGGCGGACGTCAAAAGTGAACTTGAACCACCGTCTGCTCGATACGATGATGATTGCCAAATGGCTGCACCCCAAGCTGAAAAGATACGATTTGGATACGCTGCTCGACCTGTACGGCATCGAAGTGACGAAGCGCCATCACGCGCTTGAGGATGCCCGGATGACGGCTCATTTATGGAGCAGGCTGATGCCCGAAATCACGTCGAAGGACGTGCAGACGTTAGGAGATTTGTATGCGCATTTGAGCCATCATTAAAGCAAGTCAATCCATAACGATTTCATATGAGATCGCTTCAAGGCGAAAATCCTCCTGCTGCCTTTTCCGAAAGGCGAAGGCTTTAACCGTGGGCAAAGACGGATCGCGCAACGAAACGATCCAGTGACTCGGTATTGTATGCCATAACGTTGCTAAGTCATGCTCCGAAGGATAAGGAGCCGTACGAGGGTGGGAATGAACGATCCCTATCAGTTCTTGCTTTCCGGCTGCGCCGTACAAGGCCCGGACAAGCTCCTGCGGGTGCAGCTCGAAGCTGTGCAGCGGATTTGCCGCAGCGTTGGAGACCGGCACATAGGTTAAGGCTCCAGGAGTGCCTGCCGAAGACAGGCAGCCAAAAAGAAGGCCGCACGCTTCGCGCGGCATCGCTTCAAGGCTGTGGCCGATCATATCGGACCATGCTTGTCGGTGAATTCGAATCTGCAAACGATCCATCGGAAGAGGCGCCTTTCGATCAAGGTAAGATTGTCATGCTTGTCAAACCATTGTCTTTTGCGCCATTATACTACATTTCTCCGCCTTCCCGCCCCTTTTTTTATCCCCCGATTTTCCCTTGCGGTTTAATGAAGAAGAAGGCAAGGATTAACGTCAGAAGCGACATAGACGTAACGGTAATGAACACGGTTTGATGCGACTTGTCCATCATCCACCCGAACAACGGAGGACCGAAGGCCACGCCCAGAAAACGCAAGCTGCTGTATAAAGATGTGATCATGCCCCGCTGCTCCCGCTGGACGGAGCCGGTAATCATCGTGTTTAAGCAGGGCAGAAGCAAGCCGGTCCCAATACTGCTCAAGGTCAGCAGGCCGATAAATACATAAATGCTTTTATTATAGAACCAAATGCAAAAACCGAGCGAGACGGTCATAAGGACAAGACCGATATTGATAAGCCAGCGCATCAGGGTGCCGTTCTTTTTGATGAGCGAGCCGGTCGTATACGATGTGACTACCATACCGAGCAGCGGGATGGCGAGGACGAGCCCTTTCATCACCCCGTCGATATGATAAGGGGCTACTTCCAGAATGTCCGATAAATAAAATAGGACGCCGAACAAGACGAACAACGCCATAGAGCCGGCAAAAAACGAAGTGATGAGCCAGCGTCCCTTTTGCTTCAAAATGGCGCCGATATTCCGAAGGTACTCGCCGAGCTTAGGCGGGGCTTGCTCCTTCTTGGGCTCCTTAAGCAGAAACATGACGGCAAGCAAAGATAACAGGCAGAAGACCGGAAAAGCAAAAAAAGCCGCATACCAAACAATGAGTGCAAGCAGCGAGCCGAGAATCGGGCTGACCACTTTGCCGGTGCCGTTCGATGCTTCCGTCAGCCCCAATGCTTTACTCTCCGTGCCTTCTTTATACAAATCCCCTGCAAGAGCCATCGCGATCGGAGCCGTTCCCGCCGCGCCCATCCCCTGAATTGCCCGCGCTGCGATAATCACCGTATACGAATTCCATACGGCCCCCAAGCCGGCTAATATCCCGGCGCCTCCATAAATGATCAGCGAGGGAATCATGATCGCTTTGCGGGAAAAACGGTCGGACAAATACCCGGCAATCGGAATCACAAGGCCGGCCGTGACGGAAAACAGCGTGATGACCAAGCTGCTTTGAAATTGAGAAATGCCGAGTCGCTCCTGCATATCCGGCAAAATGGGAACAAGCATCGAGTTGCCGAGCACAAGTACAAGCGGTACGCTGGCGATGGCGATAAATTCCCAAATGAGTCCCTTGGACTCTGGTTTGTCCTCTTTTTGGTTGTTTTTGCCGGTTTGCTCATCCTTTGTAGTGGAATAGTCGATATCGCTCTCGAACGCGATCCGCAGCTTTTTCGTTTTTGCTTTCTCCATAGCTATATAAACCTCCGCTAATAACCAAATCGTAAACTTAATGTGCCCTTTCATGGTAAGCGCCATGCTTTCCGGCTTTATCCAGCGGAGACGACCGGCTAGTAACGTTTTCCGGCAAATTGGGAATACTGGGAACGTAAACAAGCCTATGGACAGGAGAGAGACGATGAAGCGAAAAGGGCTGATGTTCGGATTCGCCTTGGTATTGGCGGGGCTTGCGTTATTTCAGAGTTTCCGGATTGACCGGCAATTATCGGTTTCGGCAGCGTGCCGGCCGGAATTAAAGGTGGAATCGCCGGTGCCTGCGTTCACCCTGAAAGGACTGGACGGAGGAGAATATAAGGTCGGCGGGGTGCGGGACAAGCCGCTGATGGTAAATTTCTGGGCGTCGTGGTGCGGACCGTGCCGTGAAGAAGCCCCTGCGCTAAAGCAGGTGTACGACCGTTACAAGGGGCAATTCGATCTTTATGCGGTCAATGTGACCAGAGGGGATGAATTGGAAGCGGTCCGGCGCTTTGTCAAGCAAGCGGAATTTTCATTCCCGGTGCTGCTGGATACGAGCGGTGAGGCGGCAGAGGCCTACCGGCTGTTGTTCGTCCCGACAAGCTTCCTCATCGACCGGCAAGGGCGATTAAAGGAAGTCATTCATGTGCTGCCTCCGGACGAGTTGGAGGACAAGATCAAGAAACTAATCGCAATTTAAACTTGGTGTCCGCGTTTTCGGTAAGCTGCTATATCAAACAAGCCGCAATGTCTCCGACCGGAGGATTGCGGCTTGTTT
>NZ_BILX01000031.1 GCF_004000785.1 Paenibacillus ehimensis NBRC 15659 | reverse complement strand
ATCCAAGGAATCTGTAGATACATCAGGATCCTTCTCTACTACGCAATTCATCTGGAGTAATTACTACACCCTCAGCCGACTTATCAAAGAAAACGAATGTATTTCCAGTTACTAAAACATGATGCGGTGCGTTATCGATAAGAAATTTAATTTGCACATGAACTTCACGATTGCCTTGGTTAGCGGGTTCGAGAACGGTCCCCCTCGGCCAATTAGCCCTATTTTTTATATCAGGCTGTGACCACTTTAATTTAGCCAGAACTGTCGATTCCCCTGATCACAGTTGTATTTCTCCCAAGACAAGAAATTATCGTCCATAGCAAAATCTTCACTTTAGGAATTTATTTACCGAATACGATTTTCAGCTGTGCTGCCGTTTCATCAAATACTTTCCATACCCCCTTTATCTTCCGCTATAAAAACGATACGTGTAATTTAGCTCTATCTTTATCTTAAATGTTCCAAGATTTGTAGCGCTCTAAAAAAATCATTCCCCGAATCATTAGTAGTTCTTCTTGCAATCTCTCGTAATTCGTCTATTTTTTTTGTATATTCTTTATTGATGATTAGCTCTAGATCCGGTAATTCCGATAATCCAGTGGTAATATAACCAACAGGCACATAGGGACTCCAGAACATGTATCTTATGTATTTGAAATTTTTTAAGTAGGTTTCTGCGTAATCTTTTTGTCTTAAGTGTTTTTTAGCAATCCTTTCGACCGTTGTTTTATTATCTACGTATAGAGCGCCTAAAAGATGGGTGGTTACTTCACACAGATAAGCCGTGTTAGTCTCGAAATTCATTCCTATTACATCCAGCTCATCTAATCCCTTTAACCCGCCTCCTCTAGGTCGAGCATTATATTCTATAAAGTCACAGCCTTCAATTTGCTTTAGATATGCCCCCACAATTAACTCGCCCATTTCTGTCTTCACTTGTTAGCACTCCCTATGAAGTCATCGTTTTATGATCAATCATCCTATGTATCCGTTGGATATGCCGAATCTTTTTAATCATATGTAAACCCGATGTAAGATTATTTCATTTCTTTAAAAGCATCATTCTCGTAATAGTATAAAAAAGCTTCAATTAACTCTTCATCTGTACACTCTTCTACATCATCTAAATCCATTATAGCAACTTGTGTATCTGGACTCCATGTCTCATCCTTTGTAAGAAATAATGCATCTGAGCACTCGAATTTTTCAATGATTTAGTATATCTCGCAATGCCAAAACAAGATACAAGCTCCCATCCGTGGGATCCCATGACATTAAGTTCGTTGTTATAGCAATGATCTATGGGCAGCCTCGCTATTTTCCAGTACGCACACGAACCGTTCCATGCGCTCAAGCGCTTCAGCAAGCAGCTGCGCCGAAACCGCATATGAACATCGGATATGCCCTTCTCCTCCTGTTCCGAAAACATGGCCCGGAACGACGGCAACTCCCGCTTCCTTTAGAAGCAGCTGGGCGAAATGCTCGGAATTTAGCCCTGTGTGCGCAATCGAAGGGAAAGCATAGAAGGCACCCTGCGGCTCATGGCAGGGCAGTCCGATTTCTCTCAATCCTTTGACGAACATCCGCCTGCGCTCGTCGAAGGCGGCCTTCATCGTTTCCTTCGCTTCCAGCCCGTTCCGCAGCGATTCGACGGCGGCGATTTGGCCGAGAACAGGAGCGCACATCGCCGTGTATTGATGGATTTTGAGCATGCCGCCAATAAGCTCCCGGCCGCCGCAGGCATAGCCGATACGCCATCCCGTCATCGCAAACGCCTTGGAAAATCCGTTAATCACGATCGTCCGCTCCTTCATGCCCGGAAGCGAAGCGATGCTTACATGCCGCGCTCCGTAAGTAAGCTCAGCGTAAACCTCGTCCGAAATGACGATCAGGTCGTTCCTGACGACCAACTCCGCTACCGGCAGCCAATCTTCCTCCGTCATAACCGCGCCCGTCGGGTTATTCGGGAAATTTACAACAAGCACCTTCGAGCGAGGTGTCAAGACCTCGGCCAGCGCCCGCGCAGTCAGCTTGAACCGTTCTTCCGGGGCCGTCTTAACCTCGACAACTTGACCCCCGTGCAAACAGGCGATTGGGGCGTAGGCGATATAACCTGGAGCAGGAATAAGCACCTCATCGCCTGGTTCCAAAAAGGCGCGAAGCGCTAAATCGACCGCTTCGCTCGTACCGACGGTTACGAGCACCTCGTTTGCGGGCTCATAGCGGAGCCCAAAGCTATTGTGCAGATACGCAGCAATTTCTTCACGCAGCTCTTGCAGGCCGGCATTCGGGGTGTACTTCGTTCTTCCTTCATTCAATGCGCGAATGCAGGCTGCCCGAACGTGTTCCGGGGTTACGAAATCCGGCTCGCCAACACCGAGCGGGATCGTATCCCTGTGCCCTTCACCCAGTTCAAAAAAGGCACGTATGCCGGATGGCGGAATATCCCGAACGCGCTGCGCTAAGTATTCATTGCTCATGGCAAATCACCGTCCGTTCTTGTTTCGCTCTTTCAGAGAATATTCGATAATAAGGCTCAACAGCCTATCAAATGGTATACCTGCGGCTTGTGCGCTTGCGGGGAAAAGGCTGGTGGCCGTCATGCCGGGCAAAGTGTTGGCTTCAAGCACATGAGGGATCCCGTCCTTAAGGATCATATCGATACGAGCATAGACGCTGCATTTAAGAAGGCGATAGCAAGCGAGCGCCGTTTCGCGCACCCGGGCCTCCAGCTCGGCCGGCAAAACGATAACCTGTTCGTCCGCTGCGCCTTCTACATACTTCGCCTGATAATCGAACCATCCGGAATGAACCGGACGGATGCCGACAATCGGCAGAAGCTCGCCGTTTAGTATGGGGCACGTCAGTTCGTCGCCTTTAACATGCTGTTCCACAACGATCGATTGATCCCGGCGGAAAGCATCCCGGACGGCCGTACGAAGCGAATTGCGGTCTATTGCTATTTGGATGCCGATGCTAGAACCGCCGTGGTTCGGCTTTACGAAGACCGGATAGCCTAGATGCTCTTCGACAGCTTCGAGCGTATCTTCGTCCATTCCGGTCAAACAGAGCCAATCGGGCGTAGGGATTCCTTCGGCCCTCAGCAATCTTTTGCTCAGATCCTTATCCATGCACAAGCTGCTCGACAGGACGCCGCTGCCCGTATACGGAATGCCGAGCGTCTCCAGCATCCCTTGGATCGTGCCGTCCTCGCCGTAAGCGCCGTGCAGCGCAAGCAGCGCGATATCGATTCCTTCCGTCATGCCGACAAGATCTTCCGGCTTTGTAAGAACGATCGGAACCGGATCGTATTTGCTTCGGTCCAGATGCTCGATCATTTGCTTGCCTGTCATGAATGAGACTTCGCGTTCAGACGATACGCCTCCCATAATAACGCCAACTTTCATATCCGCACCTCGTTATCCCATAAGTTGTTTGGCCGTCCGGCCGATGATTTCAAGCCCTCTCTCGATATCTTCATATGTCACTCTTGAGAATCCGAGCCGCATTGTATGCCGTCCCCCGCCGTCGGTGTAAAACATGTCCCCCGGCGTAAAAATGACGCCTTGCCCGGAACATGCGCTAAGCAGCGCCGTCGTATCGAAATCCTCATCGAATTCGACAAACAAATGCAGCCCCCCATCTCCCGAGAGTCGTTTATAAGGGAGATGCGTTTCGCAGCAAAGCTTCGTCCACTCGTATTTTCGTTTATATTCGGAGCGGGCCTTTTTCAAATATTTCTCGAGGTTGCCGTTATGAAGATATTGATAAAGCACCGATTGATCGAACGTCGAGGTGTGAATGCTGCGAGCCCGTTTAATGCTTTCCAAGTAATCGATCAGCCGCCGGTCCGCCAGCACCCAGCCTACCCGGAGGCCGGGGAAAAGCACTTTGGAGAAGCTCCCGAGATAAACAACGCCGTTTCCATGTCCGGCTGTTGCGATTAATGGGGAAACGTGCGAGCCCGAATAACGCAGTTCTTCGTTAAAACCGTCCTCGATGACCGGGATACCGTGACGGGCCATAAGGTGCATGATCGCCAATCTTTTCACGGGGGACGTGACGATACCGGTAGGATTATGGTAGGACGGTATAAAATATGCGCAATCGTATGCCCGTTCCGTTAATGCGCGTTCCAGCTCGATCAGATTGATGCCGTCATGCTCCATCGGAATGCCGGTAATGTCGAAACCGTTCAGTTTCAAGTTTTGGATCGCGGTGTAGTGGGTCGGGTTTTCGCAAATGACCGCTCCGCCGTCTTTCCTGCGCAGAGCGGACAGGACGATGTCGAACGCTTCCGTGAAGCCGCTCGTGATCAGCATATCTTTCCCGCTCAGATCGACGCCTTTATGCTCCATATATTTCAACAAATAATCAATAAGCGGCTTATAGCCTTTCGCGTAGCCGTAATTTAGCAGAACGTTCCCCTCGATCGCCATACGGTCAAGAAAAGCGCGCTTTACATTATCCAGATCGAACAGCTTCTCATCGGGCGCAATGCTGGTGAAGGAAATCACGTTTTTCTCCGCGCGGATGCCGCGTTTCATTCGGTCCAGCTCTACGGCTTGCCGCGCATATCCGTTTATGCGCGATGGCCAATCGATTTCGCAGAATGGAGCGGCGGCAACCGGGGATGGGGAAACGGCTGCAACATAGCTGCCTTTTCCCTGAACGGCATAGATAAAGCCATCGTTCTCCAGCTCGGCGTAAGCGGAAATAACGGTGTTGCGGCTGACGGAGAGCAGCAAGCCGAGCTCGCGGGTGGAGGGAAGCTTCTGATCGGGTTGCAGAGCCCCTTTAATAATCAGACGTTTCAAGTAATCTTTCACCTGGATATAGACCGGCCGTTCTTCCGTGACCTTGAAGTCGTTAAACATGGTTCATCGCCCCCATCTTCATGATGGCACAGATAAGGAGGGAAAAGAAAGAACCACACCCCGGCGTTTTTTGCCAGGTTGTGGTCGTGGAGAAGCAAGGGCCTTATTCTTTGTACTCAGCGTAACCTGTAGCAACGCCGCTTGATCCTGCGTTAGCCCTCATCTATAATGAAATGGTATTACATTCTATTTTAGTATTATATTGGAGGTTTGGTAAATGGCACGCGTACTGTTTGTAACGATTTCAGCGGAAGGTCACGTTAATCCTACCTTAGGATTGGTGAAGCAGCTGGTCGACAACGGAGAAGAAGTCGTCTATATGTGCTTGGAAGAATATCGGGCCAGGCTTGCCCAGACCGGCGCACAATTTCGGGCTTATCAACTGGATGAACAAGTATTTCGAGAGCTTGGTTTTAATCCGACCGAATTTAAGCACCCGCTTCACTTCACTGACTTTATGCTGCGAGGCATTATTGAACTCCATCTCCCAGAAATCTTAAGACAGACAGAGAACGATTCTTTTGACTACTTGATTTTTGACTCCTTGTTCGGTTGGGGAGGGGCTATTTTAGGGGAAAAGCTGGGGATCCCCACGGTCTGTTCCGTGACAAACTTTGCTTTCACCGAGCCGCTAAGCCGCATGGTAGAAGTGTTTGATGCAGGTGATTTAGATGTGGAAGCTCTTTATGAAAGAGTCGCGACGACGGCACAAAGCATCGCCAGGGAATATAACGTGGCTTTACCGGCCATTGAAGATATTACCAGCCAGTATGGTCACTTAAAGATTGTATTTACAAGCCGTGAATTCCAACCCGATGCCGATAAGCTTGACGATAGCTATTTATTTATCGGACCTTCCATTACACCACGACTTGATGCCCCTTCTTTTCCGCTTGAACAACTTCGCTCTCAATATGATAAAGTCGTATATATTTCCATGGGCAGTATTTTGACCAAAGATTTGGAATTTTACAAGCTTTGCTTTGAAGCCTTTCAAGATATCCCGGCTCAATTTGTGTTATCTTACGGTAAAGATACCCATCTGGGCTCGCTGGGAAACAGCATTCCTCCGAATTTCATGGCGATGCCGTATGTTCCCCAATTGGAAGTGCTTCAGCAAGCCGACGCTTTTATTACACATGCCGGGATGAACAGTACAAGCGAGGCTTTATATTATGATGTGCCGCTAGTCATGATTCCATTAAGCTCCGATCAACCCATTGTGGCGAAGCGGGTAGAAAAGCTGGGAGCCGGTCTGGTTTTAGATCGGAGTCAGCTTACGCCTGCAGCTCTGAAGTCCGCTTTGTTGCAAGTGTTGAACGAACCTTCTTATAAAAAGCACGCTAAGCAGATCGGGGATTCCTTACGCAACGCCGGCGGATACAAAGAAGCCGCAAGCCGCATCATGTCTTTATTTTCCAAAGTATAAAAACTCGATAATGAGTTCATGGTAAAGAGAACTTCCTGAAAAGGAGGCTCTTTTTTTTGTATTCCATTATTTCGCACCCTTTGCGAAGCATGCGTTCTAAAAATTTAATACCTTAGCTTATCCCTGACATATACTCAAACGCCGTTATGCCATACATACTTTTAAAGTGCCTGTTCAAATGCGATAAATCAACAAATCCGCATTCCGTTACCGCCGCGTAAATATCCTTGTTTTTTTCGATCAGCCGCTTGGCATGCTCGACTTTGCAGTTTAAGAAAAATTGATACGGAGAAATTCCCGTATCCGCTTTAAAGGCCCGGATAAACTGAAATTTGGACATATCCAACTCTCTGCAAATATCATCCAGCTTTAGCACATGGTCCAGACTGAAGTATATCATTTCCTTTGCTTTCTTCATAAGAGCATTATTTTTTTTGAATACATAACTCATGTCCGTTTGAGAAAAGTTGTCCGCCAGAGCCAAGAGCAGCTCGTTGCACAAAGATTCAGCCTTATTGCTGAATATCGCATGAACCAGGTTCAATATGCTTTGCTGCAGTCTGCGATTATAAACAACAGGAGAAGAGAACAGCACGACATCCTTTTTTTCAAGCATCTCTAAAAAAAGTTGGGGATGGATATAAACGATGACGTAATCAATCCCCGTCTTATCCTGCGCCCTTCCGTCATGGACCTGTTCCGGGTTAAAAAGCATAACCCCGTTTCGATAGGACGACTGAAAGCAGCCATCCAGGTTATACTGCTGAACCCCACGCAAGGTTACGCCCAAAGCATACTCTTCATGGCTGTGCTTTTTGTATTCAAAATCGCTAAAGCTTGCGGATAATGCCGTAACCCCTACTGATTTTTTATATACAAATTTGTCCACACCCACTCACCTCTTCACAATCTCAATGATACCGGACACCTCTATTGCCGAATAAACCAATAATAGCGCTAATATGATATTGGTCATCTTGAGGTGCTTCTGTAAAAATCTCTTGAACACCATACCGAAAATGACCCACGTGACTAAGGCTAAAAAAGCAACAATGGTTATCACCAGTACAAATATCGATAATACAAGCTGCGATTTGTAATAGGGCATAACATAGCTTGGAATGACCGTCATGGTAAACAGCCACACCTTGGGATTTACAAACTGCATGAGGAATCCGGTCATAAAGGTAGCAGCTTGTTTCGTGCTATCCCCCGATATATCCATTTTGTATACTTGGTATGCAAGGTAGAGGATATACATGCAGCCTATAATCTGCATAAAAGCCAAAATTTTGGGCATGACCGCTGCAAGCGCATTGTTTAACATCACTGAAGCCGCAAGCAGCACGCCGAAGGCGGCAGTCACTCCCCAGATGTATCAGAAAGCCTCTTTTCTCCTGGCATTCTGCGCGATAGATAATAAAGCAATATTCGTAGGCCCGGGTGTAAATGTTACAATAACACAATATATAAGAAAAGATGTCATGCTCATGAGAAGACCTCCTCAGACGTGTTCCCATGAATGATACATCTTACATTTCATTAACGTATAGTATAATATTGCAGGTGTCCACCGCAATTGCCGCGGCAGATTCAGGACCTACCGGATACGGCCTCTACCGGGGGCACCTCCGGATACAACCTTAAAGGGACGTGACGCCATGTTCATTGTTAACGTAGAAGGTGCAGTCTGCAGGGATGATAAATGGCTTGTGATTACACGAAGTATGAAAGAAGAGCATGCCGGTGGTACTTTATCTCTTGCAGGCGGGAAAGTAGACGTTGAAGGAAATTCGCTTGAAATCCTGGAGCGGACGGTAAAACGAGAACTTTACGAAGAGATCGGCATTGAGATAAAAGATGCTGTTACTTTTGTATACAGTTCCTCCTTCGTGACGGATGATGGGGCCAACGTTATAAATATGGTCTTCCTATGTGAATATGATAGAGGTGCAGCGCATCGCAAGAGTCCTGATGAGGTTGAAGCCGTACACTGGATGACCTGCGAGGAAATTATGAATCATCCCAAAGCTCCTCCTTGGACAAAAGAAAGCATAAAAAGAGCCGCGTTAGTCAGAAGATCGCTTGCTTGACTCATCATTGACTTGGGATGGTATCCAGATAGTCGGATCGCCGGTCAATATAGACTGGTACAAGTCAATGAGCATTGGGAAGTGCTTCGCGAAAAACACTCCAAAAATAGGGATGAGATCAGGGATACGATCGAAGATTGGATGCAACATCCCATTGTTTTGTAACGGCGGCAAGATTGGCTGAAAAAGGAAGGAGACCGTCTTATGGAAATACGGTACACTACAGAATTAACGACAGAAGACAGTATATACGAGCTGTATGAGAATCTTGATTGGAATAAATATTTACAGCTAAATAAAGAACAGCTGCTTACTGCCATGAAACAAAGCTGGTACGCTATCTATGCATACCATGAAAATTGCTTAATTGGTACTGGCAGAATCGTTTCCGATGGGGTGATCAATGCTTACTTGTGCGGATTGGGGGTCCACACGGATTATAGAAATAAAGGGATTGGATTCGAAATTTTTCGTTTACTTGTGGAGCGTTGTAGAAAAGACAACTTGCATCTGCAATTTTTTTGTGAAGAAAAGCTAGTGCCGTACTATGAAAAGATGAACTTTAAAGTTTTTGCGGTTGGAATGACAAGCGCTTAAGCTGATGCGCTTTCACCCGAAAACTCGTCGGAGGTGTTTTATGAACGAAAGCTTGCTGGACCCAACAATCCACCCGGACTGGTTGCGTCCTCATTCTATCGAATGGTATGCGCAGTACGCGGATATTCGACATACACGCCGTACAAGAGGGTTTGCCCGTCACCTTTGAACGATATCTGGTGCGGGGTACGGTTTAAATAGGCACTTTCGCCGTTTATGAAACAATTTTACTTTGAATGATGGCGTGCAAATCTCCCGGGGTGATCCAAGGGCTGCCTGCGTTAATACGCGGGATTTTCATAGGATCCGCCTGACGAGTCGCCATTTCCTCAACGATGGTAAATCCGTAATTAAATCCGCCTTCTTGATAATATTGAATGGCTATATCGGTATATATGCCGAAAGGGTAGGCTACGACATCCACAGCATGTTGATTCACCGGATGCAGCTGCTGCCTGCTTCTTTTCGCGTCTTCTACAATCCGTGTATGGTATTGTTCGTCGGTTTCGATCGTTCCGTTTGAAGTAGGGAGTTTGGAAGTGAAGTACGCATCCCCGTCAGGGTCATCGTTGTTGGTTTTGTGATGTAAAGCATCCGTGTGGCTCTGGTTTTCAACCAAATTCGTTTCTTTGTTCATGATTGATAACTGCTGTAATGTCATCGTTGGAGGCAAGTGCGCTGCCTGGGGCAAGGTTTCCGTCATGATGAAGTTAACTATCGGAATATGCTGTTGCTTTATATACGGATACACGTTCTCATAAACGCTCTCATATCCATCATCAAATGTAAGTAATACCGCATTGGGTGGAATATAGCTGCCGCTTAAATAATGTTTGAATTGATGTAAATGAATAAAATGGTACCCCAAGTTCCGCAAATGGTTAATTTGCTCTCTGAATAATTGAGGGGTAATCGTAATCCCTCCCCCATCCGTTTCGTGTACATGATGATACATCAAAACAGCAACTTGATCCTGATAAAATACATTAGACACCCTTATCACTCCCTACAAATGAATTTAAGGACGATGGTTGGTAACAATTCGTATTATACCTAAAATTTGGTTTGAAGTTTGTAGAATTATGTACCCCAGTCCGGGCACGCCTTTCGGAGAAGACCGTAACCCTCCCCTCTTTTTTCTCGTATATAACTTGTAAGGAACGGAGGGGTAATATGGACTGGCACGCCATATTCATTATTATTTTGGTCGTGATTAATTTCCCAGTGTATCGTTTCGTTTATCGACTGATTTTTTCCGATCCCGAAGATTTTGACGAATCGATCAAGTATTCTTTTACTCCTGATTTTCTCTCTTTTTTTAGAGGGAAGTACTGGCAGGATAAATGGGGCACCTTCAAATTGCGAATGTACATTTTATTATGTCTTGCCATTGTTTTGCTTGAGTATGTGCTATTGAACGAGACAATTGGGTACTTTCAATGATCGAGCCCCTCTTCTTGAGAAAAGGGGCTATCAGCATTAACGATTATTATCCTGCTATATCTACACCGCATGGTTCTCCATGTTCATCTACAAACACCATAATGATATGATTGCCGCAAATGCCATCGTCGTTATAGCTCAAGTCAAAGCTTTTCCCCGAACCGACGGAAAAAGACTCGATCTGCATTCGCGTCACCATCTCCCCCTTCGTAATAACGGCTCCGTCTACTATGTATTCGCGATAATGATTTAGCACTTCATTGGCGGCATACTCTCTAAACGTCACATCGTTCTCTTCTAGTAGAATAAAAATTTCTTTGGCATGATCTATGATTTCCTGTAGGTCGTCTTCATCCGGCATGAAAGCAACCTCGATCTCTCCCCCCTTCAAACACTTCCGGCATGTATATAATTCAATATCCTGGTCTTTCCTGATAACACCCCAGAACTCATCACGGATCTCTAGATTGTTCATATTCTCTCTTCTCCTGTTTTATAAATTTGATTATTGTCAAGGTTACGATTTCCCCAGTTGGGAGATGGCCGTCAGATCCATTAGTAAGTGTACCAGGATGACAGGAACGATCTTCCTGGTTTTTGCAAAATAAATCGAAAAAATAAAAAATATAATTCCGGTATACAGCGCGGGGATTAAGCCTTGATACAGATGGTACGAGGTTTGAATGATCGTACTGGCCAAAACGGTTAGTTCTTCTTTTTTGATCAAGAAGTTCAGCTCCGTCATGGTATACGCTCGTACAATTAATTCCTCGAAAAAAGGATTGATAACGATGAATGCCAAATAGCTTACTGTCATTTTCGTACGCAGAAAATCGACGTTTTGGGGAGCCTGCAAAAAACTTGGGGAGATCGTAACGGCTATAATAACAACAAAATACAAGGCCAGATAAAGCAATAACCCGTGAAAGATATCCGTTTTGCGAAATTCAAAACCGATGTCTTTCAAGCTGCGCCCTTGTTTATGCAGGACAAAATAAAGCAAGCTCAGCGAGAGCGCTTCCCATAGAAGGCTATAAATAAAATTGGGATGCGAGCTGCTTTTTCCGCCTGCAAACAGGTATATGGAGTTCACGATCAGCGGGAAAATCGTAATGAATAAAATACCGACTAGCGATAGCAGTCGAATCTTGGCCTCCGTCTTCACCGACAAACTCCTTTGTTGTGGATTTTGATTCCCTGGTAAAATTATACCACATCGCAGGGTTTCGGACTTAAAAAGCCCTCTCCAACGGAAGGGAACCGCACAGGAAAGATGCTTGATTTGCAGTACACGGCAAAAAAGGGCCAGGAGCTGTACAAGACAAAAGCGGCGGCGGGACTGATCTCGGTCTTTGTCGTGATCACCGCCTTGCTGACCGTCTATTTCGGCTTCTACGCGCGAAACCATACCTCCGATCCACTTGATATCAGAACAATGAACAATGGCAGTCAGTCGTATTCACAAGTGCCAAAACAGAAAAGCAGCTGAGAAGTTACTTCTCAACTGCTCTACAATGCATTCGCTAGCAGATTACCATTCCAATATATATGGCTGTATAAGTGCCGTCCGGGTTATTTTGAACAGCGAAGAGATCAATTGTGCCTGAATAACCGCCTCGATCATACTCATAATGCATTGGAATTTCAGTTTCGGTCTTGTAGGTTTTTCTGACTTCGACTTTCTTCGGTTTGCATCCCATGACTTCCATGCTTTCCTGTGAAACATTAGAAGGGACCGCTGCTGACGCGGTTGCCGCACCCTGAACACCGAACAAGGCTGCCCCTGCGATAATTGCGCTTAATAAAAGTGTAGAGCGTTTCATCGTTTAATCTACCTCCATTTGGAGCATTTTTTTATCGTATGACTCTTATATATCATAATGTAGTGAGCTAAGCAGAATGACAATTTTGATTATCCCGCAGAAAAGCCGCTTTATCTCGTGCATAAAATGTCGAAATCCGACTCGGGCAAAGAGTGTAATTCTCTCTTAAGGAGCATGAAAAAACCACCGCAGAGGAGCACGGATTAGCCACACACAATCTTAGCCCTGCCCGATAGTTTAATCTGGAATATTTCGGAATTCGGTTTTAGAACGTGCTCCTCCGCGATCACGTCATATTCGCCGATTAATGTCTTCTCGCTATATTGCCGCATGGATTCAATCAACGTTTGGCTTTCGTTTAGTCGAACTTTCACATAATTGCTTGTCGCAACCGACTCGTAAGTTCTTGGCTCATTTGTCGGCACGAAGCTATTGTTCTGTATATTTCGCTTCGTTATTTCTAACGCTTCATGATCAAAAAATGCATAGGGGGTCGGATATGAATCAAAACGATGGATAAGCAATTCGTTGTTAACCGGAGAGTACCTTTGCAACAGATGCCCGTCCCATACCCAAATATGCCCTTGCATAGGTCCTTCGGTATATTCGGCACGATATCGGCCTTTGGAGTCAAGCCATAGGTTCCCGGCATCCTTAGATTTTACAGTAAGCTTATTTTCATCGTAGGAAACACTTACGATCTTGATGAAGTGAAAGGCTTGTACCTCTTCCAGATCGACCGCGTAGGGAATCCGAGTGGTGACGCTCTTTTTTCGGAATAGGGATAAGACCGCAGATAAAATTTTAGCTAGAACATGGTTTCGCATAATTCACCCTCGCAAGTTAAGTAGTAGTCGTATTCGTACAACACTTACACAAAAGGATTCGGCCGTTTGACGGGAAACACTCGCTTTCCCCATAAGGTGGGAAGCAGAACTTCATTTTTCTCGTACAACGTCGGGATGACGAGATCATGACCATCCAGTTCATGCTCCATGCTGTCGAGCAGCGTATCAAAGACACGGACCGTATCCTCGTAATCATGTTTAAAATACAGCTTGCCGGAGCGTCCAATCGCCACAACAGCGGGGTAATAATACCCCGATTCGCCTAAACAAAAGCAGTCCTCGCCCGCAAAGCTTACAATAGTTCTATAATCCTCAGGGCGGCTAATTTCCGCAAGAGCGTCCGGAATAAAGTTAAAGGTGTAGTCATGCCAATCATCGGCAAAGCGACAATCGGGCTCGTCCGGATGATATTTAAAATAAACGCTGTCGTCTATACCGGAATGCCCGCTTCCTTGCAGCGTCGCTCAAAGCCTGAAATATCCTCCCGTCTGCCTTCATACCACCCTGCTTTTTTCAGCAGCAGCACCATTTGTTCCCGTCTGCCGGGTTCATGAGTATCCGGTTTCATCTGGATTTCCTCCATAACGCCTCGTCGTAGAAATCAATACATAATCCCTGATGTTCTGCGGTAAACAGGTCTAAATGGTCGTGATCATGCCCGCCGTTTCGCATAAAATAAGAGGCCCCGGTTCTGGACAGCGGCTCTAAGCCTCCGGAAGCAAACTCAAATACTTTCTTGCTCCCATAAAAAAACAAGGTGTCGGCGTATTTCTTTATCAAAATGGTGTCTTTATTCTCCGCATAGGTAAAGGGGCAGTAATCCTCATAGTCCAAATTGGAAAATTGACGCGGATTGCACTCAAAGCTTTTCAGCTCCCCTTTGTTTCTAACCATTCGTTGTTTCATCTCTTTCCAGAGCTTCGTATGAAACTGGATCGAATGGTGCATGAATACCATGTCCAGATTTTTGCTATAGGTGGAGAAATGCTGTAAATCTTGCGGGAGCAGCTTGGTTGTGCCAGGCACATAGATCATCTTGTCGCGATGGATGCTGGCAACAAGAAATAAGCAGGCCAAATATTGCAGCGATTTCTGGTCTCCAAATAACATATAACTTCCACACCTGTGTTCGAGAGCAAACATTTTGTCCGTAGGGAAGTTAGGGATGAAAACCGTATAATTTTTTGCCAGCAGGTTGATTTCTTTTTTGGTAAAATGCAGCTTCATTTAAGTCACCCTAGATTTAGTCTTCATACATTTTCAAAACAGTCTTTCTTTATTTTATCGGAAATTTTCGCGCATCGGTTAGTACACTTTTTAGAAGCAGGAAATGACATGAACGACCCGGAAGACATAAGAAGCACAGCTTGTTTGAAAGGTGATCCAATGACCCTGACCTCCATTCGACCTCCCCGGGATTTCCTTCCGATTACCATTGAAGCGAAGGCTCCCGTAGAGTCCTTCTGCATCTTCTTTCCGGACTCTATGGTCGAAGAGGTTTACCGCAGCTTGGCGACCTCCGGGGAGCAGCTGTTGGACGACCCGCTCTCCTCGAAGCCGGGGCCCGTCAATTTTGTTGAAAAGACTTACTGCAACGACGAATGGCTCACTCCGGCCATATTAAAAATAAAGGCGGAATATGGAAATCGTCAAGGGGATGGCATCTGGTTGGATGAACGACTGCATGATTTATCGCAAAGGCTTTTGCAGGTCCATCGTCAAGTATACCGGGAGATGCTGAAGCTGCCATCGCGGAAAGCATCGACACGGGAGGAATTGTTCAGAAGGGTCAGCATCGGACACGATGATATGGCCGCTTACTACGCCAAGCCCATTACCTTGGAAGAGATTTCAAGAGCGGCATGCTTATCGCCAAATCATTTCCTTAGAAGCTACAAGCAGTTGTTCGGTCGGTCTCCCCACCAATCCTTAACCGAGCTCAGACTTCGAGAAGCCAAAAGACTTCTTCTGCGAACCGATACATCGATAACGGATATTTGCTTGAACGTTGGATTTCACAGCCCCAGCTCGTTCAGCTGCCTTTTTGCCAAGCGCTTCGGCGTCTCTCCCTCCCGGCTCCGTCAACAAAAGTGATTTTCAAGAAGCACACGCTGCAAGCGGTGTGATAAATTTAAGAACAGACCAGGCACGATGATTATTCCTTGAACTATGGAAATGGAGGACAATGAAATGGAGCCTATTCCAAGCGTGGACGACGTATTTCAAGCGGCACAAGCGGGGGATGCCTCGCGGCTGCAAAACCTGCTGGAGGCTCATCCGAGCCTCGCCCATACGGAAAACGGCGACGGGCTTACTCCCTTAGGGTACGCGGCGCATTTCGGCCGCAAAGCTGCCGTGCAGGTGCTGCTGGACTATGGTGCGGATGTGAATGCCGTGTCGCATTCCAAAATTTCGTACATTCCTTCGAATACCGCGCTGCACGCGGCGATTGCGGGGGAACGGGATATGGAGGTCATCCGGCTGCTTTTGACCGGCGGTGCCCGAACGAATATCTTCGACAGCAACGGCCACACCTGTCTGCATACGGCCGCATTTCACGACGATAACACAGAGCTCATTCGGTTGCTCATGGAGCATGGAGCCGATGTAAACGCCAAGGCGGAAGGCGGAGATACGGCCTTGGCGCTTGCCATCAGGCAAGGGAATGAGCGCGTTGCGGGATTGCTCCGTCAGCATGGAGCCCGGCTCTAACGGACGTTAAAGGAGCGTCTGTGCAGCAAGCACCGCTCCTTTTCTCTTACACGCGAACGTTTATTGGATTTGATAGAGCGTCACTTCGTAATCCTCGAACGTTTCCTCCAGTATCTTCTGTACAATCTCCCATGATCCGTTAGCTAACCCGCAGCCGATCCCATAGGGAAGCGCCACCGTTAGACCGTGCTCTTTCGCATAATTTTTTAACGAGAGCAAGGCCTCTTTGAGCGCGGCATAATCCGTATAGACGGTGCTTGACCTGCCATAGGTCAATTGACCGAAAAGGTTCGCAACGAACTTCCCTTGCACGTCTACAAGCTGAAGGTTTCCGAGAAGCTGCTCCGGAGCCTTATCTTTGCAATACTCCAAGTAGGACGTATACAGGTTCGGATATTTGGTCTTTAATAATTTGGCGATGCCCGAGCCCATGACGGCTTGGCAATTGACTTGGTGACCGAGAATGTCTTCCTTAGCCTCCAGCAAATCTCCCTCAATGATCGTTACTGCCATGCAAACTCTCTCCTTCGGTCAGAATACGTTGCAGCCTCATCGGCTACATCGCAATATTAACAATAATCTCCATCAGGACGATATAATACTAACACAACTTTTATTGAGATGGAGGAGCTACCGTGGGCATTTTCGATTTGTTTAAAAAGAACCAGCAGCCGCAGGCTCAAGAGAACGACCTGATCCGTTCTATCCGTCATGCGATCGGGATCATGGAAAATACCGGTTCGGAAAGCCATGAGGAAATCATCGAAAGGATTAGTCACTGCACCAAGGACGAGCGATTGGCGTGGGAGCTGTACTGCTTGATTCCATCAGTCTACTGCCGGATGATCATTAAAGAGGTTCAATATTCGAACGAAATGATCGTGATTTTCCCTGACGACACGCAGCAGCAGGCTTTGCTTTCCGACAACCAGGTCTATAAGGCCATTCAAGGCGTGGTAGCGGACAAGTTCAGCGGGGAGATCGACAACGCAAAAATTCAAAACATCCTGTTCCAAAGCTCGGAATTTAACGCCATTAACAATGCATTGAACGACGGCAGCTCCCTGGAAGATCTGATGACCGGACCGCTGGTCATGTTCGCACCGGACAAGTAGTCATCCCTTGGCAGCGATATCGATGCATTTCATCATGAGCCTTATCGCTTTGCCGTAAGAGCCGAACCGGTTCAGGCTGCCGATCAAATAAAGCTCCAACGCCGGGTGGTAGAACATAAACGAGCCCGTGGACCCGAAGTTTCCCCACATGTTGTATTTTTGGGGCATGACCAGAGGAACGGTTCGAAACGACACCAGGCCATAACCGTAATCAATGCCGATCGCAAATTTCGACCAGACCTTCATCTGCTCGAAGCTGTCTTTCCGGAGCAGCTCATGGTTCGCCAACGCTTTCAAAAAGGTAAGCAAATCTTCGGAGGCCGATACGATTCCCCCGCCCGCGTATTCTACGCTTAGACTGGAATAGTCCGTCACTCTGACGTTATCGACATACAAGTCGGCGAGGGGGTGTTCGGATTCGACAACCGGCTCACCGTGATGGGCCAGATACGAATGCTTCATCCCCAGGGGCTGGAAAATGTAATGCTGGAAAGCTTGATGTAAAGGGAGCGCAGTGACCTTCTCCATCATGAGCCCCAAGAGATGATACCCCGTATCCGAGTAGTGGAATCCTTGTCCCGGCGGAAAATGGGAGGGCAGGTTCTCCTTGGACCACCGGATGACTTCCTGCGGCGTCCAGAAACGGGAAGGTTCGGACAAAATAAGCTCCATCATCGCCTTCCCTTGTTTCGGCTTATCTTCGAAATAATCGTGCAAGCCGGAGGTATGGCCTAATAAATGCTTAAGTCGAATCTCGCTGGTATAGTCCCTCCCCTTAAGGACATGCAGCCCGTGCAGCAGGCCAGCATCCGCATAGGGTTGAATCGGGTCCTCGTACGAGATTTTTCCTTCTTGAACCAACAGGGCCGTTAACACCGCGGTGAACAGCTTGCTGATGCTGGCAATAAAATAACGCTGCCCGGGATGGGCAGGACGGCTTCCGGTCAAGCCTTCCGCGATGTTGAGATGAATGCCGAGCTTCTCCGAATGGACCAACAGATAGGCGTTACGGATCTTCCCGTCCTTCCGTACGACTTTGCGAAAATGCTCCTCCATCCGTAACTGAGCACGTTGTTCAGTCATGCGCTTATCACCCCATCAGGCATCATGTCAACTTTCCTTTCTTTCGCAAGCGGGCCACAGCAATAACGTCCACGGCGGTGCTCTCCAGCATCTCAACCTCCCTCTCCTCGTCGAAATCCTCGGAGAGCAGGCCGTTGGCCACCATGACGGAAAGCCCCAATTGAAAAATCCTCATTTTTAACAAAATGGCTCGAAGCTCCTCGTCAGAGAAACTCTCCAGCTCCGGATCTTGCTTCATTTGTTCCACAAGAACGCCCATTTCATTGTCGTAATTGTTCATGTAAGCATTGTTTTTCATGACCAGATCGCGGAACAGAACAGGATATTCCTTGGCAAACCGCAGGCTCGCCGCGCCGATATCCCGGAACGGGTTCCCCGTCCTCTGTTCCGCCAGCTTGCGTCGGCTAAGCTCGAAAATCTTATGAATTACTTCCCCGATCAGCTCTTCGACGTCCTTGAAATTGACATAGATCGGGGCAATCGAGCTTCCCAGCTTCTCGGCGACCTTTCGTATCGTGATGCTGTCCATTCCTTCGAGCTTCGCGATCTCGAAAGCGGCATCGATGATTTGCTCTTTGCTAAATTTCGGTTTGGGGGGCATACTCGCCTCTCCTTTAAAATATCTATTGATACATATCATATGATATTCATTGTCCATTGTAAAATAAACCGACCGCCAATGGCAAACAATTCGAGCTGCCGTGAACGTACAGGCAAAAAATGGTACAATAAGATTGGCGCTCATGAACCCCGGCCAATGCATGATAAGGAGGAATCCCTATGGAGACAGAACTGAAACGGCTGGCCCATCTCGTGCGGGCAAATTTTATAATCAAGTCCGCCTGCCTGGCGAAGGATTCCGGCGGGATGAATGTCCGGGAAACGGCGGATTTTGTTCGCGTGGATAGCGGACTGCCGTCCGATACGTTCAACAATTCGGTATGGCTTAAGGAGCAGGTGAAGCCGTCGGACACCGGTCTGATCGAAGAAACCGTCGAATACTTCAACAAGAAGCAATACCCTATGGCGCTGTGGTCGTGGGAAGATCGCAATAGCTGCACGTTCGAAACATTGAGAAGCGTGGGGCTGAATGAAGCGGAAACGAATGTCGCGATGTATGCCGACTTGGATGCTTTGCGGCCGGATCCGAATGGCCCGGCGGAGCTGAGACGGAAGGAGGCGGCAACTGCCCGGGAAATCGAACAATACGGGGACGCTCTGGCTTCTTTATTCGGCGAATCGGCGGAAGCCGCGAACGTTCGGCTGTACTATAAGAGGGCCGCTTCCCGACTGCTGAACCATTCCGTCATGAAGCTGTACATCGGATCGGTGCGGGATGAAGTCGTTGCTACGGGCTGTCTGATTTTCGCTCCCGATAGCGTCGGCATCTACGACATTGCCACGAGACAGGAATACCGGGGAAGAGGCTTCGGGTCCGCCATGTTTCATTTCCTGCTTGCGGAAGCCCGGAAGCACCGCGCCGGATGGTGCGTACTCCAAGCTTCGCCGGACGGCATCAATATTTACAAGCGAGCGGGCTTTGAGCCGGTCTGCGAGGTAACGGTTTATGAGAACCGGCACCTGCTTGAATAAAAGCGAAGGCCGGGCGGTTACAGCCCGTTCACCTTCACCATCTCTACGAAAGCGGCACATGCTTTGCTGGAAAATCCGTCGTTGCGGCGGACGAAGCTTGTCGTCGTATAGCGGAACGGTTCAGGAACCGGGTAGCTTCCCAACTCCTCGAACTCGCCGGATAGTACGGATTGGGGCAGCAGCGTAGCGGCAAGTCCGGAACGTACGCAGCTCAGGAGCGTCTCCAGGGAACTGACTTCCAGCATATTTTCCAAAGATATTCCTTCGCTGCGAAGCCACGCTTCCAGAACCGCCCGAAAAGGGCAGCCCTTCGGCGAAACGGCCCATTTCGCACGGGCCAGATCCGGGTACGTCTCCCCGCTTGTCCGGGTCAGCAGCCGGAGCTCGTCTTTTACCGTATGTTCGAAGACCAGCTTCGACGAGTGGAGCTCACCGGTAACGAACGTTCCGTCGAGCTGATGATTCAGCAATTTGGCAAGCAAATCCGCCGAAGTACCGGTCGTTATCGAAAGAGAGACGCCGGGATACCGGGTTTGAAAATCCGCCAGAGCTTTCATTAATTTACGGCAATTTACGGTTTCGACCACCCCGACCGCCAGCGGGCCGCTCGGATAATCCGTCTCCCGCACCGCTCTCACCGCTTCTTCGGACAAATTCAAGATCGTTAGGGCATAGTCGCGAAAGGCGCTGCCTTTTTCCGTCAAGACAACGCCTTTCGGATGCCGATGAAATAACGGGACCCCCAGCTCGGACTCCAGCTTCCGGATTCTCGCGGTTACGTTCGATTGGACATAGCCCAGCCGTTCTGCGGCGCGGGATATGCTGCCCTCCTCGGCAATGGCCGCAAACATTTTAAGGTCCGTCAATTCCACGGATATCCCTCCGTTCCAGATATCAGAAATAATGATACCTTTATCAATATCAATCATTATACGATATGCCTCTATTGAATTACAATGATATCAAGCGTTTCTAAACAAGCAAGGAGGACAGAAGCAAGGGATGAACAAAGCATGGTGGCTGTTACTATTGGCCGGGGCAACGGAGGTCGTCTGGGTAACAGGCTTGAAGCATGCGACGGCATGGTGGGAATGGCTGCTCACTGTCGCTTTTATTCTGTTTAGCTTCAAAGCCTTTCTGGATTCGGCCGCCAAATTGCCGATCGGCACGGTGTATGTGATGTTTACGGGGCTTGGCACGGCGGGTACGGTCATTACCGAAATCGTGCTCTTCGGGGAAGCGGCCCATCCGCTCAAGCTGGCGCTCATCGCTATGCTGGCCGCCGGCGTTCTGGGGCTTAAGCTCGTTACGAAGGATGCCGGGGCAAAGGGCGGTGAGGCGTGATGGCATGGGCCGCTCTGCTGGCTGCCGGGGTGTGCGAGGTCATCGGCGTTATTGCCCTCAAACGCGTAACGGAGCACCGCCATTGGACCTCGTATACGTTCCTTATCGTCACGCTCGGAACGAGCTTCTCGTTATTGTCGCTCGCCATGAATCACATCTCGATGGGCACCGCCTACGCGGTATGGACCGGCATCGGAACCGCAGGAAGCACGCTGCTCGGGATGTTCGCCTTCGGCGAGCCGAAGGAATGGAAGCGGATCTTGTTCATCGGCCTGATCCTCGCGTCCGCTGTCGGACTTAAACTGATCTCATAGCAAAAAGAGGGCTGCTTCTCTTATCGGGGGCAGCCCTCTTGCCGATGCTTGCGCAGCCTATGTCTTTTTGGCCAAGAGCGTATGGCCCTGCGGGTTATGTTCGACGGAAAAATAATCATCCTCCTCCATCTCGGTAAGCCGTAACGGCACTTGCAAGGTCCGTATACCTTCCCAATGTAAAATTTCGACCATATGCATAAAGTGAAGGTTCTTTTCCTCGTTGAAAATATCGAGATATTCCATTAAGAACCCCTTACTTTGTTCAGGATCGACCCGCACCGCAAAATGGTACATCATAGGCTCCCGGTGTCTGACGCTCATCCAAGCCATGTCCGCATCCGCAAACCGGTTGTAGATGTTCATGGCTTCGTCAGGGGTGAAGCGCTTCGGTTGCTCTGCGGACCGGGCTGCGCCGTCCGAGACTAAGTAATAGCTTTCCTTTTCGGTTAAATACGCGATAAGCTTCTTTTCGATCTCTCCGTCTTTTTTGAACCTATGAGGCAATAGCATGCGGCTCCTCCTACGTCCAGCCCCAAAAGAAAGCATCCCGGTCCCAGGCTACCCTTCCCTTGTGCAGCTTCCTGAACGCCTTCTTCACTTCCTTATCGATGGATGCGTTTCCGTTCTCGTTGACATAAATAAACGCTTCGCCAAAATGAGCGGAGATATGCCGCACGGCATCGCTTTGATAAAGAATGCCCGCGGATTTCACTTCATTCAGCATCCATTCTGCAACCTCGTCGGCGGTAAAGCTCATTCGTCGTCCTCCTTTCCCTTGAGCCGGAGCCATTCCTCCGCGCTCGCAGCCTTCACTTGAGGGTTAGGATGCTCCAGCAGCTCCCGCAAAATTCCGTCGATTTCGGGGCCCCGGAACTGAGCAATCACCGAAACGAATTCGATCAGGATGTCCGGATTGGACGAATCCTTGAGGAACAACAACGGCCGAAAGTCCTTGATACGTCGGTCGTGATCGATCTTAAGCACCCAGATGGACCTCAGAATCGACGGAATTTGCGATTCGTCGGCTTGTCTTAGCTCGGACAACAGCTCCTCGTACTTTCTCAAAATCAGCTTGTTGTCGTTCATTTCACCGCCGCGCAGACACCCGGGGCAGAGGCACCTCTTGGTTCCTTTCGCTTTCGGGTAAAAGCGCCAGCCGATCGTCTGAGACAGCTTTTTGCTTCGCAAGATTTCGTTTTTGGCGATTTTTCTCGGCACGATCACCTGAAAGCCCAGCCGGTCTTCCCGATCCAAAAAAGCCTTCACGGCCTGCCCGGCGCTTCCCTGCCGGTGCTTCTGATGATAATCGCCGAAAAAGACCGTCTCCTCATCGCCCAGCTTAAAATAAACGGCGGTCATATTCTTCTTGTTAAACCTTCTCAGCTCCCGGAGCCATTGATGCGACGCGTAAAAATCGTGAATCACCGGCATGCAGAAGACGCCGTCTCCGACCCCGGCCGCATGGACTTCGCTCGGCTTAATGCCGTTGCGAACGATATTCGCGATCGATTGCTCCGGCGTCAAATGTACAAATACGGGCATAGGTCACCTGTCTTTTAGAAATATAGTCGTTTTGAGCTCCAGACTGATTCCCAAATTATATCATATTATGCCTTTAAAATAGCATCACTGGAAGCGAGCCGCCGTGGGAAATAAAAAAAGCACCCGCTAAGGTGCTTTGCTTACCCGCTGCCCTTACTTAATTACGAGCACGGGAACTTTCGAATGCTGAACGACATTATGGCTGACACTGCCAAGGACAAACTCGCGAAGACCGCTTAGTCCCCGGCTTCCCATCACAATAAGGTCGACGCCGTTTTCTTCCGCATACTCCAGAATCGTAACGGCCGGCTGGCCTTGCTGCAGCACGTGCTTCACCCGGGACACGCCGGCAGTCAAGCCTTCCGCTTCTTTCAGTACGGAACGGGCCAGCTCTTCGTAGTCCAGATCGAGATTGGCCGGAATGGAGACGAAGGCGCCGCCATAAGCAAGGGCCGGAGTTTGATATACATGGATGACGATTAATTCCGCAGAATCTTCCTTGGTAATGGAGATCGCTTTCTGAAGAGCCTTCACGGACAGCTCGGAACCGTCAAAAGCAACCAGCACTTTTTGGAATGGCATGATTGGAAACCTCCCCGTAGATCGTTTACACTTTTATGGTAACGTCTATACGGGGCCGAGGATATGATCTAAATCACACTCTGCCGGAACCGGGCCGAGGACAAGCCAAAATCCCCCGGGACGAAGGATCGAACCGGCTAGCAGAAACGTCCCCGAAAAGGCCGGTCGAGGAGTACAATGGCCAGCAGGTCAAACAAAACGAGCGGAAGGATAAACGGAAGAAACGAAACGGTAGCCTCACTGCGGCTGCTAGAAGCCGTCTGCAGGTAAACGCGGTTCCGGTCTACTTTGACGATCCGCCCTTCGTACGAGGCTCCGTTGATTGTCATGATTCGTACCCGTTTGTTAATATATGTCTTACAGGTACGGTAATGTTCGTGAATGGCTGACATGGCACACCATCCTTTCTTGTCGGACATGGTATATTCTATGTGCTTCTACGAACAAAAGTACGGGCTGGTCTGGCAGAAGCCTTGCCAATTTTGTAAACTAGTGTAATACAGCGCTGCCGGAATGGAACCGTTGTGATCTTACGCAGTTGGAAAAGGAGCTCAAGCAAACGATGATAGAAAAAGTTTCTTGGATCAAAGAACAGTTGGGACCGTATTTTTCCAGAGCTGTGGAGATTGCCTTTATGCATGTGGAAGAAAAAGTGCCGCAGGAGATGAGAGACGGGGAAGTCGACGAGGAAGGCTGGGTGAAATGGAAGCCCCTGGATTCGACGATCGGTGAAGAGGAAATCCGGGCGGTTGAGAGCGAATTTTCGATCGAATTTCCGCCGCTTTTTAAAGCGTTCTTGATGAGCTATCATTACGTCTCTCTGCAATTCGATAATGCGGAAGTAGACGGAGAATACATAGGCGATTGTCAATTTATAGAGATGCCTTCGCTCTCTTCGGAAGAAAGGCTTCAGCCCTTGGAATTTTTGCTGCATGCCTGGGAGCCGCTGCTATCGGCAGGCTATGTGCCTTTTGCCGAGTGCGAAGACAGCCAAGGTCCGGTATGCTTCGATACGAGGCGGAGACAAGAAGACGGGGACTGTCCCGTTGTGTGGTTCTTGCATGATCATTTGCATGAGCTAGGTGAAGAAGCGTCGAAAAACAGGGACCATCTCCTGCCCTACGTCAGACCGATCTTCGGGTCATTCAAGGAAATGATGACGGTTTTGTGCAGCCAGGAGGCCATGACGGAGGAGTAGACTCTACGGCGCTCAGGAAAGCCGGGGCGGCTTCGCGCCCCCATTCGGTCCATAAACTGTAGCGGCGGCGATACGATTCGGATCATTCGTTCTTCTCCGCTGCGGTATCGTCCGGCACGAATCTTTTTGCCGTCCTTGCTTCCTTTTTGCGCCTTATGACGTATATACCGGAGGATGGAATGCTATCGCTGGACCTACCTCGAAAAATTAGCCGGCAAGAAAGGATGTCGCTTCATGGAACAACTCACTGAAATTACGGAATTCGCGGACAGACTGTTCGATCTGATCGAGATTCCTTTTACCGAAACGACCGAGCTCGAACGGCAGCTGATCGCCGCCTTCAGCTTCGGTGCCGTGATGGCGGTTGCGGTCCGGGACGACCTGGATCAGCCGCAAACGCATGCGCTGACGATCGCGATGCTGATGGGCGCGTTTCAATACAGCGAGCATCAGGCCGCCGCTTTCGCCCACGATCTCATCCAAGCGACGGACCGGGACCATCATCCGACGATGAACGCCATCATTCACCGGGGCATCAACGGGCACTACGAGTACGTGAATGAAGAAATGGAAGATTTGCGTCAAAATCTGCTTGATATTTTAAATTCGTTTAGCGAGTGAAATGAGTGAAATCGATGAAGATGCGGAAACGATTTCCGGAAACCGACAAGCAAAAGCATGCGGAGCTCATCCGAAACGGCTGGGCCTTGCTGAAGGAGCCCAAATCTCCTCTGCGCGCTCTGGTCCTGTCCGTTCCTTTCATGATCATCAATCTCATCGTGACCGTCGGGATCGTAAGTATGTTTTCGGCCGAGCCTCTCCGAAATTATATGCCCGAATCGATATTGATCACGATCGACTTGAAGAGTATATTGGGAGTTGTATCGCTGCTCTTGGTTCACGAGCTGCTGCATTTAATCTTGATCCCGAACTTTATTGCGTCGAAGAGCACGTATGTCGGCATTACCTTGTTCGGGGGATATGTGTACACGGAAGAACAAGTATCCAAAACGAGATATATCGTCATTACGCTATTGCCCTTTGTTGTCATATCGCTCATACTTCCGGCCTTGCTGGGTCTGCTGGGGGCACTCTCCCCTTTTATGCTCTTTTTGATCGTCTTGAACTCCTTGTCGTCTTCTTTGGACATCTTGAATTGGATGCTGATCTGGATTCAAGTTCCTTCCCAAGCGGTCATTGTATGCAACGGCTCGAAGACGTATTGGAAAGCGACTGCAAGGCAAAAATCTTCTTATATCTAAATCGCTTAGGAAGTGAACGAAATGGATCAAACCTTGTCTTACGAGAACATTTTCGATTTGGTGCAGGAAATACAGGATGCCCGTTATTCCGGGGAGCCTTACGAAGAAAAGCTGAAGCTGCTTAAGGCCGGTGTCACCTATCCGGACGTCGAGGCGCTGCTGTGGTGTACCGACCAAGGCGCCGAGTATATCGCCAAAAGACTGTTCCATCACCGAACGGTCCTTCTGGGGGAATTGAGCAGGGAAGAGCTGATCGGGCTCGTGGAACAAGTGATGCAGTGCTCGGGAGAAGAGTGGGAAATGGACATTTGGCTCGATATGATAACGAGTTCGGTAGCAGACCCGAGCATCAGCGATTATATTTTTTGGAGCCACGAAGACTTGTCGGCCGAGGAGATTGTAGACAAGGCGTTGGCCTATAAACCGATCCTCCTGTAGGGAATCCGGCCGGATTATTCCGAGGACGATGGACGGCGCCTTATTTTATTTTGCGCAAATAGCCTCTCGGGTTGAAGGTTACAAAAAATTTATGCCGGCTTTCGTCGACAGCAAACCGGTCATTTTCTTGAAGAAACGTATCCAGCGCTTCCATCGGGCCGGGACCATGGTTCGGAAGCACCGGGTGCCCATGAACATTCGTATCTTCGACGATGAGATAGCTTCCCGCCGTCACAAAATGGCTGTAGACTCTCAGTTCGCTAAGAACATGCGGTGCGGAATGATCCGAGTCCAGATTGACAAGAACGACGTCGCCGGGATTTCTCATGGCGTTCACCTGCCGGATGACCTCGCCGTCCGTCGAAGAGCCCCGAATGTACGTAATCCGGGGATGAACCGGCAGATCGGCTTGCGGCGCGACATCGATCGAAACGACCCTCCCCTTCCCGATCAGGTCAAGCATCGAGGCGAAGAACAACGTGCTGCCGCCGTTAAATGTTCCGCTTTCGATAATAAGATCCGGCTGAACCTCATAAATAATTTCCTGATAGATCATCAAATCGAGCGGCATTTTCAGGATCTGCACCCCGAGCCATTTCGTATTCTGCCATACCAGGCTGTCGTAGTAATGTTGATGGAACTGGTCAATGATATGACGCATGCCTGTCCTCTCCCCTTCCTCTCCGGTTTAGCCATTGTATGTGCGCAGCCTGCAAAATGGTTCGTACACCAGCCTTCCCAAGCGGTTTTGCGGCAAATTTGATTATAATCAAAAAGCCACATCATCCGGTTAGCAGTTTATGGTAATCTATCCATGGCTTATAAGCCGGTTCATACCTTAGCTTCAGGAAAGGAGTGACACGAATTTGAAGAGTGAACTTCAAATTTACATGCCGGCGGGAGGACTTGCCGCTTGATCGGGCCTTGTTCTCCCGCATGGTATGGCGGGAGGCAGATCCACAATGATGAATTTACGTAACATGGTGCAGGGCCTGGAGGCCGACGCGGTCGCTCTGGGGCTGATCGCACACTGGGAGCACGACCAAGGGACGTTGCAATTTTGGAGAGCAAGCTCGACCTTTGTGTACGCGTTTAAACGTAAACGGAAAACGTATTTTCTAAGATTCGCGTTCGAACAGGAAACACCGCTCGGGCACATCGAAGCGGAGCTGGAGTTTATGCAGTACTTGCGTCAGCACGGGTTCCCCTGCGTCATTCCGCTTCCGTCCGTCAACGGCAGGCTCATTGAATCCGTACAACTCCCGCAAGGGCGGTATCACGGTGCCGTGTTCGGCAAAGCCGACGGCGTGCCGCTGTATGAGGTTGACGAGCTTCCTTGCGAGGCGTGGGGACGATCGCTGGCCGCTCTGCACGCCTTGTCCCAGACGTACGAACCGGCGGGCGGAAGGCGACAGAGCTGGCGGGAGGCGCTCCTGTTCGCGGAGAGCGTCCTGCGCAGGCATCCTCACGAGAACGAAGCGATGGCCGAGCTTGCGAGAGTGAAGGCTTGGCTGGAAGCGATGCCGGCTTCGAAAGAAACTTACGGGCTGGTTCATTACGATTTTCAGACGGATAACGTTTTCTGGCAGGAAAAAACAAAGCAGCTGAGCGTCATCGATTTCGATGATTCCATGTACCATTGGTTCGCCATGGATATTGCGGCGGCGCTTGCGGATCAGTTGGAGGACGGGAGCCCGGAAAGCGAGGCCGAGCTACAGGCTTTTGTGCGCGGGTACCGCTCCGTCAGACCTTTGGATGAGGCTATGGTGAAGGCCTTCCCCCGGTTTCGGAGATTCGCCGAACTATACAGCTTCACCAGGCTGCTCGCTTCGCTGGAAAACAGCGGGCTGGAGGAAGCTCCTGACTGGTTTGACGGGCTGAAGACCGAGCTGCGGCAGTACTGCGACGAAATGCGGCAGGGCTTTGCGAAGCCGTGGTAAATGAGACGTGAAGCTTAAAGCGAGGCCGGAATTTCCCGTAGGAGAATTCCGGCCTCGCTTGTTAGAGGATGGCCCGCCCTTGCTCAGAGAGCGCTGCCGCCCGGAATAACAAGCACTTTGCCGTTCGCGCCGGAATCCAGCGCCCGGTAGGCGTCGGCAGCCTGATCCAGCGTAAAGCGCCCGGCAACGCCGCTGGTCAAAGGGCGCTTCGCGGCGAGCTTCAACGCATCCGAGATGAGTCCGGCCACGTCGCCCGGGCCCTCAACCCCGCCGGGACCATACTTGGTCACGAAGACGGAGCCCGCCGTCATAAGCTCTTTCATGTCGACGGACGGCAGATCGCCGGAGAGCTGTCCATAGTTGATCAGGCAGCCGCGGCGCGCCAGCAGGCTTAAGCTGAGCTTGTACGTCTCCGCCCCGACGGGATCGAAGACGGCGGCAGCCCCGCGACCGCCGGTGTAGGCGCGGACGGCGGCTTGCACGTCTTCGGCGGAACGGTCGACGGTGTGAGCGGCCCCGGCCGCCCGCACCGCTTCTATCCGCTCGCCGCTGGCGATGCCGATTACCTTGACGCCGCGCTCGGCCAGCGTCGCGACAAGCAGGCGGCCTACGGCGCCGGCCGCGCCCCATACGACAGCGGCCGAGCCTTCGCTCAGCGGCCAGTGGCGGGCAAGACCGGCGGCGGTCAGCCCTGCGTGAGCCAGGCTGGCGCCGTCCTCGAACGTCAGCGGGTCCGGCAGAGGCACCAGCATGGCCGCTTGCGCGATGACGGCAGTCGCGCACGACCCGGGCACGCCGGTCCAGCATACCCGCGTGCCGACGGGGATCGCGACCTCCGGGCCGACGGCCAGAACGACGCCGGCGCCCTCCACACCGACGCCGTAGGGAAACGGAAACCGGATGGGATACGTACCGGACCGCACTAAGGACTCCACGTGATTCAGGCCGACGGCCTCTACCCGTACGAGCGCCTCGCCGGATTTTAAAGGGGCCAGCTCCTCTTCGACGACCTCGATGACCTCCGGCCCCCCGGCACGCAGCGCGCGAGCGACCCGCCGCGTCATGCCGGCTTTCCCGGAGCCCGGCTCCTCGGGACTGTTTCCGTGCAGCTGATCATTGTGCATTCTTGAATCTCTCCTCCCAGGCTAATGTGTCAATCACATTGTTTCCTGGAAACAATATTAGCGGCGATTACCCTGCTTGTCAACATTGTTTCCCGGAAACTTTTTTTTTTGCGAATGATGATCCGGTTTCATTTCCGTTTTTGAAATGGCCCCGTTCTTGATATACTGATAGCATAAAAAGACCGAAAATGAAGGAGATTTCTCCATGGAACATACTTCCAACAGCGGCCGACGCGCCGGGGAGCAAGATTCCAAAGAGCCGCTCATCCGGCAGATCATGGAATTGTTCGGGCAAGTCCAGCGGCGGATAGAGGCCGAGGATGACGAGGAACGGCAGTGGATGGTCCGGAACTGCGACAATGCGGCAATTGTCGGGCTTTTGAAAGATACGACGGTGACCGAGCTGCATGTGCTGGACGCCATCGGACGGCTGGAGCCCGTGAACGGCATTACCGTCTCCAGACAATTCGGCATCCCGAAGGGCAGCGTTTCCAAAATTACCCGGAGACTCACTGCCAAAGGATTGATTCAGAAGCAGTTCCTTCCCAACAACAAAAAAGAAGTCCTCTTCCGCACCACTTCGCTCGGCCGTGAGCTGTTCCGGCTTCACGAAGCGCTGCACCGGCAAATAGAGCAAGGCGTCGTCCGCTTCCTGCAAAAGTACGACGACGCGGAGCTGCGCGTTCTCGCCCGCATTTTGCAGGATTCCGTACAAACCTCCTGGGTCAACCCGCAGGCGGGGCCCGGACCGGAGGACGAAGCGAGGGAAGCGGAGCCGCCTTCCGTGTAAGCTTGCGCGCATAAGCGAGGGGAAGCGTCCGGCCGACGGCGCCCCCTGCAAGCTCACAGGAACATCGTTACGAAGCTACATGCCGAGCAAAGCCCGGCTTAGCCAGGTGATCCCCTCCCGAATATCCTCCTTGGGAAGATGACCGTACCCCAAGATGAGCCGGCTTCGGTGCGCTTCTTTGTCGTGGGCGTGCGCTTCCACCAGATACACCTTAACTCCCGCCCGCTCGATCTCCCGAACCGCCCCTTCGTCGAACCGGCGCCCGGGAAACTCCGCGACGAGATGCAGTCCGGTCGAATCGCCGATGATGTTCACCTGGCCCGGAAAAGCGGACCGAAGACATTCGATCAGACAATCTCTGCGGCTCTTGTACAGCTTCTTCATCTTCGCAATATGCCGTTCCAAGTAACCTTCGTCCATAAAACGCGCGAGAATGAGCTGATCCATCGAAGGCTTGTGCAGATCCGAATGCCACTTTAACCGGCGGCACGATTCGACGAGAGGCATCGGAAGAATCAGGTAACCCATGCGCAGCGCCGGAGATAAAATTTTGCTGAACGAGCCGATGTAGAGGACGCGGTCCGGCTCCAGCCCCTGCAAGGAGCTGACCGGCGGTCCTTCGTAGCGGAATTCGCTGTCGTAATCGTCCTCGACCAGGTAGCAATCGTGCATACGCGCGTAGTGAATCAACTGAATGCGCCGCTGAATCGGCAGCGCTCCTCCCAGCGGATATTGATGCGAAGGCGTAACGAAGACGAATTTGGGCATGCTTGCCTGCGGCAGCAAAGCCGTCTGCAGCCCGTGCTCGTCCACCGGCACGAAGCGGATGGAGGCGCCTTGAGCTTGAAACATCGCTTGGATATCGCAGGTGATCGGATCTTCCATGATCACTTCGTCCCCCGGCGACAGCAGCAGCTTGGACACCAAAGATAGCGCTTGCGTCGCCCCGGAGGTGATGACGAGCTGATCCGGGTGACAGCGTACTCCTCTGCTTTTCAACAAATACCGCGCCAACACATGCCGCAGCTCGGGACGCCCTTCGGGGACATCGTAGCCCAGCACCGCAGACGACGCTTCGTTCCAGACGGCCGAAGACAGCTGCGCCCATATTCTGCGCGGAAACCGGTCCAAGGCCGGAATGCCCGAACGGAAATTGACGAGACCCTCGTCCCGGAGCCGGCTGTCATCCGCGCCGCTCGCCGCCATCGCTTCCGGCGCTTGCCTGCGCCGTTCGAGATAGGCGCCTTCCGCCACGAACGTCCCCGCGCCCCTCCGCGAGATCAGAAAGCCTTCCGCGAGGAGCTGATCGTAAGCCTCCAGAACGACATTGCGCGATACCTTCAACTCTCCGGAAAGCTCCCGCGTAGACGGCAGCTTCTCTCCGGACGGAAGCTCCCCCTTCAATATGCGGTCGCGGATTTGCCCGTACACCTGCCCGATCAGCGGCATGTCGAGCGACCGGTCAATCGGAATCCACAGCATAGACCTCTCCCCTTCTTGCCAAAGTGGCTCCATTCAGCTTCAGCTTTATTGGCACTATTATAAACCAATCGGCCATGCTACAGTGAAATTAATGGATTTCATTGACAGAGGATACTAATTTGAATATTATCTAATTAGATAAATATTAAATTAGTTGTCCATTAAAAAATATGGACGGTGATCATCAACCCATGCAGCTGGATAAAATCGTCAACTATCATAAAGCGCTCGCCGACCCGACAAGAATCCGCCTCCTTATTCTGCTGGCGGACGGGGAGCTGAACGGACAGGTGCTGGCCGACAAATTAGGCGTATCTCCCGCGACCATTACCCACCACGCCGCCAAGCTGCGGGAAGCCGGCTTGCTTTATGAGCGCCGGGTGAAAAATACCATCTACTTTTCGCTGAACCATCATTTCATCAAGGCGAACGCCGCCGCTTCGGTAGAGCTGATCTACGCTCATTCCAACGAGACAGGAGGGGCTTCCATGCCCGAAGACAAAGCCGAACGTCTGCAACAATCCGTTCTCAAAAACTTCTTCACCTCCGAAGGCAAATTAAAGCACGTGCCCGCCCAGTTGAAGAAGAAGCTGATCGTACTGGAGCATATCGTCTCCGGATTGGAGAAGGGACGCAAGTATACGGAGCAGGAAATCAACGACTTCATCCGGCAGTATCACGAGGACTTCGCAACGATCCGCAGGGAATTTATTATGCACCGGTTCATGTTCCGGGACAACGAAGAGTATGAACTAAATCCGCGCAAAATGTGGGCCAAATGGGACAAACTGACCTAAGCAGAGGAATTTGAAGGAGGAGTTCCGCTGGAGCACATTCACAAGCTCGAACGATGGCAGAACCAGAAATGAGAAAAACTCCTTACCGGAGTCTTTTCGAGCAAACGTTATGGCCGGCAGCGAAAGGCAGGCCTGCAAGCTTCTCCATGCGGCTGCCTTTTCCGGTTCGCCTAGCGGCTGTTTTTGAGCAGGCGCGAATCCAGCACGAAATTGCCGAACGGAATGAAGGCGGCAAGCATGGCGAACAGCACTTTCAGCACGGTCCAGCGGTGAGCGAAGGTGACGTGGATGACGGCCAGCACATACAGCACGAACAACAGGCCGTGGAGCGATCCGACAATTTTGACGGCTTGCGGCATGTCCAAGAAATATTTGAGCGGCATGGCGATAGCCAGCAGAACGAGATAGGACATCCCTTCAATAAAAGCGACGATGCGCAAGCGGCCGATGGGATGATTCAACATGGCATGACCTCCAAAATACGAAATAAGATGTAACCGCTGTCTTTCGGCCCGCTTTGGACGAACCCAAAGATTCATCTTTTATTATAAACTGCCGGAATCCGGCAAGCATTGGGCAATTGTGACTTTTTTCAAACACCTGCTTGCTCATGGATGCCGGGGAGGGATGAAGCATGAATATTAAAATGCGCTCTACGTTCGCAGGTCTTATTTACGGTTTGGTCACTATGTTTTTTTTGAGTTTTATCATTTCTTTTCTCGGGGATTTCGCAGCTGGCGGCATGTCATATGGGGGAGCGTCGTTTGAGGGATGGTTATGGTTTTTTGCGACATCCCTTTTTCCTGTCTCCGTTATCTCTGGTATTTCAGGGTACTTCCAGGCATTCAGGAACGTTCGCCTATGGGTATATTGGATTATATGTGCTTTTCTAGGTTTTATAATCCCCCTATTCATGGGGTCAGTTGGTGCTGCGCTGATGCTGATTTCAGAGTATGGCTTTGAGCGTGTGATGACCCCGTCCCCAGAGATTACAGCGAATGATATCATGCACGATTATTTTAAACTGGCACCTCAATATGCCTTAATAGTGCTACCAGTTACGACCCCTTTTTTGGCTTTTTGGCTTAAAGGAATGCAAGCTTTTCTAACCTATGTTGAAAATAAATCATAAGTCTGGCGCCGCAGCGAGAGTTGCCGCGCTTCCGGCCTCCTGAACGAATTCCCCAACCGTCCGGTTCTACCCCCCCGTCGACGCATCGTCCAACTACCTTTCCGCAGGTCTGCAGCGCCGGCGCTGGGCACCGGAGACACCGGCTTCACCGCTTCGGCCTCTCCTGCGGACACCGCTGCGCCATAGGGCTCAACCTCCAACGTGTTTTCTCCAGCATCGGGTACAGAAACGAAAAAAAGCATCCGACAAAGCTCCTCCGGCGATTGTTTGGCAAATACTTTTACCAGACGGCAAGATCAGACCGCACACTCCCTTGTGGCTACCCACTCTTTCGCCAGATTATGCAATATTCATTATTTAATCCAGGCATTATCACTTATTTTCATTGATTATCACTTGTTCATGTAAGTTACCATAAGTATAATTAAGTTATCTTGCATTATTCGTGAAGAAAGAATTGATTCCTCATGTACCCTTGTCTATTATTCGATGTAGATGGCACGCTGCTCGATACGGAGCAGGCGATTCTCAGTTCGCTGTCGGACCTGCTGCGGGAGAGGAATATCCCTTACGAGCCTGAGGACCTTGCCTTTGTGCTCGGGATCCCGAGCGTCCGCTCGCTCCCCCGCTTCGGGATTCAAGATATTGAGGAAGCCGCGAAACGCTGGAACCGGCTGATGGAGCGGTTCGACTACCAAATCCGCGTATTCGAAGGCATCGAGCCGATGCTGCGCCGGGTCAAAGAGCTGGGGCTGAAGACCGGTATCGTCACCTCCAAGACCCGCACGGAATATATCAAAGATTTTGCCCGGTTCGATCTGCACCCTTACTTCGATGTCGTCGTCTGCGCCGATGATACGTCCCGGCATAAGCCGCACCCCGAGCCGATTCTGACCGCCTTGAAGCGGCTTGAGGCGGAGCCGCAGGATACGATGTACATCGGAGACAGCATCTACGATATGCAGTGCGCAGCCGGAGCGGGCGTCGCTTCGGGACTGGCGCTGTGGGGAGCGCACGATGCGGGAATTGCGGCCAATTACCGTCTGCGGCACCCGAAGGATATTCTGGCCATCATGGAAGCCGCGCTTCCATGAGTCCTTCCGCCGCTTAGAAAAGGAGCGCCAAGCCATGTCCAAAGCGGACAACATGTTATCCATCCTGTGGCTGCTTAAAAAGGGGAAGCGCCTGACCGCCCAACAGCTCGCGGACGAGCTGGAGATTCATGTGCGCACCGTCTACCGGTGCATCGACGCTTTATGCGCCAGCGGAGTTCCCATCGTGGCCGACGCCGGGCATCACGGCGGCTACAGCTTGCTCGAATCGTTCAACGAAGCGCCGTTGTTTTTTGACTTGGAGGAGCAGACGGCGCTCGTCCATTCGGCAGCCTTCGCCCAACAGGCGGGTTATCCATACGGCGAAGCGCTGGAGCGGGCCGTTGCCAAGCTCAAAAGGTACACGAACGAGGAGCAGCTCCATGCGCTGGAGCGGCGCGAGTCGGGACTTCGTCACCGCCGGGCCGAAGCTGTTCCCGATCAGCCCGACCTATTATGCGGTCTATTTCGAGGACCCTTGCGGCAACGCCTACGAAATTGTTCACCGCTTGAACTAGAAAAGAGAGGCTTGCGCCCCTCTTCAATCCAAAATGACCGGTTTATCCGGATCGCGCAGAAACTCGAACATCGTCCGCAGCTGCGCCTCGGTGTTGCGCTCTACCGATAAGACCGGCAGCTCGTCTTCGCCGAAAAAACCGACGGCCGACGTTTCCACCCCGGTCTTGGCGCTCCCCCCGGTAATCTCGCATTGGATAAACAGCTTATAAACATGATACGGCTCCGGCGGATGACCGTGAAATTTCTTGTCCAGCACGGCAAGCAGCCGGACGGGCGCCGCGTCGAAGCCCGACTCTTCCTTGATTTCCTTGACCGCAATCTCCGACGGCGACAAGCCGATATCCGCCCATCCCCCCGGGAGCGCCCAGGCGCCGTCGTGCTTTTCGCGGACCAGCAGAAGCTTCCCGTCCCGGAACACGACGCCGCGAATGTCCACCTTCGGCGTGGCATAGCCGGTATCGCTGGCGAACGTCAGCTTGATTTTCCCGGAGTCCGTCTCTGTGTAATGAGCCAGAATATCGACGCTCATTTGCCTTAATTCCTCGAACCGCTCCCGGTCGTATACATCCTTCGTGTAGGCCAATCCGGTCTGCGCGATTGCTTGAATCTGCTTGGCCCATTCCAACCATCGGTGATTCATAGGACAGCCTCCCTCGTACGCTGTGAAAGGATCATTCTCCCTCATTATACCTTCCCGCCGTCCCGGCCTACAATGATTTCCAGCCATTCGCCGCCCCCCTGGATTTGTCCGGCCGCCGAATTCGGTTGACAAGATTTCCGATTGCGATGATACTAAAGATACAGAAAACTTTTTTGGTGCTCAAACTATTTTTTTGCAACTCATGGGGTTTGCACACTGAAGGAAAGAAGTGAGACGGATTGGAATCGGTTAAAGAGGAGATCGGCTTCCTCCTTCCCCTGCTTCGCTGCATCGCTGCACAGTTCGGGGATAAATGCGAGGTCGTGCTGCACGACTTGACTCAGGGATACGAAAGCACGATCGTCGCCATCGAGAACGGCCATATTACCGGAAGGAAGGTCGGCGACTGCGGCAGCAACCTCGGGCTCGAAGTGCTGCGCGGCACCGTGACCGACGGAGACCGGTACAACTATATCACGCAGACGAAGGACGGCAAAATTTTGCGTTCGTCGTCCACGTATATTAAGAACAGCAAGGGCGAAACGATCGGAGCTTTGTGCATCAACTTCGATATTTCGGATTTGCTCGTGGCGGAAAATACGATCCGGTCGCTCACCATGCACAGCCTCGATCAGGAGGTCAAGGAAGTGTTCGTGAACGACGTAAACGATCTGGTCGATTATTTGCTGCAGGAATGCCAGAAGTCCATCGGCAAGCCGGTGTCCCATATGGCCAAAGAGGATAAGATCAAAGCGTTGCAGTTTTTGGATGCCCGGGGCGCGTTTCTGGTGAAAAAAGCCGGCGACAAGGTATGTCAATTTCTAGACATTTCCAAATTCACCCTTTACAACTACTTGGATGAAATCCGGGTGAACCAGGAGCGCAGCGCGGCGCAAAAGTTTTTGTAAGTCCATAGACATAGAAGCGTACTGCGCCTGCAGGCGCAGCGCCCCACAATAGAGCGAAGCTTTTGCGGATCGTTTGGATCTCCGCGGGCTTCGCTTGTTGCCGTTGTTTTCGGGAATGGTTTTCATGCGACGTTTTTCGACAAATATGTCGATTTTTCAAATTATATGTCTGATTGTGAGGAATTTTACAAAAAAAACAATTGCCGGACTAGGAAAAATGGTGTATATTTCCTACAAGGCCATAGGCTGAATTTTCCATACGATCCTTTTAACATGAAAAAGGCAAACTATTCGAAAGAATAGGACGCAAAACTAGAGGGGCTAAGGCTGCTATTCCTATAGCGGCTATGCCAGCCAGCTACCTGTCATCAAGGATGAGAATGAAGGTGACGGTATCGAACTGTCTCCTTTTTTGCTTTCCGCTCTCTTTGACAGGCGAACAAAATCTGCTAGGCAACGAAGAGGAGGAAAACGAATGCGAGCAAACAAGAAGAAAATGGCTATTTTGGGAACCGTAGCGGCATTATGCCTCTCTACCGTTTCGAGCGCCGGCGCCGCCAACCGTCCGACGACGATGGCACCCAGCGGAATGGTCACGACTCAGCATTATCTGGCCTCGGCAGCGGCATTGAAGGTACTGGAGGACGGCGGCAACGCCGTGGACGCAGCCATCACCGCAGCAGCTACGCTGGCCGTCATTTATCCGCATTACACGAGCATCGGCGGAGACAGCTTCTGGCTCATTTACAACGCCAAAAAGAAAGAGCTCAAGGCGTTAAATGCAAGCGGTCCTTCGAGCGAGAAAGCGACCATCGATTACTATAAAAACTTGGGCTACAGCAAGATTCCTTCCAGAGGCTACTTGTCCGCCAATACGGTGCCGGGCACGGTTTCCGGCTGGTGGGAAGCTTACAATTATGCCGACGAAGAGATCGGCAACAGCAAATCGTGGCGTTCTTTGCTCAAGCCGGCGATCAAATATGCGGAAGAAGGCTTCCCCGTTACGCCGAACCAAGAGTATTGGACCAAAGTCAATCTGGATACGAAGGATGACGAGCTGAAGCACTTGCAGCGCTTCGAAGGCTGGGCTAAAACCTACCTGAAGCCCGACGGGCAGCCGTATAAAGTGGGCGAGCTGATGAAGCAGCCGGATTTGGCCAAAACGTTGAAGATCATCGCCAAAAAAGGCGCCGACGGATTCTATAAAGGCGAAGTCGCCGAGAAAATCGTCAAGGACGTGCAAGCGAACGGCGGACTGCTGACGCTGAACGACTTTTCGAGCTACAAAGCCGAATGGCAAAAACCGATTTCGACGGACTACCGCGGGTATAAGGCCTACAACGTTCCGCCGAACTCGCAAGGGATCGCTTCCCTGTCGATCCTCAATATTTTGAACAACTTCGATGTCAAAAGCTTGGGCGAAGGGACGCCGGACTACTACCATCTGATCGTGGAAGCGACGAAGCAGGCGTTCGCCGACCGCAACAAGTGGCTGACCGATCCGAAATTCGCCGATATTCCGGTGGATTATCTGCTCTCTCCCGAGCACGGCAAAGAAATGGCGAAGCGGATCGATATGACCAAGGCGGCAGCCGACGTCGTGCCGATGGATCCGAAGGGCGATACGACCTGGATGGGCTTCATCGATAAAGAAGGCAACGCCGTATCGTTGATTCAAAGCCATTATTTCGATTACGGTTCGGGGATCGTGGCGAAGGACACCGGCGTGCTTCTGCAAAACCGGGGCAGCTACTTCTCCTTGGATCCTAAGGAAATCAACCACCTGGAACCGAAAAAGCGCTCGTTCCATACGATCAATCCGGCGATGCTGTTCAAAAACGATAAGCCGTACATGATTTACGGAACCCAGGGCGGAGAAGGACAGCCGCAGACGCAAGCCGCTCTTGTTACCCGCATCGTCGATTTCGGCATGCCCGTACAGGATGCGATCGAAGCGCCACGCTGGCTGCACGGACGCAACTGGGGCTCTTCCTCCAACGACCTGAAGCTGGAAGGACGCATTCCGAAAAATGTTCAGGATGAGCTGATCCGTCGAGGACATCCTGTCAAAATGATAGACGATTACACTGATGCGGTCGGACAATCGGGTGTCATTCTGATTGATCCGGAGACGAACGTGAAATTTGGCGGAGCCGACCCGCGCGGTGAAGGGGCGGCACTCGGATACTAATCCCCTAACGGGCTGCCGGCTCCATGTCAGCAGTCCGTTTTTTCTTTGCAGCGAGCCTGCTCAAAATTAACGAAGTAAGCGAGGATGAAATGATGGAGGAACAAGCTAAACCTCAATGGCAAGCCGGGGCCTTCGGCCGTCTGACCGGATGGTTCAGCAAAAAGCTGAAAAATAAAATGATCGCCTGGTTTTTGATCGTATCGCTGGTGCCGGTCCTATCGATTTCCTATTATATTTCCAAGACGAGCTCCGCCGAATTGATCAAGAAGCAGTCCGAATCGTACGAAAAGCTGGTGGTCAGCACCGCGACGCTGATCGACCAATACATATCCGAGCGCATGTCCGAAGTGAAAATATTGGCCTCCACCACCGATATCCGCTCGAACGATGCGGCGGCGAAAAACAAATTCATCAAAAACTTTACGGAAAGCACCAAAGTGTTCGACGGCAACACGTTTATTTCTCCTAACGGCATCGTGACGGCCGACACGGTCGAAGCCAGCGTCGGGGTCAACTTAGGGGAAAGACCGTTTTTTAAAAACGGCTTGCAGGGAAAATCCACGTACACCGAGGTGCTGCTGGCCAAAACGACCGGCAAGCGCTCCATTATTGTAGCCACGCCCGTTAAAGACGCGAACGATGCGGTGATCGGCGTGCTTACCGGGCTCGTTAACTTCGAGGCGTTTATGGATAAATACGTAAAGCCGCTGATGATCAACGACGGAGAGGGCTATCCGATTGTTGTGGACTCCAACGGAATTATTCAGCTGCACCCCGTGAAGGAGCTCGTCGGCAAAACCGTAGCCGACTCCGGCGTCCCGCCGCTGCTGGCCGATATCCTGAAAGCCGGAAACAAGCAAGCGGGCTCGACCACCTACACCGACGGCGGAAAAACCTACATGGTCGCCTATTCCCCGATCCCGCAGACGGGGTATGGCTTATATCTTCATTTGCCGGTGGAAACGATCACGGCGGAAGCCGCGAAGATCGAGCAGAACGTCCTGGTCATCCTGCTGATTGTGGTTGCCCTGGTCATTGTTGCGGCTTATTTCCTGGGTCGACAAATTTCGAGACCGATTGCGGAGATGGCGGCCGTTACCAAACGGGTGGCCGACGGGAATTTACAGGTCGAGCCTTTGCCAATCCGCACGCAGGATGAAGTCGGACAATTGGCCCAGTCGGTCAATACCATGGTAGAAAGTCTGCACACCTTTGTTTCCCAGGTGACACTGACCGCGGAAGAGGTCGCCGCTTCGGCGGAGCAACTGTCGGTGAATGCCGGAGAAACAAGCAAGGCTACGCAGCTTATTGCGTTAACCATTGAGCAGATGGCCGACGGAACGGAGCGGCAGATGCAAGGCGTCGAAGCCAGCGTCAACGCCATCACGGAAGTGGCGAACGGCGTTCAGCAGGTGGCGGCGAATGCCCAACAGGTGACGGATTCTTCCCTGCACACCTTGCAGACGGCCACGGAAGGAAACCAAGCCATTCAAACCGTCACCAAGCAGATGCAATCGATCAATACGACGGTCAACGACATTGCCGCCAATATTTCGAGCTTGGGAGCAAGGTCGACCGAAATTGAAAATATCGCCAAGGTCATCTCCGGAATCGCGACACAGACCAATTTGCTGTCGTTGAACGCCGCTATTGAGGCGGCGCGCGCCGGAGAGCATGGACGGGGCTTCGCCGTGGTGGCGAACGAAATCCGGCAGCTGGCCGAGCAGTCGTCCCAATCCGCAGCGCAGATCGGGGAATTGATCTCTACGATCCAAAACGAGACGCAGAACGCCGTCGCTTCCATGGAGCAGGGAACCAAAGAAGTGAGTCTCGGTATCGAAGTCGTTAACGAAGCGGGGAAATCGTTCGACCTGATCCGGGAATCCATCAACCAAGTGACCATGCAAATTCAAAATGTGACGGAATATGCACGGCAAATGCAGTCCAGCACCGGAGAAGCGGTCGAGTTGGTAAGCCAGATTTCCGAGGTGGCCCGACAGTCCGCGGACGGAACCCAGAATATCTCGGCTTCCACGCAGGAGCAGCTGGCTTCCATTGAAGAAGTGACTTCCTCTTCGGAAGCCCTTGCCAAAATGGCCGAGGATCTGCAAAGCATCGTGAAAGAATTTAAGCTATAGAAAATAATCGCGGCCCTCGTTTCTCTTATGGAGACGAGGGCCGTCGCCGTTAAAGCCGTCCGTCAGGCCCGGGACGGGTCCTCCCCGGTCTTGCCGGAAGCCGCATGCCGATCCGAAACCTGACGCTTCGTGCCGAAACGGTTCGCCCCGATCACCCCGGCAATGATCATCACCGAGCCGACGAGATGATAGACCGTTACCGTTTCGCCGAGCACCAGCGCCCCCGCCGCAATCGAGACGACCGTCCCGAGATTCGAGAAGACGCTCATTTTGGACGCTTCCATCTTGGAGAGCACGTAATTGGACAAGAGCGAAGTCACCAGCGAGGACAGCACGCCCAAATACACAATCGCGACGATAAAACGGCCGCTGCCAAGCGGCTCGAACAGCCTGCCGAGCGTTCCGTCCATCCCGTGCTTACCGAGCGAAATCAGCAGGAACGAGCCGAAGCCGAGCCATGTCGTGACGAAGCTCAACTCCCAAGGGCTGAACCGCTTCGACAACGAGCGGGCGAGAACGCTGTATCCGGCGAAGGCGACGCAGGAGAGGAACAACAGCAGCAAGCCGTTCATGTTGCTCACATCGATCGATCTGCCGTTCATGACGAAGACGAAGATCACCCCGAATACGGACAGAAAAATCGACAGCTTCTGCTTCGCATTGGTCCGCTCTTTCAAAAACCAGGAGGCCAGCAGCATCGTAATGACCGGCGTGAAGGCATATAGAATGCCGCCTTCGGCAGAGCCGGCATGTACCAAACCGAACGCCTGAAAGGCGAAGAAGGCGACAGGGTAAAATACCGCCAGCAGCAGGACGTCCTTAATCCGCTTGTTGCTGTAATCGAGCTTGATCCAGCCGATGGCTGCCGGAACGGACATGACGACCGCAGACAGCAGAAAGCGGAACATGAGCGTATCCAACGGATCGGCCGATTCCAGCGCCTGCTTCGTGAACAGAAACGAAAATCCGATAATAACGGCATTCAATACGGCACAGACGTAAGCAAGCCGCAAGCCTGCGGGTTTCATAGCTTTCTCCTCCTTTTCGTATCAAGCCTCCGGGCGTTCCGCAAGCGGAAATCGTACCAGGACGGCCGTTCCCTTACCCACCCGGGATTTCACTTCGATCCGGCCTTGATGGGCCGTCGCAATCGCCTTGGCAATGCTCATGCCGAGCCCTGCGCCGTCCGTCTTCTCCTCCGTATTCGTCCCGCGGTAATACCTGTCGAACAGATTGCGCACGGTCTCTTCGTCCATGCCGGCGCCGTTATCTTCCACTGCGATCCAAGCGTCCGCCCCTTCGCTTCCGGTACGAACGGTTATCAGCGTCCCGGGCGGATTGTGTTTGACCGCATTGGAGATCAGGTTATCCAGCATGCGCTGAAACCACTTCGGATTCGCTCGCACCGCCAATGCCCGCTCCTCGCATTCAAAGGAAAAGGATACGTGCCGGATCGTCGCGTCGTTCACATACCGTAGAACGATGCGGCGAACGAATTCGTTGAGCTCGACATCCTCGAGCGGAAAGCGGACCGCGTTATTTTTTAACTGAAAGGTCAGGGAAAAATCTTGGAGCAGGCCGACCATGTAATCGCTCTTTTCCCGAATCGTCCTGCCCATCTCGCGAAGCTCCGGCTCCGTCCATTCGAACGTGCCGCTTTCCAGCAGGTGCCCGTACCCTTGAATCGTGGAAAGCGGCGTCCGAAGATCGTGGGAAATGCCGGTCATCCACTCTTCCCTCGTCTTCTCCAGACGGCTGCGTTCCCGCTCCGAAGCGTCCAGTCTCGCCGCCATCTCGTAGAAGCCTGCGATCACTTCTTTGTACAGCCGGTAGCGCAGACGGATGCGGCCGTTCTTGCGGAACACCTTCTTCCGGTCTTTTTCCGTAAGCGCTTCCTGATAACGTCCCTGTCCCATCCGCTCGAACCAATCGACGAACAGCAGCAGCGGCTGTCCGTACCGGTAGCCGTGCCACACCGAGAAGACGAAGGTCAGCAGCAGCACCACGCCTCCCGTGATGACGAGCGTCAGAATCACTTCGTGCAGAATCGGCTGACTGGCAAAAGGCGGACCCTCCTTGGTCTTATGTAAAACCCAAGTATACCCGGAGGCGGAATCGTAATAGAACGACATATCGGACGGGTAAAGGCCGGGTTCCGCCCGCATCGCGATCAGTTCAAGCGGCCGGTAAGGCTCCGTGCGCGCCGAATCGCCAACCGCTTGCACGATGGCGCCGGAAGCGTCAATAATCTGCACATAAGCGTTTTCGGACGCCAGCTGCCGCGTCAGCTCCTGGAGCGCATCCTGCCGGACCCGCCCCGCTTCTCCGTAGGCGCGAATCCACGCTTCCAGCTTCGCGGGCCCCCGGTCCTCCGTCCCAAGCATATACAGAAGCGGCGTGCTCCCCTCGCCGCTAAACTTCGTTCCGACGCGGAACGAATCGAAGCGCCCGTTCTCCTCGATTTGCAGCAGCTCGGCGGTCCCGTATGACGCCGGGAGCCGGTTCGGGGCATTGATGGCGCGGACGACCTTTCCGTCCGCGTCTACGACCTGCAGCCAGTAGCCCCGCTCCGTAAGCTGATCGGTCCAGTGCGAAGGAACCGTAACGCTTCCCTCGTTCTCGATCGTTTCCGTAATGATGGTGTCCAGAGCCCCGATAGGAAACGTCTTCTTCAAATCCTGGTTGGTCAAGTATCGGATGACCAGCAGCAGGACGGTGACCAAGGTGACCAGCACAAACATCCACAAGAAAAAAAACTGCAAGGTAAAGTGTGCGGCAAGCCTCCTCCTCACCTTGCTCATCGGTCCTGCTCCTTGAGCAGCTTATAGCCGAGTCCGCGAACGGTAACCAGATGCTTCGGGTCGCCCGGGTCGGACTCGATGCGCTCGCGGATTTTGCGGATATGGACCATCACCGTATTGTCATCGCCCATGCCGTCGATGCCCCATACCGCTTCGTACAGCTGCGCTTTGGAGAATACGATATTCGGATGCTTGCACAGATACAGCAGCAGCTGATAAGCCTGCGCAGGACAGGAAACCGTCTGCCCGTTCACCGTCAGCTCCCCTGCCTGCTCGTCGAGCACGAACCGCCCGAAGTCGTAGCGGCTTCGGGAATCCTCCGTTCCCCTCGGAGAAGACGCAGACTTGTTCCGGCGCAGCCTGGCTTTAATCCGGGCCGCAATTTCGAGCGGATTAAACGGTTTGGTCACATAATCGTCTCCGCCGGTTGCGAACCCGGTCAGCACGTCCAGATCCGACGTCCGGGCCGTCAGAAAAATAATATGCGCATCGGACATCTGCCGGATTTTCGGACACAATTCGAACCCGGTCTGATCCGGCAGCATGACGTCCAGCAAAATAATGTCCGCACCGTGCCTCTCCAGCAGACGCAGCCCCTCCTGCGCCGTTCCCGCCGTGTAGATATGGCGGAAGCCTTCTTTTTGCAGGACCATTTGGATCAATTGAATAATGGATGTTTCGTCGTCTATAATTAAAATTTTTGGATTCAGCATCGTATCCCTCCATCCTTATTGTACCAGAGGCACCTTAATTCCGGCTAAATTTCCGTTCAGCCGTTAAGCCAACGTTAAGGACGGCTTTCGCCGGAATTTAACCGGCGGTGCTATACTCGATTCGAGGTGATATCGTTGCTGGAAGGGAAAAACAGATTGCACGTCATCGACGGTCTGCGGGGGTTCAGCTTGCTTGGCATTTTAATGGCCAATATGCTTATCTTCCAGTACGGAATCTGGGGGAAGGACGAGCTGCAGTTCTTCGCGTTGTCCCCGGCGGATTCCGTCGTGCATAAACTCGTCAAAATTATCGTCGAGGGCAGCTTCATGCCGATCTTTACGTTTCTGTTCGGGTTCGGGATGATCAAGATGAAGGAGAGCATGGAAGCGAAGGGGCTGAAGGCCGGGAGACATCTGGTCCGCCGGTTTCTGATGCTGCTCGTCCTCGGCTTGCTGCACTCCACCTTTTTATGGGAAGGCGACATTCTCGCGTTTTACGGAATGACGGGCTTTGTTCTGCTGATGTTTATGAACCGGAAAGCGAAGACGCTGCTGATCTGGGGAACGATTCTGCTGTGCCTGTTCGGCCTGCTGGGGCTTGTGCCCGAGGCTTCGGAAGACCCGGCTGCGAAGCAGGACCAGGCGCGCATGGAGCAATACGTGAAGGACACGAACCATATCTACGGAACCGGCACGTATGAGCAAATCAAGCATCACCGGCAGACGGCGGACCCGTTCGGGATGGATGGCTTCATGATCTTTTTCATGCTGCTGCTCGCGCCGTTGTTTACCGGGCCGATGTTTCTGTTCGGGATGTATGCCGCCAGGAAACAATGGTTTGTTGATCCGGTGAGCGAGCGGAGCGCTTATTTGAGGGGGACGCTGATTTTCCTGCCGGCGGGACTGCTGCTGAAATCGCTGAAGTCTCTGTTCCCGAAGCTCGGCTGGATGGGAATTGGCGAGTTGCTTGGAGGCAGCATCCTGGCGATCGGTTACATTTTCGCCTTTGCCCTGCTCTACTCGGCTGCGAAGAACTCGCCTTGGCTGCGGCGGTTCGAAGCGGTCGGCAAGCTCTCGATGACGAACTATTTGATGCAGACGGTGATTTGCACGACGATTTTTTACGGATACGGTCTCGGACTGTTCGGCAAGCTCGGCGTCGCGGTCGGCTGCGGGCTGGCGGTCGCCATTTATTTGACGCAGCTCTTCGCGAGCGCTTGGTATGTGAAACGGTTTTCCTTCGGACCGGCGGAACGACTGCTGCGCATGTGGACGTATTTCTCTTTCACCGGGAAGCCGAAGCCGCGCATACAGCAGCCGACCGTGTCCGCTTAGATCTGAGCCTGGGAAAAGATGGGCCACCCCGCCGCATGGGGTTCGGCCCGTCTTTTTGTTATAAGCATCCTCTCCTCGATCATGGATAAACTAATCGTACGGCCCTCTCCCGCCGCCCCTCCATTTGGCCAGATCGGCCAGTTTCCCGTTCCGGATTCATTGGCACCGTTTTTGCTTTGTATCCGTTGAACAACTATGCGAAAGAAGGGATTCTCATGATTTATGTGCTGATGGCCGTCGTCCAGATTGCTTATGTCGCACTCAACTCCTTCCGTGTCGTCCTGATGATCAAGGGAAAAAAATATCTGGCTTCCGCCATCAGCACGCTCGAAATTTTCATCTACATTTCCGGGCTCTCGCTGGTGCTGAATTACACGGAGTCTTCGCTCGGGCTGATCGTGTACAGCGTCAGCTTCGGCGCTGGCATTCTGCTCGGAATGTATATCGAGCAAAAGATCGCGCTCGGTTACATCGCGCTGCAGGTCGTATCGGAATATGGCCGCGATTTGGCGCCGCCGCTGCGGGCCAAGGGCTACGGCGTCACCGTCTGGGCGGGCGAAGGCGCGCAGGGCATGCGCAGCCTGTATCTGATCGTCGCCAAGCGTAAAGAATACGGCGCCTTGCGGCGGACGATCCTGGAGCTCGATCCGAAGGCGTTCCTGTTCTCGTATGAGCCGATGCAATTTTCCGGCGGGTATTGGGCCAAAAAACTCGAATAATACAGGAAGGGAAAAAATTACGGTAAAACTTTCACCCGCAGGTGCTGTATAATAGATCACACATACGATTATTTACGAAGCGGGTGATCCGAATGTCATTGCGTCCCTCTCTGACCCAAGTGCAGACGTTGAAGGTTCATTTGACACCGCAGCTTAGACAATCCATTCAACTGTTGCAGCTGTCTGCCACGGAATTATCGGAATATTTGCAGGAGCAAGCGGTGGAAAATCCGGTCCTCGACATCGAGTGGCTCCCCCCGTCGCGAAGCCGGACCGCCGGAGCCGATACGGCGCGGCCGGACCATGCGCTGAACAACATCGGCGGGCAGGCTCCGACGCTGGAGCAAATGCTGCTCAGCGAGCTGCGCCTGATCGGGCTGCCCGAGCCGTCGCACCGGATCGCATGTTATTTGGCAGGCAATTTGAACGAAAACGGTTATGTCACGATCTCGCCGGAAGAAGCAGGCGAAGTATTCGGCGTTTCCGCCGCCGATGTTATGGAAGCGCTTTATAGGCTGCAGGATGCTGCCCCGGCAGGCATCGGCGCACGAAATTTGCAGGAGTGTCTGCTGCTGCAAATTCGCCGGGATCCCGGCGCTCATCCTTGGGCGGAGCCGCTCGTCAGCCGTCATCTGGCCGATCTCGGCGCCGGACGGCATAAGACCATCGCGGATAAGCTCGGCATTCCGCTGGACGACGTCATGCAGGCGCTCGCTTATATCCGCAGCCTGCATCCCCGTCCGGGCCTGCTGTACGGCAGTACGCAGGCCGCCTATATCGAACCCGACGCTTACATCGAATGCGTACGGGGGCAGCTCGTGATCCGGATGAGCGAGGCCCATCTGCCGCGTCTATCGCTGAACGCGTCCTACCGGCAGATGCTTGCCGACAGCTTCTGTAAAGATACGAAAAGCTACTTGCGCCAGCACGAGCAGGCAGCGCAATGGCTCATCCGCAGCGTGGAGCAGCGGAAACGGACACTCTACCGCGTCATTGAGTGCATCGTCTCGGAGCAAGCGGCGTTCTTCACGGAAGGCATCGACCGGCTGAAGCCGATGAATCTGAAGGCGGTAGCGGAAAAGCTGGAGCTTCACGAATCGACGGTAAGCCGCGCCGTACAGCACAAGGTTGTGCAGACGCCGCAGGGACTGTTTGAGCTGAGCTATTTTTTCTCGGCGAGGCTGCAGACAGAGGAAGGCGACGCGGCATCGGCCGCAAGCGTCAAGGCGAAGATCAAGCTGCTGATCGAGCAGGAGGATAAACGCAACCCGCTGTCCGACCAGAAGATTACCGATCTGCTTGTGCAGGAGGGGATCCGGATTTCGCGGCGGACGGTGATGAAATACCGGGAGGAGATGCATCTCTTGTCCTCCCGGCTGCGGACGCAGGCGTGATCTGGGCCTCATGGCATCGCATTAGTACGGCGGCTCGCCTGAGGAGCCGCCGTACTTGCGGATCAGGCGGGCGGCCTTCGTCTGGCTGATCTGCAAATGCTCGGCCACTCTGCGCGTGGTGCCCAGCCTCTGGTACGCGGCAAGGACGAGCTGTTTTTCGACCTCCGCCAGCGCATCGTCCAGCGCCGCGGGCAGCGAAGCGGACGGCGTTCTGGCCTTCGTATGCTGGAGCATGTGCTCCGGCAATTCCGACGCTTCAATGACGGAATCGGTCGTGACGACCAGCTTCTCGATCAAATTTTCAAGCTGCCTTAGGTTGCCCGGCCAGGAGTAGGCGGAGAAAATGTCCAGCGTCGCTTGCGAAATCAGCTGATTGACACCGTACTGCTTGTTGAATTTGTGAAGAAAATAATACGTCAGCGGAATAATGTCCTTCGTACGTTCGCGCAGCGGCGGAATTTTGATATCGATCACATTGAGCCGATAGTACAGATCTTCCCGGAACTGCCGGTTTTGCACCATATCGTACAGGTTCCGGTTCGTGGCCGCGATGATGCGGATGTCCACCTTTTTCGTTTCCCGGCCGCCGACCGGAATGAACTCATGGTCTTGGATCACCTGCAGCAGCTTCGCCTGGATTTTGGGCGAGATTTCCCCGACCTCGTCGAGAAACAGCGTGCCGTTGTCCGCCGATTCAATCAGGCCGACTTTGCCTGTCTTGCTCGCGCCGGTGAATGCGCCCTGCGCATAGCCGAACAGCTCCGATTCGAGCAGCTCCTCCGGAATCGCCGCGCAGTTGATCGTGAGGAGCGGACCTTTTTTGCGCCGGCTCATTTTATGAATATATTTCGCAAGGACGCTTTTTCCCGTACCGGATTCACCTTGAATCAGCACGGTCGAATCGACGCTTGCGATCTTTTTGCAAAATTTGATGACGCTCTCCATCTTCTCGCTGTTCGTGATTAAGTTCGCTTCGGGCGCATCCGGGTCGGCAGGCTGCCCCGTCTGAGCGTCCTTGATCTCCAGACTCTTGTAATTTTGCAGCTCCTTGGAGTTGATGACGACCAGCTCGATGTCGCCCGCTTGGTTCAGAATGGGCACCGCCGTCGTAATCAGTTCGCCGCCTAGATATGTCGTTTGTTTCATCGTGACCGTCTTCTTCCGCTCGAATACGGACGGAATAATGGAAGGCGTCCAATACCCTTCCTCGAACAGCTCCATCGTATTGCGGCCGATCACCTCGGCCGGCTTGAGTCCGTAATGCCGCTCGCAGGCATAATTCACATAGACGATGCGCTGGCTGCCGTCGACGACGAAGATTTCATCCGAAGAGTTGTCCAATATTTTTTGCAGCGTGTCATGGCTGATCTGAATCGGTTCGATGGGCTGCGTCGGGTTTGACATTCGGCGTTCTCCTCCATTCGATTCGATTTTAATGAGTCAAAAATAACTCATTCGAGTCAAAAACGACTCAAAATTGCGGCAGTTCTCGCAAGGGACAGCTGGATTCCCCCTATTCCCGGGCTTTGTTGCGGTTGGCACGGAACTTGCTATATCTATAAGCGAAAGCGAAACGCCGGCAAAGGCTTGTATGAAGGATCGGCGATCGCTGGAGGCGGTACGGGTATATTATATCACCGTCATTTTGAAAGCGCTATCTTGTAAGCGTATGCAAGTTCCGCCAAGGCCGATGCCATGGCACAAAATCACGGACATTCGAAAGGGGCTATCTGACATGACATTGCAAAAAACGACGGTTTCCCACACGGGCGCTTTGCCTACGCTGCCTTATTCCTTATACACGGACCCCCGCATTTTGGAGCTGGAGAAAGAAAAAATATTTTCGAAGGCCTGGAATTACGTAGGGCATACGAGTCAGGTCTCGAAGCCCGGCGATTACTTCACCTGTGAGGCCGCGGGCGAGCCGATTATCGTCGTCCGCGATCAGGACGGCACGCTGCGCGCCTTCTACAACGTCTGTCCGCACCGGGCCACGAAGCTGGAAAAGGAAGCGGCCGGGCATAAAAAGATTTTGCAGTGCTCCTACCACGGCTGGACGTTCCAATTGAACGGTCAGCTTCATAAGGCCCCGAACTTCAAAGAGTCGGACGATTTCTGCAGCGGCGCCCACTGCTTGAAGTCCGTGCGGGTGGAGACGCAGGCTTCGCTCATCTTCGTTAATCTGGACGAGAACGCCGCGCCGCTGGCTGAGACCTACGCCGACTTTTTCGAAGACATCGGACAGTTCGGATTTCTCGGCAAGCTGAAGAAGCACGAGGTGAAGCAGCGGATCATCAAATGCAACTGGAAGGCGTTCATCGACAACTTCCTGGAGTGCGACCATTGTCCGATCGCTCATCCCGGCTTCGTGGCAACGCTGGACATGAGCAAATACAACATCATCAACGGTCCGTACTGCAACATTCAAGGCTCGTCGGTCAAGCAAAGCCGCAGCGATTACGACGACGCCGAAGTGAAGGAAGGCCGCTTCTACTGGATCTGGCCGAACGTGATGTATACGGTCTATCCGGGGCCAGGCAACCTGTCTACGATCCAGATGTTCCCGGTCGACCACGAGACGACGCTCGGCGTCTACACTGTGTTTCTCGAAGGCGACGAGCCGACGGAGAAGCAAAAGGAGCTGCTCGCCTTCACCGATCAAGTGCGTAAGGAAGACGTGGAGATTGTCGAGCTGGAGCAGATCGGCTTCAAGTCCCGCGCGTTCAGCCAAGGCATCTGCTCCCCGACGGAGCATGGCGTGCATCACTTCGCGCAGCTGGTGCGGGAAGCTTTGGAGCTGTAAGAGGAGAGCTCGCAAAACTCAGCCCATGCTTACGAAGTAGTTTTGCTTCGCAAAACTTTGAGGAGGGAGACATCGAATGATTGCTTTTAAAAACGTTTCCAAAACGTATAACGGCCACCAGATCATCAAACAGCTGGACCTTAAAATACACGGCGGCGAATTGTTCGTCATGATCGGTCCAAGCGGCTGCGGCAAGACGACAACCATGAAGATGATTAACCGGCTCATCGAGCCGTCCTCCGGCACAATCGAGATTAATGGCCAGGACATCTCCAAGCAGGATCCGGTCGAGCTCCGGCGCGGCATCGGCTACGTCATCCAGCAGATCGGCCTGTTCCCGCACATGACGATCGGTCAAAATGTGGCGCTCGTCCCGAAGCTGAAAAAGATGGACCCCGCCGCCTACGAGAAAAAGGTCGACGAGCTGCTCGACATGGTCGGGCTCGACCCGAAGGTGTACAAGAACCGCTACCCGGCCCAGCTCAGCGGCGGCCAGCAGCAGCGGGTCGGCGTCATCCGGGCCTTGGCGGCCGATCCGCCGATCATTCTGATGGATGAGCCGTTCAGCGCGCTCGACCCGATCAGCCGCGAGCAGCTGCAGGACGAATTCGTCCGGCTGCAGAAAGCGATCCACAAGACGATCGTCTTCGTCACCCACGATATGGACGAGGCGCTCAAGATCGCAGACCGCATCTGTCTGATGCAGGGCGGCGCGGTCGTGCAGCTCGGAGAGCCCGCCGACATTTTGCACCGTCCTGCCAGCGATTTTGTAACCGATTTCATCGGTCCGAAGCGGTTAAAAACGCCCATTCAAAGCACCAATCTTCCTCCACAGCCAAGCCACGACGTCATCCAATTTCAGCCGGGAATGTCCTGACAAAAAAAGGGGGACGGCAAGCATGAATGAGTTTCTCGCGTTTGTCACCGAGCGATACGCCGATATTTTGGCGGTCATCTGGCAGCACCTGTATATTTCCGCGATCGCGGTATGCGCCGGCTTTGTCGTGGCCGTACCGCTCGGCATCCTGCTGACCCGCAAGGAGAAGGCAAGCCATTACGTCATTGGCGTCGTCAACGTCATTCAGACCATTCCGAGTCTCGCGCTGCTCGGCTTCATGATTCCGCTGATCGGCATCGGCACGTTTCCCGCCATTATGGCGCTGTTCCTGTATTCAATTCTCCCGATGCTCCAGAACACGTATACGGGGATCCGGGAAGTGAGCCCGGCGACCAAAGAAGCCGCAAGAGGCATGGGCATGACCGACCTGCAAATTTTGTTTCAAGTCGAACTTCCGCTCGCCATCTCCGTCATTATGGGAGGCTTCCGGACGGCTGCGATTTATACGATCAGTTGGGCGACGCTCGCTTCGCTGATCGGCGGAGGCGGGATCGGATATCTGGTGTTCACCGGGCTGACGATCTCCAATCAGGACATGCTCATTGCCGGCGCCGTATCGGCTGCGATTCTCGCCGTAGCCGCGGATTTTATCACCAAGCGCTTCCAATACCTGTGTACCCCCAAAGGGCTGCGCAAGCCTTAAACTTCGGACGGGAGGATTCATCATGAAAAAGACAACGGGGCTTTTGCTGGCGCTGACGTTAACGGCCGGGCTGTTTGCAGGCTGTTCTTCCAAAGAAACGATCAAAATCGGCTCGCAATCGACCTCCGAGCAGATGATCATTGCGAATATGATCAAGCTGATGATGGAGGACCGGAAGCTGCAGGCGGAAATCGTGACGGGGCTCGGCTCCACGCCCGTAATCGTCAATGCGATGAAAAGCAACGAAATTCAAATTTCGGCCGTCCGCTACGTCGGCACGGACCTGACGGGCACGCTCGGCGTGAAGGAAATGCCTGCAGACAGCGCCGCCGCCCTCGCCATGGTGCAGAAGGGCATTCAGGAGAAATTCGATCAAACGTGGTTTCCCTCCTACGGCTTCGAGAATACGTACGTGTTCACCGTCAGGCAGGAGTTGGCCGACCAATGGAAGCTGAACAAAGTGTCCGATGTCGCGTCCCACGCCAAAGAAATGCGGCTGGGCACCGATAACGCCTGGTTGGAGCGGACACTTGACGGATACCCGGCCTTCAAGAAGGCGTACGGCCTCGAATTCGGCAAAACGTCCCCGATGGAAATCGGGCTCGTCTACAAAGCCGTCAGCAACAAAGACGTCGACATCGTGCTCGCTTACTCGACGGACGCGCGGCTCAAGGAATACAATCTGAAAACGCTGGAGGACGACAAGAAGTTTTTCCCGCCGTACCAAGCGTCCCCCGTCGTCCGCAACGATACGCTGAAGAAGCATCCCGAGATCAAAGAGATCATGGACAAACTCGCGGGGCAGATCGATACGAAAACGATGACGGAGCTCAACTATCAGGCCGACGTGAAAAAAGTGGAGCCGGAGCAGGTCGCGAAGGACTTCCTGAAGCAAAAAGGATTGCTGAAATCGTAAGGAGCGTGAAGCCTCATGCAAACGTTCGTCGGCGTCTTCGAGATGATGGCAAGAGACTGGGATAAACTCCTGAAGCTGACGCTGGAGCATCTGTATATGAGCCTGAGCGGCGTGCTTCTGGCAGCCGCCATCGGCGTCCCGCTTGCCGTCTTCATGACGCGCAGCCGCAAAATCGCCCAAACGGTTCAAGTATTCATCAACATGGTGCAGACCATACCTTCGATCGCGCTGCTGCTCATCGTCATGATCTTTTTCGGTCTCGGCTATACGACCGCCATCATCGCGCTGATCTGCTATTCGTTTCTGCCGATCATTCAGAATACGTACGAAGGGCTGCGCAATGTGGACCCGCACCTGATCGAGGCCGGCAAAGGAATGGGCATGACCGATCTGCAACTGCTCGTCAAAGTGAAATTCCCGCTGGCAATGCCGGTCATGATGGCCGGATTCCGGGTCGCAACCGTGATTTCCATCGGAGTGGCGACGATCGCCACCTTCGTCGGCGCGGGCGGTCTCGGCGAGATGATCTACCGCGGCATCGCGACGACCGACGACGTCAAAGTTCTGGCCGGTTCCATCCCCGCGGCGCTGCTCGCCGTCGGCCTCGATTTCCTGCTGCGGTGGATTGAGAAAAAAACGGGCTGCAACCTGCACAAAGCCAAATCACATTAAGAACGGGGGTTCCGCTATGCAAACGGCAACCGCAAAACAAAAGCTGTTCATCGGAGGACAATGGGTGGAAACGGAACAGGTCCACCCCATCTACAATAAATATACGGGGGAGCTGTTCTTGCAGGTCTGCAAAGCCGGCGAGCGCGAGGTATCTTTGGCCGTCGAGTCGGCGGAGCGCGCCTTTCGCGAGGTGCCGTTTACGCCGGAATACCGCTATACCGTGCTCTCCAAAGTATCCGCTCTCCTCCGGGAGCAAGCGGACGACATTGCCCGGATCATCGCGCAGGAAGGCGGCAAGCCGATTACCGACGCCAAGGTGGAGGTCATCCGCTCGGCCAACACGTTCCTGCTCGCTGCCGAGGAAGCGAAGCATCTGAAAGGCGACATCATCCCGACGCAAGCCACGCCCGGTGTCGGCAACCGCTTTATCTATACGATCAAGAAGCCGGTCGGCGTTGTATGCGCGATTACGCCGTTCAACTTCCCGCTCAATCTGGTATCGCACAAGGTCGCCCCGGCGCTGGCCGCGGGCAATCCGATCGTGATCAAGCCCGCTTCCGATACCGCAGCGGTTGCGCTCAAGCTGTGCGAGCTGCTGGAGCAGGCGGGCATACCTGCCGGGTACGTCCAGTGCGTCGTTGGCGACGGCTCCACGGTCGGCGAGCAGCTGCTGCACGATCAGCGGATCACGTACTACACGTTTACCGGCTCCCCCGGCGTCGGCAAGCATATCAAGCAGACGATCGGCCTCCGGAAAGCAACATTGGAGCTCGGCTCCAACTCGGCGACCATCGTCCACGAGGACGGCAACGTGGCGAAAGCCGCCGAGCGGCTGGCCAAGATGGCGTTCGCCCATGCCGGGCAAATCTGCATCTCCGTGCAGCGCATTTTCGTCCATAAGGACGTGGCGCAGCCGTTCATGAAGGCGTTTCTCGGCCATGTGGAGAAGCTCAAGGTCGGCGACCCGCTCGATCCCGCTACGGACGTCGGGCCCATGATCAGCGAGAAAGAAGCGCAGCGCATCGAGGCATGGGTCAACGAAGCGGTGCGTGAAGGCGCCAACGTCTTAACCGGGGGAACGCGCCAAGGCAGCCTGTTCCAGCCGACGGTCATCACGAACGCCTCCAAAGGCATGAAGGTCGTCGATGAAGAAGTGTTTGCTCCCGTCGTCACGGTGACGACATACGATACGATCGAGGAAGCGATCCGTCTGGTCAACGACTCCAAGTACGGGCTGCAAGCCGGCATTTATACGAGCAACCTGTCCTTGTCTTATCAAATTCCGCACCTGCTCGAAGTGGGCGGCGTCATTATCAACGATACCTGCTGCTTCCGCGCGGACCAAATGCCGTACGGCGGCGTCAAGGAAAGCGGCATCGGGCGAGAAGGTCCTGCCTACGCCATCGAGGAAATGCTCGAAACCGTAACCGTCGTCGTCAATTTGGACGAATAGCCGCGGGCGGGAAGGAAGGGATGGGAGAATTGTTATGAAAACGTATCGGATTGCAGTCATTCCGGGCGACGGAATCGGTCCCGAAGTCATCGCCGAAGGCGTCAAGGTGCTGAACCGGGCGGCGGAGCTCGACGCCTCCTTTCGCTTCGACTTCGTCACCTTTCCTTGGGGGTGCGAATATTACGCGAAGCACGGCAAAATGATGGACGACGACGGCATGGAGAAGCTCCGCTCGTTCGACGCCATCTATTTGGGCGCGGTCGGCTATCCCGGCGTTCCGGACCATATTTCACTGTGGGGCCTGCTGCTGCGCATCCGCAAGGAATTCGATCAATACGTCAATATCCGCCCGATTCAGCTGCTGGACGGAGCCCCCTGCCCGCTCAAAGACGCCTCCAAAGCGGACATCGACATGCTCGTCATCCGCGAGAACAGCGAAGGCGAATATGCGGGTGCCGGAGACTGGCTGTTCAAAGGCAAGCCGGAGGAGGTCGTGCTGCAGACCGGCGTCTTCTCCCGCAAAGGGACGGAACGTATCATCCGGTACGCCTACGAAACCGCCCGCCGATTGAACAAATCGCTGACCAGCGTCAGCAAAGGCAACGCCTTGAACTATTCCATGGTGTTCTGGGACCAGGTATTCGAAGAGGTCGGCCGGGAATACCCCGACGTCAAAACGTACTCGTATCTGGTCGATGCCGCGGCGATGTTCATGATCAAGCAGCCGCAGCGGTTCGAGGTCGTCGTCACGTCGAACCTGTTCGGCGATATTCTGACCGACCTCGGCGCGGCCATCGCTGGCGGGCTCGGACTCGCCGCAGGCGCGAATGTGAACCCCGAGCGCACGCATCCGTCGATGTTCGAGCCGATCCACGGGTCGGCGCCCGACATCGCCGGACGCGGGATCGCGAATCCGCTTGCGGCCGTCTGGTCGGCCAGCCAGCTGCTCGACTTTCTCGGCCAGGAGCGTTGGGGCAAAGCCGTGCTGCAAGCCGTTGAGCAAGTGATGGTCGAACGTGCGGCGCTGACACCCGATATGGGCGGCACCGCCTCCACCTCGGAGGTTGGCGACCGGGTCGTTTCCGCGCTGGCTGCTTCGTCGATTGCGGCGAAATAATCCGCAAAAGGAGGTCCAACCGGACCGAGGCGGACAATCGACCTCAGCTTGTCCCGGTCACTGCAATAGCGGAACTGCAGGTGCCCTATTTGATGCGGATTAGCCCATCTGCCCGTAATAGAGAATCTGTGGTGCGCTAATGCTATCAATCCGCGGAATACGAACATTTTTCGACACGGTTAAGTGCTTGCAGTTCCGCTACGCCCCATCGCACGCTTCGAATGCCCCACTTAGCTCATCGTGCTTCCTTTATTTTCAAAATGGGGCAGATGGTCACCAGAGGGCCCCGGAAATCATTCACCGAAAATCCATGCTCACCAAAGCGGCCTCATAAAAAAGCTTGGCAACTCAAGCGAGCGGTCCAAACGGACCGCCTTTTTTATGTGCCGCGGAAGCCGGGACCCTCGCTGCCTGCCGCGTTAATTCCCCTTTTCACCGACGTGTTCCGCAGCCGCCTGCCTCCCCCTCCGATTTGGCCCCTTTGCCCGCGTGCAGTATAATGGTATATACGAATGGACATGAATCTATCTCCCCCAACTTTATCGAAGAGGTGAATCCGATGAGTCAACAACCGACCGAGCTGGCCACGTTTGCCGGCGGCTGCTTCTGGTGCATGGTCAAGCCGTTCGACGAGCTGCCCGGCATCGTGAAGATCGTATCTGGGTACACGGGCGGCCATAAGGAAAACCCGACATATCAGGAAGTATGCTCCGAAACGACCGGACATTTGGAAGCCGTGCAAATTACGTACGAGCCGGCCGTTTTCCCTTACGAAGATTTGCTTCAGCTGTTCTGGCAGCAGATCGACCCGACCGACGCGGGCGGACAGTTCCACGACCGGGGAGAGTCGTACCAAACGGCGATCTTCTACCATACGGAGGAGCAGAGGCTGAAAGCGGAAGCGTCCAAGCGGGAGCTCGACGCCAGCGGCCGCTTCGACCGTCCGATTGTCACGCCGATCCTTCCGGCCTCCGTCTTCTATCCTGCGGAGGACTATCATCAGGATTTCTATAAAACGAATCCGCTGCGCTACAACTCGTACCGCAAGGCGTCGGGACGCGACGATTTCATCAAGCGCCACTGGAATACGCTGGCCGACAAAGCGAAGCTGAAAGACAAGCTGACGCCGATGCAGTGGGAAGTGACGCAAATGAACGGCACCGAGCCTCCGTTCCGCAACGAATTTTGGGATCACAAGGAAGAAGGGCTCTACGTCGATATCGTCTCGGGCGAGCCGCTATTCAGCTCCCGCGACAAGTTCGATTCCGGCTGCGGCTGGCCGAGCTTTACAAAGCCCGTCGTACCGGCCCTTGTGCAGGAAAAGCCCGACTACAGCCACGGCATGATCCGCACGGAGGTCCGCAGCCGCAAAGCCGACTCTCACCTGGGCCATGTTTTTCCCGACGGGCCCAAAGATAAAGGCGGACTGCGCTACTGCATCAACTCCGCGGCTCTCCGGTTTATCCCGAAAGCCGATCTGGAGAAGGAAGGCTACGGAGCGTATCTGTCTTTATTTGAACAGGAAAAATAACCATGCCGAAGGCCGCGGAGAGGAGCCGGGACCTTGTTTAAATACCGCATTGATTCGCAATTGGAACTGAAGCTGCTCGAACCGGGGGATGCCGGAGAGCTGTTCCGGCTGACGGACGACAACCGAGCTTATTTGCGGGAATGGATGCCGTGGATCGACATGACGCAGACGGAGGAGGACAGCCGCGGATTCATCGAATCGACCCGCCACAAGTGGGCCAAAGGGGAAGGCATTACCGCAGGCATCCTTGCGGAGGGAAAGCTCTGCGGGGTGATCGACCATCATTCGCTGAACTGGATGAACCGCAAGGTTGCGATTGGCTATTGGCTGGCAGCCCCCGCCCAGGGCCGGGGGATCATGACCCGCGCCTGCCGCGCGATGATCGATTACGCGTTCGGGGAGCTGAAGCTGCACCGCGTCGAGATTATGGCGGGCACCGCGAATATGAAAAGCCGCGCCATTCCCGAGCGGCTCGGCTTCACGCAAGAAGGCGTCGCCCGCGGCGCTCAGAAGCTGTATGACCGCTACATCGATTTGGCCGTATACAGCCTGCTTGCGGACGAATGGAGACTGCAGAGCCTGGATGGCGGCCGATGAACTCTGTTAAGCTGCTGCCAAAATGGAACAACGAACGGAGCGCCTCTACGATCGTAGAAGTGCTCCGTTTTCTAATCGGCCACTATCGTTCTGTTCTTCCCCGCTTCCTTGGCTTGATACAAAGCATGGTCGGCTCGTTGAAACAGCATTTCAGCGGATTCGGCGTGGGAGGGGTAGTGAGCGATACCCGATGAGACCGTCAGCGGGATGCCCAGGGGATTCTCCCTTGTTTCAAAGGCTGTACGAACCCGCTCTGCCGTGATCAATGCTTCCGGCGCGCTGGTATACGGAAGAAGCACGACGAATTCTTCTCCGCCATAGCGGCAGCATACGTCATTGGAACGTACGGACGAAGTGAGGATACGGGCCAGATGCTTCAAAACTTCGTCGCCCGCCTGATGACCGTAGGTATCGTTAATGGACTTGAAGCGGTCGATATCCATCATGATAAGGGCGAAGGGCTGCTGCTTTTCCGTCCATTGCGTCATGATCGATTCAAATGTTCTCCGGTTCGTTAACCCCGTTAAAGAATCGGTCATGGCGGCCTGAGTCAATTGGTCCGTCTGTTTCTGCAAATCATTTAACGCAAGCGTAATCGTCTGTGTCAACAAGTCGGCTTCCCGGTTCCAGTGATGCTTGATATCCGGAAGAACGATTCTTTCGCCTCTCCCCAATTTTCCGGCCAGGTTGGCAAGAGATACGAACGGACTGGCCAATCGCCGGGCAAGCCAGATGGCGGTGATCATCAAGACGACAAACGGAGCCAGCGTATAGAAGAGGATCGTTCGAATATAACGGTCCAATTCCGCGTAGACGACGCTGATAGGAGATTGCACGATAACTCCCCAGCCGTTTTCCGGGACAGGGGAATAACCGGCCAGAAAGGTGATTCCTTGCGAATTCGTAACCTCGTCATACCCGCTTTCGCCCCGAAGCACCTTCTGGACGGCGGGATTTGTACTGATATCGGCGTCGATCCGGGATTTGTCCGGATGAAATAATAAATGACCGTTGGAGCTTACGACGTAAAAGTACGATCCGTCGCTATCGACATTGTGCTTGCCAAACATCATATTCAATATATTGTTTTCCTGCAAATAAAGACTGCCTCCGATAAAACCGCGGTATACTCCGTCTTTGTCGTAAAGCGGCTCGCTCATAAAAACGATTAGACGTCCGGTTGCCGAGATGTAAGGCTTGGAGATATAGGGCTTTCTCGAGGCCAGCGCTTCTTTGGTAGCTTCCGTAGCAATGTGCTGTCCCACCGTGCCGACGGAAGACGGAGCTACGCTGCGGACGAGGCCCGTTTCATCCACGACGGCGATGGAGTTGAAAAAATTGCCGCTGAGGCGCAGCAATTCAAGCTGCTTGTGCAGCTCTTGCTCGTTGGATAAATGGTTTACCGAAATGTAGGCGCCGGTGTATTTCAATCCGGCCCGCATCGATTTGAATAAGGAATCGACGGACTGGCTCATTTTGGCCGCAGTCGAATGGTTCAAGGCGAATCTCGTGTCGAATAACGATTGCTTATTGGAATGATAGGACGCGAGAAGCAGAATCGTTAAAGTAAGCGCAACGGAAAGGGAAACCAGCCCTGTCAAAAGCGTGGCAAGACTGATCTTCTTCTTTTTCGTAACGTCAATCCCGCACAGCCCGGAAATGGCATTCGCCCCCTCAATTTCCAAGTGACTTTCCCCATAATTCGACATCATTCGCCATAATCCTCTTCGTCGGCCGGCCTAGACAAAAAAAGAATCGAAGCCGTCGACCTATGTCAGAGCTTGCTCTCCGCTCCCCCACTTGCCATGCCGCATTTCCATCCCCTCCCTTCATCAAGTTGCCATACTTTCTTCAATAGTCCACCATAATTGTGTGAAAAAAATCACATGTAATGGGGTAAGATTGAAGCAAGAATCTTTTTGTTTAATGTTTCTTGGGAGAGGTGATGATCCGTGGAGCCTTACAAAAAGCATGAAAAACGTCTGATGATCCTTATGTTCATCGTCGGATTCGTCATGCTGCTTGCTTTTCTCAGGAGATTGTTTGCTTAAATCAACCGGCTATGCCTGAAGGAGATGAGCCCCTTATGCAATACGATCCGGTGTTTTTCAGCCGAATGCTTACCGAGCTGACGCTGTCGTTCCACATCATCTTCGCTACGATCGGCGTCGGCGTTCCGGTCATGATCGCGCTTGCCGAATGGCGCGGCATCCGGACGAACGATCCGCACTACTTGCTGCTGGCCCGCCGCTGGACGCGCGGCTTCGTCATCACGGTCGCCGTAGGCGTCGTCACGGGCACCGCCATCGGTCTGCAGCTCAGTCTGCTGTGGCCGAGCTTTATGAAGATCGCCGGACAGGCCATTGCACTGCCGCTGTTTCTGGAGACGTTCGCCTTTTTTATCGAAGCGATTTTCCTCGGCATCTATCTGTATACGTGGGACCGGTTCAAGAAGAAGACGACCCACCTCCTGCTGATGATTCCGATCGTTATCGGGTCGTCCGCTTCCGCCTTCTTCATCACGACGCTTAATGCGTTTATGAATACGCCGCGCGGGTTTACCCTGGAGAACGGCGTCATCAAGAACCTGCAGCCGCTGGTTGCCATGTTCAACCCGGCGACGCCGACGAAAGTATCCCACGTGCTCGCTTCGTCTTACACGACAAGCGCCTTGATTCTGGCCGCTATCGCCGCCTGGCAGCTGCTGCGAGGCAAAGAACACGTCTATCACAAAAAAGCGCTGAAGCTGACGATGACAGCCGCGTTCGTGTTTGCGCTCAGCACCGCGGCCATCGGCGACTTGTCCGGCAAGTTTCTGGCCAAGTACCAGCCGGAGAAGCTCGCAGCGGCCGAATGGCATTTCGAGACCGAGACCCATGCGCCGCTCATTCTCGGCGGGGTTTTGGACGAGAACAATGAGGTCAAATACGGCATTTCTATTCCGCACATGCTCAGCGTGCTGGCGCATAACAACCCGGCGGGCGAAGTCATTGGCTTGAACGAATTTCCGAAGGATGAATGGCCGCCGCTTATGCTCCACTACCTGTTCAATTTAAAAATCGCCAGCGGCATGTTTCTGGTGCTTGTCGGCCTTCTTTACTTGTTCCGGCGCAGACTCAGCCGGTCCTTGGAGGCGCCGCGCTGGCTGCTGCGCATGATTGTCGTCGCGGGCCCGCTCGCGATGCTGACCATCGAGGTCGGCTGGTTTTTCGCGGAGCTTGGCCGGCAGCCTTGGATTCTGCGCGGCTTCATGAAAGTGTCCGATGCGGCCACCACGTCCGACCACGTCGATATGATGCTCGTCTTGTTCTGTTTCCTGTATCTGCTGCTCGGCTTCACGGTCGTACGCGTGCTCGGCAAGCTGTTCCGCAAGCATGACGTCTTCGAGGAAATGATTACGCTCGGCATCGAGAAAGGAGGCCGCCGTCCATGAGCTACGAGCTGCTGGGCATCACCGTCCTGTGGACGTTTCTGTACGGCTATCTCATCGTCGCCTCCATCGATTTCGGCGCCGGATTTTTCAGCTACTACAGCGTTGTCACGGGACAGCAAAATAAAATTCATAAGATCATCCAGCGCTACCTGTCCCCGGTGTGGGAAGTGACGAACGTTTTCCTGATCTTCTTTGTCGTCGGAATTGTCGGCTTCTTCCCGCACACGGCCTATTATTACGGCACGGCGCTGCTTATCCCGGGCAGCGTGGCGGTCGTTCTGCTCGCCCTGCGCGGCTCTTATTATGCGTTCAGTACCTACGGCAGCAAAGAAAACCGCGGGTACATGCTGTTGTACGGAGCGACGGGGCTGCTGATCCCCGCTTCGCTCTCGACGGTGCTTACCATCTCGGAAGGCGGCTTTATCGAAGAGCGCGGAGGCGAGGTGCTGTTTCTGTGGCCCAAGCTGCTCGCAAGTCCCTATTCATGGAGCGTCGTGCTGCTCGCCATCGTCAGCGTGCTGTACATCTCCGCAATGTTCCTGACGTACTACGCCGCCAAAGCCAGGGACGGGAATGCGCTGGAGGTCGTGCGCGGCTACGCCCTGCTCTGGAGCGGCCCGACCATCCTGTCGAGCTTTCTGGTGTTCCTGGGCATCCGAACGCAGAATCCGCGGCATTTTGAGAACATGCTCGACCTGTACTGGATGTTTGCCGCTTCGTTCCTATGCTTCCTGATCGCCGTCTATTTCATCTGGAAGCGCAAAAATTACGGCTGGGCGTTCGTCCTGGTCATGCTGCAATTTGCTTTCGCTTTCTACGGGTACGGAGCGGCGCATCTGCCTTATGTCTTATACCCGTACATTAACATCTATGGCGGCTTCACGAACGAAACGATGGCTCTTACGCTCGTCATCGCTTTTATCGCCGGCTTGTTCGTGCTTATCCCGTCCATGTGGCTGCTGCTTCGGCTGTTCCTGTTCGATGCCGGCTATGTACAAGGCCAGAAGAAAGGATGAAGATCCATGGAGCATTTCATGATTATGTACCTCCCGCCTCTTCTTGTGGCGGCCTCGCTTGCGTTTATGTTCATTTGGAGCGGCAAAGCGCAAGACAAAGGATTTAAGTAGCTCCCCCACCAACTAAAAATCCCGTCCTGCAGCGGTTAACCGCACAGAACGGGATTTTTCACATGGACCACATATCTTCGCGGACTGGTTACCAGAAAAACCCTCCGCCGTAAAACGGGTACCCGTAAGGACCGTAGCCGTAACCGCCATAGGCGTAGGGAGCCGTTCCGATGGCGAGCAGATCGAACAGAACGAGCGGAAGGATCGCTGACGTTCTAACCTGTTTGCCTTTGCGGGGGGAGATCAGCAACTGGCTTCCGTTAATTCGCACCAGCTTGCCTTCTACGACTGTTCCGTCTTTCTTGACCGCATAAATCTGCTTGCCGACCAGCTTCGCGACATCCTGCTTGCGGACCGCTTTTGGCATATGCGCACACCTCCGAATAGTACATCGGGCCGTGGCCCTAATGGATTGGGTATAACGCTATATACTACGGGATGGACATTGGGGCTGCTTGTATAAATGCCCCGCCGTCCAAGCAAGATGTGCCTTCGTCCTGTCCTGCATTTGCAGGTGCGATCGCTACGGTCAGCCTCGGCGCAGACGGCCAAGCTCTGTTGTAATCGCTTCGATTTCGCTGATGCTGAATTGATTCTTCCCGGCGACCATCTCATAAATGTCGCGCAGCTCTTCATACTGCTCGTCATTGAGCTGGGAAGCCTTGAGTGCGGCGCCGGAAGCCATGCGCAGCTTTTTCTTAATTTCTTCAATCATGAATTCCGTGTTTTCAAACGTGTTCGTCGTTAAATTCACCAGGGTCACCCTTTCGTGCGCCTTTCGTTCTCCCTTTCATTGTACCATGTTTTGTAGGGGGATGCCCGGTGTAATATAATGGTGACGGACCTACATCCCTGAAAGAAGCCGAAGGAGGTTTTGTCATGATTCACACGCTCCATCTACATACGAAGCAGCGCGACGAAATGATCGAGATTACCCGATTGATTCACGATCTGCTGAAGCAGGAACAACTGGAAGAGGGACTTGCCGTCATTTATTGTCCCCATACGACGGCCGGCATCACCATTCAAGAGAACGCCGATCCCGATGTCCGTCACGACGTGCTGATGCGGCTCGATGAAATCTATCCTTGGACGCATCCGAAGTACCGTCATGCCGAGGGGAACACCGCTTCGCATCTGAAGGCGATAACGACGGGCTCCTCCCAAACCGTGCTTGTGGCCGGCTCGCGATTGGTGCTGGGCCGCTGGCAGGGCATTTATTTCTGCGAATTTGACGGGCCCCGCGAGCGCTCTTGCCTTGTAAAATTCATCCGGGGATAAAGCGAGGAAGCGATAACGCATTAGTGCAATGAAGCATCAGGCTGAAAAAAATTTACCGATCCGGTAACGTCTTACCCTTGCAGCCCTTCGCACAAATATTTGACGTGCTGCTCCGCCAGCTTTCGAACATCCTGATACGCTTGATTGTAATGAATGTTATACGAGATGAAGCCGTGCATGGACATGAACAAGCTCCAGGGCAGGCTGTACATTCTCTTCTCGTTCCCCGGCTGACGGGAGACGACGGACCGCACCACCGCGGCGAACAGATCGAGGCATTGCGATTGCTCTTCCCGGGAGTACCGCAGCAGCTCCGGGTCTTTGATCATGAACATGATCTCGTAATGATGCGGATTGTCCAGCCCGAAACGGATGAACTCAAGCATCAGCTTCTCCAGCTGTCCGATATCCCCGAGACGGGACCGGTTCAGCATCTCTTTTTGGCGCTCCAGCAGCATTTTGAAATCCTCGTTGACCAGCGCGTAGAACAGCTCCGCTTTTTCGCTGAAGTGGTAATACAACGCCCCGTGGCTGTAACCCATCGACTTTGCGATGCTTCGCATGGTTAAAGCATGATAGCCGTGTTCGATGAAAAGCTGCCGCGCTTCTTCCAATATGCGCATACGGCTTAGCTCTTGTGCAACTGCTTTTCTTGCCAAGTGTGCCTCCCTCATTTCTATGCGTAATTTATACTAAAAGCCGCCGGCTTCCGCTTCACGGAAGCTCGGCATGCTCTACGTAACGTTCTTCGCCATGGATGATCGTTCCTTGACCCTGAGTCAAATCCGTCATCCATGCTGCAAATGTATCCGCTTCCTCAACTAAAGGCAAACAGCTCAACGTCACCTTATCGGTGAAGACGGTCTCGCCCATCATCATGCCGCGGTTCCGCAGCTCGTTCTCTACCTTGCCGAGCCACGTATAATCGACCTCCACCAGCACTTCCCGATGGAGCACCTTATACACTTGCTCCGCTGCGGCAAGCCCGGCAACGGCCCCGTCGGTATAGGCGCGAATCAAGCCGCCTGCCCCCAGCATAATGCCCCCGAAATAACGGGTAACGACGACGACGACGTTTTTCAGGCCTTGGTTTTTGATCACTTCGAGGATCGGCTTCCCCGCCGTCCCGCTCGGCTCCCCGTCGTCGGACGCTTTCTGAATCTCGTCGCGCTCTCCGATCATGTAAGCCGAGCAGTTATGCGTGGCGGACCAATGCTCCTTCTTGATGCTCTCAATGAATGCAACGGCTTCTTCCTCGGTCTCAACCGGCTTCGCAAACCCGATAAATCTGGATTTCTTAATGACGATCTCCGCCGAGCCGAATCGCTTCACCGTTCTGTACCGCGTTAACATAGACGTTTCCTGGCGCCTCCTTCTCAGGCCGTAGCCTCCGGAACATCCGGCGCCGGGATGCCTGCAAAAAAAGCAGCCATCCCGGGGGATGAACCGCTTTTTCCGCGCGCTGCGAGTTACTTCGACAATCTGGCCTCGAGCGCAGCCTTTTCTTTCTCGTAGCCCGGTTTGCCGAGCAATGCGAACATGTTTTTCTTATATGCCTCCACGCCCGGTTGGTCGAACGGGTTGACGCCCAGCAGGTAACCGCTGATGCCGCAGGCTTTTTCAAAGAAGTAAACCATGTAACCGAAGGTATATGGCGATAGATCGGGCAGCGTGACGATCAGATTCGGCACTCCGCCGTCCGTATGCGCAAGCATGGTGCCCTCAAACGCCTTTTTGTTGACGAAATCCATCGTTTTTCCGCTCAGGAAGTTCAAGCCGTCCAGATCTTGCGGATCGGTGCCGATAGTGATTTGCTCCGATACCTGCTCGACTTGGATAACGGTCTCGAACAAGTTGCGCGAGCCTTCCTGAATGAATTGACCCATGGAATGCAGGTCCGTAGAAAAATCGACCGAAGACGGGTAGATGCCTTTGTTGTCCTTGCCTTCGCTCTCGCCGTACAGCTGCTTCCACCATTCGGAGACGTAGTGCAGCGACGGCTCGTAGTTCACGAGAATTTCCGTCGTTTTGCCCTTACGGTACAGCGCATTGCGAACCGCAGCGTATTGGTACGCTTCGTTCTCCTTCAGGTTCGGGTTGGAATAAGCCTCGCGCGCGTCAGCCGCGCCCTGCATCATCGCTTCGATGTCCACGCCGGCGGTGGCAATCGGCAGAAGGCCGACAGCGGTCAGCACGGAATAGCGGCCGCCCACATCGTCCGGGATGACGAACGTTTCGTAGCGTTCCTCGGTCGCCAGCTTTTTCAGCGCGCCCTTCGCCTGGTCCGTCGTCGCATAAATGCGTTCACGCGCTCCTTCTTTACCGTACTTCTTCTCAAGCAGCTCGCGGAAAATCCGGAAAGCGATGGCAGGCTCCGTCGTCGTACCGGATTTGGAGATGACGTTGACGGAAATGTCCTTACCTTCGAGCAGCTGCAGCAGGTGCGTTACGTAAGTGGAGCTGATGTTCTGACCGACGAAATAAATTTCCGGCGTCTTACGCTTATCCTTCGGCAGCAGATTGTAGAAGCTGTGGGACAGCATCTCGATCGCCGCTCTGGCTCCCAGATAGGAGCCCCCGATACCGATCACGACAAGCGCGTCGGAATTCGATTGAATGCGCTTGGCCGCCTGCTGGATCCGGGCGAATTCTTCTTTATCGTAATTGACCGGGAGATCGATCCAACCGAGATAATCGTTCCCGGCGCCGGTTTTGTCATGCAATTGGTTATGCGCGGCGGCTACGGCGCCCGTCAAGTAATCCACCTCGTGCTGCTGAATGAAACCAAGAGCCTTGCTGTAATCGAAACGAAGTTTAGCTCCCATTCCAAATACATCCTCCCGTCCGAATCGTTTTTTCTCTGTGACATGCGGGTAAGACTTGTCCTTGCTTCGCATCGAAGCTTTGGTCGTACGGTAACACATTAAATCCCTATAGTGATAGAATACTTTACTTTCTATCCGAAACGCAAGAGAACAATTCACAGCCCTATGGCAAAATGTTAAAATACAAGCAAGAGGTGATGGATGAACATGAAAACGGTCGGATTTATCGGACTGGGTACCATGGGCAAACCTATGGCTGCCAATTTAATCCAGAAAGGTTTTCGCGTGAACGTTTACAACCGGACGTCGGACAAAGCGCAGGAGCTTGTCGCCCTCGGCGCCGTACAGGCAGCAAGTCCCGCCGAAGCCGCTAATGAAGCGGACGTCATCGTCACGATGCTGAGCAACGATCAGGTCGTCCTGGACAGCTTGTTCGGCGAGAACGGGCTGGCCCACAGCCTGCGTCCCGGACAAACCGTGATCGATTGCAGCACGGTCTCCCCTGCGACGAGCCGCAAAATTTACGACGAGCTGGCCTCGCATCTGGTCGATTTTTTGGACGCGCCGGTGACCGGCAGCAAGCCCGCAGCCGAAAGCGGCTCGCTCGTCTTCATGGTTGGCGGGCAGGAAGAAACGCTGGACGCGCAGCGCGACGTTTTCGAAGCGATGGGCAGCAAAATCGTTTACATGGGGCCCAGCGGCTCCGGCTCCTATGCGAAGCTTGCGCATAACACGATGGTCGGCATCAATGCGCTCGGGCTGATGGAGGGCTTGTCCATGGTGACCAAAGCCGGCCTCGACCCGGAAAGCTTCCTGAGCATCGTCCTTTCCGGCGCCGCGAACAGCAGACAAGCCGAGCTGAAAGGCTCCAAAATCGTCAGCCGCGATTTCAGCAACCAATTCTCGACCAAGCTGATGCTCAAAGACCTGCTGCTCGCCGGAGACGTGGCCGACGGGTTCCAACTGCCTTCGCCGATGCTTCGCACAGCCACGGGCTTGTTCCAGATGGGTCTGGCCAAAGGCCTCGGGGAAGACGATTTGTGCGCGGTCATCCAATGCTATGAGGATTGGATGCACATGCAGGTCAACGGCCGGCAGAAGCCTCCCGAAGTCACGACCGAACGCCGCCGCAACGCGCGCATTCAGCTTGACATCAAGCTGCACTTATCCGTCTATCAATGGGAGCAGGAAGGCTCCTTCTCCGGACAGCTGATCGAAGGCTCGCTGGTTGACCTGTCGGAGGGCGGCATACGCATCGTCTCGTCGTTCCCGCTCGCCCGCGATATGTTCATCGTGCTTCACTTCCCGAAGGAAGCGGACCTGCCGCCGATCACGGCGCGCATCATCCGCATCGATCCGGACAACGGGCTGTTCCGCTACGGCTGCATGCTGTCGGGACTGCCGCCGTACGTGCGGCTCAAGCTGGAGGAATACATCCGCGTCCAATCGGAAGAGCAGGAGAAAGCTTCGCAAGCCTGATTCCGCTTTTGCAAAAACCCCGCATCGGCCTATCTGGTTCGTTATACCGGATCGGTGGTGCGGGGTTTATTTTCCGTTATTCGCTAATGTAAGAGCAGCAGTAGTCCGTCACCGTGCGGACGTCCAGCTTGAACTTGGCGCCGGCCGGCACCGTAAATTCGCCTGTTCCTTTAATTTCCAGCCATTCGCTGGCGCCAGGCAGCAGTACCTTCAGCTCCCCTGCTTGAATCTCCATAATTTCCTTCGTATCCGTACCGAACTCATACTCGCCGGGCAGCATAATGCCGAGCGTTTTTTTCGTTCCGTCCGCAAAAATCACCGTGCGGCTGGTCACTTTGCCGTCGAAATAGATGTTCGCTTTCTTCACTGCGGTTACGTTCTCAAATTGCGACATGGACCATTCTCCCTCTTCTCATCTGAATCAAACGGCGGGCGGGGCGTTCATCCGCCACCGCCCGCTACCGTTCGTCGTCTATTGCTCAATGCCCGATTCTTATTTCAGCAAAGCCTTCACGCGGGCTACCACATTGTCCACCGTGAAGCCGTACTCGCGGATCACAACCGGACCCGGAGCGGATGCGCCGAATTTGTTGATGCCGAGCACGTCGCCTTGCTCGCCGACGTAGCGCTCCCAGCCGAACGGATGACCCATTTCGACCGCCAGACGCGCTTTCACCTCCGGCAAGATGACGGAATCCTTGTACTCCTGCGGCTGCTTGTCGAACAGCTCCCAGCTCGGCATACTGATGACGCGAACCGCGATGCCTTCCTCCGCCAGCTGCTTTTGTGCGCCCAGCGCAAGCTGCACTTCCGTCCCCGTTGCGATAATTTGCGCCTGCGGCTTGCCGCCGGCCGCGTCGGACAAGACGTACGCGCCGCGGTCGACAGCGCCGTTCGCCGTGCCTTCCAGCGTCGGAGCCGCTTGACGGGAGAAGATCAAGGCGACAGGGCCTTTCTTGTTCTCTACGGCATAACGCCAAGCGGCTGCCGTTTCCGGACCGTCCGCCGGACGAAGCACCGTCACGCCCGGAATGACGCGCAGCGCGGCAAGCTGTTCGATCGGCTCGTGCGTCGGGCCGTCTTCGCCGACGCCGATGCTGTCGTGCGTGAACACGTAGATCGCCGGCACGTTCATGATCGACGCCAGACGGATCGCCGGACGCAAGTAGTCGGAGAAGACGAAGAACGTCCCGCAGAATACCTTCACGCCGCCGTGCAGCAGCATGCCGTTCGTAGCCGCGCCCATGCCGAACTCGCGCACGCCGAAGTAAATGTTGCGGCCGCTGTAATCTTTAGACGTCAGCACGCCGAGGCCCTTCATATGCGTCATGGTCGAAGACTCCAGGTCGGCGGAGCCGCCGACGAGCCAAGGCACGTTTTGGGCAATCGCGTTCAGCACCGTACCGGAAGCCGTACGGGTACCCTTGTCCGCCGAAACGTCGGACGGAATGTCCTTGTCCCAACCGGCCGGCAGCGCGTCGCTTGCAGCCGCCTCGAACTGCTTCGCCAGTTCCGGATACGCCTTGGCGTAGTCGGCAACCAACTGCTTCCAAGCCTCGTACGCTTGAATTCCCTTGCTCTTCACTTCGGCGAAATGCTGGCGCACTTCGTCCGGCACATGGAAGTGCTGCGCTTCGTCCCAGCCGTACGCCTTCTTGGTCAGCGCGACTTCGTCCACGCCGAGCGGAGAACCGTGCGGGCCCGCATGGCCGCCTTTGCCCGCTTTGTTCGGGCTGCCGTAGCCGATGACCGTCTTCACTTCGATCAGTGTCGGACGGTCGTCCGCCTGCGCCTCCAGCACCGCTTTGTGGATCGCCTCCAGATCGTTGCCGTCCTCGACGCGCAGCACCTGCCAGCCGTAGCCTTCAAAGCGCTTGGCGACGTTCTCGGAGAACGACAGATTCAGCTCGCCGTCCAGCGAAATATCGTTCGAATCGTACAGCACGATCAGCTTGCCGAGCTTCAAATGGCCCGCCAGCGAAGCGGACTCCGACGAGATGCCTTCCATCAGGTCGCCGTCGCCGCAAATGGCATATGTATAGTGATCGATGACACGGTATTGTTCACGATTGTAAACGGCTGCGAGATGCGCTTCCGCCATCGCCATCCCCACCGCCATGCCAAGGCCTTGACCGAGCGGTCCCGTCGTCGCGTCAACCCCCGGCGTGTGGCCTACTTCCGGATGGCCCGGCGTCATGCTGCCCCATTGGCGGAACTGCTTCAGCTCTTCCATCGGCAGGTCGTAGCCGCAGAGGTGGAGCAGGCTGTACAGCAGCATCGAGCCGTGTCCCGCCGACAGCACGAAACGGTCGCGGTTTATCCACGTCGGCTGATCCGGGTTGTGCTTCATCAGCTTCGCGTAGAGCTCATAGCCCATCGGCGCAGCTCCCATCGGCATCCCGGGATGTCCGGACTTGGCTTTTTCAATCGCGTCGATGGAAAGCGTGCGGATCGTGTCCACGGAAAGTTGTTCGATCGTTTTGTTAGATACCGTCATTGTGATCCTCCTATTATCGATCTTCTTTTGATCAGCAGTGTGGTAAAGCTCTGGTCCGCCTTCGCGCGAAAGCGCCAGACTTCACGTGAACCCAGTAAACAAAAGGAATGTTCACGTGTGCATTACTACCTGTTCGCTTGGAGTGCTTGCCTTATTGTACCACTCTCCGTTTCAGTTTGCCATATCCAACAGGTGAACATGCTTTGAAAACTCGTTTCACACAAAAAAATTAGTTCTGCCGAAGGATTTACAAAAGTTACGTCGAAACAAATTAAAGTATCACACATTTTTTGGAGTGTTTCACTCTTGTTGGATGAACCATGGGTAAGCGTGGATGTATTATGTGACACGGGAGCAGATGTATGAACCATCTTTTGCTGGAACTGGCCAATACCCGACAAACGTACAGAAAAATGCTCAATCTGTACTGGATCACCATCGTGCTGACAGCCATTCTCGAATATGCCATATTTCTTATGGAAGCGGGTACTTCGCCCTCCGCCTTTTTTCAAGCCTTGCTGTCTCAGGCCTTTTGTTTAACGGTCGTCACCGGAGCCGTAGAAATCCTCTACCGCTACCGAAAACTACAGAGCGATTGGCTGCTCATCTTAACCGGCATTTTCTACGCAACCTCCATTATCCTGATGAACCCGTCGATCGGCATCGTGCCCGCCATTTACATTTTTCCGATCCTAACGTCCGTTCTGTCCTTTAACAAAAAACGCATTGTCGCCGCCTTCGCCCTCGTGCTGCTGTCCTTCGCCGCCTTGTACCTCATCAGCCCCGAGCTTCGGCTCACTATGCAGCCCGTGCATACGATCGGCATCCTGTTCCTGTACACCGGCACGACCGTCATCGCGCTATCCATCACCAGCAGCGGAATCGAGCTGCTCGACAACCTGAAGCATGCAACCGAAGCCAAGCAAGAGCTGCTGGTCAAAAACATTATTATGGACAAGCTGTCCAAGCTGGATGCGCTTACGAGCCTGTACAACCATAAGACATTCCATGAATATCTCGAAAAGCTGATCGATCAGCACGAGCGCAACGAGCTGCCGCTGCAGTTGGCGATCATCGATATCGACAATTTCAAAAAAATCAACGATACGTTCGGCCACTGGGTCGGCGATATTATTTTGATGCGCGTGGCCGGTATTATTAAAGAAACGGTATCTCCCAACGATTTTGTCGCCCGCTACGGCGGCGAAGAGTTTGCCGTCATTTTTACCGACAAGACGCTGGAGGATGCTTACGATTTGGCCGAGCAGATCCGCCACAAGCTGTCGGTCACCCTCCACCCCGAATTGGATTCGCAAGCTGCGACCATTAGCATCGGTCTGCATACCTACACGAAGGGCCACGGCAAGGAAGGGCTGTTCAAAGGCGCGGACGCTTCCCTCTATGCCGCCAAGCGGACGGGCAAAAACAAAACGGTCGTGCATTCTGCATTTGTCGACCCGGTGGGCGTGTGATGGGTATGACAGGAAAGGCGCGTAACAAGAAAGCATCTCCTCAGCGCCGGAATTCCCCGCTGTTCGAAGGGGTGTGGCTTGGACTTTGGTCCGGAATGGCTCTCGGCTTGTTTTTCAAGCTCGTTCAAGCTTCGACCGGAAGCCTCGTCTATACGCTGCTGCTCAACGTCGATTTCCTCCCGTTCGCCCGGCTGCTCCGCCTCGAACGGCTTCCCGAATGGCTCGAATTCGCGCTTCATCTGACCGTGTCGCTTGCGCTCGGCGTCGCCTGCGTGCGGCTGATCCGGCGCGGCTGGCGTCCGGTACGGACCGGACTTCTGCTCGGCCTGCTGCCTGCGCCGCTGTTCGTCCCGCTGACGCTGCTGTCCGAGCGGACGCCCCGCCTTGACGATCCCGTAGCGCTGGCCTGGTGGCTGGCCGGCCATCTGCTGTACGGCGTGCTGCTGGCCTGCTGGGGAATCTGCTTTAAAAAACGAGGCGAGGCGCTACACGCCAAATCGGTTTAGCATGGACCGGTGCCGTTCGAATATGGCAACTATGCTCAGGGACAGAGTAAAATTATTGCTGAGGTTTCTTTGAGCACTCTCTTGTTTGATCCAAACTTAAAGATGTTTGCATCTATAATATTGGCTTAATGTCACTACGATGAATATGTAACATGCAAAGAACTATTTCCCTATACCAAAAAAAACTTTAAGCCTTTTTAGGAGTGCAAACAACAAATTGGCAACAGCAGATGTTGGAAAAGTCGTTTATGTTTAAATCCAATAAAAAAAAGGAGCTTCTCGAAACAACTATTTGATGTTTGGATATATACGTTTGACTTTTGGAAATAAAAACGTATTAAGAGCTGACTGTTTACCGTTACGAGCACTTACAGGAAACTAAATTACAGTTGTTTTTTTTCTTTGTCAAATGTAAGATATATGAGACATATTGGCAAAGGGGAAAAGAAATGATCCAGCTTCTTTTAATAGTTGGTATAATCGCCTATCTTAGTGTTGTTTTGTTTTGGGATAATATCTTTATGGTTCCAACGATCGGGATGATATTGATATATATAATTGCAATGTTAATCATCCATTTAAAATGGAATAAAAAAAAATGTATGGATGACTTAGCTCCGGATGGACCGAAAAAACAAAGTTTACACAAGAGAAGCATTCGAAAACTGATCAAAATCCCAGGAATATATCAAACTTCGATTATATTAATTTTTATATTTGCCTTTATTATGCGTCTTGATGCTGTGAATACAACAAGAGAACTTGTTCCCGGAAGTGATGAGCAGGTTTATCACTACGCCGCAGAAAATCTACTTAAATATGGAATGCTTACCTACGACAGAACGGGTGATATGTTTAAAGGTACTCAAACAGTCCAATCTACCAAAGTATTGTCACCAGGGTATCCCATGTATATTGCCTTAGTCTATGCAATGTTCGAGCATTCTATAAAAGCAGTAATCGTTTCACAGCTTATTTTAAGTTTGATTTCATTTTGGCTTATTTACAAAATTTTAAAAACGTTAAACGTAGGAAAGCCTTATATCATCGTCGTATTAGTTTTCTCCCTGTTTTATCCAGGATTTTATTATAATGTTGACCGAATGTTAACAGAAACCCTGTTCACAACTTTGTTAATGGGATTCGTTTACTTGTTTTTGAGGGGGTTACAGAAGGAAAACCATTATTTCATTGGTATATCTGCAGCATTACTTGGTTGTGCGACTCATGTCCGGGCTTTGGCATTCCCATTTGTTGTATTAGTACTGTTCTACTTAATTGTTTACGAACGAAAAGACATTAAGCAAATGATGAAAAAGATCGGTATGTTTGTTGGAGTCGTTTTATTGTGCATGTTCCCGTGGTGGATTCGAAACCTTATGACCTTCCATACATTCATGCTTTTCTCTGAAGCTGGTGAAAATCCGAAAATATGGGGAGCTGTACCGTATTTCCTCGATATGGGGTCAGTAGCCAATAAGAGCTTAAATATGGTATTGCAAGAAAACACCGCACCGAATCCTTTGGTGTTCTACAAGTGGCGTATTTTTGGATTTTTTCAGTATATGTGGGGAGATATTTGGGATGAGTATCTTGTACACCCTTTCAATGGATTACGTCCGTTCCTCATCATTCAACAGATAATCATTGTACCTTGTATGATTGCAATTCCTCTTCTCATTATGAAATGCCGAAAAGAGGTTATCTTCATCTCATGCATTCCGATTGCATTTACTTTAATGAACATGCCGTTTCACGGATTGCCGCGTTATGTCTATCCATCCGTCCCTTTTGTCCTGATTCTGTTTGGTGTTTTCTTGGGGCAAGTAAAAGGTATCGTCCGAAAGAAAACGGAGAATTCGACGGAAAAGTTTTTATTCAATTGGCAAAAGCTTGCGGATTTATGGCTGAGAAGATTGTATATACCATTTTCAATTTTATTTTCACTTGTACTAATCTATAGTGTTTATTTTTTTGCTTATGGTATAAATGGAGAAATGTCAGAATACCGTTTGAGCAGGTACATGGGAATTACACCTCAGATATTGCAGGATGACAAGCGTATATCGGCAAATAAATACGATGAGTCCAATATATTGATTGAAAATGCAAGACTTATGAATAAAGAACAAAAAATTTACAAAAATGATGTAAATGCTCCTATAATAATTAGAGTTAACGATAAACTAATGGAAGGTCCAAACAAAAACATCGCTTCGGAGGTAACTCTTAATATCCAAGGCGGTTATGTTTTTGATTTAATGACAGTGTATTGGACGGGAAGGAAAACTCCTGAGATCTCAGAAAATAATTTTTACAAATTCCCGATAAATCCATTTCAACGATCCCATAAAATATATATCGATGATGACATAAAGTCATTAATGATTGTGCCGGCTGTTTTTCGAGGAGGAAAATTTAAATTAGATTCAATAGAAATTCAGAAGTATCAAGTAAAATAAGTTAATCACTTGAGTGTTGCAAAAACTGCGCTGTCGATTTAACGCTACAAAAGTAGATATGTTAGAATCTTCGTCGAACTGGGAAAAGAAAAAAAGGACATCGTCTCTTTGTGGAGAAATGGTCGGTTACCACACCAACAATTTTCCATATAAAGGAGATGTCCCATTCTTATGGTATCCCTCTACATGCCGATCGTCAAGTTCATTTTGGTACTGAAATTGGAATTTTCCAAACCACAGCTCTGACATCCGTTTACTCTGGTCCATGGCATCATTCTCTGCGTCGGACGCAAGAATATCTACACAGCATGCTGCCAGAGACCACCGTCATCTAAGCAGTGTCACGAATTTCTTGAATCATGCTCCATGGTGTATGAATCGGATGCAGCGCAGACGGATGCAAGCCATCATGGCCCGGATTCGGAAAAGACAGCTCAAAGATGGTGATGCTCGAAGAATCGTGTTCCTCATCGTAGATGACACGTGTTGCAAGAAAGACCGAACGACTAAGAAGATGGAGGCACTTAGCTTTCAATATTCGCACGTAGACGGCAAATCCGTCTGGTGCCATAATCTGGTCACGACACATGTCGTAAGTAGCGGTCGGTCGTATGCCTTTGATTTTCGACCCTATTACCAAAGCGAATATTGCGAAGCCCACCAGATCACCTTCAAGAGCAAGAAGGATTTGGCTGTCGAAATGATCGAAGCCTTTCCGGCAAATGATGATGAGCGCGTTTACGTCTTGATGGACAGTTGGTATACCAGCGAAAAGGTTGTGAATGCTTGCAACCGCAAGGGATTCCATGTCATCGCTACCATCAAGACAAACCGGCTCATCTGTCCGTCCGGCATCCCGATCAAGATAAACGATTTCGCTGAGCAGTACACTCGCAAATCCGATCTCCACTCCGTTACGGTGGAAGGTCAGGGCGTGTACTGGGTTTATGCTTACGAGGGACCGGTCAGCGAAATCGAAAACGTCAGGCTGCTGCTATCCTGGAAAGACGAATTACACCGTATCGAGCAAACCGCAGGTTTGTCTCCTGTGCACGGACCCATCGCTTAATCTCGTTACGATTCAGCGGTATTATCATGTGCGCTGGAACATCGAGACGGGGTATCGCTATTTCAAGGAAATGCTGGGTTTTGACCAATACCAATTGCTTTCGTTTAAGGGGATTCAGCGATTTTGGGCCGTTCAATTCCTGACGCAGAACTTCCTTGAGTTTCAGCGGCAGGAGTGGATGAGCGATGAGGCAGATTTGACGCTTGGCGATGTCGTACGTCGCATCCGAGAAGAGTTCAATTGTTGTATATGTTTATGAGCAAGCCTTGGAGAAAAAGCCTCTTCTCGACATTTTTCGCCATTTAAAGCTCTCGGCCTAAACCGCTACTCCACCGTTCACACTACAGGTCTGCCCTTTGGGGCACACTGTACCGAAATTCGCAAGACTCAAGTTAATCACTTTCATAGGGGATATGTGGAAGTGTGCAATGTTTAAAGTACAACAAAATTTACGTTACCGCAAAAGCTTTGCAACGGAACAAAAACTTGTTTGTTGAACGAAGAACAAAAGGAACTGTTCGAGATTTGGAACTCGATTCAGTTCCTTTTTCCTTCTCTACCATAGCCAATAATGGATATTTACATCCCATACCGGATGAGAAAAAAGATCGTATTATAGTCTGACAATACAGATTAATGAAGCCGTCCCGCGGATTTTTATGAACTGGATGAGTAGAAAATGATAATCCTCACTCCATATTCGGATAAATTGCAGAGTGAATTTTTTAGACCAAGGTACCTACACCATTGGCTGATTAGGCTGTAATATTTACTTTGTTCGGCAGTCTAAGGGCATCTCCTCAGGTAATTTAAATGTAGAACCATTCTGTACCAGTATGCTATTTTTAATTTCTTCCCAACAAAATGTCAAAAGTATTTGACATATCTTTCGCTGGCTGGTACATTGGTTTTGTAAAACATGTTTTACATTTTGATGCTAAAGGGTGTGGCTATGAAAAACCGTATCCGAGAAATGCGAAAAGCCATAGGGCTGTCTCAGGAAGACTTGGCCTCCGGCTGCGACGTTTCCAGACAGACGATCAACGCGATTGAAAACAACAAGTACGATCCGAGCTTGCTCTTGGCTTTCCGTCTGGCGGAGCAGCTTCGTTGCCGAGTGGATGAGCTGTTTATATATCAAGACAATCCGGAAGCACAACAAGACTAATTTACTGGAGGAATGTTACAATGAAAGTACGTTTAGGGATATCTGTCTTTTTAGCGGCGACGCTCGTATTTCTTGCAGCGATGGCCATTAAGGATTATAGGAACGGAACGATCGGCACGTCGAGCGTAACGTCGGTCGTCATGGTTCTGGCCATCTGCCTTCAATCTCTGACCTGGGGCACGGACCGCAAGGCGCAGCAGGACGAGATGGGGAAAATTATCGCCGCGAAAAGCGCCAAAATCAGCTATCACATTTTAACGGTGGCTTTGTTCGTGTTTTGGATCGCCGACCGGATCGTATTTGTCCGCAAGGACGATTTCGGCAACCTTTCGCTGTTCCTCGCTCTATGCTTTTGCCTGGTGCTGTATCCGGTTGTTCAATTGTTTTACGTCCGCCGGTTCAAATAACTCCGAGGACACGCACAAAAAAACCGGAATTGCGCCATGG
>NZ_BILX01000030.1 GCF_004000785.1 Paenibacillus ehimensis NBRC 15659 | reverse complement strand
TTCCTCACGGACTGAGTGGCTGGTTCTATGCACGGAAGGCTCAAGGGCTGTGACGATTCGACGAATAGGCTCCATCCATCGGCATACTTCTTGATAGTGGGATTCAAATGATTCTAATTTGCTAAATATTCTGACGATCATTCTGAGAATTGAAGGCCCCTTTTTTACTCAGGCATTGTTCGAGTGATGCCTGAATGGCTTTCGCATTCTGGTAAATACGCATTCCGGGCAAGTCAAGCGGCGGGTTACCATCTTCTAATAATAAAGATCTAACTGCCGCGATGTAGCCCTTGGCTACTTCATTCTCTTCCGAAGGGTTAGCTTCCACCTTACGCTCGATCTCCCGAATGCCGCGGAGGCTTTTCTTCAACCCAGTTTTGAGCTTCCGGTCCAAGTCCACAACCGGTTTGGCGATGTCTTTGAGGTAATGATACTGGCAGTATTGGTAGGGGACCTCCGGTAACAACTTTTCAAAGGCAAGACGAATCGAATGCTGGCCATCGCTAACAATTCCAACGATGGGATAGCCGAGCTCTACAATAGGGCGGATAAGGTTTTGGAGTTCTTCGGACGATCCGCTTTTCAAGTTCTTCGCGGCCAGAACGGTCCCGCTGAATAGTTCGCGTATAACGTACAGCGTCTCGTTCCCTTTTTCCGGTTGTACACCGTCCATGGAAAGAAGAAGACCTCCGTTTTGCTCGGAAACGTCTTTCAAAACCGCGCTGACATGTTGATCGATACTCGCACCAAGAAGAGCGAGATAGCGCTCGTAAAGCATTTGCGCGTTGCGGTCGGTAGTTTTTACGCCGCGATTGTTCAATTCGTCTGCAATTTCTCGGCGGGTCATATGGTGTTTGAACCGCAATTCACCTACAAGACAAAGAACATCGAATCCGTAGGTCGTAAATTTCATACACAGTTTTTCTGCTTCTGCAGACCTGTAAAGCGCGCCGGAATGAGAACAATGCTGATTTGGACAACGGTAAGCCATGCTCCAGGCATAGATGACTCCTTGTAAAGTTGAAATCTTCTTTTTCCACGCCGCATGCGCTCGAACAAGTTTTGACTCACAATGTGGACAGTTCGATATTTCAGGACGAAAGTATATGGTTTTTTCAGGAACGATTCGATTTTTTGGACGCATAAGGAAACCCCTGTTCATCAAAAGAAATGGTACTCCATTACTTCGACGAGCACGGGTTAAATACCTTCGTTGCATGGTTATTCCGCTGTAGAAAAAAAAGCAAAGGGCCTCTCCCGTCCGAGAGAGCCCTTTGTCCGCACCGCGCCATTAAACCGGGTCCGTTTTCAAATGGGTATGAAAGAAGGATTTCACCACGTCCAGCGTATGAGGTTGGGTAAAAGCGATATGCCCGACCCCTTTTACTTTATACAGGGTCGTGTCATGGCCTGCTTGCTTCAGCGCCTGAAACAGCTCGACGCTTTGCTCATAGGGAACGACGTCGTCCTGGTCTCCGTGCATGATTAAGATCGGCGGCGCATCGGCGCGCACATATTCGATAGGGCTTGCTTTTCTCGATTTCTCTTTGTTCTCCTGAATCGCCCCGCCAACCAGCTTCGATTCGGGCGAGTGGGGAGAATCGTGATCGAAGACGGACGGATACCGGCTCATTGAAAGCAAATTCGTAGGGCCGAACCAATCCACAACCGCCTGAACGCTGCTGGATTCGCGGGGATATTCCCTGTCTCCTTCAAACTCTTCCACCCCTTCGGCCAGCCCCAGCAAAAGAGCCAGATGCGCTCCCGACGAATCGCCCCACACGCCTACCCGCCGCGGATCGATGTTGTATTGGGAGGCATTGGCTTTCAGGAACCGCACCGCGGTTTTCACATCCTGAATTTGCGCCGGGAAGACCGCTTCCCCGCTCCCTCTGTACTGCACGCTTGCAACGACATATCCCTGCTTCGCAAATTCGGCCAGCTGCGGCACAAAAGCGAACGTATCCTGCTCGGACCATCCCCATCCGCAGCCCTGCAAATAAATGATCAAGGGATACGTCTCTTGGTTCCCTTCCCGGTGAAACAACGCGTCCATAGGGTCCCGGTACACCAGCAAATTCAAGGTCAACGACCTGCCTTCGACATTGGAAAACTCGATATTCGGTATCAATTGAACATAGGAATTGACGTTTTGCTCCCACTGCAGCTCTTTTATTTCGGTCATGCGACTTACTCCTCCTCGTATGTAATATGAATTTGTTTGAAAATGGCAACCGTTAAGAAACTATCGTTTTCCGCTGATTCACTTCATTTTCCTCACCTCCTTTCCAAAAGCGGAACAAGGAATGCAGCCTCCAGACAGCGTTATCCTTTCTGGAGACCACGTTGTAAATGAAATACTTACAACAAAAAGACAAGAAGCGCCGCTCGCGAACCTCCTCCTGCAGCTCATCATTAGTTGTAAGTGATTCACTTACAACTAAACCAAAAAAATTATGCTTCCTGAGAAGCATGAATAGCATTCTTTTTTTGCACCAGGAGCCCGGTTAATTCTTCTATAGAAACTTCCTTCAGTATGCTCTCCATAGCCGTTTGAGCTTTAAATAGAATGATCTCAAGAACTTGGTTAATGTTCGCTCCGACCCAGCAATCCGGGTTCGGATTCTCGTGAGTATGGAAAAGCTCGCCTTCCTCAACGACCTCGACGGCTTTATACACATCGTACAAAGAAATCGCTCCGGCCTCTTTCAGCAAGTAAGCTCCACCCGATCCCCGCTTCACGTCAATCAACCCGGATTTTTTCAATAATCTGCTGATTTGACGGATAAACACGGGATTCGTATTCACGCTGTCGGCGATCTGCTCGGAAGTAAGCTGGTCTGTGCGGACATGGATCAGGGACAGCATATGGACGGCAATCGTAAAGCGGCTGCTTATTCTCATGGTTCCACCCTTTCGTTGTAATTATTATACTTACAACAAAAGAAAAGGTCAACTCTCTCCTACTTGAGAAAGCAAAAACGGCCGAGGAAATCCGACGACGAGCTTCTGCACCCATGCCGAATGCGGCACCGGACGTTCGTCCCTTGTGCCGCATTCTCATGATTCGCCGTCGAATCGGCGCAGAACGGCGTTAGCCGCTCCGCCTGATAATCCCCATCATGGGGTGTCCATTGTCCATTATTTTCCACCCACTCAGCTTCCGAAAAGCACCGAGCCTAATCGAAGCCAGGTCGCCCCTTCTTCAACCGCCACTTCGAAATCGTTGGACATCCCCATCGAAAGACCGGTCACCTCGTACTTCAGAACGCTTCGCGCATTCAGCTCGCCGCGCAGTTCCCTCAGCCTTTTGAAGACAGGGCGTGTCGCTTCCGGGTCCGCTTCGTGCGGGGCCATCGTCATCAGGCCGGCGATCCGAAGATGCTCCATGCCGGCAATTTGCTCCGCAAACGTAAACAAGCCTTCCGGCGACACCCCCTGCTTGGTCTGCTCCCCGGAAACGTTGACTTGAATAAAGCAGTTGACGGCGGTTTGGAGAGCCGCCGCTTTTTTCTCGATTTCTTCCGCCAACGACAAACGATCCAAGGAATGGATATAATCGAATTTGCCGACGACATCCTTCACCTTATTCGTTTGCAAATGTCCGATAAAATGCCACGTTCCCAGCGCGCCAAGGGTCTGCCATTTCGTCCGGGCGTCCTGCCAGCGGCTTTCGCCGATATCGGAGACGCCAAGCTGCAAAATCTGCTCCGTCACTTCCAGCGTCGTATATTTCGTAATGGCAATGATCCGCAATTCCTCCGGATTTCTTCCGGAGCGCCGGCAGGCTTCTTGAATGCGATGCCGGGCGGCAGTCAAACGGTCCTGTAAATCCATCGTTCGTGTATCCCTCCCCTTATGCGGCAGCTAGATGGAAAGCCTTGCCGACGCACGGTGCTGAGCGGCAACCAGCCTTTGGTAACCCTCGTGACACCGCAGCAATTCCTCGTGCTTCCCTTGTCCGGCAATATGCCCTTTGTCCAGCACGAAGATAACGTCCGCATTTTTGACAGTCGACAGCCGGTGGGCGATCACGATCGTCGTCTTGCCCCGCCTTGCCTCATCTAAATTTTGCTGCACCTCGTATTCCGTCTCCACATCCAAGGCGGAGGTCGCTTCGTCGAGAATTAAAATTTCCGGCTCTTTGAGTAAAATGCGGGCCAGAGCCAAGCGCTGACGCTGGCCGCCCGACAGGCTGATCCCTCTTTCTCCGATCGTCGTGTCGTAGCCGTTCGGCAGGCTGGTCACAAATTCGTGAATGCAGGCGACTTGACAAGCGCGCACCAGTTGGCTTTCCGATACATGCTCCATCCCTAATTGCAAATTGTGCCGGATGCTGCCCGGAAAAAAATAAGGCTCCTGAAAGACGATCCCGACTTTATCCAGCCAATCCTTTCTGGAGACCGCCGCAAGCTGCCGGCCGTTGACGGTCACCGCTCCTTCGCACGGATCGTAGAAGCGGATTAACAATTTGGCGATCGTCGATTTGCCGCTGCCGCTTTCCCCGACAAAGGCAATTTTCCGGCCTGCCGGCAGCTCCAGGCTGATCTGGTGCAAAATCCGTTTGCCCGCGTCTCCGTAATCGAACGAAACGTGATGGAAACCGATGCGGCGGACTTCGTCTTGAAACGGCAGCGTTCCGTCCGCCTCCCCTTCCGCCTCCGTGACGTGACGGATCCGGTCCACCGACGACAAATACCCGGACACATTCATGGACAAATCGTACATTTGCTGCACGGTATCCATAAAGTGACGGGCATACTGATAGGTCACGACAAACATGCCGAGCGAAAGCTTTCCCTGCAGGACCAGCATGCCCCCGTACCCGAGCACCAGCAAATTGGCTGCCCATTTGACCGGATCGCAGGAGAGAAGCTGTCGATTCAGCAGCTTGGTTTGCCGCAGGACGCTGGAGAAATAGCGGTTAAACCGGTCGTTGAACCGGTCGTGTTCCCACGATTGCCGGTCGTTCGCAATAACTTCCCGGGTCGAGGATACGGATTCTTCGATATGCACCAGCAGCTCGGCTTTCCCGGCGTTGACTTCGTCGGCAGCCCGCTTGCGCAAACGGGCAAACCGCCGTCCGAGCGCCAAATAAAGACAGCTCAGTCCGCCGATCGCAAGCAGCAGGAACGGACTGGCCAAGCCGATGATGACGGCAAGAATCACGACGGTGGTCAGCTGCTGGATCAGCTTCGGGATATCGCTCCCCGCCGTGTGGGCGGCCTGAAAAATATCCGTCGTTAACCGGTAGACGTAATCGGCCGTCCTTTCCTTCTGCCACCGCAGCATCGGAATTCGTTCCATAAACCCCAAAAATTCGCGGTACATGCCGGAGCGTATGGCGGTGATGTTCCTGTGCACGAGATAAGGCACAAGCGTAAACAACAGCGAATAGACGGCATACGCCCCAATGACCGCTGCGATCAGCGATCCGAACAGATGATACTTTTGCCCAAGAAACACGTCGTCGATCATAACCTTCTGCATGGCGACCGTCGCAAGGAGCGCCGCCCCCTCCGCCATCATGAGGAGAATGCAGCCTATGATTTTCCATTTTCTAAGAGCGATATGTCCCAGTATCCATTTCAAATTGGCCATGAACATCCTCCGCCGCATTCCAAGTTCCGCCGGCAGCCATCCGGTAAAAGATCCCGCCCAGCCGCAGCAATTGCTCGAAGCTGCCCGCCTCCGCCACCGCTCCGTTTTGGATCACGCAGATGACGTCATACTCCTTGATCGTCGACAATTTGTGGGCCACCGTAATGATCGTTCTGCCCTTCATCAGCTTGCTTATGGCTTGCTGCACCTTGATATCGTTGATCGTATCGAGCGCGGAGGTCGCTTCATCCAGGATCAGGACCGCCGGATTTTTCAGAAACAGCCGGGCAAGCGCGATGCGCTGCTTCTGTCCGCCCGACAAGAGGACGGCCCGCTCGCCCACGACCGTATCATAGCCCTGCGGGAGCTCCATAATAAACTCATGGGCGTTGGCGGCCTTGGCTGCGTCGATCATTTCCCCGTCCGTTGCCTCCGGCCGGCCGAAGCGGATATTTTCCCTCACCGTTGTCCCGAACAAATAGGGCTCTTGGAACACGAACCCCATCGTCCGCCTCAGTTGGGCAAAGGATAGCCGGGAGAGGGGAACCCCGTCCAGAGTGACCGTTCCCCGCTGCGGATCGTAAAATCTCCCGATCAGCTTCAGGATCGTCGATTTGCCGCAGCCGCTCGCCCCGACCAGAGCCACCCGCTGCCCCGGCTTGATCGTCAGGTTCAGTCCCTGAAGCAGCGCGCTTCCCGAGTCGTACCCGAACTCCACGTCCTCCAGCCGGATTTCGCCTTTCACGTCCGGAAGGAAAACAGGCTGCGCGTCTTCCTTGACGGCGGGCTCCCGCTCCATAAACGCGTACAGCCGGGCCGCTTGATGTACCAGGATGCGCTGCTCCGTAAAGTTCGAAATCAGCGCGGTCAGCGTCTGCATGCCGGAGAAAAAGTACATCATGAACACGGTAAACTCGCCGACCGTCAGGCTGCCGGACCGATGCAGCACGAAGCCGCAGGCAAAAATGGCGATGCCGCCCGCATATAACGTCATCTTGCGGTTAGCCCCCCGTAAATTCGCGTACCAGAGATGCTTCAGCGCGATGCGGCTGAACCCGTTCAACCGGTCGAGGACGAGGGACTGTCCCCAGCGGACGGTGGAAGACGCTCTCAGCTCCGGCAGGGCCGAAAGCGCGTCGTAAACGGTTTGGTTCAAGTGAATCCGGTCGGCAGCCATTTGCTGTCCGGCCAAGGACGCTTTCGTTTCCAGATAAGGGCCGAATACGTAATACAGCAGCAGGCAAGGAATCGCGAGCAGCGTAAGCTCCCAGCTCGTATGCAGCATAAGGGCAACCGAAACGGCCGAAAAAATAATTTCGTGCAGCAGCCAGGGAATCGCCTGCCGGTACATGTTCTGCACCGCCGCCACTTCCGTGTTCAACAGCGATAGCGTTTCGCCTGCCGGATGATGCTCGAAATACGCAAAGCCAAGCTTGCGCATATGGTCGATCACCGCATACTGCATATCCCGGGCGGCCCGCTCCTGCAGCGAATTTTGCGTCACGTTTTGAAGCACCCTCCCGGCAAACAGAAACGTTACCAGCAGAGCGATCGCGCCTAAATAGCCGTAAAAATAAACCGGGTCGGACATGGCATCGACACCGTCGATGAAATACTGGATCAGCTTGGCGACCAGCAGCTCGGATACCGAAATGACCGCGATGGCCGCAATCAATAGCGAGCAAGCGGCGCGGTAAGGCAGCATAAAAGATACGATCCAGAAGTAGACCCGGTACATGCGGTTCGCTGGAGATCGGGGCTGGTCCGTACCCACGCCTTTTGTCAGGTTTGTCCCCATGCGGCCCGTCTCCTTTAATCCGTCGTCTGAACCTGCTCGTTCACCTGAAAAATTTGAATCGGGCCGTCCCAATCGGCAGCGCGCACTTCCTCATAATTCCCTTGGGTAAACTCGTGAATCGCATTGCGCCAAAAGTCGTGGGCCGGCTTGTTGTCACCCTCCTGCCTGATTTCCCACGTTCCCTTGAACTGACGGAAAATTTGGCAAGCCGCCTCCCGTCCGATCCCTTGCTTTCTCCATTTTTTCAGTACGAAAAACTCCGCGATACTGTAAGTATCGTCCCCCGGCTTCAAATAAACGGTGTAATTGTTGATGAAGATAAAGCCCGCCAAGCTGCCGTTCACAGTCAGCAGCAGCGGCAGCCGCTTTTCCTGCTTGCGGCCTTCCTCCGTCCAGTAATGATCCATAAACGGATAATCGAAGAATCCGTGCTCGTCCGGGTCCTCCCCGGTATAATCCGTCGATTCGTATTGGTAGAGCTGCATCAGATTACGGATCACCGTTTTATCCGCCATGCCGGCTTCCCTGATTTCCACGTCATGGCCGTTCACGCGCGTCCGGATATTCATTTTGGTTTCGCCTCCTCTTGCTTTGCCGCCACGGGGTCAGGCTTTCCGGTACAGGCCCGTCCACCAGCCGCGTTTGCCCTGCTCCTCGTCGGCGCGCTCGTCCTTGTGCTCGTACAAATCGATCTTTTCCAGGCCGTTGCGCTCCATGAGCTCCCCGATTTCGCTTTCCGAAAAATGATGATAGGTCATCCCGTGCTCGTGATGTTCATAAGAAACAAACGTGATTCCCCGGTCCTCGATCCTTTCGGCCGACAAAGGAATGTCCCGGGACGTCGAGCGTACCTTAAAAACAAAGTATCCGCCGGAGCGCAGCACCCTGGCGATCTCGCTCCATACCGTCTGCGCAGACGACCACGTATTGAACTGCAGACAGAAGCTGGCGACAAGGCAGTCGAAGCGGTCCGCCTCGAAAGGCAGCTGGTAAAACCCGCCTTCCACGAGCCGAACCTCGACGCCCCGTTCCGAGGCGAGCTGCCGGGCGCTTTCCAGCGCAACCTTGGAAATATCCAGCCCGGTGCAGCGGTGCGTCTTGGCCAGCTCCACCAGATTGATCCCCGGGCCGCAACCGATTTCCAGCACCTCGAGACCTTCCGGCAGCTTGGCGAAATAGTCCCGAAGAAACGGAGCGATCGTTTCCTCCGTGCCCGGCACCGAGCGCAGCTCGGATTCCGTTTTGGCCACGCTGTCGTCCGTCCGGCGGCTGTATAAACGGTTCCACTTTTCTTTATTCGTCGCGATGAATTGATCGATGCTGCTCATCCGCAATTCCCCCCTGTCCAACGAAATGGGTCTCGATCCGCTTCGATATATCATGAATGCTGACATGCTTAAACAAGTCCGTAATGGACAAAGCGTTCGGATATTTTTTATTGATTTTGGCGTAAAAGCGCATCAGCATGATGGAATCGGCATCGCCGCTTAGCACCGGCTCGTGCGCTTCCGTTCCGGGCCGTCCGCCGGTCTCCTCCCACAGGACCAGCAGGTCGCGTTCGATGGCGGTCGGGGGGAGCCCGCTTCCGCCCTGTCCTGCGGCCGGGTGCGTATCCGGCTCGGGCAAGGCGCTGCGGTTGATTTTGCCGCTGGTCAGCATCGGAATGCGCTCGAGCTGCACCAGATGGGCCGGAATCATATAGGCCGGCAGCTCCAGCGCCAGAAAGGCTTTCACGTGCCCGGCGTCCACCTTGCCGTCGGCCGTAAAATAAGCGCAAAGGTACTTCAATCCGTCAGGCGATGTCAGATCGACGACCGCCGCTTGTTTTACGGGCCCGTAGCGAAGAAGCGCCTGCTCGATCTCGTCAAGCTCGATCCGATAGCCCTTGAGCTTGATTTGCCGGTCCACCCGGCCCAGAAACTCCAGATTGCCTTCCTCGTTCCAGCGGGCCAGGTCCCCGGTCTTGTACATGCTCGTTCCCGGCTCGAACGGATTGTCCACGAATTTCGCACGGGTCAAATCGGCCCGGTTGACGTATCCTTGCGACAAGCCGCGCCCGGCGATGCACAATTCGCCCGGCACGCCGATCGGCATGAGCCGGTTATCCTTGCCGACCACATAGCACTTCGTATTGGAAATCGGTCTGCCGATCAATATTTCGTCGCATTCGGGGGTCAGCTCGTACACCGTCGTATTGACACTGTTCTCCGTCGGACCGTACTCGTTAAACAACCGGCAGTGCGGCAGCACGGCAAAATGGTTGGCGACCAACTTTAGCGACACGTTCTCCCCGGCCACGATGACGAGCTTCAGGCTGCCCATCTTCGGAAAGGCGTGCTCCAGCAGGATCGAATACAGCGTCGGAACCGTAGAAAGCCGCGTTACCTGGCAGCTTTCGATCACGTCGCCGATATAGCCCGCGTCCAGCCGCTTCGCCTGCTCCAGAATGACGATGCTTGCGCCGGCCAGCAGCGGCGAGAACGTGTCCTGCACCGAGTTGTCGAACGCGAACGAATCCATGATCAGCACGACTTCCGAGCCATCATAGCGGTAATAGTCGAAGTTCCAGCATAACGTGTTCATAATCGCCTTGTGCTGGATCATGACCCCTTTCGGCTTGCCCGTCGAGCCGGAGGTATAGATAATGTAGGCGATATCCTCGCCCGTATGCAGGGGCATGAAATCGGAAGGGTCTTCGGCCGCAACGGAAGCATCGTCCACCGCCAGCGTCAGCCCCGGAAACGGAATCTGCCCGTCCGAACCGGACTGAACCAGCAGCACGCGGGCGCCGCTGTCTTCGAGAATGAACCGGATCCGTTCCTCGGGATAGTCCGGGTCCAAAGGCAAATAAGCGCCCCCCGCCTTCAGGACGGCCATGATCGCCACCATCATGTCGATGGAGCGCTCCATATAAATGCCGACAACCGTGTTGGGAGCGACACGCTCCCTTCTTAACCGCCGCGCCAGACGGTTCGACCTTTCGTTCAATTCGCGGTAGGTCATCCGGGTATCCCGGTAAATTACGGCGGTGCGCTGCGGCGTCAAGGCGGCTTGCCGCTCAAAGCGCCCGGGAATCGTCCATTCGCCGTGAACGGCCGCATCCGTACGATTGAATTCGCAGAGCAGCGCGTTCCTTTCCCCGTTCGAAAGCATGTTCACTTCCGACAGCGGCTTGTCCGCACAGACGATCATGTCCTCCAAGATCCGAAGGTAGTGGTCGAGCACCCGGTTCATGGTCGAAGCCTTTAACTTTGCGGCGTCGTACGTCAGCTTCACCGCCGGCTCGGAGCCGTTGCGGTACGTCACGTTGACGGGATGCTCATAGCCTTCCTCCGCCTCATATCCCGTTACCGACATCGTGCCTCCGGCCGGAAACGCGCCCATCGGCGCTTCGATCCGAAAGACCGAATCGATGATCGATTCGCCCGAAGGCGATGGACAGCAGGCTTTGATGTCGGCGGGCGAGTCGAAGGCATGGCCGGATAAATCGTGCACTTTCAACGCGATGTCCTGCATCAAATCAAAAGCCGTTTCCGCATCGTCCACCATCGCGCGAAGCGGCAGCGTATTGGCCGCGCAGGCGACGATCTCCTCGAACGGATGCGGCCTCCCCGGCATGCGTACGCCGAACATCACGTCGGCGCTATCGCTGTAAAACCGCAGCAGCACCGCCCATGCCGCATAAAGTACGGCGGCGGGGTCCAGACCGTGCTTCGCCGTGAAACGGGTCAGCGCTTGCTGCAGCGAAGGGGGAACGGGCCGGAAGCTGCGCTTCCATGGTTCCGTTCCGTCCGATGAGGCCGTGTCACTCCATGGGGCTGCTCCCTGCAATTCCGCCCCAGCCGCGCCTTTGCGCTCGACAGGAAAATGATCCCGTGGCTCAAAGCCGGCCAGAACCCTTTTCCAAAACTCCTTGCTTCGGTTGGTCCGCTGCGCCCGGAGAAAGGCAACGTATTGGCGGTACGACGGCTTCGCCGCCAACGCCGCTTCATCTCCCTGAACGACCGACTCGTATGCCTGAAAAAATTCGTTCAAGATCAATCCGTCGCTGTCTTCGTCAGATACGATGCGGTGAGAGGTCAAAATCATTCGGTACTGTCCCCGGCCCAGCGTACAGAGCGATACGATGAACAGCGAGCGGCTTACATCCGCATCGTTCCTGTCGGCAGCCCGGAGGCGGCCGATAGCGCCGTCTTGTTCTTCTTCGGGCAAACCGGACAGATCGTGATTCTTCACGGGCGGCTTCCATGACTTCACGATCCGAAGCGCGGGCGTCTCCTCCTCTTCCCACCGCATCACGGCCCTCAGCATCTCATTCCGAAGAGCAACCGTCTCCCAAGCGCGGGCGAAGGCCTCCCGGTTCAGTTCGCCGGTCAGACCGACCGTGATCTGATTCGTTTGCCGCCCCGTTTCGGATTGCTTGATCCGGTTGAACAACAGCCCTTCTTGGATCGGCGTTAAGGGAAAAGTTTCTTGCACCTGCTCTTCGATTAACGTTAATTTGTTTCCCGGCAACGAAAGTCCCTCCCCGCAACTTCATGCGCTCGAATCGACTTGTTGAGCAGAGCGCAGATGCGCCGGATGCAGTCTTCTGTCATTTGCGCATGGGTATACAAAAACATCAGATTCCGCCCGACCTCGGCGAAATTCGGAAAGGCGCTTCCCGACTCGTCCGCAAGCTGCGAGAGCCGGTTGGCGCGGTAATAATCCTGGAGAAATTTGGCCCGGTAAAGCGGGCAAGGATGCGCTTCCTGGAACGGTAGCCCCTGTCGTCTTAATTCGTCCGCCAGCTGCCGGTAAGCCTCGGGCGTGACGGACAAATGCACGACGAACCGGTGCCACGAGGATTCCCCTTCGACCAAGGGAAGCACGGGACGAACGGCATCGGAATCCAGCTGCTCGCGATACAGCCCGGCGTTGCGCCTTCTCAAGCCCGACAGCTCCGCGATGTTCCGCAGCTGCCCGGCGATGATGCAGGCTTGCAGCTCGGACATCTGATAATTGTATCCGAACGTTTCGTGATACGGCGTTTGGCGGGCGCCCAGCTGAGCGAAGCGGAACGCCCGCTCGTACCATTCCTCATTCGCGGTAGCGAGCAGCCCTCCGCTGCCCGCCGAAAGGATCTTTCCTTTATTGAAAGAGAAGACGGCCATGTCTCCATACCGTCCTACCGGCTTGCCTCGAATCGTCGTGCTGTGGGCCTGAGCGCAGTCCTCGATGACGCATACGTCCGTTTTTTTAGCCCGGACGATTCGGGTCAGCCGCTCCATATTGGCCGGAATGCCGTGCTGATGCACGACGATTACCGCCCGGGTACGGGGATGGGCGTCCAGCATGCTTTCCAGCGCCTCGGCATCCATATTGAGCGAAGCATCGGTGTCCACCAGCACGGGCAGCGCCCTGACGCTCAGAACGGCCATCGGCACGGATGCGCAGACGTTCACGGGAAGGAGCACCGTATCCCCGGAGCCGATTCCGGCGGCCGCCAGCGCCGTATGCAATGCGGCCGTTCCCGAATCGACGGGGAGCACGTAGCGGAAGCCGTAATATTGCTGAAACAGCCGGCACAGCTCGCCGATGTAATCCCGGGATAACGGCGTATTCCTCCCGTAATGCTCGATAATTTCCAACACGGCTTCGCGATTCAGCATAGCTCCACCGCGGAAGGGGCGGCAGCCGAATTTCGGGCGGCCTCGTCCTGCCTCTTGAGCGACAACCCTTGGGCCGAGTTGGCATAAAGATGAACGGCGTACCGGTCGAAATGATCATCGCTCCAAATCGTTTTGAACTGATCCTTGCTCCCCCACAGGTCGATCATCCGGAAGCCTCGTTCAAAAAACTGCTTCGTCGTTTCCAAGCGCAAGATGACGCCGGGCGAAAACGGAGCGTACTTCGCCTTGTAGCCCCATTTGATCGCCATCACCTTGCCCTCGAATAATAAATTATATTCAAAAGCGACCGGCTCCCGCTCGTTGACCAGCAGCCACAGCTCCGCCATGCCGCGTTTGGCGCCCTCTTCGGCCAACGTTTCGTAGAAAATGTGCTGGCCTTCCCGCGAGGCCATGTCGCTTCTCTCCTCGTACTTCCAGCTTTCGCAATCGATTTCCAGCAGCTGCTGAAACCCGCGCCTGATGTCCGGTTCCTTGGCGTACGACACAATGCGGAACGGCGAGAGCGCCTGCAGTTTATCCGGCTTGTTTCGCAAGGCGTTCTTAATTTTCTTTTTCCGCGTCAGATAATAGCTTGAAAAGTCGGTTCGAATCTCGACATAGGGGGACTCGTGGCTCTTATAGATAAAAAACGGCATCCCCTCGCTCTGCGCCCAATCCGTCAACGCCGCAAAGCCATAGCAGGAGGCGTCGACCTCCTGAAACGAAACCTTCAGCAAATCGGCGTATTTGCGGCGCAAATAAGCAAAGAAGCATTCCAGAACCGGGGCGTCCTCGCTTACCGTGCTGTACGGCACGATTTCGGTTAACACCTGGACCGCCGTCCCCCGGCAGCCTTCCCCACGGGCGGGCTTCGCGACAAAGGGAATCGCCGACACCAGCGTGTCGGCTTCCCATAGCGTCGCGACTCTGACATCGAAAAAGCCGGCGTACCTTTTCCAGCTTGCATAGGCCCATTCGTACGTCAGCGCCACATTCCTCGTTACCGCCTGTTCAAGCATGCGGTCCCAAACCGGGCGTATCCTCAAAAAATCGCTCATTTTTTTCAGTTCAATAATGTGCAGCTTCATCCCTGACCCCCAACACCGTGGCAGCGATCCGGTCGGCGCCGTCGGTCCCTGCCTGACGGATGAAATCGCGCTGAAATTGCCCAATGTGGCGGTGAATGCCCGCATCGCAAATCTGCGAATCCAATAGCCGCAGGAACATCTGCGTCTGGACGCGATCGTCAAAGAACGCCTCCATGCCGGACTGAACCGCCATGACCGCTTCTTTCTCCGGCATATCCGGGCCGATGTGGAAGCTTGAATCGAACAAGCTCCAATTGAACAATTCAACCGGGTACGACAGCCCGGACAAATAGTTCAGAATCAAATGCTGGCTGTAATTTTGCGGAGGCAAGAACAGGGTCCCGATGCCCATGGCGTACGCCTCCAGCAGCGTGGTCAGGCCCGGCGTCGTAATCAGCAAGGCCGAATCCGACAGCAGGCGCATGAACTCGTCATGCGGCAGAGATACGATCCGGTCCGCAAAACGGTACCCGCGCTGCCGCAGCTCGCCGGCAAACCGTTCGCCGCACACGACGACCACTTCGTCGAACGTATCCCAGCTTGCTTGCTCCAGCAGCTCCATCATCCGGTACGGGTAGCGGATTTGACCGGAATCGTTGAAAATATTTTCGATGCCTCCGAAATGGACGACCGCCCTTCGCTTGACCTCGGGCTTCCGGGCCGGAATATCGATAATTCCGCCCACGACGACAGGATTTCGGATCGGCAGCTCGTGCGACCTTCGCTCGGCGCCGAACGTGTTTTGCACAAAATAATGATCCGCTTGAAACAGCTCGGGAAACTCGCCGAAATGCCCCGTATCCCACATCCAGAACAAGGAATCGATATAGCCCCGGCGGACGCGGGCGGGGAGAGGCTTGATAAACAACGGCTCCATCGCCGTCAGCGCATAATCGAAGGAAGCCGACAGCCCGGCAAGCTGCCGGGCGCCATCCTCCTCGTACAAGTTGAGGTGTACGGTGTCGCACACTTGCTCGCGCCGCATAAAATCATAGGCGATGCCGCTGCCGCAAAACGTCAGCTCGGCGCCCCCGGCCTTTAATTTTTTGGCGACGGTCAAGATTTTGGAAACCGGACCGTACCCGAAGGGCACGGCGTTCAAAAGGATCTTCATCCCGTACCCTCCCGTCAGGTATAGTGCAGCGTGTATTGATCCACTTCCTCCAAAATCTGGTCGACCAAGCGGTCCATATCGGCATCCCCGAACAGGATGGGCTTCACCTGCGTGACCATCCCGAGCCCGGTAACCATCGGCGTATACGATTCGTCCTCATGCAGAAACAAGAGAATCGGTTTGCCCTTCGCGGAAGCCCAGCCCAGCTCCACATGCACGCCTCCGGAAATCGGCGCCCATCCGGGGAAAGCCACGACAAGATCCGCATTGCCCATTTCTTGATAATCAAGCCGGGTCGCCAGATCCGGTTCCATCAGCTCTTCGCCAAACAGTTCTCTCACTTGAGCGGAAAACACGCTGTGTCCCCGCTCTTCCAACCGCTTCACCGCGTTCGTAATAAATTGTTTGGACGACTCGTGGAAATTTCCGTCTGCATCCAGCAATTTCGTAAAGGGATAGGCCAAAAAAATTCTCATGTGATTTTCCTCCTTAATAGGACGCCATAATGTGTTGTACCGCCTCGGATATGGTTTCGATTTTGTCCATATCGTATAAAGGAATGACCGGAATCCAAACGGAAAGACGGGCTAACCGTTCCGCCGCCGGGCACATGCCGGGCTCGTAGGTGATTTGCGAATGGGCGAAGGGGGAACCGGACGAATGCGCCACGCGCCGGTTATAGAACATCCGGTTTTCGTACACGGCCGAATTGTAGGACGGCGTGGCCAGTACGTTGTCGCTTTTCAACCGGGCGATGATTTCGTTTCGGATCTGCTCATCCTGGACATAAAAGCATTCCGCTACACCGCAGTCGCCCTCTGTGTCCGGCATCCGCCGCAAATGCAGCCCCATCGCCCCCAGATTATGCCTCAATTGCGCTTTGAGCTCCCTCAGCTGCTTGAGCAGAATGCGCGATTTCCGGAGCTGTACCCTCCCGATCGCCGCCGACAATTCGCTCATCCGGTAATTTTCCCCGAAAAAGCAAGCGTCGTTGTTCCAGGTCGGGAACCCGTCGTGGCGAACGCAGCCTTGATCGTGATAGATCGCTGCCCGTTGATACATATCGCTGCTCCGCATAGCCACGGCCCCGCCTTCGCCGAGCGAGACGATCTTATTCGTCTGAAAGCTGAAGCAGCCCGCTGCGCCTAACGTGCCGAGCTTCCTGCCCTTGTAGGTCCCGCCAAAAGCCTGAGCCGCATCTTCGATCAACGGAATCCCGTGCCCGTTCGCGAGGTCGAGCAGCGATTCGAGCTCGGCGGCCACTCCCTGCACATGCACGCAAATGATCGCTTTCGTATTGGCCGTTATTTTCGTCCGGACATCGCCGGGGTCTATGTTCATGGACTCGTCGATATCGGCAAAGACGGGAACGGCATGACAGGCAACGACCGCATTGGCCGTCGCGATGAAGCCGTAAGCCGGGACGATCACCTCGTCGCCGGGACCGATGCCGAGCGCCTGCAGCGCGGTTTTGAGCGCCGCCGTGCCGGAGCTTACCGCCAGGACGTGCTCCGCCTCGAGAAAGCGGGCCAGCTCCGCCTCGAATTGATCCGTCTTGCCGAGCAGCTGCGGACCGTAGTACCGGAAGATGGATTTGGAGCGCATCACCTCCAGCACTTCGTTGATTTCTTCTTCATCCATCAAATGCGCGCCCAAAAAGTGGCCGGGAAGCGTCGGAGTCACTTCTTTCATCGTTTCACCTTTTGTTTTCATGGTTTAGGAGTCCCAGCTGAACGAATAGTCGGCCGCCTCCAGTTGGTGTTCGTGATAGTCCTTATTCCACTTCACGTTGGCCGGCTCGCAGCCGGTGCACACTTGCGGAGCCACCTGCGAGAAGCTTTGCCGGTTGTTCACGAACTGCGACTCGTTCCAGATTTCCTTGAACGGCCTTTCGAACACGCCTTCTACGCTGAGCGGCTTCCCTCTCCGGTGGGGAAGACATTGACAAGCGGTCATGCTGCCGTTCTTGGCGTCGATATAGGAGACGTAAAGCGGTACGAAGCATTTGCTGTACGTTAACGCCTTGCCCTTGGAGCAGCCTTCGATCTCTTCCTCCGACGTGCCGAAAATAAACGGATTAACCGCATTCAACCGGACACGGCTGCTTTGAAGCCTGTGCTGGATACGGACCGCCACCACGTTATACTGCTTGATTTCGTGCGGCGTTAAATACATGCCTTTGACATCCTTGATCGGATTCAGCCGCCAAAGATCGACTCCGATCTCGTCGAGCAGCGGAATGAATTCGTCGAGATGATCGTACGTCCGGTTCGAGACGATGCTGTTCACAACCAGCTTGAGATCGCCCTTCTTCCGGTCCCGCAGCCGGTTGATTTCCGCCAAGCCCTCCACGGCGTCCTCGAACAGACGGGGCGTGCCCCGGAGCGTATTGTGGATTTCCGCCCGGGGCGAATCCAGCGAACAAACGATGCCGGTAATGCCGGCGTCCACCAGATCGGCCGCATAATGCTTCAGCCGGGAGCCGTTCGTAATCGTGCTGACCCGCAGCCCGAGCGAGCGGATGAAGCGAATCGCCTCCATCAAATCGTCGTACAGCGTCGGCTCGCCGCCGGTAAAGCGGATTTCTTCCGTATCCAGCTCGGCCAGCTCCGCCGCCAGCTGCTTAAGCTTCTCCAAAGGCAGCCGGTAACTGTCCGTCGATCCGGCGAACCGGCACATCTTGCACTTGGCATTGCACGCTTCCAGGATACGGATATAAGCGATTTTGGGGCTTCTGGGAACGGTCGAGACACAGGTGTTCATGATAACCATACCTCCTTTACATCCTGATAAGTGTGTTGCTTGTAAGCTCTTGCAAACATGCCGTTGACCGCCGTTAAGAAGCCGGACGCTTGGGCGTAGGCGTCCGCAGGCGTCGCGGGCTCCCGTTCCGTGTACCACTTGGACAAATAGGAAACGACAAGGCCGTCGCAAAGGCCGAGCTTGCCGAGCAATACAGGCAGAGGCTCGGAAACGTACAGCTTATCCTTTTCCTCTCCATGGTCCATTCTTGTCCCGGCGATGTTCGGGCATTCCGCATGAGAAATCATCGCCGGCGCCTTCATGTTCAACCGCCCGGCCAATTTCCCCGCCACCGCGACGGCGCGCGCCTGGTTCACATTTTCCGCGCTAATGACGGACGGTTCGGCCAGCCCTGTGACATGCTCCGAGAAGGCAGGCAGGTAAAGCATCAAGGACCGCTTGAAAGCCGTAACATACCTTTCGTAAAGCGGGTGTTCCCGGGGGAAGGAAGACGAGCCGTCCGGGGCGTATAACCCGCAAATGTCTTCCGTACCGATCAGGGCTCCGTACCGGTCCGCCAGATCGTCCACCACCGCTTCAACCTCCGGCTCCGACGTACAGGTGAAATGCAGGCGTTCGAGCGGAAACCCGATGGACAGCGCGTAATAGCGGACAAAATTATGGAGCACGCCCACCATAACCGACCAATGCTCGTCATCCAGCGGCGACTTGCCGTCTCCGGCCAGGATGGACAGCTGCTCGATCTCGATCAGGAGCACGCAGGGGAGATTCAGGCACTTGGCCGCACGGATCGGCGCAATGAGATCGATGCAATCCTTAACCGTGACGTTGCGCGCCTGCCCGTGCGTAAAGACAAGGCACGGCCCCCCGAGCACCACCGAATGAGGCTGCACTCCTTCGCGAAGCAGCGTCTCCGATACGCCGAACGTGCCCTTCCATACATCGCAAGATGCCGGCTCCGGCGGCCAGCCCTGCCTATCCGCCGTCAATCCGTAGCGCTGCCTGAACTGCTCCGCAGTCAACCGGTAAACCTTTTCGATCAGCGCATCCATGCGTCAGGCCTCCTCATGCAAATTGCACCATGCCTCAGATAAACCAATCCAGAAGCTGATAAAATTGGATCTTCTCCGGATCCGGCCGGTTTATACCGTAGCGCTCGAAAAATACGGGCACCCACGCTTCGCCGTAGTTATAGACGATGCTCTTGGCGGCAATCGCCAAATCCTGATACTTGTCGGAAACGCCGCCGTTGCCCCAGTCGACGAACCCGCGAAGCTCGCCGTCCTGCACGATGATGTTGGTGAGACTGTAATCTCCATGGGTAAATACAAGCTCTTCTTGAATGGCGGCACTCGTTTTCACCAAGGTTTCGTATAAAACACCGACGTTATCGACCTCGTACCGCTCAAGAATGTCTGCGACGATCAAATGGTCCGCCATATTCCGGCGCGCTTTTTCCATCTGCCGGGGCAGCCGGTTGTCGAATGGGCAAGCTCCGGCGGGAACGCTGTGAATTTGGCGCAGTCCCGCCGCATACAGGCCGATCACCCGCTCCGTATTCTCCGGCGAGTTGGGGTCTCCGGCGCCGATCGGATTATCGCCTTCGAGCGCTGCGGTGATTAAATATTCAAACGACCGTTCCTTCGCATAATGAACGACTTGCGGTACGGGCAGCTTGCCCTGCAGCCAGACAAGGCGGTCTTTCTCGGCTTCCAGCGAAATTGCCGGCGTGAGCGCGTTGCATTTAAGATACACGCCCCCGTCCGTCCGCTTGTCCTTGATAAAGAAAACCTTGGAAGCGGAATGCCCGATCTTCAGTTCTTTCACCTGCTGAAAATCCATGCGTTCCGTCACGTGCGGAGGCGCGCTATCCCCGATTGCCGATATCCAATCCATTGTGTGGCCTCCCTATGGTCATCGTCATTTGGCTTGCAATCCTGTCCAACAGCTCTTCCATATCATGCTCGCAATACGCATCCGCAAGGGCAATCAGCTTTTCATTGGCCTGATTCACCGCTACGCTTAAACCAGCAATCTCGAACATCTCGCAGTCGTTTTCCTCATCGCCGAATACGAGGCATTGGCCGGGGCTCTCCCCGGCCGCACGGCATAAAGCCTGCAGCCCGACCGCCTTGGTGATGCCCCCGCGCTTCACTTCATACCAATCGGTCGTTCTCTGCTTCGCGACGATCAGGGAAGACGACACCTCGGGCATGATCTTCTCCAAACGTTCGAGCATATCCGTCTGTCCGGGCATGAGCACGATCGTGACCGGCGGGGCCGGGGGCAATTCGCCGCCAATGACCCGGACGGCCTCCCGGCCGATCTTCCAGTCCTCGGCGTACAAGCACGCTCCCGCTTCCGAAGTGGCGTAGGCGGACTCCCCCTGTTCGAAGATGATATCTCCGGACCTGCTGCAAGCCTCTTGAATGAGCCGGACATCCTTCATGTCGATGGAAGCTTCGTATAAGCTGCGCCCTTGTCCGTAATCGTAAACGGTTCTTCCGTTGAAGCAAATGACGGGGCAGTTCATCCGAAGCCCGTTTTTCCGCAGGAAGCGCCTGACCGACAAAACGGTTCGCGCCGTCGCCAAACTGACGGGAACGAGCTCCGTTAACCGGTTAAACAGCTCGATCATAGCCGGCTTCATAGGAATCCCCGGCAGCTTCAGCGTGCCGTCAATGTCAAAAACAATCCGCTTAATGCCGTCCAGATTATGGATAATACGTTCTTTGCTCGTAAGCCTCATCGAAAACCAGCTCCTGCGCCAGATTCAGCAGCCTTTCCCGGCTGCCTCCTCCCGTCAATTTAATAAACCGCAAACCGGGGGTGTGGAGCAGCGTATCCTCCGCTTTCTCCTCACTCTGATTAGGGACGCCGATCCAATTCGGATAATTCGGGTCCTCCGGCGTATACAGGGAAGATTTCAGTTCGCGGATCATATCCTCCCGCCGGTGCAGAGGTTCAACCTGAAAATCCGGCATGTCGGGAACGTACTGTTTAAAAATGACCACATGCAGCGGAACTTCCCTTGCTACCGGCACATGCCATGATGACAGACGCTGAAGCGGAATTTCATACTTTTCCCCGTTCCATAAGGCGGGGTCTTGATGGACGAACGCTTGCAAGCCGGGGTACTCTGCGACAGTTTCCGCCTTGAGGCGAATCTCCGAAGGCCACCCGCTAAACCGGATTCCCTGCCTGTCCTTCCAGAAAAAAGTCCGGTCCGGACCGACGCACGCCGCTCCCGCGTTCATGAGCCATTCCATCAGAAGCGTCGATTTGCCGGCCCCCTTCTCCCCTATAATCGCCACCCCCTTATCCTTGACCCGCAGCGAGGAGGAATGAAGGACGAAGCCCCCGCGCCGCTCCAATTCCGATCGTAAAATATTGCGGATCGTCGCGCTTGCGTCCAGAATGAGCGAGCTGTCCGGCTTCCTGCCTATCGCTGCCGCCAGCTTCCGGACGTTGTCGACGGCGATCAGATTGCCGCTTTCCGTATTGGCCACGTAACGGACGGTTGCGTCCTCCAGCACCTTTCCCCTCAACGTCCGGTAGCCGGTGCTCTGCGCGATGACCGTCTCTCCTTCGGCTGCCTGCGCAAACCGCTCGAAGTCCCAGGCGTCGCTGACCATGACCGCGAAGCGCCAGCCGCCGGCCGGAAGCTCGGCCGCCCGCTCCCCGCCGAAAGTCGGCGACAGCACATCGTGTATCTCCTGAAAAAGCTCAGGGGCTGAGCAATGCAGCCGCACGGTGCAAGCTGCGAGCCGGTAATCCGCCGAATGCGCCGGATGCTCCAAGCTCCCGCATTGTTCGAGAAGCGACGCTAATTCCCTTCGATCCATGGAACACCGTCCTTTCGATCCGTTGAATACCTTTCTTTTTTTACCCGGACTGCTAGGCGACGATCTGCTTATACCAGCGCTCGAACGAAAGCAGCTTCCACAGGCTGGCGGCGGCCGAAGCTTCCTGCTCCCGGTCGAACAACCGCCCCACGGCCTCCCGGTCCAGCCACTCGCCCGCCAGCACGCCTTCCATCATTTCCTCGCGGAAGGAATGGCGGATTTCGAGCAGCCAGGCTTCATGCGAAAAGAAGGTGTCGAAGCCGAACTTTTGGTCGAAGAGCGCTTCGTGGGGCAGCTCTCCGGCCAAGCCGAATTTGGGAATCGCCTTCGGCTGTCCCTCCGCGATTTTCAGCTCGAACGGAATCGCATTGGCGAATTGAATCATATCCGGGCTCAAAAACGGACTGCGGACCCGTTTGCCGTATTTCCTTCCCGACCCGTGGGCCACGGAAACGTTGTCGCAGTGGCCTTCGTAGAACAGCTCCAGGAAGGAGACCCGGTCGATCGGCTCACAGTCCCGGTACGGATCGAGCCGCTCAACCAAATAGAGCGCCTCCGGGTCATGCGCCGCCGCCCAATGCCTGAAATGCTCCGCATACAAGCCGATGCTCTTCCGTTCGTTTTCCTTCAAGCCGTGGCTCCCCCTGCTGCGCGCGAACCGGGGCACCAAGGTCTGCGCTCCGTCTTGCGGCCGTTGGTACCTCAAATATCCCGCAAACAGCTCATCTCCCCCGTGACCGGCAAGGATAACGGACGACGGGTCGGGAAAGCTTTTGCACAAATAATCGTTGTGCAGCGTAATCAGCTTGCCGCAGGGCAAGTCGTAGCTTGCCGCAATTTCGCTGATCTCCGCATCGGTCGGGGGCTGGTAGTGCACGGTAAGCATCGGAACCTTCAAGTAGTCCGCCACCAGCCGTGCGCGGTAAAGATTCAAATCCTCGCCGCCCTTGGAGGCGTAGGTCAGGCAAACCGGCTGCACCGGAACGTCGTTCTGCACGCAGGTCAACAAAATGCCGCTGGAGTCGACCCCTCCCGAAAAGGCGATGCCGGTGACTTGACCGGCATCGCGCAAGCGCAGCACCGAATCCCTCAGGATGCTTTTAAAGGTTTCGTAGAGCTCCGGCAGATGCCGCTTCTCGTAGGCTTTATCGTAGCTCGGCGTCCAGTATCTCCACGCGCGCTGTTCCATGGCATTGGCGCGGTAGGCCTGCCCGTACTCCAGCACGGAAATGCCTTGAAAAGGCGTCCGTCCGCCCAAGGGCGTCCCGTAGATCATGTATTGGTCGATGGCGTACATATCGAATGCCGGTATTCCGCCATGCTTCAGCAGCGGTTTCAACCGGTTGGAAAACCAAAGCTCGCCCGGCTGATCTTCTCTGACGAACAGCGGTTGCTCGCCCAGCTTGTCCGTCGCCAGCAGCAGCTCCCGTTTCCGCCGGTCGTAAATCACCAGCGCAAACGTCCCGTCCAAGCGGGTAAGGATCCCGGTTCCTTCACGCCGGTAAAGCTCTTTCAACAGCTCTTCCGTAGAAGCGGAACGGACGCCGGCGGCATCGGCTAACGAGCCGGCATTGTAGAGCTCCCCGGCAAACATGACGAAAGCTTCATCCTCGGGCGTTTCGGTAGAAACGGAACGCGCGCCTTGAACTTGGCGGTCGTCCAGCGCATAAATCGTAAGCTGCGGTTCGCCGTGCGCTTTCACCCATCTGCCCAGAAAACATTTCATTTCCACACCTCCGAAGATCAAGCTTGGCGCCTGCCGGCTTAGTTGTAATCGAAAAACTGCTTATCGTTGACACCGGAGCTGATATTGACCAGAATGACTTTCCCCTTGCTGCTTTTGGCTTTATGAATAACGCCCGCCAGCTGGTACCCCGTTTCCAAAGCTACGGATACGCCCTGAGATTGATAGAAGCGTTCCGCCGCTTCTTTCGCCTCCGCCGGTGTGAAGGTTTTGGCCTCGATGATGCCCTTGGAATGAAAATGGGCGACGGCCGGAGCTACGATGGTCGAGCCCAGACCTCCGATGTAGGTGCTGTCGTTCAGCCCCTTGAGCCCGTAAGTCTTGACCAACGGATAATAATCCTGGCTGTCGATCGAATAATACCCCATTTCACCCTTGGTCAATATCGGGCACGGCTCCGCCTCCGAGGAGAAGACCTCCACTTTGTTGCCGTGCTCCAGACGGTCTGCCAGAAAAGCCGATGCCGTCCCGAGAATATTGGCGCCGCCTCCGCAGCTTCCCACCACAATATCGGGATATTTCCCCAAGGCGGCGAGCTGCTCCTTCGCTTCCAGCCCGATCACGGTTTGCGGGATGACAAAATAGCCGTACACGCTGCCGAAAATATAGATCGAGTCTTCCATCTTCTTCGTATATTCGATTGCCGAATCGGCTGACAACGTCAGCAGGTCCTGATGGTACTGGTCCAATTTGACGACGATGACCTCCGCGCCGGCCTTCTCCATCTGCAGCTTCCGGTCCGGCCGGACGTTGTTGCTTTCTTCGTCAATGAAACAAAGGAGGCGGATGCCAAAATGCTTCGCCGCTTGAGCCAAAGCGATTCCCCAGTTCCCGGTCGTTTCGGTCGTGATCGTTTTTACGCCGTCCTTATGGCACATGTAGGAAATCAGATACGCGCTGTTGGCCTTATGGTTTCCGGAATGGGTCGCCCCTTCGTCTTTGATGTAAATTTCGCAGTCCGTTTCGATCGCCTGCTCGAATTTTTCCGCCCGGAACAACGGGGTCGGACGATAACGCGAATAAACCTCCTTCACTTCTTCAGGAATCGGAATCAGCTTGTCTCGGGACATTTCCAGACGGGCCAGCGAAGGCGGAAACACCCCCAGCAAATCCTTTTCGGTTAAAGCTTCCTTGCTCTGTTGGCGGTACATGCCATAATCGAAAAAAGCATTGATATTTAAAAAATGGTTGATCATAAACTCCCTCCTACCGCACGATTCTCCGTATTTTTGCCGCTTTTTTTCACCGTGCGGAACACATGATCCCATAAGGTGATGAAAAAAGAATAATTCCAGCGCTGCACCCGGTGATGCTGAAGATGATATTGGCCGATGGCAAAAATCCGCGTAACCATCCCTTTTATTTTGGGGTTGTGATCCAGCACGTTGCTCGAAAAAAACACCTCGTACACATAGTGAAAAATCAGCAGCGTAATGCCGGGCACCGGATCGATGATCGCGATAATGACGACCGGAAGCGTTAACGAAATCCACACGTCCAGCGAGGCCTTCCAGCTTCCGAACCAGAAGAAGAAGCTGCCCCAGGAAGGCATATAAGACTCGCCGTACTGCACCATATGATGCGCTTGATGAATTTTAAACAAAATGTTTTTTTTATGCGGAATGTGGGCGATCCGGTGAATCCAATACGAGCATAAAGTCCAGAGCATGAAATAAAAGATGAGACTGAACCCAAAACCGAGGTAGCTCATGACGTATCACCTCCTTTCCCGTGACCGCAATGAACTTCCCATAGGGCCGATTTATCTCGCCGCATAGCTCCCCCTCGTATTTTGCAGAATGTACAGCCTGCGATCCTCAACGACAAACTCCACATATCTCGGCGTCCGGTAATAGCTTTCCAGTTCGACGAAAAATGCCTTGAGCTGATCGTACGCTTCGGGGATATCGTTCCGTAATTCACGTAAATCTTTTTTCCGCTCCAGCGGGGTCAGATTCAAATACGCTCCCGACTGACGCATCAAGTATTTCCCGAAATCGTCCGCTTGTCCCGTGCGCGGGTTCCGGGTGTAGGCCCTTCCGCTGCAAGAATGCGCATTCCAATTCGCATACACCATTTGCTGAACGATCAGCCAGCGGTGGAAATGCTCCTGTCCCGCTTGCTCCAGCTCTTGAAAATGCGCATAGATCCGTTCGATGTAGTAAAGCAGCTCGTCAACCGCGCTCCCGAACGGACCGTGCGACGGGTTCCGGGCTGCTGCGCCGGGAAGAAGACTGCCTTGAAATTGCCGCGCTTGCATGGCGTATTCTTCTTGAAGAAGGCCGGCAAACGCATCCGGCCGCTTCGCTTGTCCCTCGGCTTGAGCCAGTCCGATATTGACAAGGGACTCCGGCAGTCGTACGCCGCCGTTCTTGTCCCCGCATCGCAAAGAAAACAGCAAAGGAGGTTTGTCCGCTTCGAAAATGCCGATGTTTTGCCCGATTCGGCGCTCCACGTCCGACAGATGCGAGGCCAGCGCAGCGCCAAGCCCCTTTGGAACGGCCCCCTCCTCTACAAAAGCGCGGTAAGCTTCCGGAAGAATGATCAGACCTGTAGGAACGCGGGCACCGAGCTGCGTTGCGACGGACAAGCCTTTTATTTTCTCATCCATATCACTGTCCGGCAGCCGCATCGTGTCCTCCCAATTGACGACGTAATCCTTGACTCGTATGTAATTCACCCCCTTTGACTATAGAAATATATTTTAATTTTTACATAATATTACTTATTTGAGTTATATGCCTAATTATAAGTCTATATTAAAACTTTGTAAATATTTTCATAATCGGCCTGTTAAATAGCCGTTTGCGGGCCTGCTCCCCATGCCTTCTGCTTGTAGATTCCGAACGACTGCAGCTTTTCCAGCTTGGATTCGTACGAGTGGGGAGAATCGTGGACGGATGCCGGCTAGAATACCGAAATTTCACGGGTTGACAATCCATAGAAAGATTGGTATCAATTCAGATATGGAGGCGGTATGGAGTTATGAGAAAAGGTGAACTGACAAAGGAGCAAATCATTCAAAAGTCGGCGGCACTGTTTAACCAACAAGGATACAATGGCGTGTCCCTTAATGATATCACCGAAATGACCGGAATTAAGCGGGGAGGACTGTACCGTCATTTTGCAAGCAAGGATGAAATCGCGCTGCTGGCGTACGATTATGCATCGGAAGTGGTCAGGGACAAATTTCTGCAAGCGCAGGCCGGCAAGCAAACGGCGAAAGACAAGCTGCTCTCCTTTTTTGAGGTATACGCCGACGTCGTCCATAATCCGCCCTTTACAGGCGGTTGTCCGATGCTTAATACGGCGGTGGAGTGCGATGACGGACATCGCTTGCTGCGCGAGAAAGCTCAAACCACCTTTCGCCATTTTTACGGGGCAATCCAAGAAATATTGGAGCAAGGGATCCAAAACGGGGAGTTCCGATCCGATCTGAACATCGACTCGACGGCCTCCTTTCTGATATCGGCTTTAGAGGGCAGCATCGTTCTTAGCAAGCTGGAAGAGAACAGCAGGCATGTTCGGTACAGCATGGAGAACATGGCCCAATACTTGGAGCTGATTGGCTTGAAAAATTAAATCGAAATGCGCGAAAAAAATCCGCCGCCTTGGCTATCAAGGGGCGGATTTTACGGTTTAAGCCTGGTTGTCGAATGGCGGCCGAGGAATATGGCTGCATACCTTCGGAGAAGCCTCTCCATGAATTTCGTTTCTGACGATATCCGCCAAGAAGCTCACATACGCGGTATGCGGCTTACGGCGGAGCACCTCCGTGACCGCTTCCGTGAAAGCTTGATGAAAGCCAAGCAGAGGGACCGCTTCGAAGATTTCCTCCAGAAAAGAAGCCGGCAGCATGCCATCGTCAAGAAATCCGACATCCGTGAACGTGCCCATTTGAACCAACGCCACTTCCGGCGCTTTGCGTATGGCAATTTCTACACTGGTGTGGAGGGCGATGGCATCCCAAACAAGCGCTATTTTCTCGGCGGGGTACTGATGCTTGGTTAAAAAATCGGCGGCGGCATCGGCGCCGTCGATCTCAAATCTCGCCGGCCCGATAAAGCGTTCGACCACGCCGAGATCATGCATGATGGCGGAGAGATACAGCATTTCCGCGTCGTATTTTTTGTTGAGCTTATTCCCGAGCGCCGCTCCAAAGATATAGCTTCGTAGAGCATGATTGAATATGGAAACGGGGGACACTTCGCGGACAAGCTCGGTTGCTTCTTTCGCAAGCTTCGTATCTGGTATAACGATTCCCGCAATTTCTTTTCTCATGGCCTGCACCTCCACAAAAAATAAAAAGATACCGTTCGGTATCAAAAATCATAGCAAACTGTTTTCCCTCCGTCAACAGCCTAGAACGACCGTTCACACAACTTTGAAATCACGCCAATAAATAGCCCCTTGTAGCTATTGATGTATTTTTTTCCTATGTTACTCTTTAAAGAGACCGTTCGGAATCAAATGTCTACTGTACGGATCACTCGGGATGGAGGATCTCAATGAAGCAGACCGTGAGTAAGAAGTTGTATTTCACATTAATCCTTGTAACCGTCGTCTTCATCGTTTATGTGTTAGGCAAAAATCTGGTGCTCGACCCGCAATTCACTGAATTTTTAAGCCATAAGACGAAGCTTTCCTCCTCATTCGTCATGCCGGCCTGGTTAAGTGTCGTGCGGGTACATATTATTTTCGGCTGTATCGCGATGCTTTCGGGAGTCGCCAATTTCTCCATGCGGCTGTTGAAACGAAACCGGCTGCTTCACAGAGTAAACGGGATTGTCTACCTGCTTGCCGTTATCGCAGTCATCTTCACATCCGGTTATTTGGCTCCGCATTCAACCGGAGGGAAAGTGAACAGCATCGCCTTTAATCTGTTGAATATCGTCTGGCTCGTTTTTTCGATTACCGCATATATCGCCATCAAACGAAGAAACATCACATCGCACCGCAAATGGATGGTGCGCAGCTACGTATTTTGCTTTACGAACATGCTGACCCACATCCTGTTGTTTATAAGTCACGATTGGCTCGGGTTCAATTACGAGGCAAGCTATACGTTTGGCGTATACGGGAGTATCGTTATCAACCTGACTGCAGCGGAAATAGTCAACCGGTTCGTCTTCAAAGCCCCGGTCAAGCTGCTTCCGAACGGTCTTCCTGCCTTAGACCGGTAAGGGCTGGCGGAAAGTCTTGGCATCGTTGGTTGAAAAACCGGCTGATACGAAGCAAGTTGAGTTGAGTGGGAAACTAATTTTATTTTCAATGTGGAGGGACTTATGAAACAGCGTAAAGTGGGCATTTTTTTGTTCGACGATGCAGAAGTACTGGAAATTGCCGGACCGTTCGAGGTGTTTGCCGTCACCTCCATAAACCGGGGGAAACCGGATGAATTGAAACCTTTCTTGGTTACTACTTTTTCCGAGTCCGGGCAAATCGTCACGGCACGAAACGGGTTCAGGGGAGTCCCGGATTACAGCCTTGAATCCGTACCGGATTATGACATTATTGTCATACCCGGTGGAGTTGGAACCCGTCGCGAGCTGCATAACGATAACGTCATCTCTTGGATTCGCGGCAGGATTCATCAAGTCGAGCTCATGACTTCTGTCTGCACGGGAGCATTCTTGCTCGCGAAAGCAGGTCTGCTCGATGGAAAGCAAGCAACGACCCACGCAGCCAGCATTCCATGGATGAAGGAGAACTTCCCTGCGGTGACCGTACTGGACCATGTGAAGTTTGTAGACGAAGGAAACGTGATCAGCTCTGCCGGGATTTCGGCCGGGATCGATATGGCGTTTCATATCGTGCGCAGATTGCTGGGAGTTGATGTCGCTAAGGCTACGGCTAAGCATATGGAGTACGATATTGATTTTGTATGACACTCTGGTGCACCAATACGTGAGGGGGCGGTCTGCGTGTGTTATCCACGGGATGTAGGGATACTCTTATTTCATGAAGCAGAAGTCTTAGACTTTGCGGGTCCCTTTGAGGTATTCTCCATTACCGAGTTAGCGGAACGAAAAGAGAAGGCTTTTCGTGTAAAAACGGTATCGCACTATGGAGGTTTGATTAAAGCCCGGAATGGGCTCATCGTTAAATCGTATTACAGCTTCGAAACAGCCCCCTTATTTGACATCCTTATTGTTCCTGGCGGTTATGGAGCAGAGGAGATCGAAATCCACAATTCGGATCTCATTCAATGGCTTCAAGAACAGTCCACAAAAGTAGAACTTCTTGCATCCGTCTGTACAGGAGCGTTTCTTCTCGCAAAAGCCGGACTTTTGGATGGTCTGCCGGCAACAACTCACTGGATGGATATAGACCGGCTTGAAACTGAATTTCCGGACGTTACTGTTGTAAGGAATACGAAATACGTCGATGCAGGTCATATCATCACTTCCGGCGGTATATCGTCAGGAATCCAGATGTCTTTGCATATTATACGCCGTTGGATAAGCGAAGAAGCGGCTTTAAACACCGCAAAGCGATTGGAATATGATTTGACCGGCATCTAATTGAGCCGAAGGACAATTAAATTTGTTGGAGGACTCGTTTCAATGAATAAAATCGCATGGTTGTTCTTGGCTGCTATCTTCGCAGCTTGTCTTGCTTCCTGCAGCAAGACACCGGAACCGGCTGCAAATATGGGGCAGGCTGCCGCAACCGCTAAAGACCCAGCCTCTGCCGCACAAGCCAACTTTTACAGTTTCCAGGACAGCACAGGAGAGCAAGTCGCGCTGCCTAAGAAACCGGAGCGAATCGTGGTTCTCAATACGGAAGTGCTTGAATTGTTTTACCAACTGGGAGGTCGAGCCGTGGGGCGCGCAACCGCACCTGGGATTGTGGTTCCCGAAGCCGCAAAAGATGCGAAGGAAGTCGGCGACATCAATAACGTGAGCCTGGAACAAATCATGAGCTTGAAGCCGGATTTGGTCATCGGGCACCCCATGTTCCATACGAATCTCAAATCATCCATGGCATCCGCCCATATTCCGCTGGCGCTAATCAAAATCGAGAGTTACAGCGATATTCAAACCGCAGCCAAGTGGGTCGGCAACATGACCGGAAACGAAGCCCAGTCTCTCGCGGCTCTTCAAGAGACGGATAAGAAGTTGCAGAATATCGTTGCGAAACTCACGGGCCACGGTCCCAACTACGCTGTGATTACAATCATGCCTATGGGAGTCTTCGTGCAGAAATCTTCCTCCATAGCCATCGATATGGCGACTATGCTGAAGATGAAGAACGTCGCCGACGGCTTGCCTTCGGGGAATATGCCAAGTTCGGCCCCGTATAGCTTGGAGAAGCTGGTCGCTCTGGATCCGGACTATATTTTTCTTCTTGTTCATGGCACGCAGGAGTTCGGCAATCAGAAGCTCAAATCGGATTTGGAAAATAGCCCGGCGTGGAGCTCGCTTCGGGCAGTAAAAGAAAAGAAGATGTTTTTCCTGCCCTCACCTCTGTTTGTAACGAATCCGGGATTGCATATCGATCAATCTTTGGAGACGATGGCCAAGCTCGTCTACCCGGATACGTTCCCTGCAAAAGAATGATAACAACCAGCTCCTGGAAACTCACGATCATTGCTCTGTTTGCCTTGAGTGCCATCGGCGGCACAGCCTTCAGCTTGTCGGCCGGCGCTGTAAATGTAAGCTTGGCAGACATCTGGGATGCGCTCCAAGATCCTGCGGCGTCTCACCGGGATGTGATCTGGAATATTCGCTTTCCCAGAACACTGGTCGCCGCATTGATCGGAATCAACTTGTCTCTCTCCGGTGCCATATTGCAAGGCGTGATGAGAAATCCGATGGCAGACCCGCACATCATCGGTGTTTCTTCCGGGGCGGGACTTGTCGGCATAGCGGTGCTGATCTTATTTCCTTCTTACGCCTATTTGTTGACGCCCGCCGCTTTCCTTGGCGGAATCGGCGCAGCGTTGGTGATTTACCTCTTGGCCTGGCAGGGAGGGATTAGCCCCGTGCGGGTTGTTTTGGCGGGGGTAGCGGTGTCGGCCTTCTTAAACTCCGGAATCTCCGCTTTGCTCACGTTTTACAGCGATCGGGTGAATGGAGCGCTTCTGTTCATGGTCGGGGGGCTGGCGACCCGGAGTTGGCCCCATGTATCTCTGCTGATCCCTTACACGTTGCTAGGTGGAACGCTTGCACTCATAGGGGTCCAAAGAATGAACGTCTTGCTATTAGGCGATGCCGAAGCGAGGTCATTGGGGCTCCGTGTCGAAGGAATGCGCCTTTATCTGCTCGCTGTTGCCACGTTGCTTGCTGCCAGCTCCGTCAGTGTCGTGGGAATGCTGGGATTTGTCGGGCTTATCGTTCCCCATGCGGCACGACTGTTAATTGGAAGCGACTATCGGTTCTTGCTTCCAGCCTCCGCCTTGCTTGGAGTGACGGTTTTGACCATTACGGATACGTTGTCCCGCATCATGTTCGCTCCTGTAGAGCTTCCATCCGGAATCTTGATGGGGGTCCTCGGTGCCCCCATGTTCTTATGGCTGCTGAGAAGGAGAGGTGCTTAGGAATGCTGAAGGCTGAAAATCTCGCGATCCGATATGGAGACTCAACGATCATTAAATCTCTTGATCTTGAATTGAAACAGAGCCAAGTGACCAGTATTATCGGACCAAACGGCTGCGGGAAGAGTACTTTGCTTAAGGCGTTAGCACGTCAAATGCCGAGATACGAAGGAACCGTTTATTTAGACGGCAAAGATGTCAAACAGTGGCAGGCAAAGCCATTTGCACGACAACTGGCTTTCTTAATGCAGAGTCATGAACAGCTCGGGGATATAAGCGTCAAGCATCTCGTGTCCTTCGGACGCTTTCCCCACAAAAACCTCATGAAGAGGATGAATGAGGATGACCTGCAGATTGTGGAGCGGGCCTTAAGCTTAACGGGGATAAAGCATCTCGAGGAAAGAACCGTTTCAACGCTGTCGGGAGGGGAACGGCAGCGGGCGTGGATCGCCATGGCCCTTGCTCAACAACCGGGTATCCTCCTGCTTGACGAACCGACAACCTATCTCGATATTTGCCATCAGCTTGAAATCATGGAATTGGTTAAACTACTGAACCGTACATACGGCCTTACGATCGTCATGGTTTTGCATGACTTAAACCACGCCTCGTCTTATTCAGATCAAATCATCATGATGAACAAAGGGAGCATTTTTGCGTACGGCGCGCCAAATGAAGTTATGAATGAAGGTTCTATAGGCGCTGTATTCGGCGTACGCGCCAAGATTCATCCGGACCCGGACAGCGGAGTTCCGTTGATTCATTCCATGATGTTGATGTGAGGCTGAAGCTTCCCATCCCGCCTTAGAGGTACGGGAAGCTTCTTTATTTTCCTTTCCCTTCGGATATGCTTAAGCTTCAACGAGCTTCATATGGTCCAGCATCTGCTCCTGCACCCGGCCGTTGCTGGCCACGATATTTTTCATAAACAACCGGAAAGGCTGGCCGGCCGCATCGGTAACGGTTCCTCCCGCTTCCTGGATTAGCACAATCCCTGCCGCCGTATCCCATACGCTAAGCCCGTATTCCCAGTAGGCGCCGAGCTTTCCGGATGCGACATAAGCAAGCTGCAAGGCTGCCGATCCCATAGACCGGATCGATCTGCATTTGGGGCTCAGCTTGCCGAGACACTCTACCACGGCGGCACGGGCGCCTTCATCCGTCGGAAAGCCGGTGCCGATCATGAGCTGCTCCAGCCGGTTCGCGTCCGAGACCGTTATTGGGGAACCGTTGACATACGCCCCTGTGCCTTTTTCCGCCCAATACAGATCCCCCGATGACGGATCATAAATGACGCCAAGCACAAGCTCGCCCCGACAGGCCAGCGCGATCGATACGGTGAAGCCGGGAATCTGATGAACAAAATTGCTTGTGCCGTCGATCGGGTCGACAATCCATAGAAAAGGCACCCGATATACTTTATCCAACTCGCCGCCGATCCCCCCGGCCTCTTCAAACGATTCCTCTTCCCCCAAAAAGGCATGCCCGGGATATTGTTCCGTAATCCTCTGCCGGATGAGTTGTTCGGCTGCCCGGTCCACTTCCGTAACCAAATCAAAGCTCGAGCTCTTCTCGTTGGTCACATAGGGCGCATCCAATTTCGATTTAATCAAGGCTCCCGCATCCAGGGCAATCCGCTTCGCGAAGTCCAGATGATTCATATGGATCCCCACTTTCTCCAGCAATCTTCGGTAAGTAGTTGTCATGTGCGGTGCTTTTTATGCACTACCGGCAGGAAGCAGCGTAACCGAATCGCCGGACAGTCCCAACCGGATCGCGTCGCCTTCTTTTTTCGGGTCGTACCGGTGCCGGTCATAATCTATGACGAATACGGTCTGTCCGCCAAGCGCGATCTCGTATTCGACATAGGGTCCAAGATAAATCGCCCTTTCCACTGTTCCTTCAAATATTCCCTGAGGATCAATCTTCCATAATTCCGGCCGGATCACGCAATCCACCCGATCGTGCGCGTTCACCTCAAGCTGCGGATCTTTCGGCACGGTCAGACGCTGGCCCAGTACCTGAAGTCCGATCATGCGGCTATCCGTTTGTTCGACGACCGCTTCGAGAAAATTCGCCTTGCCCATGAAGTTGGCTACGAATTTGTTGACCGGCTTCATGTAGATGTCCCGGGGAGAACCGATTTGTTGGATTTCTCCTTTGTTCATGATGACGACCTTGTCCGAGATCGCCATCGCCTCCGACTGATCATGCGTAACGTACAGACTCGTTATACCGAGCCGCTGTTGAATTTTCCGAAGCTCGTCGCGCATATACTCCCGGAGCTTGGCATCCAGGTTGGATAAGGGCTCATCGAACAGCAGAACCTTCGGCTCGGTCACAACGGCCCGCGCCAAAGCCACCCGCTGCTGCTGTCCCCCGGAGAGCAGCGACGGCAGCCGGTCTTTCATTTGGTCCAGGTGCATCAGCGAAAGCACGCTGTCCACACGCTGCTTCATTTCAGCCTTAGGGATTTGCTTAATGCTGAGTCCGTAGGCCACATTGTCATACACCGTCATATGAGGAAACAGCGCATAACTTTGAAACACCATGCCGACGTCCCGCTTATTGGGCGGCAAATGGGTAATGTTTTGCCCGTTGATGGATATCGCGCCGGACGTGGGCGTTTCGAAGCCGGCCAGCATCCGCAGCGTCGTCGTCTTGCCGCAGCCCGACGGGCCCAACAGTGTCACCAGCTCGCCCGGCTCGATGTCGAGCGATACCCGATTGACTGCATATACCGGCTCTTCCCCCGGTTGGCCGGGAAACTGCTTAACGATACCTGAAAACGACACTTTTGAGGATTGAACGGTTTGCAAGGCGATACTCATCTTAAGAAGCCCTCCTCTTCTTCGCTCCAAGTTGATTGACCATGAGCTGCAAAAAGCCCAATGCCGCCATAACAATGACAATAAGGATGACGCAATAGGCCGCCGCTACCCCCAAACGGCTTCCCTCGACCTGAGAAAGAACGGTGACCGTCATCAAATTCCAGTTCACGGAGACAAGGAAAATGATGGCGCTGATCGAAGTCATCGACTTCACAAAAGAGTAGACGAGGGCGGAAAACAAGGCTGGACGCATAAGCGGAAGCGATATTTTCCGAAACGTCGTGTAGCTGTTTGCGCCGAGTACGGCCGACGCTTCTTCAATCGCCGGGTCCACCTGACGCAGACTGTTCGTGCCCCCTTCGATGCCGACCGGCATGTTGCGGAATGTCAGGCAGATGATAATGATCGCAGCCGTGCCGGTGAGCAGCAGCGGCTTTTCGTTGAAAGCAAGAATATATCCAATCCCCACAACGGTGCCGGGAACGGCAAAGGTCAGCATGGAGCTGATTTCCATCCACTTTTTCCCGATAAACTTTTTGCGGATGATCAGGAAGGCGATTACCATGCCCAGCATGGCGGTAATCGGCGTTGAAATGACGGAAAGCAGCAAAGAATTCGTAATCGAATCAAATCCGCGCGAGAACACATACTTGAAATTGTCCAGCGTGAGCGTGTTATTCACGCCCCAGATTTTGACGAAGGCGCCCCAGAAGACGGTCCCGTAAAAAACGAGAATCGCGCCGGTGATCAACCCGCAGAATGCGAATAACGGCCATACAATATAGCGCTCGCGAATTGGCATCTCCGTATGGGAGGGCTTGCCGGTGACGGTGACGTAAGACTTTTTGCTAATCCAATATTTTTGAATAAAATACGTCGTCATCGACGGGAACAATATAGCGATCGCCATCATCGCGCCACCGCGCAGATCGTACATGCCGGTAATTTGCATGTACGCTTCCACAGCCAGGGTGGAATAGTCCCCGGCAATGACCATCGGGTTGCCAAAATCCTCGATCGACTTGATGAATACGAGCAGCAGCGAACTGAACACGCCCGGGATGGCCAAAGGGAGCGTAACGGTTCGAAACACCTTCCAGCGGGAAGCCCCCAAATTCAAGGCCGCATTCTCCACGGCCGTGTCAATGGACTCCAGCACCCCCTTCAAATTCAAATAGGCAATCGGAAAAAAGGAGAGCGTCTGAATCACAATTAAACTGGTCAAACCGTACACGTTCGTCCCCTGCCATCCGAATAAGCCATAGGTCACGACGCCGTTGCGTCCGAATAACAGAATCACCGATAATGCAATGACAAAAGGCGGGGAGATGATGGGAAGCATCGCGATCAGATGGAAAAAAGCTTTGCCCTTCATGCTGGTCCGGGTATTCGCGTAAGCGAATACAAAACCGATGACGCTGCTCGTTAACGCCGCAATCACACCAAGCTGCATGCTGTTCCAGAACGCTTTGAGGAAAGAACTGCTGCTGAACGTTGCCGCCACGGCAGCCAAATCAAGCCCTTCATCTCCGGCAAGCGTGATCTTGAATACTTGGTAAATGGGATATACGGCAAACAGAAAGAGCGATACAAAAATAAGAACGATGAGAGCGAGCAGCCAAGGCTCCTTCCGCATCTGCTTGATCCTTAAGGACAATTTGGAAGCCGGCGATATGCGGTTCAGATTAGCGGCTGTTTCATAGCTGGCCAATGAATACACTCCTTTCTGGTCGGGACGCTTTGCGTGACTTAGCGCTATTTTGCGGCATCGTTGCCCTTGATTTTGTCATTAAATTTGGCTACAAGCTCCTTCCTTTTCTGACCGGCCCAAACGGCGTCGTATTTGCCAACCTTCAAATCGCTTATTTTCGTCAGCCCCGCGGATACATTCGCCTCCGTATTCACCGGGAGCCGGTAGGACTTATATTTGTCGTACAAATTTTGCGCTTCCTTGCTGATCGCCCAATCGATGAACTTTTTCGCATTGTCCAATTCGGCAGCCGGCGCGTTCTTAATCAGAGCGGCAGCTCCGACTTCATAGCCGGTGCCATCCTTCGGAAACACAAGGGCGACCGGATATCCCTCCATCTTCGGCTTTAAAATGTCATGTGAAAACGAAATGCCCACGGCCGCTTCGCCCAATCCTACCTGCTTCGCCGGCGCCGCGCCCGATTTGGTATACTGCAGCACGTTGGCGTCCAGCTTTTTCATGTAATCAAATGCTTTCTCCTCGCCCATCATCTGAACCAGCGAAGCGAGTACGGTATAGGCAGTACCCGAAGAGCCGGGATGGGATATGGAGATGTTCTTTTTGAATTCCGGCTTCAGCAAGTCCTCCCACGTCTCGGGAGTCTGGATATTGTTTTTCTTGAGCCAATCCGTATTGACGGCAAAACCGAGCGGGCCGACATACAGCGGTGTCCATAAGCCGTCCTTGTCCAAATATTCCTTCGGCAGCTTATCGATGTCCTTCGGCGTGTAAGCTTCCAGCAGCCCTTCCTTTGCCGCCGCAACGAACGTATCCGACGGGCCGCCGTACCACACGCTGGCCTGCGGATTGTTCTTTTCCGCCTGCAAGCGGGCAAGCGTCTCGCCGGCAGACAAACGAACGAATTTGACCTTGATCCCGCTTACTTCCTCAAATTCATTCGCATAATGGATAACCTCATCTTCGGGATAGGCGGTATACATGGTCAGCTGCTTCGACGACTTAACGGCTGCCGGTGCTTCCGTCTTCTTCCCGTCGGCGCCGGCCTTATTGTCTGCCGGACTGCAGGCTGTCATTCCGATTGTGGAAAGTAACAGAACGCTTGCACCAATCGCATGTAAACTTTTTCTCATACGAAACATCATCTCCCTTGTCTATTTCATATAAATTCATGCTTCCTTTTCCATCGGAATCCACTCGTTAATGACTGCCCGTAGGGCGTGATCTTCGTGATGCACCGTCAATCTGTCCGCCACTCCCTTGAGCGGCAGGCAGGCGTTCTCTACGGCAATGCCGCAGTCGGCCTGCTTCAGCATCGTGAGATCGTTCAAATTGTCACCCACCGCGATCGTGTATAAGCCTTCCACCCCCAGCATATCCACCAGCTCCCGAAGTGCATCCCCCTTGGTCGCGCCTTCCGGCAACAGCTCCAAGTAATTCGCTTCCGAATAGACGGTTTCACAGCGGACTCCGCTCGCTCTGATCATCGTCTCAAGCTGCTCCAGCTTGGCAAGGGGCGCAATGAACAAGATCTTCGTGATCGGCTCGTCGATCCATTCCTCCCGCATTTCCTTGCAGCGAACGCCGTCTTTACGCTCATGAAGCCGCAATATTTCATTGCGCGCCGGGGTATACACATCGCCGTCACGGTAAACCAAAATGGCCGTTTGATCGCAAGCCCCCTCGATAAAGCGCTTCCAAAGTTCTTTAGGAACGAGAAGCCTCTTCTCCCGAAGGACCTCTCCCGTAACCGGCGAATAAATTTTGGCACCGTTATATAAAATGATTGGCACGTCAATTTCCAATTGCCGGGCATAGGGAAGGACGGCGGCTTCCATCCGCCCGGTCGCCAATGTAAATAAACCTCCCCTCGCCTTAAATTGTTTGATCGCCATTTCGTTTTCTTTGCTTATGTTTTGCCACCGATCAAGCAGAGTACCGTCCATATCCGTCACGATCAGCAATTTGTTCAATGTGTTAGCCTCGCTTTACAGGTTTTTCGAATAACGAGCTTTGCTTCCATCAAGTCGGATTCGGGCGTTTGCTCCTTGTTCGCAATCATTTGGAGCAGCATCTGCGCAGCCCTTACGCCCATCTCTCTGCGAGGCTGTTCCATAGTCGTCAATTGGATCCAATACAGACCGGCGTATTCCAGATTGTCAAAGCCCATCACGGACAGCTTGTCGGGAACCGCAATCTGATGCATCGCCAGCCATTCCAGCGCGCCGATCCCGAGCAGATCGTTCGCCGCAAACACGGCGGTCAAATCCGGATTGTGATCAAGCAGCCGGCCCATCGCCTCGCGCCCGTTGTCAATGGTGCGCCCTCCCAAGATCATGTGCCCGGGACCCGGATCGATTCCGTGCATACGCATCACATCCGTGTAGCCCCTTAGTCTCTCGTTCCCAATAAAGGAAGTTTGGGGCATCCCGATAAATCCAATTTGCCGGTGGCCCAGCTCCAGCAAGTATTGCATCGCTGTCTTCGCCGCTTGATAATGGTCCACGTCGACAAAAGGAAAAGACAAGCCTGCCGGGGGCCTCCTTCTTAAAAATACAATCGGGATTTCCAGATTGGACAGCAGCTCGCTAAACTCCTCATCCATATAATCCGGCGTCAGGATCAACCCATCGAATTGCCGTTCGACTGCATTTAATAAAAACTGCTTTTCTTTATCCGAATTCCGGTTTCCGTTTCCGAATACAACCTGATAGCCGTGCTCAAACAGCGTTTCTTCAACGGCATTGGACAAGCTTGAAGGAAACGGATCGGAGATATCCGGAACGAGCAAACCGATTGTAAATGTTTTCTTCTGAATTAATCCTTTGGCCAGCGCATTGGGACGGTAATTATATAGTCGAATGGCTTCCATCACCTGCTGCTTCGTTTCCTCGCGAACATCGGGGTGATTGTTCATCGCCCTGGACACCGTGGAAACCGAAACGCCCAAATGTTTGGCAATATCTTTGATATTAGCCACTATGTACCTCCGTCATCTTTTTTTGCAAACGTTTCCGGTAACGTTTCCGGTAACGTTTGTATTTATCTTAACTCATTATTAAAGCGCTTTCAATACCTTTGGCAAAATTTTTTTCTTGCTGCGGCAGCCGGGCAAAAAAAACATCCGACCTCGCTATCGCTGTCGGATTCGGCTATATTCGTTATTTTACTCGGTTTTCCGCAAAATGACGCATCGCACCGCCGCGTAGTTTTGGGGAAATCCGTCACTTCGGCAAGCTCGCTTCTTCATTCGGACCAGACAACCGTTTTCCCCGATCATAGGCAAATACGATCATCGACGCGCCCAAGATCGCGCAAAGCGTATACATCAAGGAATAGGAGGAAATATCCGCGACCGGTCCCATCACGACGCCTCCCAGCGAAACGCCTAAATCAGCCGTGGCAATAAATAGACCAATGAACACATTGCGATTCGCCTGCGGCAGAACAAAGGTCAAGTATGTTGTTAGTGTCGGATAGAGGAGTGCCTGAGCCGTTCCCATTAAAACGGCGCCCGTATAGAAAAAGACAGCGCCCCCTGTCACCGCAAAGCTTACACATTCCGCCGCTGCCGCCAGCAGAAGCATCGTCCCCATGATAAAGGACGAATGCCATTTGCCGTCCGAAGGAATTTTTTTTCTCAAAGCAAAACGCGCCAACACCACGGTGCCCGCCTGAAGCATGAGATAAATTCCGGCATTGCCGCTTTTTAATTGCGCAGCGTACAACGGAATAAAGGCGGTAACCGCCCCAAATACAATGGAAGCGGCCAGCATCAGGACGCTGCATTTAAATAAATGCGGGTTTTTCACCAACTGGGCAAACGACTTAAACATACTTGCTCCCTGCGCCGTAGCGGTTGGAACAGACGAAGCCTCTTCTTTTTCCATTTTGGCGCTGTAGCCAAACGCCCCTGTAATGAGAGCAATGGCTACCATCGCTGCGGTAAAATAATTCATATTCCCTGCTTGCCAAATGCCTAACGCCAGCAGAGGGCCAATCATGCCCGGGATATAAGAGAATAAAGAGTATAACGAAATCCCTTGGGAGCGATCCTTCTCCGGCAGCGCATCAATAATGCCGATCTGCAGCGCCATCGAAAAAAAAGCGGTCGACACGCCCTGTAAAATACGGGCAACCAAAAAGCCGCCTAACCCGCTGATCGTATACAGGATTAAGGCAAAGCCGTTGATCATCAGAATAATGCGCAGCACGCGGATCGGCCCGTGCTTCTGAATCATATGGCCCGCCCACGGCCGAAAGAACATGGTCGTAAACAAATACGCTCCCATAATTAAACCGACCGTTGTATTGCTGGCTCCGAGCGATTCCCCCCGCAACGGGATAATCACATTCAGGATGGAATTGGCGCTAAAATAAAGCAGGGTTAACACATATAAACGCAAAAAAGGCCAAGATAAAGCTCCGCTCACAATGTTCTTTCCTCCTAATATCAGCTAAGCGATGATCATCTGCAATAATTTTTGGGCATATTCCGACCGAACGTCTTTTAATTGTTCGATATGGGCCGTCTCTTCGATTTGACCGTTTCTAAAAATGACGACTCTGTCGCAAATATAGGCGGCGGCCTGAATGTCGTGAGTGATAAAGAGGTAGCTCATATTGTAAATTTTTCTGAATTCCTTTAATAACTCAAGCACTTGGATTTGTACCGACCCGTCCAGAGAGCTGATGGCTTCATCGAATAAAATACATTTCGGTTCAGCGGCGATAGCTCTTGCAATGCACACCCTCTGAGCCTCTCCTCCGGATAGCTCATGAGGATATTTTGTCCGATAGGACGGACTCAAGCCGACTTGATGCAGCAGACGGTCAACCTTGCTTGGATCACCGGTTTGAACCTTTCCTTGCAGGGTTAAAGGCTCCATAATGGCTTCTTCCACCGTAAAAAACGGATTAATGGAGGAAGTATAATCTTGAAAGACAGCGCTGATCTTCCCTACGCGCACCCTTCGATCCTGCACGCTCTTTCCTTCAAACAGAACGGCGCCGCGGTCAGGCTTTTCAATCCCCAGGATCAAACGTCCCAAGGTTGATTTTCCGCTTCCGCTTTCTCCGATAATTCCAAGACATTCCCCCGGCTTGCATTCAAAACTGACATTCTTTAACACGGTTTGCCTTTCTCGGGAAAACAAACCGCCTTTTCTATAGGATTTCTCCACGCCCTCAATGCGCAGCAATGTTAACTCCTCCCCATGATTCTCTTAAAATGCTGGCTCAGCCCCCGCTTGGCGGATACCAAATATCGGGTATATTCATGCTGCGCTTCCGAGAAAATGGTTCGGGCAGCCCCTCTTTCCACAATTTCCCCATCCTTCATGACCAGAACATCGTCGGCCATTTTGTGGACGACCCCTAAATCGTGAGAAACAAAGATCATCGAGCACCCCATTCGCTCCCGCAATCGAATCAATTGTTCCACGACCTCAAATTGTGAGATCGTATCCAGCGCCGTGGTCGGTTCGTCCGCGATGATCACGTCCGGCTCTAATACGAGGGCCAGCGCAATCATCACCCGCTGCAGCATTCCGCCCGATAGCTGGTGCGGATACTTATTCATCACCTCAATCGGGTTTTTCAGCATCACGCTTTCCATCGCATGTTTCATTTTGGCTTCGATTTCATTCCTGCCCCAGCCGAAATGTTCGGCAAGCGTCTCTCTCAGATGAACGCCGATGACACACGAGGGATCAAATGCGGTCATGCCGTTCTGCACAATCATACACAGCTGTTTTCCCCGCTTCTTCCTCATTTCTTTTTCGGGAAGCAGGGTTAAGTTTTCACCTTTGAACACAATGTCCCCGGATTGGCGAATCCAAGGTTTATTCAATCTCATGATCGCTCTGCAAGTGACGGACTTTCCGCTTCCGCTTTCTCCCACGATGGCCAGACAGCTTCCTTGCTTTAGCTGAAAGGATTGATTGGAAACGATCACTTTCCCGGTGGCGCTATCCCATAATTTCAAATTTGCGATTTCCAATAGATTCATAAACCGGTTAAGCCACCTCTTTTCCTTGAAGCGCCGCGTTAACGGCTGCGGCCTTTTCTTGAAGCTTACGATGGGAGGTTCTTAATTTAGGATCCACAGCAGCCCGGAGCGCATCGGACAAAAAATTAATTGCCGATACGACAACAATGATGGCTAACCCCGGGGCTAGCATGAGCTCCGGTCTGGAAAACATGACCTCCCTTGCCTCGTTTAACATCATGCCCCACTCGGCAGCAGGAGCTTGAATGCCTAACCCGAGGAACGAAAATCCCGATACCTGCAAAATCATCGAACCAAAAGAGCTGCTTGCAATGACGACGATATCGGCGAATGTAACGGGAATAAGGTGCTTATAAATAATTTGAATATCGCGGACACCCGATGCTTTGGCGAACTTGACATATTCCGCTTCGGCATACTGCATAACGGACGTTCGGATGACCCGGGCAAACCACGCCCATTTCATCAAAACAAAGGCAATCAATATATTTTCAAGTCCTACGCCTAAAATACCGACAACTGCCAAGGTCATCACGTATCCCGGAAAAGAAAGCATCATATCGCAGACTCTCATCAAAACGGCATCCGCTTTTCCCCGGAAGTAGCCCGCTATAAAGCCCGGAACAGCCCCAATCCCAATAGATATGGCTAACGCTACGAACACCCATAACACGCTGGGGCGAATTCCATAAATTAATCTGGATAAAATGCATCTCCCCAAGTGATCGTTGCCTAGCAGGTATTCCCACGATGAAGCTGCATACCGAAGGTCCATGTTGACCTCCTCCGGGTCATGCGGCGCAAAGAAAGGGGCCCCTATCCCCACAACAACGGTCACAACCATGATGAATAAAGATAACGCGGCCAGCTTATCTTTAAGTAAACTTTTTAACAGTTTCATTTAGAGATCCTTTCTTAATCTGGGGTTCATCGCCGCATTCATAATATCCGAAATGGTGTTAAACAAGACAAAGGCCGCCGCCAACACAAGAACATACGCCTGGATCATCGGAAAATCCCGGCTAAGAATCGATTTAACGCTCAGACTTCCCAGCCCCGGCCAGGCAAAAACATTTTCTACCACTACCGTACTTCCCAATATAATGGGGATCGCCATACAAAAGACGGAAATGGCGACCTGCAACGAATTTCTTAAAATATGCATCGTCATTTTCTTCTCCGGCAAACCGCATGCTCTGCCGTACAGGACATAGTCTTCATTTAATTGACTTAGCATCGAGCTTCTGACGATTCTAAAATAAATGCCTGCATAACCGACGGCGATCACAATCACCGGTAAAACATAGCTTTTGTACGAATCCATCCCGCTGGTGGGCAGCCAATCCAGCTTCACGGAAAAATACCAAATCAGCACCGCCGCAAGCCAATAGGACGGCATCGCTGTGAGGAAAAAGGAGACGCCTCTGACCGACTTATCCGTCATTTTTCCTTCTTTCATCGCGCAGATCACGCCCAGCGCAATGGAAAGCGCAATAATGACAACAACGGAAACGAACGTCAGCTTTAATGTATTCGCAAAAGCCGGACCCAGCAACGACCATACCGGTTTTCCCGTGACGTAGGAGTTCCCGAAATCCAGCCGCAAGCATGCCATGATCCAATCGAGATAGCGGATCAGGAAGGGTCTGTCCAGCCCCAGCTTTTCTTTCGTCTGCGCAATTAACTCATCCGTTATCGCGGGAACGCCTTGCGCTTGGAGCACCACTTCGGCCGGGTCCAAGGGAGACAAATTTACCAAAACAAACGTCATAAACGAAATGATGACCAGCAAAGGAACGGACAGGAACAACCTTTTAACGATGTAACTTCCCATAGAAAATCTCCCCTACTATCGCTTCAGCTTCATCGCCTGCTCATAAAGGGGATGCTCTCCCCTCAGAGTGTTGAGAAAGTGGTTTTGAACCATTATAGAGAAAAATACGGAGGTGGGGTATCTACTGGAGGAGCGATAGCGTTCGCCTTTGTCTGCGGGAAATATCCGCTGCCAAGCGGCTTTCAATTAAGAATTTCCTGCAGACAACAGCGACCGGAAGTAGATACCCCACCCCCTCGTACACCTCTATTACCTCAATTGACCACTTTCTCAACAAACTCGGGAGAGCATCCCCTTTTGATCACCTATTCAAAGTACATTTGCTCGAACGGCAGCTCATATTGCGTTTGCTTAAACGAGATGCCCTTTAAGCGCTTTGGAGCCACTACAGTGACACTTCCATTGGTAATTGGAATAAAGACGGCTTCGTTATGAACCATGGTTAAAATATCCGCATACAACGATTTTCTTGCTTCCTCGTTCGTCGACACCATCACTTCTTCGATTTTCTTGTAAAGCTCATCCGCTTTCGCCATGCCTTTGGTCGTATGCAAATAAGAAGACTCGGAGGTGAACGCGGAGATTGTATTTTGCGGATCGTACGCAAGTCCCCAGGTTTGATTAAATAACAGATCATAGTCGCCGGTTGATCTTCTCTTGGCGATGGACGTTGACTCTTCGCCGACAAGCTCCAGTTGGATCCCGATCTTTTTTAACGAATTTTGAATAAATTCCGCCTGTGATTTTTGGGAGGAGGAATTGACATCGTAATAAAGCTTCATGGCCAATTTGCTTCCGTTTTTCGTTCGGACTGCGCTGCCGTTCTCCAAGGTCCAGCCCGCTTCTTCCAGAAGCTTTTTGGCCTTGTCTACATCATAGCCCCGTTTCTTCAATTCGACGTTCGCATAATTGACGTTGGGCGAAAATAACGTATGGGCCGGCGTTTCCGTGCCATTCAACATTTGCTTGCTAATGGTTTCCCTATCGACCGAGTACCAGATCGCTTCGCGAACGGCGGTTTCATGGACCGGATGATCGGTCTTGCTGCTATTGGCAACGATCATTTTCGTATTCATCGCTTCGCTTCTTACAATCTGATACTCGCCCGAATTGGCTAATTTATTCATGGCTTCTACATCGAGACTGTCGGCCCCCCGATCATCCGTAAATACAAAATTCACTTCTCCCTTTTGCAAAGCCAAAAAGGTCGTCTCCCCCGCCGGAAGAACTTTGGCAATCATTTTCTTCACTTTCGGCGGACCGCCCCAATAATTCTCGTTTGCTTCGAAAGCGGCATACTGGTCGACTTTATGCTCCGTGAGCCTATAGGGTCCCGTTCCTTTGTAGCCATTGACGCCGTCTTTGGTTTCCCCGTCGATAAAATTTTTGGGCGAGATGAATACATAAGGCCGGGTCATCGACAATTCGACCAAAGTCGGGTAATAGGGCTCGGATAAGACCAATTCAACCGTATATTCGTCTTTTACATTGCAGCTCGCTATCTTTGTCGACAGCTTGATCCAGGAATGCTTTTTGGCATTATGCTGCACGGCATCGATATTTCTCTTCACCGCTTCGGCGTTAAACGGCTCCCCGTCATGGAATTTCACACCTTTTCTCAGATGAAAGGTGTATACTTTACCGTCCTCCGAAATTTCCCACGATTCGGCAAGTAACGGTTTTATCCCATCTTTCGTATTCTCAACCAACGATTCGTATACCATCCCTTGGGCCGGCATAGAGCCTGCGTACAAATGAGGATTCATGTCGTTAATATCTTTGGCGGTTGCATACACTAACTCGTTGCCGCTTTTGGCCGAACCCGTTTTCGCTTCGTTTCCGCCAGCGCAGCCGGCAAGGAGCGCCATGGCATACATAACGACGATTAAAAAAAACAGCTTTCTGATTTTCACCTGGTTTCCCCCTACAATACCTGCTATTTCAACGATTGGAATCCGCTACTTTTTCCGATTTCGCTGCATATCATCTTCAAATCTTCTTTAAAGCTTTGGACGGCAAAGGCATCGGACAATCGTTCGCCTTGACGGGCCTGCGCGGCATGTGTAATTTTGCTTTCGTAGGTCCTAATGAATTTGTCTATGGTGGGGCAATTCGAGTTTACATATCTTGCGATGCCTTGGATGATCTTGATCCGGTAATAGTCCTCCTTCGGCATTCTTGGGATATCCCAATCCCCTTCCCTGTTGACAAATAGGGTTCGAATGGGAACCGCGGAAAAGTCGAAATATTTGCCCTCCTGATCCGGCTCGGAGAAAGGGTCGATCAACAGCGAGGTATAGCGGATATACAATAAATATTCTTGATGTATCGTTTCCAAATGGTTGAAATTTTCAATATCATGACGCGATAAGCTTTCCAAGCTTACCGGATAATTATCATCCGTCATAAATTTGAGCAAATTAATGCCTGTCATATTCATCTTTTCGATCATATGGGTAATCTCTTTCCATTGGGACAGCATATCGCGAATCACATATTGGGTGATCGGCCCTTCGGGATACATTTTATATACATATTTCTTGGTCTCGATCTCTCCAAATAGGACACGGAGCGAAAAATCGTTCATAAACAACGGCGGGTGAACATAGAGCGATATATTTCTTGTTTCCGCTTCTATGGGAGTCTGCATGACTTCCACGGCGATGCCCAATTGTTCGTATAGCCCGCAAAGTCTTTCGACGTTTAGGGACGGCCGGCGCGTCGAGCCGATAAATACTTTTTTCTTGACCCCCGTGGTGATGACGTGATTGGACGGTCTGTCATGCATCCATCGCGTATCGCCCAAGTACGTCGAAAAGCTGATGATTTCCGCGTCCGAATCAAGGCCGTTCATGTAATGGCTGACTAAGCTGTTGGAACCGAAAGTCGGAGAGACTAAGACGATACACTTGATTTGTTTTAAGAGCTGCTTGTCGATTTGCTTTAAAACCTCGATATACGCATCCGTTGTTACGGACAAAATCGCCGTATCCCATTCCCCTGCAATGGTCCCGTACCCGCGAAAAACGTGATCGACGATGCATTCGCCCTTCATCGCCCGGTGCTTTTCATTTTGAATATCCGCGCGAATGAAACGGTTATTTTGCTTAAGCGCCGTAAAAAACGGTTCCGAACGAACGGATTCTCTCCCGGCGATTCCTACACAGCAATTCAACCGGTTTTTTAAAGTGACGGCAAGCTGAATCGATACTGGACCCGTTCCCAATACTAAGACCCGCCTAAAATTGCTCATCGCTTATCGAAGCCTCCTTTTCCGTGCAAAAGTCGTCTAGACTTTGGCATACAATGCAATATCGAACACATGATCCGGACGCAAGATGGTTTCAACCGCCTTCCATTTGCGCCCGTCCACTTCTCTCCTCGGATAATTGAACAAAGACTTCAGCCGATCGCCATAGCGCATCGCCACAACCACATGTTCATTGGTTAACGGATGCAATTGATCCAAGAGGTCGTATTTATGTTCAACCGTCGAACTAAAAATGATATGGGTCGCCTCTTGCGTAAAATCAAGATTTTCCACGAACGCGTTCTCTAATCGGATCTTCAATCCTTCTCCCAATTTACCGACCACCCGTGTACCGAGTTCGATGGCCTCCTCGTCAATATCGATGCCAACCACCTCCGCTCCCGTCCGCTTGGCAATGAACAACGGCGTCATCGGAAATGAACCCGAGCCTACCAACAATACTTTGGACTCGGAAGTTACTTGAAAGCTGCCGAATTCTTGTTCAATGCAGGATTCGATATTTTTAAAATAATCGGTTATCCCGGTATGCCCGCCCAGCAGCTTCAATGCGCGGTATTTCTCCATAATCGCGACGCATAAGGCCGATTTTTTTCTTAGAGCCTCCACCAGTTGGTTAAATTCGCCGGACTCTTGTTGTTCCAATTGTTCCCAGGCCTCTTTATTCCTCTCGTTGGTGATGAAATTGGAATAATCATTGATGAGCCTTTCCAACTCCGGGCTATAGTGGACGGTCCGGTCATAGTTCCCCGCCAATTCCGTGAATTTCTCTAAATATTCCGCCAAATATAGCTGTAAGTTTTCCGTCGCATTCATTCGTTTCTCACCCCTATGTAAATGGCTAAACCTCTATAAAAGCTTTGCCCTGCGCTACGATTCCGACAGAGCCTTCAATTGCGAGACCGGTCACTTCTTCTTGATCCCAATTGGCAGCCACACGAATCGTGCCGCCGGGCTGCCTGATTTGCGCCGCAACGGCCCTTTTATTTTTCCAGGCCAGATAGGCTCCTAAAGAAGCTGTGCCCGAACCGCACCCCCTTTCCCATACCATGCTGTCCAGAGACGGAACATAAATGAGCGGAGCCATTTCACCCGGACCGGACTTATACAATAAGATGCCGATCAAGCCGGATCCTAAAGTGACTCCAAGCAGCTTGGCTAAAGCTTGCGCCGTTTTTCTCACCGTTTTGTCAAACTCTTCCACTTCGATGACGATATGAATAAAATCATGATATCTCACAATAACGATATCCCAATCGTGACCGTCATACGTTATGGCTGTCCGTTCTATCTTTTTCGGAAGAGGCATCGTCACTTGGCAAACATATTCGTCTGCATTTCTTTTCACTTGACAGATGACGAAATGATCCGTTCCCGAAGCTTCTAATACGATTTCCGTCAAATCATTGGGCTGAAGTCCCTTTTCAGCTGCGATGAAAGCGGCCAGTGCCATGCAAGCATTACCGCAAAATTCGCCTCCGGCCATTTGCAGATGAGCGGCAGCATCCTGTTTAACCGGTTTTTCAATAAACCCTACTTGTTCGGCATACACGTTGTCGTAAGACATAAGCTTTGAAGCAATCTGCTTATACTCTTCAACCGGATGATTCGTTTTAACAAGAACCGTCATGTTTTGCGTAGGGTTAAATTTTATAAAATCGATTTCCTGTCTCATCACAGCTACCCTCTGGCTATAATTTGATGTATAGTTTTCTGACTTAGTTGATTTATTAGTAAAAATTACGATTATTAATTCAAGGAAAATTATACCTATAATGTTGGACAGCGTCAATATGCATTCTGCTTTTTTTCGTCGAGTGTCGGAGGACAATAATGTTTTGAAATGCAAAAATCCAGCAAGATTAAGACCTTGCTGGATTTCCTCCATGTTTTCAATGTCGCAGATGCAAATGAGGATCAAGATCCCATTTACGGAATGATACGACCTTCGATGCCCCATGAGAAAACAGGCTGATCCCTGTCGACTTCGGTCCGGGATAGATTCTCCCAGTCATCACCTTCTCTCACCCCTGGATGAAAACTTCCACAGAGCTTCAAACCAAATTCCTGTGCTTCTTTTCTTGCTCCATGTCCAGACGGCCCAGCATATAAACCGTTGAATGCAAATTATGATAGTCGTAACCTTGAACAGCCGGAGCCAATGCGACGGGGAGGTAGTCCCATCGAATCAAGTCATCGCTTACCGCATGTCCCAGTGCATCGGTCCCCAATAAGGCTTATAGGGATAATGCTGATAAAAAAAATGATATTTCCCTTTATAGAAACAAAACCATTCGGGTCGTTCATCCACCATACTCGGCCGTGAGATGGTAGCCTAGCCGATAATCCTGACGAAGCGACGATTTATTTCCCGAATAAATTGATCTGCCAGCTCTCGTGTGTAGTTCACTCCTACTCCCCCTCATCCGGTTTAAAGGGAGCCACCGTTTCTTTTTGACCATCGGATAATTTCATCCGCCGCCAATACGAAGCAATCGCATCCGACCATTGTTCAATAATAGCTACCGCTTGCGGATGAGTAATCGGTTCTTGTACCAAGCTGCTTTCCATGAATGAAATCTCCGCTTGAAGCTGTGAAATGATTCCTTCATAGGCGGGGTCGGTCGCCAGGTTTTTGGTTTCGCCCGGATCTTCCGCCAGGTCGAACAACTGTACCAAGCCCCGTTGATTCCGCTTGGAATTCGGAGGAAGGTTCCGGTTCTGTTCATTCGGCGTATATTCCATAATATATTTATAGCGGTCGGTCACTATAGCACGGCCGTAATAGTTGCTCTCGATATACACGGAATCGCGCCACTCCGTCACCTGTTGCCCTTCGATGAGAGGCTTCAAGCTTCGGCCATGCACGCCTGCCGGCGGTTCGAGCCCGGCATAATCGCAGATCGTTCTTACATAATCGATGCCGGAAATGAGATGCTTGTGATCTACCGTCCCTTTCGCGACTTGAATCCCATTGCCCAGGCAGGCGGCGACATAAGGGACCCGTACGCTCTCTTCATAAAGAGTGAACTTCTGGAACATCCGGTGACTGGCGCACGCTTCACCGTGATCGGAAGTAAAGAGGATCAGCGTGTTCTCCTTATAAGGCGTTTGTTCCAGCACGTTTAAGAGATTCCCGATCTCCCTGTCCACTTTTTCGATAAAACGGTAATAATGCCATATATAGTACCGCCATTGAACTTCCGTCCATTCCTCCGTAGCGATCCGGATCTTATCATGAATGAGCGCACCTTTCTCCCGCCGGCAGACCCGTTGAAGGACCGTCTCATTCTGGTCATAATGGAAATTGTCCGGTAAAGGCGGCAGCTCGTCTTCCCGCAGCATGCCGAGGGATACAAGGTCCGGAATGTCTTTAAACTCATGCGAATGCAAATATTCACAAATGTCGTGCGGATTTAAGTAGTTCACCTGTAAGTAAAATGGTTGCTCCCCTTCATAGCTGGTTAAGAAATCGATGGCCCCATGCGTGATCGTGTTGTCGTAAAATTCTGCCCCGCCCGCAAGGATATCGCGTTTGCCATTGTAAACGGTATGAAAGCTTTGCCGGACATCTCTGCCATCCACATGCCATTTTCCCGAATGGGCGGCATAATAGCCGTTCGAATTCAAGATGGTACCAAGATCGGGGATATGTTCATGGAGCACGGCATCGTTAAAGGCCACGCCCGTCTCGCTGCTGTAGCAGCCGGTCATCCAGGTGGTTCTGGCCGGAGTACAGACGGGGTCGGTTGAATAGCACCGCATAAACGATACTCCCTCCCGACATAACCGGTCCATGTTCGGCGTTTTCACGTAGGGATTCCCATAAGCGGAAAGCGCATGAAACGATTGCTGATCCGTACTTATAAACAATAGATTAGGTTTCTTCATGAGATGGGCCTCCTAATTCCTTAACACATAGGTAAACAAAGTTGTCGTCATGATCACCACACGCCCGTGTTCATCCACCCACCAATAGGAAGGTACGGTACCGGTGCCCCGCAAGTAATAACCCCGAACGGGTAATTCCCGAAGACTCGGAATCAACACATCATTCTGCAAATGGCCGGTGCGATGTCCGGTATATAACCGCTCCAATCTTTCGAGGATGGCAACCGATTGTCCGCCGCCTGCACCTGCCGCCAAAGAAGGCAACGTATCGAATAACGAATATTCGCATAAAATGGGTTCTGCCGATGGTGCCTGACCGGCCGAAAACGACAAGCCGCTGCTGTGCTGCAGCCGTACCTCTGTGGTGTCCGTCTTAGGAATCAGTTGGCCTTTGCAGTGATAAGAAGAATACGAAGAGTTCGCGTCAACGGACGCGTTTATCTCGAACCCACCTTTTAGGCTGCGGTACAAGTCATCCCTGCATTCAAACTGCAGCTTCAAGCATTCTCCACTCGATGTATCCTCTTGGCGCACATCATACTGCCAGTTGCCTTCAGCACTTCGCTTGCTGGAGATCTCAAGCTCCCCGATCACCAGATCATCGGTCGACAAAATCGAAGGACCTTGATGATTAAACCAGTAGTTCGGCAAAATGGCATACTTTCGAGAGTCCGACTTTGACGGCGCACGTTCAATGCACTCATATATTTTCGCAGCGAAATCGACACCCGGCAATTGATGGGCTTGGTAATCAAAGCTCCAGTGCAGATGCTTCCCCATGTTCAATCACTCCTATCGTCACTTAGCCTTCTTTTCCTGTGCCTTCCAGCATGGCTTCAACCATTTTCTTATTCATAAACGCGTATAATAAAAGAATCGGCAGGACACTAATGGTTGCAGCCGCAAACACCATCCCCAAATCGACAACAGAGGTAGGATCCGCTATAGCGCGAAGTGCAACGCTTACCGTAAACAGCTCTTTTTTCGTCACGACAATAAGCGGCCACAAAAAATCGTTCCAGGAATTCATAAACGTTAATACAACTAACGACACAACGGCCGGCATTAAGATGGGAAATCCGATTTTCACGAAGATTTGAGTTTCCGTAGCCCCTTCGATTCTGGCCGCTTCCATCAAGTCGTCAGGTACGCTTGTGACGGCATATTGGCGAATGAGGAAAATGCCGAACGCCGGTATCATTAAGGGGACGATTAATCCCGCATAAGAATTGAGCCAACCAAGCGATCGAATCAATAGATAGGATGGGATTAGACGGGTTTCGAACGGAATCATCATCGTCGAGAGCATAATAATAAACAGAACGTTTTTACCCGGAAACTTATACTTGGCGAAGGTATAACCGGAGAGCAAGCAGAAGAACGCCGCGGAGACCGTAATCCCTACGGACACCACAATACTGTTTGCCATATTGCGAATAAACGGCCAATTTTCGAACAGCATCGTGTACTTAGAGAAATGGAATCCGTTCCTCGGCAAAATCGAAAAGTTCAGCGATAAGATCTCGAAATTTTCCTTAAAGCTTCCCAACACCATATAAAAAAACGGGTAAGCGGTCATCAATACCATGAGCCATACAAAGATATACATGGGAATCTTGGAGTTAAAACGCATGCTGCCCCTCCTTGCTCTGAAAATTACCTGCCAATGGTCCGTTTATTGACAATGGACAGAATCAAGCTGATCAATAACAAAATAACAAACAGCACGGTGGAAATCGCCGACGCATACCCGAGTTTGAAATACTCGAATCCATTTAAGTACATATAGTACATGAGTGTGGTGGAGGAGTAGTTCGGGCCCCCTTGGGTTAATACCATGGCATCCCCTATATTTTGAAAAATCCATATCGTCGAAATGGTGAGAGTAAAGAAAATCACGTTGGACATCAATGGCATGGTGATGCTGAAGAAGGTACGAACCGGACCCGAGCCGTCAATTTGCGCAGCCTCGTATACGGTTCTCGGTATTTGCTGCAAGCCTGCCAGCATGATGATGGCAAAGTAGCCTGTTACCCTCCATATGTTCATCAAGGCGACAGACAATTTGGAATAGGTTTCCGAGTCCAACCACGGAATAGTATTCATCCCGAAGAGATTGTGCAGCGTAACGTTAATGAACCCGCCTTCCGTCGCGAACAACACCCGGAAAATGATCGCTACAACGACAATGGCCGTAACATTCGGCAGCAAGAAGAAAAAAGAGAAGATGTTTTTCCCCCGGATTTTGGGAGAGTTAACGATGGAAGCAAGCAATAAGGCAAGAAACGTGTGTAAAGGAACAACAAGCAGCCACAGAATAAAGGTGTTGCCGATCGCATTCCAAAACAGCTGATCTTGAAATAAAGCCACATAGTTATCCAATCCTACAAAAACCTTGGGCGAAAATCCGTCCCATTTCGTAAAGCTAATGTAGAAGCCATAGAGATTGGGATATAACTCAAAAATAAGAAAGAACAAAAAGAAGGGTGAAATCCACAAATAACAATGCTTGTTCTTCCAGATCTGAGACCAAAGCGTTTGTCTTAATTCCATCGCAGTCACTTCCTTATGCACGTAAAATACTACAGGTGAGCTTCAGCCCGTGCTAGTCGCATTCGCTCACCCGTTTGTTTAACGAATCGTTTTCGGCAAAAATTATCGTTTGATATTTTTTATTTGGTCTGTCACATTTTTGATCGTATCCTCCGAGGACATACCGCCGTTAAAGAATTTGGCCAGTGCGCTTCCTATGATGCGCTTCGTTTCATCGGCTCTTTCGTCCGTATAAGGAAGTCGGGGCTTCGTCTCCAGAAGAGTTTTCGCTTCTTGGGAAATAATTTTCTGATCCCCGAATGCTTTCCAAGGCGCGGATTCTTCGCTGAGCTTCTGCAAGCTCGGAATATAGTTGTTTGTCATTCGTACAACAAGACCCGGCTTCTCGATCTCGGAGAAAGCCTTGCCTGCTTCCTCGCTGGAAGCGAGATATTTGATCAAAGCCTTGGCCGCTTCCGGATTTTTGGTGTTTTTGTTGATGACGTAATATTCCGTATTGTTGTTAAAAGCTACAGGGCCATTTTCCGCAAGTTTAGGAGGCGTCGCGTAGCTCCACTTGCCGTATCCCCCGTTGCCTTGAGGATCCAGACCCGTGTTATAGTTGGCCGCATCCGAGCTAACCGTAAGGTTCGCGACAATTTTGCCCGCATTGACGGAAGTCCAAAATTCTTGAGATAAGTTTGTCACCGGCGAGAAATAACCCGCATCCTGCATTTTTTTCATCAAATTAAGGGTTTCAACGCCTTTTCCTTCCGGGGTGTTTAAGATCACATTTCCCTTGTCATCAAAAATCGCTCCGCCCGACTGCAGCAAAAACGTAATAAAACTATCCGGGGCATTATTGGGATTCATAGCGCCAATAAAATATCCGTTGTCTTTTAATTTCTGAGCGGCCTTCAAATAGTCTTCCAACGTTTTCGGTGCTTGCAGCCCCAGCCGATCAAAGATATCTTTCCGGTATAGAAATGTCCCCAGGTTTGATTGGTTCGGTAGCCCATATAATTTGCCCCCCAATGAAACCGCATCCAACGAGCTTGGAAGAAAATCCTCTTTTTTTACGGCATCGGTTAAATCAAGCAACCATCCGGACTTGATAAATTGTGGGGCAAGAAAATCATGAATGATCATTACGTCCGGCTCATTTTGTTCGGAAGCTAATTGCAGCTTCATTTTTGTCGGATATTCGGCATAAGGGAATTTCTGATATGAAATTTGAAGGTCCGGATGTTTCTTGGAATAGTCCTCCATTACGACCTGTACGGCGCTTGTAAGGTTAGCTCCGCCCCAAAACGTCAACTTCCCATTGGATTCCGTTTGAGCATTTGCGCCGTTGCCGGCTGCCGCTTGCTGCTCGCCCTGCTTTTGATTCGAGTTTGAGCATGCAGCAGCGGCAACCGCTGTCAGGATCGCTATTCCTGTTAACCCCGCTTTTTTAAAGTTCATCTTGCGCTCCTCCATGGTGTGTTTATTTTGACTGTATTCGCTTACAATAAGATTCCCAAATCAGAGGACCATGTGTACTAAACAATCAATTCATGAAACCACCTCCAGCCAAAATCAACAAATCACCTACGAAACCGATTGCGCAACCGGTTTCGTAAAGCCTAAAAAAAATTATTTAGCAGGAACCCTTAAGTACGAACTCGGTGGGCAGGCGATAATCTTTTCTTTCCATCCCGGGATTCTGAATTCTTTCAAGAATGACTTTAGCCGCTGTTTCTCCCAATTGGTACGGAAATTGTTTTATGACCGAGATCTGTGGCTTCAAGATTTGCATCCATTCGTACTCTTCGACACCGACGACAGCCATTTGATCCGGAATTGAAATCTCTGCTTCCTGCAAGTATTTAATGGCGCCGATCATCATGACATAATTCGCAATTAGAAGTGCGGTTATATTCGATTGCTCCACTAATTCCTTGCATAATTGGTATCCGTTTTCAATAGTCGCTTGGGCGCTTTTTATGATGGATTCGTCGATCGCCATATGATGAGCAGTTAAAGCATCCCGGTAACCCTTGGTTTTCTCGTAATTGGGAGTCACATCGAAGTTGCTCTTAATCAGCCCGATTCTCGTATGTCCCTTTTCGATCAGATAGGATACGGCTTCGTTCGTGCCGCGGTAAATGTCCGATGTAATCGTGTCGGCAAAATCGCCATGCGCCTTAGCATCTACAAACACGGTTGGATATGTGTCTTTAATTAATCCCTTGTAATACCCTCTTTCACTGCTGGAGGGGGAAATGATCAAGCCGTCGATCAGTCTTGAGTTCAGCATTTGGATCATTTCTTTTTCTTTTTTTAGATCTCTTCTCGAATTGCAAAGCACCATATTGTATCCGTTATCGTTCAATACCCGTTCCATCCCTTGAACGAGAATCATGGAAAACGGTTCCAGCTCCAATAAGGGAAATACGAAACCGATGGTCTTGCTTTTTTTACTTCTCATACTGCTCGCTACTTGGCTTGGATAATAGTTTAATTCCTCCATGGTTTGCAATACTTTTTGAACCGTTTCCGGCGCGACGTAGCGTGTTTTGTTAATGACATGCGAGACGGTTGACTTCGACACGCCGGCTTTTTCAGCAACATCTTTAATGGATGCCATACCTAAAACTCCCCAGATCATATTTCATTACTTCAGACGGATTGTCGCGAAACCGATTGCGCAACCGTTTTCCTAATACTATCATTTAGATCACTAAGCAGTCAATACCGTCTCGATCCCGCGCTTAATTCAGATTGCATCCGCCGCACACCTGAAGCCGATATTCCCCGTTGAGCTGTCCGGTGTATTCTGGTTGCGTGCCGCCACACGGTAACGGTTGCAGTAGGATTTGTGGCATAAGTAAGACCCGCCGCGCATGACACGGCCCGTCCCCTTCGGCGGACCGGCTGGGTTTACCCGCGGTCCATTCACATGAAAGGTCGGGCTAAACCAATCGGCGCACCACTCCCAAACGTTCCCGGCCATTTGATACAGGCCATATCCGTTCGGTTCGTAGGAATGGACGGGCGACGTCCCGATATATCCGTCGCTGGCGTTGTTTTTTACGGGGAATTTTCCCTGCCATATATTGCACATATGTTTTCCGCCAGGCTTAATCTCATCCCCCCACGGATAACGTTTCTGAACGAGTCCGCCCCGCGCTGCATATTCCCATTCCGCTTCCGTCAGCAGCCGTTTCCCCGCCCATTTGCAGTAAGCGTTCGCATCAAACCAAGAAATGTGAATGACCGGATGGTCGAGCCTTTTCCCGATATCTGAACCGGGTCCTTCCGGAGCATGCCAGCTGGCGCCTTCGATAGCAAGCCACCAAGGCGTTTGTCCAGGCGATCCTATAATCTTCACTCCGGTTGCGGGCACGAACAGATGAAAGACGTACGACCATCCGAATTTCTCCGCTTCCGTTACATACCCGGTTGCATCCACAAACTTCTTGAATTCCGAATTCGTTACCGGATACGGATCGATATAGAACGGATGAAGGGTGACAGCCCGCACCGGACCTTCTCCGTCCGAAGGGAATCCTTCCCGATCGTCAGTCCCCATCAGAAACTCCCCGCCCGGCAAGTAAATCATATTCTGTCTGGCGGATTGGTTCGTGGGAGCATCCTGCTTCGCATCCTCTGCCTGGTGCCCTCCGTCGGGGATGGAACCCGGTGAAGACTGGCCTCGGGATACGGAGCAGCAAGAAGGCTTAATCGAATCTGTCATATGCATGGCCTCGCTTTCTAACGGATCAAGTCCTCATTACGTTTGCTCAAAATCAATAAAAACAACGGTGTATTTTAAATCATATCACACTTTATTTCATTTTGAAGTAATGAGTCTTTTTTTCGCCAACAAATATTTGAACATATCGTTAAAACTCTTGATTTTTCGATAAATTTATATCGTTTTGAATTTTAGTCGCCCTTTGCTGCAAAATTCAGTCTGTATTGGTTTCAACCTGGAGGAGGCGGCCATTTTTACTTTCATTGACAAACCAACACACAACGCAATAAAATATTTTTACGTAAACATATAATTTTATAAGGCGGTGGCTTCATGAACCTGTTAATCTTGGGCGGTACCCGGTTTCTGGGGAGGGCTTTGGCGGAGACGGCGTTGGATCGGGGGCATACGTTGACGCTCTTTCATCGCGGCAGGCACGGTCAAGACGCGTTTCCCGAAGCGGAGCATATTATCGGGGACCGGGAAAGCGACCTTGAGCTGCTGCAGGGCAGAACGTGGGATGCGGTAATCGACACGTGCGGCTTTGTTCCCCGCGTCGTAAGCGCCTCGGTCGAACTGCTGAAGGACCGGGTAGGACATTATACGTTCATCTCGTCTGTATCCGTGTACGAGGATCTAACGCGGCTACATGTAAAGGAAGACGCCCCCGTCGCAACGCTCTCCGACGAGAGCACCGAGGACGTCACGCAGCATTACGGCGCGCTCAAAGCGCTTTGCGAGAAAACGGTCGAAGCTGCCATGCCCGGCAGAGCGCTGCACATCCGGCCGGGCCTGATCGTCGGCCCGTACGATTATTCCGACCGTTTCACGTACTGGCCCCATCGGATCGCACAAGGGGGAGAAGTGCTCGTGCCGCCGAAAGAGGGGCGCGTTCAGGTGATTGATGTCAGGGACCTCGCCGCGTGGATGATCGACTTGGTCGAGAAGCGGACGGTCGGCACGTTTCATGCCAGCGGCAGCGACTATACGATGGAGCAGCTTGTCGACGTTTGCGCCCGGTTCAGCAGCCGTCCCGCCGAGTTCACCTGGGTCACCGAGCCGTTTTTGAGAGAGCAGCAGGTCGGCGAGTGGATCGAGCTCCCTCTCTGGGTGCAAAGCGACAGCTTGGTCGGGTTGTTCGCCATCGACAATGCGAAGGCTTTCGCCTCCGGGCTGACGATCAGACCGCTAATCGATACGGTTCGCGACACCCTCGCATGGGATCAAAGCCGCCCGCCAGAGGAGAAGCGCAAAGCCGGACTGGACCCGGCCCGTGAGGCGGAGCTGCTCCGTCTATGGCATAGCAGCGAAAAAAAGTCATAGGGAAGTAGTGACTTTCGGAAAAAAAGTGATGGGGATCTTGAAGAAAAAGCTGCTTTTGCTATCGGGCATAAATAAGTTGAAGCGCTTGCAAAATTGGGAATGCCTCGTTCAGGCAGCAGCATAGAGCGGAATTCGGAGGCGGACTATAGCGGACGGGGCTGGAGCGACCTTTGTGCTCACAGAGCGGATGCGGCTGTGAAGGAGCTTGTCCGGCAGCCGCGGCTCATAAGAAGTCGCCGGACCACTCCCCCGCGGCACGGCGACGCCCAACGGAAAAGCACGCATACCGCGGCCGCGGAGTTACGAGCAGCCGTCGTGCTTCGGCTTGTAATCGCTAGGGGCTTGACCGGTCCATCGGCGGAATTGCCGGGAAAAGTGGCTCGCGGATTGAAAGCCGAGCCGTTCGGCGATCTCCGTCATCGGCAGGTTCGTCGTAACCAGCAGTTCCTTCGCCAGACTCAGTCGTCTTCGGCTGACGTACTGCTTGGGCGACAAGCCGTACACCTTGGAAAACAGCTTCGAGCATTGGCTGCGGCTCAGGTGAAGCTCCTCCGCCACGGCGGAAATCGTCGCCTCTTCATGAAAGCTTCCGGCCAGCCGCTCTTCGATCGCATGAGCCACATCGATCGCGAACAAAGTGGCCTCCTTGGACGAAGTTTGACCAACGTACGCATCCCGCTCCCGGATTAACGCCAGCACATCCCGAACGATGAGCAACGTGTACGATTGCAGCAGGAGCCGGTCCTCGAACCGGGGGTTCAGCTCCTCGTGCCAAGACGTATCCCCATGCGTATCGGGAGCGGCGTACTGCCGCATCATTTCTTCCAATTCCCGGACATAGAACGGAAGCTTCCCGCGGCTCGCGGATTCGGACGGAATATGGGAGTAAGGCGCAGCCCCCAGCACGCTCCGCACCTCCGCATCGTCCAAGTCGAAATGCACGTTGAAGAACCGGTAATGCGAGCTTGCGGCTGCGGCGGATTCGTGACGGATGCCCGATTTGATCAGCAGCCATTCCCCCGGACGAAGCGTCAAGGAGGTCCGGTTAATGTCGTGCACCGATTCCCCCTCCAAGCAGCAGATCAATTCATATAAATGATGATGATGCCGCGGGTACCGCCAACCCGGCGGCTTGATGCCGAAGTGACAGCCGGTCACCTGCAGCGTCTGTGTCATATTAGGAAAATGGAATAAACGGTCCATGCCGGCGACCGCTCCCTTCTGGCCAAATCCACGCTTTCCCTCAATGTAACACGTTTCGCAGGCCGGTGTCATCTGGATGCCGATATCCAAAGATCCCCATAGACCCTAAAAAGCCGGCGCCAACCCTTTGACAGGTCGGCACCGGCCTTATTTTTTCTAGTTTATTATACCGTTACCTGTGACACCGGCCCGAGCTCCGGTTGGTCCGTGAACGTCAGCTCCCGCTTCTCCGTTCCATGCAGCTCGAACACGACGATCTCGTTGGCGCCTTGCCGGAGCAGCGGCGCAGGAATATACAGCGTCTGCTGCGGCCCGCGCTTCCAGTAGCGGCCCAGATGGAAGCCGTTGACGAACACGGTGCCCTTGTTCCAGCCGTCCAAGCGCAGGAACGTATCCGCGGGCTGCCCCTCAATCGGCAGCACCGCGCGGTAAAAGCCCGGGTATCCCGGCTCCGCTTCCTTCCCGTCGAAGCTGACCGGTGCTACGTCCTCCAGCGGCAGCGGGTAGATGTTCCAACCGAACAGAAACTGGTTGCCGTGGCGGATGCCTTCCGTGATGCCTTTGCGGTCGAGCATGAACGGCCCGTAGTTGATCCGGCCCATATTTTCCACCAAAATGCGCAGCGTCGCTCCGCCCTCCGGCACGGCGAAAGCTACCTTTTTGCTCGGGTCCCATCGCTCGATCACGCCCAAGAACTCGTCGTTCACATAAACCAACGCCCGGTCGCGGCAATCCTGCAGCACGAGTTCCCGCTCTTCCCTCGGCCCGGAAATGAACGTTTCGTACAGGATGAAGCCGTCGTTTTGTCCGACCGCTTCCATCGGCTCCGGGCACGTACGGCGGACCGGCTCCGACAGGCTGTCCAGCTGCCCGAACAGCGAGGCCGCTTCGCGAACCGGTACGCTGCCGTAGGCGGCCTTCGGAATCGGCTGCGGCAGCTCCAGCGGCGGCAGCTCCATGTAGCGGGACAGCGTTTCCCGCACCGCGTAAAACTTGTCCGTCGGCTCGCCGGATTCGTTCAACGGAACGTCGTAATCGTAGCTGGTGATCGTCGGCTCGTAATGGTCGCGCTGCGGACAATTCGCCCCGCTCATATAACCGAAGTTCGTTCCGCCGTGGAACATGTAGAAATTGACCGATGCGCCGAGACGGAGCATATCGTCGAATACGTCCGCCACGTCCTTCGCGTCCCGCGTATGGTGATGCTCGCCCCAATGGTCGAACCAGCCGTTCCAATATTCCATGCACATGATTGGTCCGTCCGGCTGGTATCTCCGCAGCATCTCGAACGCTTCCTCCGCCCGGGACCCGAAGTTCACCGTCTCCAGCACGCCGGGAATCATGCCGCCCTGCAGCATGAAATGCTCCGGACCGTCGGAGGTAAAGAGCAGCACGTCCATGCCCCGCTGCAGCATCGCATCCTTCAAATAAACCAGATATGCCCGGTCGTTCCCGTAGCTGCCGTACTCGTTCTCGATCTGCATCGCGATAATCGGCCCGCCGTTCGTGCACAGCAGCGGCTTCAGCAGCGGAAGCAGCACGTCATAGTACGCGTCGACGCGGTCAAGATACGGCCGGTGCATGCAGCGCACCCGCATGCCCGGATCGGCAAGCAGCCAAGCCGGCAGCCCGCCGAACTCCCACTCCGCGCAAATGTACGGGCTCGGCCGTACGATCACATGCAGACCGATCTCACCAGCGATCTCAACAAAACGAACCACGTCCGCCAGCCCGTCAAAACGGAACTCGCCCGGCTTCGGCTCGTGAAGATTCCAAGGAATATACGTTTCTACGGTATTGAAGCCGCAGGCTTTCAGCTTAAGCAGGCGATCCCGCCAATACTCGGGGACCACCCGGAAATAATGAATCGCCCCGGAAACAAGACGGATCGGTTCCCCGTCCAGACAAAATTGCCCGTTTTGCACATCGAACGTCGCCATAAGAGCACCCTTTCTTCATTCGGTATTCTCCCTTTATCTTAGAACGTTCGCGGACAATACCGAATAGCCAAAGCGTCCGATTATTTGACCTTTTTTTCCGTTGTTCGGGGTAGTGTAGGGCCGGAAAGGAAACAGATATTCTTGCCGCTGCATTATCTTTTGGACACCCACGAATACTCCTTCGCTATGCGACGAAGATCTTTTTTTCCGCCCTATTCGTTCTACGCTGAGTACAATATTCATTCGGAACCGGGTATGGAAAAGAAAAACCTTGAGGACTACTAACCTCAAGGTTTGGAAATATAACTAACTATTAATCTCTACTAAAGTATTCATCAGAGAACTCGCCGTCAATATTATAATCCACATCATAGTAGAAAAGTCGAATCCCTGTCTTCGGATGAACCAAATGAAGGGATATTCTAAAATACGGATACTCTCTGTCATTGTTATTCACAAAAATATTTGTGCAGTTGTATTTTATTTTCAAGTCTGAATATTTTAGCCCTTTTGGTAATTCTCCCTCCACATCTTTGAGGAAATTATTGTCGCTATTTTGTATTAAGTTTTCAAGAAGGTGCACTGTATTTTTTTTTAATTTCTCGAAATCATAATTATCATTGAAAATCTGCTCAATAGATTTCAAATTCAAGGCCTATCACCACTTTTCTCATCGTTTTCCATCCGTCATATGGTCAAAAACCATAGCACCATTTTCATCAATTCTTCCATATATTCTTACATGATTTGGCGCACCTACAACTTTTATTTTGTGAGTGTAGGTATAACCTTTGTGCTTAATAATTTCGTTGCTCGTTAGACTTATTATCCCGTCTGCCCCTTCGCGCGCTTTAGCGTAACCCATATCTTTTGCCTTGACAAACTTTTTATCTAGTTGCAGCCTCTTTAATTCATTATAGATATCATGATTAATCCAACGAGCACTAGGCAGATTAATCAACGCGCAGTTATGCACCCAGATCCCTAGGTTGGATACAAAATACGAATTAAAGTCTCTAACCTCAAAGTTATAAACCGTTGCTTGTCGCGGCTCTTTCTCAATCCTATCTATTGCCAGTTTAGTGCCGTTACTCGAAACAAGCAAGTCGCCAACTTTCAGGTCTTTAACAAGCGTCCATCCCTTGCCGTCCAACCAAAACGGATGCTCACCCGTTACCTCGATGATTTCATCCCCGATGCGAACATAGTAGATTTCGTCAGCCTGTTTTTGGAACAGCCCAACGACCTCTTTATACGCCACTTCTCCAGTTTCGTCAGATTTAGCGAGAACCTTATCTCCGACCTCAATGTCTTCGATATTCTTCTCCCCTTCGTCTGTGAGAACCTTCGTCCCGGCGGTAAAGCAGTTGCACTCGTTGATCAGCTTCTTAGCGGTATTTTCCGCTTTTTTCATCCATGGTCCCATAAACAAGCGCTCAAGCTGCTTCTCCGCGGCGATGACGCCTTTGGTCGCATATTTGCCCGCGTGCTTCAACCCCGGAATCGGGATCAGGCTTAGCGCACTTCCGATACCTTCCGCCCAGCGGTCCCCTGTAGACAAGCGTTCGCCGGTTACGAAGTTGGTGCCCAAGAATGCTTGCTGGAAGCCTTTGATCGTGCCCACCCACGGCATCGTATCGACGAGGAAGTTGCCTCCCTGCAGCAGGAACGACGAATGTCCATCCCGGCTCAGGCCGAATGGAGCCACATACGAGACCGGGTTACCGTTCACATAAGCGTACCGGTTTAACGTCGAAGCTTCGGAGATCGTTCCGGTCAATACGTCGCGGTTGACGAAACGCTTGATCTCCGGCTGGTAATATCGGGCCCTCATGTAATACAAGCCATTCGGGTCCGTCATAACCCCGTCGCGTCCGTTGTATTGGAACGGGTTGTCCGTGCTCCCTTCGTGCTTCAACGTTTCCCCATACGGCCCATACGTGTAACGATCCGTCACTTGTCCCTTGGCGTCGGTCAACGCGATCGTACTGCCGCGGCGGTCATAATGGTACGTCCGGTATTCGCCCGAAGCTTCTTCTATTGACCGTTCATATCGGGCGGAAATCGCTTCGCTAATTCCGTTCTTAGGAATTGAGCATAGTATCCAGTATCTCCTTCTCCGCAAGAGAAGCGGAACTCATGTAGCTTTTGAAGCCGAGCGGTGAACGCCTAGTACTCATCACGCTTTATAATCCCTTGCACCATCACCCACAGCGTCAACTCTCGCTCGTTGACTTGCTTCCGCACACCGCTGATAAACTCATATGTCTTCTCGCTCATCAGCAAATACGGGTGGTAGTGCAGGTAGTTTGGCAGATGATATGTGTTGTTCTTTCGGTCTTGACCGACTAGAACCATCTTCTTGTCAGCAAGTTCCTTTATATGCCGCTCTATCGACTTGGAACTACACCCGACATCACGGGCAATCATTTCGATGGCGGGTTAGCACAACGTCCTGTCGTCGCTCATATAAGCGATTAAGTCCATCAGAATCAACTTCTCGCAAGCACTCAAGCCAATACACCGTAGAATCTTTATCGGCACTTTGATATAGCCGTTGTGGTGAAACGTGAATTGATTCGCCCGACTTGCTTCATCCATGTACGTATTGACTATTTTTCAACCATAAAGTCTTTCATCTGCATTACCTTCCTTCGTAATGTATTCCGCCGCGCGGCGGCTATTTGGCAAGGTGGGTAGCCTTCACGTTCTCTTACCTGTATATGGTCATCGCCAGGTGCTATCACACTGTAACCATCGCGGCATATATCTACTTTCCTACCGCCCATCAGGCAGTGTAAAAATAACATCCAGCGGATCTCTCCCGTTAAAAAGTGTTTGATACAGGTTTAGGACTCTTGATGATTGCAGATCTACGGCTTCATCATGGATGAGTTTACCCAGTTCTTCAAATATAGCTCCTTCTCTCTCATCGATGATATTTTGTTTAACCAGCCTAAGAGAACTGCCCTCTCGACTAAACGGCCAATCGACATGCGCTCCTTCATAATCAAATACAAAATCAATGGAGCTTACCCTTTGGTATTTACTTACGAGAGGATGCAGAATAACCAAAAATTGCGCAAATATATAAGTACGCTCCCTGACCTTTTGCGCATCCTTAACTTGGGCTTGAAGCGTGGATGATTGAGGGGGCAAATCTCCCCATGAATGAATGTTTATATACGTCAACAATGAAATAGCGTGTTGTTTGTCTTTAAACATAGCGATCTCGACGAAGATTTCATTACTGCTGATCCCCGATTCAATAAATCCTCTCAAACATCTGGCCGCATTTTCCAGCGTAGTAGCATACTGTGCCAATAGAGGAATGTACTCACTAAAAAGCTTTTCTATCATGCTCTTCTCAGCATTACCGTAAGTCGCTTCCACAATGGTCTCAATCACTAACGCCTTATTATACTTTTCATTTATTTTCGGCAACACATCTTCTAAGAGGTGCCTGATAAATTCAACATCATAAAAGTCTAATAAGGTTGAATAATCCTTCAAGCCGCGTAAGAAAGCCATAAATGTTTCAAATTCCGGAGAACCTTCATTACCATGAGTCAAATATTTAAATAACGAGTTTATTTTTTGAACTTTATCCTCCATAAAGATCTCCTTTTAGTTGATATACTTAAATATAGAAGGCCATGCACGCTAGGCATGGCCATTCTCAGACCTTAATGAATTAACCCTGTATAAAAATAAAGCCTCGATGGACCACGTCCTCCGAGGCTTAACAATCATTCCCATATACACTTATGTTTTTTATGCAAAACTATTTCTTACTTAAATGTATACTATAAAGCTTCTCCACCCCTTCTTCAATATAAAATATCACTATAACTTCCGCTTTAGACTTAAACCCTAATTGAAGATTTTTAAAACGTGTGTAGGGAATCTTCTTCCAATACAACATTTAATTGCTTGGCACAATCAAGAAACTCTTTTACACCGATCTCTTATGCGGCAACCATCCCTCAAATTGTAATCCCTGTGGGAATTCAATTACTTCATCAAAGTATAGATGTATTGATTGAAGTGTATCATGAGGATTATCTCCGGGAAATGAAAACTGAATCGAACCATGTTTTGCAATCCTTGGTTTTGTGGAAACAGAAATATCTTGAGGTTCTCCTAATATTTCTTCTATAACATTTCTTTCTAGGCCTATTGAAATATCTCCGAGTAGGCCTATTTGAATAAATTTCATTAAAGACTACATTTTATAAAACTGCCCATATTTTACCATTCACAGCCAAGTCCTCCTTCTGATCAGAACCTTAAAATCAATCCCAAGAACGATTCCCCGGTCCGTGTCTTGTCTGTGCACACATGGCCCCTTCTCCCCCTCGTGCCAGCGTACCGCCTTCCATCCGTCATCATAAATTAGTCGAAAAAACCTTTAGAAACTATACCTGCATAAATAAGAAATTTATAGGCGGTCAGTATTATATTAACATCCGTGTTGAAATCCCAAATGCTACGAATCGCCTATTTTTACCAAAAATAATGTAAAATTTATTATCCGGTTCCCTTCTATCCTGTAAAAAAATGTCCACAATCTATCCCCAACATCTGGATAACTTCTCTTTCCTTGGGATATCCTACAAAGGATTCCCTCCAATTTTCGACAAGATTCGCATATTGGGACTTGACACGGGGGCGTCTTTAAAATATAGTAAACCCATCGGAATTAACCTTAACTGACTCGTCAGTTAAGTGGAGAGGGGCGATGGAAGCTGCCTGCTTTACCGGAACAAGATCAGGACCGCCGTCAGCAGTTGATGGGCGCTGCTCTGGACTTATTTGCCCGCAAGGGATATCACGGCACCAAAATTTCCGACGTGGTCAAGGCCGCAGGGGTGTCGCAAGGCACGTTCTACTGGCATTTTCAAAGCAAGGAACAGCTCGCGCTGGAGTTAATCGAAGGCGGCAAAGAGAAGCTGATCCAAGTCATCGGGCAAGGCTACCGCAAGCATGCGGGCACGGTAGATGACATGGTGAGCTCGTCCGCTCGGCTGCTTACGGATCTGTTCGCATTTGCCGACCGGAACCGGAATCTGATGGCTCTGCTGCTCATGAAAGGCCAAGGCGCCGATCCGCCGGTGCGGGAAGCCGTCTCGCAGACCTGGATTGCGTTCGAAGAAGCGTTCAAAAGCAACATTCAGCGCGCGATCGAGCTCGGGATGCTGCCCGGAACGAACGATTTGTCGCTGCGGGCCAACATTCTCGTCTGTTTAATTACCGGCGTGCTGTCCAAATGGCTGTTCGGACCCATGCACGATGTCGATTTCCAATCCACGTATTCGCCGTCGGAGATCGCCGAAGAAACCGCCAAGTTCGAATTCCGGGGCTTGCTCGGATAACCCATATTACATCTACGAAGACCCATGAGGAGGCACCTGTTATGTCTATCAAACTAAGCAAATTGTTCAAATCCGCTTCGCTGCTGAGCGTTCTTGCCATCGCGCTCGCGGGATGCGGAACCAAGCCCGCCCCGGCGCCGGCCCCGGATGCGAACGCCGGCAAGAAACCGGCCGAGACGACAACCGCCGCTAATTCGCTGGAGCAAATCAAGAAAGCCGGCAAAATCAGAGTCGGGCTTATGGGCACTTATGCCCCGTACAACTTCCTGAACGAGAAGCACGAGATCGACGGCTTCGACGCGGACGTTGCCAAAGCGGTAGCGAAGCGTCTGGGCGTTCAAGTCGAATTCATCACCGGCGAATTTTCCGGGCTGATCGAAGGGCTGCAAAAGGACAAGTATGACGCGCTCGTAAGCCAGGTCACGATCACCGAGGACCGCAAAAAAACGATGGACTTCTCCACGCCGTACGTGAAAAACGCCGTGAACGTGGTCGTCAAAAGCGACAACACAACGATCCAAAAGCTCGAAGACTTCAAAGGCAAAAAGATCGGCGTCGGGCTCGGCACGAACGACGAGAAATATTTGCGCGACGTCGCGATGCCGAAGGTCGGCACGTTCGAAATCGCCACGTATAACGATGTCATCACGTCGCTGAAGGACCTGAACGTCGGCCGCATCGACGCAACGATCAATAACGTATTCGCCATCAAGCCGCTGGTCGAGAAAAACCAGTTCAAGGTCAAAGCGGTCGGAGAGCCGATTAAAGAGGATTTTGCCGGCGTCGCCATCCGCAAAAACAACCCGGAGCTGCTCGACGCAATCAATAAAGCGCTGGCCGAGATGAAAGCCGACGGCACGTTCAAAGAGATTTTCCAAAAATGGTTTGGCGTAGACCCGAACTTCTAATCAGCGCGGACCGGGAGGATGCACGGCATGGAACTGGTTTTACAGAACTTCCAATTTCTAATGACGGGCGCGTATTATACACTGCTGATCACAATCGTCTCGATGTTCTTCGGACTCATCATCGGGATGGTCGTCGCCATCGCCCGTCTCAAAGGAAATTGGCTTATAAGTAATCTGGCCAAAGGTTACGTGTCCATCATTCGCGGAACCCCGATTCTGGTACAGATCTTCATCATCTATTACGGATTACCCGACTACGGGATTACGCTCGGGCCGCTCACAGCGGCCTTTATTTCACTTAGCATCAACATCGGCGCCTACTTGTCCGAGACGTTCCGCGGCGCGATTCTGTCCGTGCCCAAAGGGCAGACGGAAGCCGCTGTGTCGCTGGGCTTGACGCCCTGGCAGACGATGCGGCGGGTCGTGCTGCCGCAGGCGGCCCGTGTGGCGATTCCGCCGATGGGCAATACGTTTGTCGGGATGCTGAAGGAGACGTCGCTCGTGTCCGTCGTTACCGTGACCGAGCTGCTGCGCTCCGCCCAACTGCTCATTGCGCAGTATTATGTCGCGATGCCTTTTTATATCGCCATTGCTCTCATGTATTGGGTCATGAGCATGTTCTTTTCCTATATTCTCGACCGCATCGAATCTCGTTTGTCAAAAGCTTATTAAGGGCGTGTGATCTGCATGATCGAGGTAAACCAACTCGGCAAAAGCTTCGGCGATCTGGTCGTGTTCCGCGACATCAATCTACATATTCGCTCCCGGGAAATCGTGGTCCTGGTCGGTCCGAGCGGCTCCGGCAAAAGCACGCTGTTGCGCTGCCTGAACGGGCTGGAGGAGCCCGACGCGGGATCGATCCGGGTGGGCGATGCGGCATGGGACGCTTCCATGGACGCTGCAAGCAAGAAGCAGGCGATCCGGCACATCCGTACGTTAACCGGCATGGTGTTCCAGTCGTTCAATTTGTTCCCCCATATGACCGCCTTGGAGAATGTCATTATGGCTCCTACGATTGTCAAAAAGATGAGCCGAATGCAGGCCGTCGAAATCGGAGAAGCGCTGCTCGCCAAGGTGGGGCTGTCGAGCAAGAAGAACGAATACCCTTCCCGGCTGTCCGGCGGCCAGCAGCAGCGGGTCGCAATTGCCCGGGCTCTTGCCATGCAGCCGCAGATGATGCTGTTCGACGAGCCGACGTCCGCGCTCGACCCCGAATTGACGGGAGAGGTGCTGTCCGTCATGAAGCAGCTTGCCGCGGAAGGCATGACGATGATCGTCGTCACCCACGAGATGAAGTTTGCGCGGGAAGCGGCGAACCGGGTTATTTTTATGAGCGACGGAAAAATTCAGGAAGAAGGCTCGCCGGAGCAATTTTTCGTCGAGCCGCAGACGGAGCGGGCCCGCAAGTTTTTGCGGCAGATCGAAGGTGCGCCGGAGACGGAGTAACGAGTAAGATTCGAAGGAGTGGACATTGTGGTTCCCAGCAAAGCAGAGCATTTGAAGAACGTCGCGGAGCGGGCGCGGGCGATCATGGAGAAGGAAAACGTGGAAGCGCTCGTGGCGTCAAGCTGTGAAAATTTCTACTATCTGTCCGGCCACCCCAGCACGTTCATGTATACGCTGCGCATGAGCGAAGTTGCGCTGGCCGTGATGTTCCGCGACCCAAGCCGCCGTACGGTCATCATCATGAACGAGTTTGAGGCCGCGGGTGTACCGGCGGATTTACCCGAGTGCGAGCTGCGCACATACCCGACCTGGGTGGACGTAGACGATCCGCTCGGGCTACGCGGCGCCAAGTACGAAGGGCGGCGGCCCGTGAACCATCAAGTGCAGGAGATGTTCGGGCTGCTCGGGCAGGTGCTGGCCGGGCATGGAATACACAGCGGCAGGATCGCCGTGGAGCTGAGCTCCATGCGGTATCCTGCCGTGAATGCGCTGCGTGAAGCCGTCCCGGGCTTGGAATTAACGGAAGCCGGAGCCATCCTGACCGAGCTGCGCGCGCTTAAGACGCCTTGGGAAATCGAGCACCTGCGCAAGAGCTGCGAATACGCCGAGATCGGGATCGCCGAAACGATCAAGGGAATCCGGGCCGGCAGCTCGGCCGCCGAGATCGCCGATGCCTTCCGGCTCGCCTTGCTGACCCATGCCGACGGCTCGTCCTCCCGCTTCCATATGATTTCGGTCGGAGCGCATTTTGCACCTGCGCATATTTTCGACACGCGTCCGGGACAGCCGGGCGATCTGATCAAATTCGATGTCGGCGTCGACGTGGCCGGCTACGGCTCGGACATTGCGCGCACGTTCGTGCTCGGCGCCCCGTCGGACACGGTGAAGCGCATCTATGGCGCGCTGCGGGCCGGACACGACCGGCTGCTGGAGCTGATCGAGCCCGGCATGCCGATGAAACAAGCTTTTGATGAAGTGATGCCGCTGATCCGCCGCTCGGGTCTCCCGAATTACAACCGGGGCCATCTGGGGCACAGCGCGGGGCTGAGCCTCGCGGCTGAGGAAGCCCCGTTCCTGAGCCCGTCGGAGAAAACCGTCTTCCGCCCGGGTATGGTCATCTGTCTGGAGACGCCGTACTATGGCTACGGTGTCGGCTCGATCATGATCGAGGACATGGTGCTGGTGACGGACAACGGCTGCGAGCGGCTGAACAAGCTGTCGCGGGATCTGATTTCGTTGTAGGTGAAAAAAGGTTAAAAAGACGCGTTTACCCTGTTCCGAGCTTGTTGGGAAACCCGCTGCGCCTAGAAATTCTCTGCATATGCCGATGGGGTATATCCCTTCAGCCGCTCTTGAAACCCGTGAACTTTGATTAGAATTTGCGGTATTTTCACGGGTTTCAAAGGCGGACGTAAACTGTTACGGGATATACCCCACCTCAATTTGGCTGAGATTTCTCTTCGAGGGTTTCCCAGCAAGCTCCAGATACGTTCACGCTGTCCTTCTGACCTTTTTCTCGTCTATTGGATTATGGCTTAAAAAATTGCTTAATTGTCCCTTTGCCAGCTTCGACTTCGATTTCGGCGTACGCTCCGTTGATGAATGTCATCTGCGGCGGGACATGGCCACAATCGATATCGTAAACAATCGGAAGCTGCAGCTCCTGGGCCAGCTCTTGATAAACCTCTTCGGCCGTGTAGCCTTCAACCGGACGATTGGCGCTGCTGCGCCCAAACAGGATGCCGAAACAGTGCTCAAACCAGCCGGCCAGCTTCATTTGCACCAGCGACCTGCGTAAATCCGTCGTGGACAGCTCGCAGTTTTCCAGATACCATACGATAGGGTCCTCATGGATAAAATGCTTCCGGAAATGCCGCACATCGCCGAACGGGGTGCCAATCAAATGCCGGATGATGTCAATACATCCGCCAAGCAAACGGCCTTGCATGCTCGTCTTTGTCCCCGACGCGGTTTTCCAATAAGTTGGCTCCGTTAAATGGTAGATGCACGGCGAAGGATCGGCGTGTCTCCATTCCTTTTGATACTTCGGCGAGGAATACTGGAGGACGGATTCGCCCGTTTTCGTCGATAAGACCGCTTGCCACATGGCCGTCGTCTCGTCGGAATACTCGCCTCGCAAATCGACCAGATTCGTTCCGTGCGCCGTCGCCAGACCGGTTTTTAAAGTGAACGCCAACAGCAATCCGCTAACATCCGAATAACCCAGAATCCACTTGCCCGGCACCCCTTCAAAATCAATGTATTCGAGGATCTCGATCAGCAGCTCCCCGCCCCAGGGCGGAATGATCATATCGATCGCATCGTTCCTCATCATGGCGTTGAATTCATTCGCGCGGACTTGAGCCGCCGAGGACTTGGCCTTCTCCTGCGTCCACACCGTTTCTCCGCAAACGACGTTAAAGCCTCTGCTCTGCATGCGGCTGCACGAAAGCTTGACCACATCATGCAATGCCGTAGGCACCCCGGAGGACGGAGCGGTTACTCCCAGCGTTGCCCCTTCTTTGAAAACCGGATACTTCATGTAAATCCCCCTCTCCCGATTCACACGATATTTCCAAAACTAGCTTTTCGGAACCCGGATTTTCATCCTTTGGCTTATCCAGCTCGGCTTGCGAGCGGGCCTCGATCCGTTGCAAGGCCGTTTCCGCCGTGCTCTTACCCTGCAACAACGGCTCCATCTCCTGGTTGATAATCGAATCGAAGGTCATCAAAAAGCTGTCGGGCAGCTTGTCGAAGTTTTTATACATCGATTCGTTCGGCGGAGTCAGTTCGTAGAAGGCTTTCACGTTTCTTTCCTCTTTAGGCGCAGCGTTCACACGGGCAGGCAAAGCTTTTATGGTCGATTTGGTCATAATACGTGCGAAGGCATCGCTATTTATGTATTCGATGAACTTCCAAGAGGCCGCAGGATTTTGAGAGTTTACGTTGACCGAAAAAATTTCATTCACCGACATGGAATTGCCGCTATTGGGGTTGCTCTGATCAACGGGTACGGTGACCAGATCCCACTCAAAAGGGAGCCCCGGCGTCGTACTTAGTACATCGACGAAATCAACACCTTGAATCGTCATTGCGATATGTCCGTTCAAAAACGGATACTGCTGCTTGAGCACCTCTTCTCTTTTGCTTCCCGGAGACGGCTTGGGGCCTGAGGCAGGGTCAGCCTTATAAAAATTTCCTTTTTGGAACGCCTCCGCGACCAGCTTAAAAACTTTCGCCCATTCGGGAGTGTTCAAGGTCATTTTCTTCGATTCGGGGTCTAAATATTTCAGCCCGTAGCTCGCGCCAACTGTTGTTGCGAATATAAAAGGGTTCGTCAGCGTACGGCCTTCCAAGCCGTAGACCGGGGGATCTTCGTTTTGAGTCGAAAATCGTTGAGATAACAATATAAGCTCGTTCCAGCTCATTTTATTTCCCGGGAACGGGACGCCATGCTCCGCAAACAGCTTTTTATTGTAAAAAACGGCTTCGCAATTAAAAAAGGGAGCGAACCCGTAAATTTTGCCGTCCCCTGCTCGTCTCAGATACTCCAGAACGCCCGAATAATAGCCTTTCGTATCAAAGGCATCCTTTTTCATATCGGCGTCCAATGCTTTCAGCTTGCCTGAGCCCGCGTATCGTTCGAATTGCTCCGAATCCAGCAATAATACATCCGGATTGTGGAGCTGAACGTAGTCGTCAAACGCTTTTTTATTATCCTGCTGGGGCTTGTAAAGTCCTTCCAAAGGAAGAACCTCAACCGTCAGATCGGGATATTTGACGCTAAAAAGGTTGCCGTAATTTTGCATAAAGCTGTTTTTGTTCCAATATACGACTTTGATGGAGCCTGAGAGCTTGGGTTGTTCTTTCGTGTCAGACACCCAAGTGCATCCTGTTGCAGTGCACGCAAGTCCGGCGACGATGCCAAGCAGCATAACCTTTTTCAATTCATCTACTCCTGTTCCCTATTAAAATATAAGCCTATTTTTCAAAATTAATCCAATACACATTCTACCATCTTATGATTCAATATCCCAAAGAGAGTTGCGTATTGGTATAAAAAAAGATCTTGCCTCAACTAATGAGACAAGATCTTTTCCATATCATCCTTTTCTTCTTACCCTTCGCTGTTAGCGGAATCCGCGGCAGGCGCAGCCGGACGTTGTCCCGGCTTGCGGTCTACGAAGTTGCCGATCGCTTCGTCCAGGTTCGCTTTGATCTGGCTGATCAGCTGGTCGCGGCTAATGCCTTTCTCCTGCGCGATTTCGGTCAGCGACTTGCCTGCTTTCATCGCGTCGGTGAGCTCTTGCTGGGTAATACCCAGAATCTTCGTCAGATTCTCCGGGTTACCCAGCATTCCGAAACCGCCCTTGCCGCCGCGATGCCCTGGCAGCTTCGTATCGGTCACGGCTTGCTTCAGGCGGTCCGCCAGATCAGCTTTACGCTTGTCTGCCTGCTCCTGCGTGATCGTGCCCGCGCTCACCGCTTCGTCGATCGCCTTCGTCTCGGCTTCGGTCAGCTTTTGGATGAGGACGTCTTCCGTCAGGCCCGCTTTTTCCTGCGCGACTTGCGCCAGCGTCTTGTTCTGCTTCAACTCGTCCATCAGCGTCTGCTCATCCAAGTTCAGCAGCGTGGCCGTTTCTTTCAGGATGTTGACGCCGCGGAAGCCGTGTCCTTCCCGGCCGAAGCCGCCCTTGCCGAACTTCCCGTGTCCTTGCCCCGGCTGCGCGCTGTCTGCGGTTGTTCCGCTTTCCGTGGTAGCCGTCGTTGCAGCGTATGCCTGAGAGTAATACAATCCGGCTCCTCCGAGAAGAAAGCCTGCCGCAATCGTTCCTGCCATCAATTTTTTACCGAATGTTTTCATGATTCATGTCTCCTTTGAGTTCGAATTTTTTTTTGATTTCACTTACACTTTGAAGTATAGGAGCCGTACATTAATGGAACCTTAGTTTGGGCTGAGCGTTGGTTGAGCGAAAGCTGAATAAATGCTGAAAATGGAAAAAACAAGCCGTATGCCGCCTTACTGGGCGAGCACTGACTTGTTTTTGAATAGAGGTACTTATTTGCTGAGGATGTTCCAGACCAAGTGGGCGAATTCCGCACGCGTCGCCTGTTCCTTCGGGGCGTATTGGTTCGGCTGCCGCCCCTCGACAAGCCCGAGCTGGGCCAGCCCGGCGGCCGCTTCTTTCATTCCGTCCGGCATCGCCGCATCATCCGCAAACGGCGACTTCGCTGCGGCGGGGAGCGTTTTGCCTGTTTTTTTCCCGTACAGCCATTTGGCGATGAGCGCCAGCTCCTGCCGCACAATCGGGGCTGCCATGTCTTCGCCGCCCAGCCCCAGCTCGCTCCACACCGGAACTTGCGCTTCCCCGGCCAACGCCTTGGACACCATCTCGCCTGCCTCCTTGCGGGACAAGCCCGTGTTGGGGGCGAAACGCCCTTCGCCCGCGCCGCTCATGACGCCCGCATCGGTCAACCCTTTGACCGCCGCATACGCCCAATGACCGGACGGCACGTCGGCGAAGCCTCTGACGACGATCCGCCCCTCCGGCTCGATATGAACCTGCTTTAGCTTGGAAGCATACGCCGCCAGCAATTCAAAATCCGTCAGCGCCTCTCCCGCGCCTACGAGAGGCTTCGCTTCGGCAAACATCGTGTAATTGTCGCCGCCGGTGAACATATAGTTGGACAAGGCCAGCGTATAGACGGCGTCATTATTGATCGGTTTTCCGCCGATTCGAACGTTCCGCACCCGCTGACCGGACGGCTTGTCCGCGTCGTATTCATAGGCGATGCCGGAAACCTGCAGAAAGCCGCCCGCCAGCTTCTCCACTCCGGAAACTCCGTTTTCGAGTGCCTTGAGCACCATCTCTCCGGTCGCTTCCGCCTTTACAATTTTGTTGCCGAACGGCAAGATCGACTTGGCGTCCTTTAAGGTGAAATCGCCTTTTTTGGCGCTCGCCCGAATGCCTCCGCCGTTCGCAAAAGCGATGTCGGTCCCGTAATAATCGCGGTACGCGTCGGCAATCCAATTGCCGATGGCCGTTTCCCGGAAACGGGATTCGTGATGATCCCCGTACGGCAAATCGCCTCCCAAAGTAGTAACCTTCTTGCCCAGCTCCGCGTCCAGCTTGGCCTGGTAATCAGCCGCCATCTCGGCAAGCGGCTTGTCCTCTTGGACGGTTTCGTCGACTTTCAAAATTTCATGGGACAAGCGGATCGTCCCGTCGGTTTCTTTGTTCACGATTAGCCGGATGATCGATCCCATGTTGCCTTGAGGCGAGAAGATCAGCCGGCTGCCGCCATCGACCTCATGGACGAACGATTTCTCTTCCGCTTCTTCTTCAGTAAAGACCGCCCGGATGTCGGGGACGGCCGCCAGCAGCGCTTTATCGTCCGCTACCGGCTCCTGCGTCAGCGCTACGATCATATCCACTTTTGCTTGTTTGAGCTTGTCTACCGCTTTTTGCGCGGATTCGATCACATTCAGGCTCTTGACCCGCTCGTCACGCATTGTCGTTTCCATGGCGCTTGTCAAGCCGAGGATACCGATGCGGATGCCTTGTTTTTCTATGACAACATATTCCGGCACTTGACCGAACGGCTTCCCGTCGCTCCCGGCCAAATTGGTGGAAATCCACCGAAAGCGCGAATGTTTGATCAGCTCCAGCGTATTGGGGACGCCTGCGTCGAAATCGTGCTGTCCGAAATTCGCGACATCGACCGGAATTCGGCCCAAGGCTTCCACCATCGGGTGCCCTTTGAAGACGCCGCCGAATAACGTCCCGCCCCCCAGATCGCCGCCGAAAGCGACGATTTTCTCTCCCGCTACGCTGTCCACCAGCGTCTTCACCCGGGCCACGCCGCCGCGGGTGCCGAGCTTGTCGGTCACGGGGCTGATTTCGTGTCCGTCGTTGAAATACAGCAAGGAGACCGAAGGACCGCCGGAAGCCTCCGCCCGGACACTAGAGATGCTGCCGCTCCATGCCGGAATGGCCAAGCCAACCGCCAGCAGCGCGATGCCTAACGAACGTACCGTCTTGTTCATGCTCCACCTCGTAGTTTAGAAGAATATGCCTGCTTCTCGTTGAACCATTATAATATAAATCCGCTTGGAACGAGGTTAAGTTTATATGAAGCTCCGCGAGCGAGCCCACGGAATAAAATCGGCCGGCGAAAGCCATGATATCGGTAAAGGAGGGATTTCCCATGAATATTATGGACGGGATGGACGCAGCCCGGTTCAATTCGGCGAACCCGGACGATAAAGCCAAAGGGAAGAAAGCCGAGGAAGACCGCAAAGAAATGCCGGCCCAAGTGTTGAGAAACTTGAACAACAAGTAACCGCTGGAACGAAAGGAATGGCGCCATGACCCCCGATCACAACAAAACGGCAGACGGAAGCGCAGAGGATAACCAAAGCATGGAAGTCGATTCCGACGTCAACGACGATCCGAACCGCGAAGCTCTGCTGGACCAGTCGTTTCAGAGCTTTTATGAGAACATCAAGCGGCAGGTTCGGGCAAAGGAAGACCTAACCAACGTCCCCGGGGAATCTGTCTTCGATGCGGCGGTCGGGATGGACGAGGTGACGGAGGAAGAGGAATAGCGCCGCAAGCAAGAAAGCTTCATCTGACGATGTCCGGCATCGTTAGATGAAGCTTGTTTACGTTACGCTATTACGTTGCCGCCGTCGATCGGGATCGTTGCACCCATGATGAAAGAGGACTTGTCGGAGCCGTCCGCCCTTGCAAAGGTCAGGCTTGAAGAGAAGCAAGCGCAGCCTGCAGACGGATGGGATTGAAGTACTCCCGCCAAAGCGTAATTCGTCCGCCCTCTACCCGCAGCAAGCTGATATAGGATTGCTCATAGGGATGCCCGCTCTTCGCCACGACGCCCTTGCCATCCATCTCGACGAAAAACAAGTCCGACTCACTGGCGGAATATACCCGGATATTGTAAATGTCTCAGGAAGCGTACATCCCGTTCTCCTTGCCGATAAACTGATCCAGCATTTGCGCCAACGTTTCTTTTCCCTGAACGCGGTCCGTAACTCCCTCCGGGCCAAACGGCGTCTCGTACACGATATCGTCCGCCATTACGGCCGCCATAGCCTGGATATCCCGCTTGGCTTCCGATTCAAAAAAATGTCTGATCATCTCTTGTCCGCTCATCGTTTTTTCCTCTTTTTCCTTTAGTTCTCGGTTATTTTTTCGGTTTCGTGCGGGTTTGCGAGCCCGAATACTTCCTGCGTGCCCAGCATCACATAGAGCGGCTTGGCAAAGTGACTGAAGCGCCAGCCTTCACGCGTCCGTATCAGCTTCGCCTCAAAAGCGGCCAGCGATTCCTCGAACAAATGCGCTTTGTCTCCCGCCCCCACATGATAAGCGCGCACTCGCGCGGACGCTTCGGCCGTGTCGCCGTCAATAACGTTGAACAATTCGAAAATTTCGATACGGTCTTGGTACGTATCCGTCACAGCCATACGCTCCTTTCCTGCAAAACTTTAGTTCTCAAATGATAAGCTCCCGGGAACCGTACCCAAAGTATAGCCCGATCCCCGTTTGCCTGGATTGAACAAAAGAGATCACTTTTTGCCTAAAACGCTCATCGCATCCACCTGCTCCCTATCGTCAAAAAAACATCCGCCCGACCCAAAGGTCAAACGGATGCCGCCTGTCGAAGGAGTTACGTTCCTTCCTCTATTCGATTGTTTCGCCGTCAGCGCCGTTTTCTGTCCGCGTTCCGGCGTCAAGCCCGCCCAGCCCTTTTCACCGCGGAGATCAACGTCATGCGATGCGTTTCGTGCTGCCTCAGTGACCGGCCAGAGCTGCATATTGATTAATGGCCCTTTATGGCCTGCGAGAGCGCCTGAACCAGATTGAGAAGCGATGACAAGGTATTCGTGTCCGTCACGTTACCATCCGGCCCAATCATCTTACTAACGAACGGAACGGCCAGTGATGCTTCGTCCGGGATAACCGCGCTCATCATCTTTAGAGTCAGTGTCAGCGATTGCAGCACTGCAGCGCCGCCATCCGGATGCGGAGACGCGCTTATGACCGCCGTCGGCATGTTCATGAACTCGCTCGAGGATACGACCCAGTCCAGCGCATTCTTGAGCGAGCCCGGCACTCCTCGCGCATATTCCGGCGTACAGATCACGATCGCGTTCGCCGCTCGCAGCTCCTCCCGCCATTCGCGCACCGCCCCATGCAATTGGCCTTCGTCACCGTCTAAGTCCGGACTGAAATGCGGCAAATCCGCGAGCCCTTGATACATGCGAAACTCCATACCGGCTGGCATCATTCCTCCGACGAACGAGAGCAACCGTGTATTAGACGATTGCTTGCGCAGACTTCCGGATATCCCCAGGATTACCAGACTTCGTTGTTCCATTTCATTCACCCTTTTTCCATTCGGTATCTGCATTATAAACCATATCATTAATGTCACAGTCAAATGGGATGCTTTGTTATGCAGCAAGAAAGAAAAAACTGGACAAAACCCCCACAGACGATTTATATTAATATTATTAATATAAATAATGATTATATCGATAAAGGAGGCTGCGCCGATGCAGCTGCAGGCCAAATATGTCGCTCTTGCCCTATTAAGCAAGCGTCCGATGACCGGATACGAAATCAAAAAAAATTTTGAAGGGCCGATCTCCTTTTTCTTCGAGGGGAGCTACGGCAGCGTCTATCCGACGCTCAAAAATTTGGAGAAGGAAGGCTGCATCGAGAAACGCACGATTATACAGGAGGACCGTCCGAACAAAAACGAATATTCCATTACGGAAGCCGGCCGAGCCGTTCTGGCCCAATATTACGAGCAGCCGGTCGAGGAAGATAACGTGCGCTCCGATGTGTGCATGAGGCTGTTTTTTGGCGGAAAAATGGATGAGGGCGAGATGCTGGATTGGATCGAACAAAGCCGCAAACAGCACGAAGCGAAGCTGAGCATCCTCCAAGGGATGTATGACCAGTATCATCTGCAGATGCCCAAGCATCAGCTGCTCTCCCTTACGATCGGCATCCGTTATCATCAAGCCAAAATCGATGCCCTGCTGGAATGCGCGGCAATGCTGGACAATCACCACAAGGAGGAGAAGTGAACATGGGAGCGTTGATTTTTCTGCATGTGCTTGGAGCCGTGCTGTTTCTCGGCAACATTATTACGGCGGCGTTCTGGAAGCTGTCGGCGGAGCGCGGTCAAGATCTGACCCACATCCGGCGGGTGGCGCGCAATGTCATGCACGCCGATTACTGGTTTACGCTGCCCGGCGTCATTCTGCTGCTCGCAACAGGCCACATCATGGCCGCCTTGAACGGATATTCGCTCGCGGAGCTGAACTGGATGACGGCTTCGGAAGCCTTGTTTGTGCTCAGCGGCTTGATCTGGGGGGCTCTCCTCATTCCCGCCCAACGGACAATGATGAAGGAAAGCGTCATCGCCGAGGCGGAAGGCGCGCTTACCGCAGCATACCGGAAAGCTTCCCGCACGTGGGATGTGTTTGGCACGCTGGTCATTATCATTCCGCTGATCGTACTGTACTTGATGCTGGTGAAGCCGTTCTGAGAGGAAGCGGATCTTTGGAAATTATGAGGTTAGAAGATGTTATTGATCTGCCAGACCGTGGTTTGGTACTGAAGATTAGTGTAGATGAAACGAATCCTTATCAACTTACAAAATTAAAGAACTTGGCTGGTTCAAAAATAGCAGTAAGCAATGTAGACGGGACATGCTTTGAATTTGAGGTTAAGGATGTCAGTATATCTTTTTCAATTGCCAACTTTCCTCTTATTGCGTTAAATATTAGAGAAAGGGTAGACATCGAGAGGATAAAGAAAGGTTCAAGCATACACCTAATATGAAACTTTCAAACGGTCTGAAGATCCGCAGAACGCACTAAACTCTTTTATAGGGCGGAAATCCGCCCTTCATTTTATTCTTGACCTCTTGGAAGACCGCCTAAAACTTTATTCACAAGCTGATCGGCTTGCCGCGTTGTTTCCGGCAAACGATACTTCGGCGAGAGCTTTAAGATCCATTCGCAAGCCGTTGCTAAAGAAATACGATGACCGATGGACACGAAAATAGGTTTAATATGATCCTGAGTTCTTAACACGGCCCCGATCACCTCGCCATGATCAACCAATGGTGAAGAAGATCCTCTTGTTCGTCCGGGGTCTTGGAACTCTCCTAATAACTTCGTTTTTCCACATCCAATGGCAGGAATGTCGAAGAGAACGCCCAAATGACTCGCTAGTCCGAATCGTCTGGGGTGGGCCATTCCCTGTCCATCGCAGACAATGAGCTGTGGAGCGCTCTTTATTTGCTTGAACGCCTTAAGCAGCGGAGGAATCTCCCTGAACGAAAACAACCCGGGGATATAAGGAAAATGAACCGTGTCTTCCACCACAACCGATTCTATGATATGTAATGAACTTGCTTCTAAAATAACGATCGCAGCGATTAATTTGTCGCTGTGTTCACTATACGCTACGTCCACTCCAGCAATATAATTAACTTCAGCAAGTTGATCTTCCCTTATCATTTTTAAAGATAACTCTTGTTGCAGTTTGACTGCATCCATTTCAGATAAATTCCATGCATGCTTCACTACCGGTTCCATGATAAGCGCCCCCAAGAAGTTTAAAAAATTCCAATCGGTTTGCAGCAAACTAT
>NZ_BILX01000029.1 GCF_004000785.1 Paenibacillus ehimensis NBRC 15659 | reverse complement strand
AAAAGATCCCGTCCGCTCTTTTTCAGAGCATGTGCGGGATCTTTTTATTTCGCCTCAAATCTTAAACCGGTACCCCGCGCCCCAGATCGTATCGATATACTGCGGGTTGGACGGGTCCTGCTCGATTTTGTCCCGCAGCTTGTGGATGTGGACGGTGACGGTGGCGATATCGCCGACCGAATCGTAGCCCCAGATGTGCTCGAACAGTTGGTCCTTGCTGAACACGCGGTTCGGATTGGAGGCGAGAAACGTCAACAGATCGAACTCCCGGGTTGTAAACGTCACTTCCTGGTTGTTCACGAACACGCGGCGGGACGACTTGTCGATGAGGAGACCGCGGATGCGGATTTCCTCCGTCTGCGGAGCCCGGCTGCCGAGCAGCCGCTCGTAGCGCGACAAATGCGCCTTCACCCGCGCGACCAGCTCGCCCGGGCTGAACGGCTTAATGATATAATCGTCGGCTCCGAGGCCAAGGCCGCGGATTTTGTCGATCTCTTCCTTTTTCGCGGACACCATCAGAATAGGAATATCGTGCTTGTCGCGGATTTTTCGGCAAATTTCAAAGCCGTCCACCTTGGGCAGCATCAGATCGAGAATGATCAGATCGTATTTCCCCGTGAGCGCCTTCTTCAAACCTTCGTCCCCGCTGTGCTCCATATCGACCTGAAACCCGTTAATTTCGAGATAATCCCTTTCCAGCTCGGCAATGCTCGTTTCGTCTTCGATGATTAAAATGTTTTTCATCGCTCATTCCCCGCGCCCTGTAGTTTGATGGAGCGTAAAAAAGATGCTCGTGCCCTCGCCAAGCGTGCTTTTGGCCTGAATCGTGCCGCCGTGCTCCTCGATAATGTGCTTCGCAATGGCAAGGCCCAGCCCGCTGCCTCCGGTGCTGCTGTTCCGCGACGGGTCCGCCCGGTAGAACCGGTCGAAAATATGCGGCAGCGCCTCCGGCGGAATGCCTTGACCGTTGTCCCTTACCTCCACGATGACCCGGTCGCCGTCTGGGCGCATCCGCAGCACGATGAGTCCCGCTTCCTTATCCATATATTTGATGGCGTTGCCGATCAAATTGACCAGCACCCGCTTCAGCTTCTCCCGGTCGGCCGTAACCCACACCGGAGCTTGCGCCTCCGGAGCGTCGAACCGAAGCGTGACGCCTTTCTTTTCGATATCGGCGTGCAGCTGCATGTCGAGGGTGCAGTCCTGCAAAAAAGCGTTTAAGTTCACCGGTTCAAAATGAAACGGCAGCTTCTTCAAATCCAGCTTGGAGAACAAAAACAGCTCGTCGATCAGATGATCCATCTGAACGGCTTTGGCATAAATCGTTTTCAAATATTTGTCAAGCTTATCCGGCGAGTTGGATACGCCGTCCATAATGCCTTCCACGTAGCCTTTAATGGCGGTCACCGGCGTTTTCAGATCGTGCGAGATGTTGGAAATCAGCTCCTTGCGGTTCTCTTCGTACCTGAGCTGCACGTCGACGGATTGCTTCAGCCTCCGGCGCATCTGCTCGAAGGACGCCGCCAGCTCGCCGATCTCGTCCTTCGCCTGCGGTTTCACTTCAAAATCGAGATTGCCTTCGCGAATCTCGCCTGCCGCCCGCTGCAATTGACGAAGCGGACGAATCACGCTCCGCGATACCCAATACGTCAGCAAGCCGTTGGTCAGCACGAGAATAACGAGCAGCGAAATGAAAAACGCCGAGGTGTAGGTGCGGGCAAACTTGCCGATAAAATTCATGTCCGTGGCGACAAAGACGCTCCCCGGACTGCCGTCCTTGAACCGGAAATCGTACTGCCGGGACAAGAACCACGGGCCCCAGTCCTTCATCGCGTGGCCGTTGTGATCCGTATCCGCCGCCCCGTACGGAGGCAAATTGCGAAGCAGCCCCGGCTTGTTCAGTTTCTCCGAGACGTAGACGACGCTCTCCTGTTTGCGGACGATCAGCCCCATATTAATCGGCTTCAGCCGCTCTTCGAACTGCGCTGCAATCGAAGGGTTCAGCAGGGAATCCGGATTTTCCGTCGTCTTGAGCTTCAATTCGGCGCTGATGGCGGCTTCCTTCTCGATCACTTCCTTGATGGGATTGTGGCTCTCCGTATCGACGTCATACAACGTACGGACGTCGCCAAAAAAAGCGGCAACGATGATCAGAAAAGCGACCCCGGCCAGCAGGACCGGCACGATAAGCATCAAGAAATAAGAAAGCACCAACCGGACTTTGATGGACATCGCTTCGGTCTCCTAGTATTGTTTTCGCTCGAAGATGGTATAGCCCCCTGTAAAAAACAATATACAACAAGCGGCCAGAAACATAAAGACGTTCAGGATTTTGCCGGACGCTACGGAGGCCCCGAGCCACAGCATATGCCAGTCGGTGTAAGCCGCAGGGGTGTATACCGCCAGCGCGGGCACGAAGTAAGCGCCGAGCTTCGCCGAAGCGTACAGCAGAATGCAGACGGTCAGCGCGCCGCTGCCGTTTTTGAAAAATTGGGCGATAAAAGCCGCAGCCAGTCCGAGCGTGAACAGAGGCAGCAGCGACGTAACATAAGCGGCGGCCGTCCGTCCAAGCCCTTGCCCGACCGCGCCCACGCCACTCAGAAACAAAAGGCTTGCCAGCGATACAATAAGGGCAATCGCCAAATGCAGCGCCGCATACCCGAGCATGGCGGCCAGCTTGGAGGCGAACGCTTGAAATCTCGTGATCGGGCGCGTTAAGAGCAGCTTCATCGTCTTGTCGCCCGTTTCCCCGGCGAACATGTCGGACGCCGTCATGAACAACAGCAGCGGCAAGTAGACGGCCGTATAAGAGCCGAGCAGGACGACCGGGAAATCCGCAGAGGTCAGCGCCGCTACGCCGAAGCCGAATTGGAACTGCGAGGCGGCGGCTGCCGCGGCGATCGGAATCATGGCGGTCAGGACGAGAAACACAACCGTTTTGCGCCGGGCCAGCAGCTTCGCAAGTTCGTTTACCGTATTCGCGTAAAAACTAGGCATGCACTTCCGCCCTCCTTTCTTCTCGCACTTGCTCCATAAAATAATTCTCCAACGTCGTCGGGTTCGGACCGTGGACGATATCCGCTACGAAATCTTCCCGAATCAGCCTTCCGTTATACAAAATGCCGATCCGGCTGCACAACTGCTCCATCTCGGTAATCAGATGACTGGATAAGAAAAACGTAATGTGCTGCTCACGGGCCAGCCGGGCGATCAATTCGCGCATCTCTACCATGCCCTCAATATCGAGCCCGTTCGTCGGCTCATCCAGAATGAGGAGCTCCGGCTCGGACAAGATCGCCGCGGCGACGCCCAAGCGCTGCTTCATGCCCAGCGAGTATTGGCTCACTTTCTCGTGCTTAAAGGCGGCAAGCCCCACCAGCTCCAGCACCTCGTCGATCCGTTTTCGGGGCAGCCGCGGGTAAAACCGGGCGGCGAGCTCCAAATTTTTGTAGCCGCTCATGTAATCGTAAGCGTCCGCCGTTTCGATCAGCACGCCCACCTTGCTCATTGCTCTCACGAAGTCGGCGGCCGCATCGTGCCCGAACAAGCGCACCTGCCCCCGGTCCGCCCGGCACAATCCGGCAATGATTTTCATCACGGTCGTTTTGCCGGCCCCGTTCGGACCGAAAAATCCGTAAATATCTCCGCGCTGCACCTGCAGCGTAATATGTTCCACGCCGCGCCGGTTGGCGTAAATTTTGGTCAATCCGTCAAGCTCCAGGACGGCTTCCATCGGCTCATCTCCTTATTAGCGAAGCTCAAGCTAGTCGCGGACGGCGAAGGACAGCTCGGGCCGCCCTTCGTCCCGCCGCAGGTACCGCGCTTATTCCCCGTGCTTTTTCACATCGATCGTCTTCACTTGCTTACCGTTCAGATCGACGTGGTCCGGCGTCGTGCCGTTGAAGTTGGACAAGCCGAAATCGGCGGCAACCACGACTTCATGGGCAACGCCTTGTGCATCCTTGCCGCTGATCGTCAGCGTCATCTGCTGCTTCTCGATCCGATTGTCCGCGTTGACTTTGGCAGCCAGATCGAACTTGTCGATCTTTACGTCCTGCGTCAGCTTCGGCATGCTATCGTGGAGCCCTTGAAATTTATCGCCAAAAGGCCCTTGCATGTCGCCTCTGTGCTCCTCGGCGTTCGCCGCCTGTTTCACCACGAGCGACCCGATCGCATTCGCCACCGCCGGAATTTGACTTCCATTCAGCTGCATCGCGATGTTCTTCGTCCCGTCCGCTTGCGGCGACAACGTGACATAATCCTTCAGGTTGCCGACCAGCGCATCGACGACATTCTCGACCTCGGCGCTAATGCCGTCCGGAGCTTGTCCGCGGTGTTCGCCCGCTTTTCCCTTCCATTCTTTTCCTTCGATGATATTGTACACGTCGTTGTCACTCGCTTTGACGATTTGCTTGCCGTCCTGCCGGTAGAGGCTCACTCCCTGATTTGCTCCGCCGCCGCTGAGGTTGATTTCCGCGCTCATTTCGTTCTTCGCCTTGTCCGCCTTGACGGTCGACTGCACGTCGAGCAGCTTCGTTCCGTTATCGTTTACTGTCACCTTCATTTGCTTCGTCACGTTTTGGACCGCGAACGTTTCCTTGACAGCCGACTTGTAGGCGTCGTAGCCCGGGGCGTCTCCAAGCCCCGCATAGGCGGAACCGATCAGAAGCAGGCTTCCGACGGCTACGCTGACTCCGGTTAATGCGATTCGTTTGTTCATGGTTTCTTCCTCCTTGGGATTGGGGTTTGAAAGCATCTCCGGCTTCCATACTTCCATCCTAACGGGAAGAGCTAAACATTCTAGAAACCGGGGATTAGCCGTTTCTAAACAAATCCTTAAAACTTTATTAACCGGACGCCCCGTTTCCCCGCCGGAAATAGGAAAAACCCCGGATCGCTCTGATCCGGAGTGGTGGGATCCGGTACGATTTAAAGATACCGGCAGCGTTGTTAAGTCTATCAGACTTATGTCTGCCGAACGCCAACCGCCGGTTCAAGCACGGTCAGCGTGTTATTGAATGTATTCAAGTTCACCGTCGCCCCGAACGGAATGGCGGCTTTGTAGTAGCCGTGTCCGGTTGCGAGATTCGTCAGAAGGGGCTTGCCGAGAGGAGCAACGAATTCGTTGACTACCTCTTCGTAGGACTTGCCGTAGGCGGCCGGACACTCCGTACATTCGCCCATGACGATGCCAAGACAGTCCTGAAATTTCCCGGCCAGCTTCAAATGATTCAGGTACCTGTATACCGTATTGGCCGGCTCGTGGGTATCTTCCAGAAACAGCACCTTTCCCCTCGTATCGATCTCGTAAGGCGTACCCAACGTATCGACAACGGAGGTCAGATTGCCTCCGACGATCGGTCCGGTGACATTCCCCGGCACACGGCTGACCAGTGGAACATTCGGCGGATTTAGAATGGGACGGTACGTAGACATGGACGATACGGCGGTAAAAAACTGGTCGAAATTATACGCAGGGGTGGCTGGATTGAAATCAATTAGCATGAGGCTGTGAAAGGAAATGAGTCCGCTATACCGGTACAGCGCGTTCAGAAGAAATGTCACGTCGCTGTAGCCGGTCATAATTTTCGGATGGCTTCGGATGATGCGGAAATCGAGGTAAGGCAGCATACCGGCCACGCCGACACCGCCGCGGATGGGAAGAATCATGTTGACCTGCGGATTGGCGAACATCGTCATCAAGTCGTACGCCCGCTCCTGATCGGTACCCGCAAGAAAGCCGTTACGGGCATACACGTACCGTCCCAAGACGACCTGAAACCCCATCCCTCTTAATACCTGGACGCGCGCATCGATCACGTCGGCCTCCAGCGGACTGCCCATGGCAACGACTCCGATGGTATCGCCTCTTCGCAGCGCAGGCGGTCTTATGGCCATATGCCCACCTTCCTCTCCCAAAGCGTCGTATGACTTTCGTCTCTTCAAGTATATGGGGGCACGTATGCGGGCATCCCTATTTTGCGCTGCAGATAAAAATGATGGATCAGGGACTCGCAATGAGCGCTTTTTGCCTGTCCAACAAGGCAATAAATTGCTTGGCTGCCGGCGAAAGGTGTTTATTCTTGAGATAGACATAATCGATTCCCCGTTGCAGTGCGACTCCCTTGATCGGAACGGAAACCAATAAGCCGCTTTTGATTTCCTGCTGCACGGCAAACTTCGAAACGATGGAAACGCCGAGCCCGTGAATCACGCCCTGCTTGATCGCTTCGAGGTTGCTGATCTCCATATCACTCGGGAACGAGATTCCGTGTTCCTTGAACTTGCTTTCCAGATAAATGCGAGTGGCTGACTTTTTCGGCTTCAATATCATCGTCTCCGCTGTGAGCTCCTTCAGCGAACACTCCTCTTCATGGGCAAGGCGGTGATCCGCTTTGACAACCAGCACAAGCTCGTCCTGGTAAAAGGTGACGGCCTGCATACGGGTTTCGTCCACGGGGATTTGATCGGAAATGATCAAAAGTTCGACCTTATTCGTTTCCAGCATGCCGATCAATTGCCGCGATGAGGTAATATTCATATTGATTTTGATGCCGGGGAAGGTTCGGTTAAAATGACCGAGCACGGCCGGAAGCAGGTAGACGCCGACAAAATTGCTCGCTCCGAAAGATAGCGTGCCGTAGGTCAAACTTTCCAGCTGTTGAAGATGCTCCTTCGCCGATTGGAGCAGGTTGACGATCTGCTCGGCATAGGGCTTTAGCTGCTCGCCTTGTTTGGTCAAATAAAGCTTTTTGCCGACCCGGTCGAATAGCGGAACGCCAAAATCGTGCTCCAGGCCTTGAATTTGCATGCTTACAGCCGGTTGCGAGCAGTACAGCTGCTCGGCAGCCTCGGTAAAGTTCAAGCATTCCGCCAAGGTCAAAAACGTTTGCAGCTTCGTGATATTCATAGTGCGCCCTCTCCTTTTGCGCCGGGAAGTCCTGACCCTTGGACGGCTTCCCGGATCATGCTATCAAACTATAATCTTTCCTTATGGTTATTAAAATTAAATCAAATTGTATTATCATTTTACCCCCGCTATAATGAAAGCGCAACCAAAATACAACCTAAGGGGGAACGCAAAATGACAGAAGTGGTGCAGCCGGATAACAAATCTACAGCCGACCCGCCGGACAAAAAGAAAGGCGGCGTGGAAGCAGCAATGAAAACATGGGGGATTCCCCTCGCTGTTCTCGTATTCTTGCTGTTGTTCTTTATGCCGACACCGGAAGGCATGAAGCCTGACGCGCAAAAATCGATCGCGATTTTTACAGGGGCTTTGGTGTTGTGGATCACGAATCCGATCCCTATCTACCTGACATCGATCATAGCGATTCTGCTGCTGCCCTTAACCGGAGCGGTGAAAGATCAGGAAACCGCCTTCGGTACGTTAGGTTTCGACGTCATCTGGCTGATGGTTTCCGCGTTTGTTCTCACTTCCGCCATTATGAAGTCGAATTTGGGCAGACGCCTGGCACTGTGGATGGTCACGAAATTCGGCAGGACACCGAAGATGACGCTGCTCGTCTTGGTGTTAATCAACTTTATATTAGCGTTCTTCGTTCCTTCCACGACAGCCAGAGCGACGCTGATGGTGCCGATTTGTCTGATCCTGCTCGATATATATAAAGCGATTCGGGGCAAGGGCAATCTGGGAAAAGTGATGATGCTGCAAGGAGTCCAGGCGGATGCCATTGCGACTTCGGGCGTCATGACGGCTACGGCAGGCAACATTATTGCCGTCGGCTTCATCAACGATCAAGCGGGCGGCCACATCGGCTATATGGATTGGCTGCTGGCCTCGATGCCTACCGCTATCGTCGTCATGCTGATTACCTTTTTTATCGGGTTAAAAATTTTTCCGCTCAAAGGCGAAGCTGCGTTTCATAACACCATCGATACGTTGAAGGACGAGTTGAAGAAATTAGGCGATTTTTCCATAAACGAAAAGAAGGCGACGGTCATTTTCCTGATTACCGTGATCCTGTGGGCAACCGGAGACTATCAAAAAGGCTGGTTCGGCTTTGAGATCAGCACGGAACAGACGGCCGTTCTCGCCGCGCTCCTGTGCTTGCTGCCCCGAGTCGGATTGCTTACGTGGAAGGAAGCGAATATCAAGTGGGAGTTGATGATATTCGCCGCGGGCGCCTATGCCGTCGGGAATGCGCTGGATAAATCCAAAGGCGCGGAATGGATCATCAAAAAGGTGGTCAACGGACTGGGTCTGGAGCATATGAGCCACGTTTGGGTCTATGTGCTGGTTGTTTTCCTGAGCATGTACAGCCATCTCATTTTTACGAGTAAAACCGTCAGAGTCACGATTCTGATTCCCGCTTTTATCGCGCTGGCGAAATCGCTGGGAATGGACCCCGTAGCGCTTGGGCTCGCATCGGCGATGACGTTAACGTATACGATCACCCTGCCGCCGCATTCGAAAGTCAATACGATTTATTTCTCAACCGGTTATTTCAGTGTCTTGGATCAGGTCAAATATGCGGTCGTTACTTGCTTTATCGGCGCCGTCGTCATCAGCCTGTCCTTGTTCACTTGGTTCAAAATAATTGGAATCCATTAGATTCGGGAGGATCACATGCTGCGCAGAAAAGTTATTCTTGCTATCGCCGACGGGTTGGGGGATCGCCCTCATCCCGCTTTAAATCATAAAACACCGCTGGAGTACGCACAAAGACGAAATCTGGATAAGCTTGCCATTCAAGGCATTACCGGAATGATGGATTTGGTCGGGCCCGGCATCCCTGTAGGAACCGACATGGGGCATCTCATCTTGTTCGGTTATCAGCCTGATCATTACCCGGGACGCGGTCCAATTGAAGCCTTGGGCGTCGGGATGGATGTGGAGCCCGAGGATGTCGTGCTCCGCTGCAATTTCGCAACCGTGAACGACGAAGGAATCGTTGTGGACCGGCGGGCCGGGCGCATTCGCGAGAAGACGGCCGACATCGCGGAAACATTGAACGGGATAGTACTCGAAGACGAGGTGCGGGTATTTGTAAAAGCGGCTACCGAGCACCGCGCCGTCTTAATCCTGCGAGGAAAAGGATTGAGCGACAAAATCAGCGACTCCGACCCGCATGCGCCCAACGACGGCCAGCCTTATTATGAGGTCCGGGCGCTCGATGCATCAGAGGAAGCACGAAAAACGGCATATTATCTCAACCTCTTTTTAAAGAAATCCCACGAGCTGTTGAAACGGCACCCCGTGAATCTAGAGCGCATGAAGAACGGGAAGATGCCGGCCAATTTCTTATTGACGAGGGGGGCCGGTCAGGCGGCTCGTCTTGAACCGATTACAAGCGTGCGAGGCTTCAAAGGCAGCTGTATTGCGGGGGAAAGCACGGTGCTCGGCGTCGCCAAATTAGCCGGTTTTAAGACGTTTACCGATCCCGGCATGACCGGGAACATGGACACCGATATCAAGCTGAAAGCGCAATGGACGATCGAGCAAATTGCGGCAAACGACATGGTTTACGTTCATCTGAAGGCCCTCGATCTGAAAGGACACGATAACGACCCGCACGGCAAGGTGCAAGCTGTCGAGCTGTTCGATGAGCTGGTCGGCCTCATTGCCGGGCAGTTGCCGGAGGATACGTATTTAGCCGTAGCCGCCGATCATTCGACGCCATGCGAGATCGGCGAGCATTCGGGCGATCCCGTGCCGGTGCTGATCTATGGACCGAGCTTGCGCAGAGACCGCGTATTTGAATTCACGGAAATCGACTGCGCCTACGGCGGACTGGGACGCCTCTCCGGACATCAATTTGTGACGACGCTGCACGGCTTGATGGGATGCGTGAAAAAGCAAGGATCCTAGAAACAGGAAGAGCCGGGCAGGTCCGTTTCCCGCAAAAACGGGATTAGGCTTCCGTGATCGGGTGAGCGGATTGCTGAACGACGGCTGCCAGCCCCACGGCACGAATCTCCCCCCGCTCCATGATCGGGGGCTCTATGCCCCTGATCGTGTGTCGGTAACGAATGTCGAACGCGTGATGCCAAACTCCTCTTGAAAGCCCGGACGTTTGCCCCATCCAACGGCAAACAGCCCGCAGGTCGGTCTTCCCGCGGGCATCGTCCTATCCCTCATCGTCCTTATTCCACCCTGGCACCGTGCGAGCGCAGGAACAAGATGGCCTGCGCCGCGTCCATCCGGGCGCCCTTGACCTCAAACGATTTGAAATCGACGCCGTCCAGGTTCGCGCCGCGCAGATCGGCTCCGTACAGCTTGCATTTGGCAAGCTGTGCACGGGAAAGATCGGCTTCCCGAAGGTCCGCTTTTTCGAAATTGCATTCGTACAAGTCGGCCTCTGTGAACCGCACTCCCCGCAAGTTCTGCTTGGACAAATTGGCGTGACGCAGGCTTGTGTACGACCAGTCGCCCCGCTCGATCGTGATCCCGTCAAAGCTGGCCTCGGAGAAGTCGGAGCCGACCATTTTGCATTCCTCGAATTTGGCGACAAACAGATTCGCGCCTCGAAATCTGCAGTTGGTGAAAGCCGAGCCGTGATGCACAGACGCGTTAAGCTGAGCCCCGGTAAAATCACAATCGATAAACTGGCAGCCCGACGTCCACAGCTCCTCCAAATGGGCGGCGCTAAAACGGCAGCGCGAGAATGTGCAGTTGCGCAGCTCTCCCTGGCGAAAATCCGCTTGACTGAAATCTTTTTCCGCAAACGATTGATCCGCATATTCAAACATCCGATATCATCCATTCCTATGAATAGTAGGAAAATAGCGACCTAAATCCGAACGAAAAGAGAACAAATGTTCTGTTTTTATCTTAGCAGATATCGGAAAAAGAAACAAGGTTTAGCTCTGACAAGTTTCTGTTATATTCTGATTCCGGCTAATCGCCTCTCTTTCCTTCTGGCAAGACCCCGCGGTCATACGTTACAATATAGAGCAAAACGTATCTCAAGGAGTCGTGAACTTATGATCGATCATGCCCGTCTTATGGAGTACGGACTGAAGAAGCCAGGAACGATCCTCAAGTATCCTTTCGATCCGGAGCTGCCCGTCCTGTTCGTCGGCGACAAAATGTTCGCTCTGCTCGGCACCCATCAAGGCATCCCGAGCGTCAATCTGAAATGCGATCCCGACAACGTCTGGATCGTGCGGCAAACGTATCCGACCGCCGTGCTTCCCGGCTACCATATGAACAAGCGGCACTGGAACACGGTCGTGCTGAACGGCCAACTTCCGGACAGCGAAGTGCTGGACATGCTGGAGGAGTCGTACCAGCTTGTTTACCGCAAGCTGACCAGAGCCGTGAAAGAAACGATTAACGCCGGTTGACGCAAGGACGGATGAAGCCGCTCAGAACCAGGCATTCCTGCTGCCGCAAAATGCGTCTCCAGAACTTCTTCCCTCAAAAGGAGAAGCTCCGACGAGCTTGTCGATGACGGCGCGTACGGTATGCTCGCTGGCAACATCAGCCTTCACGTAAACAGGCACTCTCGGCAAATCAAACAGCTGATACAGGCCCACAATGAAAAACAGCATCCGGTTGGATGCTGCCGCGGTACTTATCTCCATCCTTACGCCTTATACACGGCTGTCGATTCCCTAATGACCAGCTCGGGCTTCCATTCGACCGTGACGCTTGCCGTCGAGCCGGCTCCGATCCATTTGAGCAGCAGTTCGACGGAGCTTTGGCCGATGTTTTCCGCAGGCTGGCGGACAGTCGTCAAGTAAGGACGAAGCCGGGACGCAATATATTGATCGTCGTATCCGATGACGGACATCGCCTCCGGCACCCGCATCCCCTCCTCCGCCAAAGCGTTTACAATCCCGACCGCAATGTAGTCGTCGCCGGCAAAAACGGCCGTCGGTAGCTTCCCGCTTCTGATCCATGACTTTGCCGTATTGTAGCCGAATCCGATTTCATAGTCTCCTTGCACCACGGCGAACGGAGAAAGCCCCCCCTCCCGGAGCGCATCCAAAAAGCCTCTCTTTCGCTCCCGCGTGCTCAAAAAATATTCCGGCCCGCATACGTGGGCGATCCGGGTATGGCCTAGCGAGAGCAGGTGCTTCGCCGCCTCATAGCCTCCGTAGTAATTATCCGTCAGCACCGAAGGGACCATGTGATCTCGTCTTTGATTATCGATGAGCACGAACGGAATACTCCGTTTTTTCAATTGGGCGACATATCGGTCCTCTTCCGGCAAAGAAAGCAAAATCAAACCGTCGACCCGATCTTCGTGCATCAAATCGTGAGTTTCTCGGGAACGAACATCGCTCGAGACGGAAAGCGCCAGAAAATAACCGTACCGGGCAAGCGCGCGGTTGATTTCGTTGACGACCGTCTCAAAAAAGCGATCATGCAGCGTGGTCATCATCAATCCGATGATACGGGTATGACCCCGGGCAAGACTTTGTGCTGCGGCATGAGGCCGGTAATCCAAAGCCTCGATGGCGTCCAGCACCTTACGGCGGTTTTTCTCCCGCACGTTGCCCGTATTGTTCAACACACGGGAAACGGTCACCACCGACAATCCGCAATATCTGGCCACGTCATATATGCTTGCTTTCATGGGGCAGGCTCCTTCCGGTACGCACTATGAAAATTAAACCGCTTTAACTTTTGGGATAGGTAGATCGAATCGCCGGATGACGGCATGAAGCGACATCTATTTACAATACTTTACTTTTGTGAACCTATATTACCATCCTCTCCCCTTCGATAGCAATGTGTTTTTTTGAAGGATTCGGCCTTTGTACGGAGTTTTCTTCCGTCACGAAAGCAAAAGACGCGATTCTCTTTCACCGGATGGTTCCGCAGCATAGCCGCCGCGCCTTACAATACGGGTAGAAACCAAATAAAACGAAAGCAGAGGTCCCGGATCCATGAAAATTCAAATCATCCGCCACGCCACACACTATATCGAATACGACGGAAAGAAGCTGCTCGTCGACCCGATGTTGAGCCCGGCCGGAGCTATGCCTCCCGTCGCGAATACGCCGAATTCTTTTGCCAATCCAACCGTGAATCTAAACGTTCCCGTCTCCCATCTGCTGCAAGCCGACGCCGTCCTGCTTACCCATACCCACCCGGATCATTTCGACGCCGTCGCGGCCGCGCTGCTGCCGAAGGATATCGTCTTTTTCTGCCAACCGGAGGATGCCGGGAAGCTCCGGGACCAGGGCTTTCGGGATGTGCGGCCCGTCGAGTCGGATATAGCATGGGATTCTCTCAGCATCGTTCGCACCTCGGGTCAGCACGGCACGGGCGAGATCGGCAAGCGCATGGGACCGGTGTCCGGCTTCGTGCTGAATGCGCCCGGCGAGCCTGTTCTGTACATCGCCGGCGATACGATCTGGTGCCCGGAGGTGGAACAAGCCTTGGCCCAGCATAAGCCTGACGTCGTCGTGCTGTTCGGAGGCAGCGCGCAGTTCCTGCAGGGCGGACCGATTACGATGAACAAAGCGGATGTGGCGAAGGTTGCTGGCGCCGTTCCGGACGCTCAAGTTATCGTGGCTCATATGGAAGCTTGGAACCACTGCCTGCTGCGGAGAGAAGACTTGAGAGCCTACACTGCCGGGCTCGGACTGGCGGAAAGAGTCCTTGTTCCGGAGGACGGAGAGTCCTTCCGCTTCCATCCGTCCTCATCGCGCGTGTAAGGCTGCAGCAAGCGGAGGAAGTCTTGTTTCCCGCGGACGGACACGGTACAATCGGTGTGAGCAATCTTCCATACAAGTAGGTGTAATTATGGAGCTGGATCAAACCGATATCGAGATTATCCGTCTTCTCCGGCAAAATGCCCGTATCCAGTGGAAGGAGATCGGGGAACACGTATTTCTGTCGGGGCAAGCGGTCGGGAACCGGATCAAGCGGCTGGAAGACCTGGGAATCATACAAGCCTATACCGTTCAGGTCAACGAGGAAAAAATGGGCCGCCCCGTTCTTGCCCTCATCACGGTATTTATGAAATCGACGAATCACAGCGGCTTCGAGAGCTTTGTTCGGAAACAAGAGGCGGTGATCGAAGCTTACCGGGTCAGCGGCGAAGGGTGCTACACGGTGAAAGCAGCGGTACCCGACCCGGCCGCACTGAACGGGTTGCTGGACGAGATCCTCCGGTACGGCAACTATAAGGTCAACCTGGCTATCGGAAAAGTGAAGTAGACGGTGTTTCTTCATCAAATAACGTCCCCGAATGCGGGGGCGTTATTTCCTTCTTTCCTTGTCGAACCGCAGCGCTCCATCGCCGTCTAGCATCCTCCCCCGCTTCATTTTCACCCGAACATAAACGTCACTCTTGCCATTAGTACGAAATCATAGTAAAATGAAACCGTAAATTAGTTCCATATCGTAGTAAGTGAAATGTGCAATACATTGGAGGATGCAGCCGTTGATGGAGCAGATGCTGGAGCTATTTTTCAAACACGGTCTGCGGCCCATGAGCTTGATGGCGGAGGCGGCGGAACTGGAGCAAACGTTGAACCGCTCCGAAATTTCCGCGCTCATGTTCCTCGAATATCGCGGCGAGCTGACTATGTCGGAGCTGGCCGCGGAACTGGGAGCGCCGCTCAGCACGGTGACGAGCCTGACGAAACGTCTGGTCCGCAAAGGTCTTGCCGAGCGCAATCAATCCGACAAAGATCAGCGCATCATTCTGGTCAGGCTGTCCGACGAAGGCCGCAAGCTGGCAGGCCAGGCGAAAGCCATGATGGAAAACATGTTTGCCCGCGTACAGGCGGCTCTCTCTCCGGAGGAGCTGCAGCAGTTTCTGACGCTCGCGGTCAAAGTAGGCAAAGCGCTGCAGCACAAAGAAGACAAAGGCAGCTTGCCATCCGATCGCACCGTCCGGAAAATCCGGATAGACGATTAAATTCGCTTAAACCGCAGCCCCTATTTTTTTAACTAAATACTACGAAATCGTACTAAATGGAGGGATATGATGAGAATCATTTTGTATACCGGCAAAGGCGGCGTCGGCAAAACAAGCGTCGCTGCGGCAACGGGTGTCGCGCTTGCGGCGCAGGGGCTTCGTACGCTTGTGATGAGTACGGATGCGGCGCACAGCTTATCCGATTCGTTCGATCAGCCGCTTGGCAGCAGTCCTGTTCCCATTGCCGACCGTTTATGGGGGCAAGAGGTGGACAGCTTGCGCGAAACGGAAAGGCACTGGGGTGCGGTCCAAGGCTGGTTGGCCGGCCTGATGAACTGGGCCGATCTTAGCGACGTGACGACGGAGGAAATGCTTGTGTTCCCCGGCATGGAGGAGCTGTTCAGCCTGCTGGAAATCAAGCGCCATGCGGCCAGCGGCGACTACGACGTCATCGTCGTCGATTGCGCGCCGACCGGAGAGACGCTCCGGCTGCTCAGCTATCCGAACGTGCTCGGCTGGTGGATGGACAAAATTTTCCCGTACGAGCGCCGGTTGGTGAAGCTGGTGCGTCCCGTCGCCAAAATCGTCACAGGCGGGCTGGAGCTGCCAGACGACAATGTCATGAACAGCATCGAGTCGCTCGCCCGCGAGCTGGAGCTGCTGCAAAGCCTGATTCTCGATTCGGAGACGACCTCCATCCGCATGGTCATCAATCCGGAGAAGATGGTGATCTCCGAGGCGCGCAGAGCGTTCACCTATTTGAATTTGTTCGGCTTCAATACCGATGCGGTGGTCGTCAACCGCGTGCTGCCGGAGGAAGCGGGCACCGGCTATTGGGCCGGATGGCGTGCGGCTCAAGATAAATATGAAGAAGAAATTCGCGACTGCTTCAGCCCGCTGCCGATCTTCCGCATTCCGCTGATGAAATCCGAAGTTCACGGCCTGCCGCTCCTCGCTCAGATGGGCGAAGCCGCCTTCGGCGGCCGCAATGTCTCGGAGGTGCTTCACCTGGGGAAGGTGCAGGAGATCCGCAAGGAGGACGACGTTTACTTCCTGGATCTGATGCTGCCTTTTGTTGACAAAAGCGACTTGTCGCTCAGCCAGAAAGGCGACGAGCTGACCGTCCAAGCCGGTCCTTACAAGCGCAAAGTGGTGCTGCCGCGCATCCTGCTCGGCCGTCCGATTGCCGGTGCCCGGTTTACGGAGCAGAAGCTGGCAATCCGCTTCGGCGAAAGAGAGCTGCCGGGCGAACCCGAAAAGGAGGAAAACGATGAGAGCCGATAAAGTAGCAAGACTGCTGGACAGCTTGTCGGAGGCGCAAGAAACGTTGATTGCCGAATTTATTCCCGCCGGGGCGCGCAGCCATTTCCTCGCTTCCCGCAGAGAAGCCCTGCTTGGCCTTCGCAGCCTGCTCGATGCCGCAATCGACCGGACGAACGATCCGTCAGAGGCGGCAGGCAGAAAATCGACGAGCCGTTTCCGCGGTTCGATCGACATCACCGATTGACGCCATAGCACCGTTTGCCGCCCGGAGCCTTAGAGCTTGAGACGAGGAGGTATGGCCATGCTGCTCGACCGCTATTTGCCGGTCTACCATTACCACGAAAAGCATTCGATCAACATCCGCGCGTCGAGGGTTGCGGTCTATCGTGCGATTCGCGAAGTAAAATACGGGGAGGTTCCCGTGCTGCGCCTGCTGTTCGGCATTCGGACGCTTCCGGCCCGGCTGGCCGGCAAAGTCAAACCGGCGGCTTTCGACGGCGACGAACCGTTTATAAAGCGAATGATGCGCAGCGGATTCATACTGCTGGAAGAAAGCGAAGGGCAGGAGTTTGTTGTCGGCGTGGTCGGCACGTTCTGGAAACCGGCTGGTTACGAGCCGATCCGCTTACATTCGGCGCAGGCGTTTATCGCTTGTGACAACCCGCGTCAAGCGAAGGCGGTCATGAACTTCCAGATACAGGAGCAGCCGAACGGAACGATGACGGTCTTCACCGAGACGCGGATTCAAACGAAGGACAGGGCGGTACGGCTGAAATTCGGGCTGTATTGGCTGCTGATTTATCCCGGCAGCGCCTTGATCCGGCGCGGTCTGCTCAGAGCGATCAAAACCAATGCGGAGAAGGAGCGATTTGTTTATGGCAGCCAAACTTAAATCTTATTCGGGCACGATGCTTGCTTGGACGGCGGTACTGCATACGGTAGTCGGCATTTTCGTTTATTGGCAGCCGCTTGCAGATATCGGACGGAGCGGACTATTTAACAGCATTGATCCTCATTACGACCGGGGTTCGGCCTTCTGGTTCCTGCTATTCGGCGCCCTTCTGTTTATGCTGGCCGAACTGATCCGCTGGCTGACCCAAGTCAAAAGAATGGAAATCCCGAAATTTATCGGCGTCTACATGCTTGGGCTTTGTCTCGTCGGCGTCTTTTTCATGCCGGTGTCAGGCTTCTGGCTCGTTATTCCGCAGGCGCTTATCATGATGCGGGACTGAGCCGGATATGAATATATTAAGTAATATATTATGTAATATTGTCAGTACGGAACCCGTACTGTATAATAAAAAGAGAGCCGTGCGCCAACACGACTCCCGCACAATAGCCGCTTTTAAGGGCGGTGGCTAAGCAGAATAAGAACTAGTCATGAATCGACCGCTACCTATGCTGAGGGCGGTCTATTTCTTTTTGTTTTGGTTAATCGCATTGACAATGGTCACAACCAGAGTCAACAGCGCGATAAGCAGCATGCCGAAACTGATCATGAGCGTCAAAACGTCTTTAACCTCCACGGGCATCACCTCCCTTCCGAGAGGCTAGCCGACCGCCCATATAAGCCATTCTATTGTGATACATAATTATACCATACTATTCTAGCAATGAATAATAGAAAAAGGGGCGATTTCTCGCCCCTCACCTCAATGCGCTACCGCATTGTAAGTCATAATCCAGATCGAGCCTGCGACGATCGTCAGCAGAATGATCATGCCGAGCAGCAGCGCCATCATGTTCCAGCGGGCATTCTCGCCTTCGCGCAGGTGCATGAAGAAGACGAGCTGCACGACGAACTGAAGAACGGCCATCGCAAGAATCACGATCAGCGTCGCCGTCTTGCTCAGCATGCTGTTCAATACGATCGTAATCGGAATGATCGTCAAGATGATCGAAAGCACGAACCCGATCGTATAAGACTTCAGCGAGCCATGGGAGCCGTGCTGCTCATGCGAAGAAGCTCCATGCGAATTCCCCATCTTACATCACCCCCATCAAGTAGACGACCGTGAGGACGAAAATCCAGACGACGTCAAGAAAGTGCCAGTACAAGCTGAGATTTTCCACTTTGCGCTTGGTTACGGGATTTATGCCGCGTTTGCGGAGCTGAAGCATGAGCCCGATCATCCATACCAAGCCGATCGAAACGTGCAAGCCGTGCGTCCCTACCAAAGTAAAGAACGCGGATAGAAAAGCGCTGGTGGAAATCGTCGCGCCTTCGTGCACCATATGCACGAACTCCGTCACTTCCAGCGCGATGAACGCCGCCCCGAGCAGCGCGGTGACCGCAAGCCAGCCGATCAGCTGCTGCTTGTTGCCGCGATGCATCGCAAGCACCGCAATCCCGCTCGTAAAGCTGCTTGTCAGCAGGATGAACGTTTCGGCAATAATGCCGGGCATTTGAAACAGTTCCTCGGGCGTCGGTCCTGCATTCGTATTGCCGCGAAGAACAATATAGGTAGCAAACAACGTGCCGAATAAAATAACGTCCGTAATCAGGAAGAGCCAAAAGCCGAACGTCTTCAACGACTCTTGATCGTGATGGCCGTGGTCGTGAGCGTCGTGTCCGTGATTTGCCGCTGTGTGTGCCATTAAGCTTTTGCCCCCCTTGCCAGTTGCTCTGTCCGCTTCACTTCATCGACCGGAATGTAATAGTCGGTATCGTACGAGAACGAACGCGCCAGCATGCAGATTGCGATGCCGACAAGCGCCGGAATCGTCAGCCACATCCAGTTCCATACGAACCCGAACCCGGCGAAGAACCAGAGCGCGGACTTGATGAACGGAATCGCCGAGTTTTTCGGCATATGGATCGGCTCCAGCTTCGCATCCGGAATCGGAGCGAGCGGCTTCTCGCCTCTCTGCTTCCGCTCCCACCAGTCGTCCGTTTCCTGCACGGTCGGCGTAATGGCGAAGTTGTACATCGGCGCCGGCGACGGAATCGTCCATTCGAGCGTGCGGCCGTCCCAAGCGTCGCCTGTCGTATCTTTCTCATGATTTTTGATGCTGTATGCGATCTGCCATACTTGGAAAATGAACGCAATCCCCATCAGGAAGCCGCCGATCGTCGAAACGAAGTTAAGCGGTCCCCAGCCCATGTCAAAATCGTACGTATACGTACGGCGCGTCATGCCGTCGAGTCCGAGGAAATATTGCGGCATGAAGCAGATATAGAAGCCGATGTTCCAGAACCAGAACGCCCATTTGCCGAGGCGCTCGTTCAGCTTGAAGCCGAACATTTTCGGCCACCAGTAGTAAAGACCTGCGAAGTATCCGAACACGACGCCGCCGATCAGCACTTGGTGGAAGTGCGCAATCAGGAAGTAGCTGTTGTGAAATTGGAAGTCAGCCGGAGCAACGGACAACAGGACGCCGGTCATCCCGCCGATAACGAAGCACGGAATGAACGCGACCGCCCACATCATCGGTGTCGTGAACCGGATCCGGCCGCGGAACATCGTAAACAGCCAGTTGAACACCTTGACCCCTGTCGGTATGGCGATCAGCATCGTCGTGATCGCAAAGAATGCATTGACATCCGCGCCGGAGCCCATCGTGAAGAAGTGGTGGACCCACGTAAAGAACGACAGGACGCTGATCCCGATCATCGCGAATACCATCGAAGAGTAGCCGAACAGCTTTTTCCGGGAGAAGGTCGCAACCACCTCGGAGAAAATGCCGAACGCCGGCACGACGACGATATATACTTCGGGGTGACCCCACATCCAGATCAAGTTGATATACATCATCGGGTTGCCGCCGCCGTCGAGCGTGAAGAAATGCGCGCCCGCAAAGCGGTCAAGGAACAGCAGGAACAATGTCACGGTCAAAATCGGAAACGCGAAAATGATCATGATACAGCTGGACAGCACCGACCAGGAAAACATCGGCATGTTCATCAGCTTCATGCCGGGCGCGCGCATTTTGAGAATCGTCACGATAAAGTTGATCCCCGTCGCCAAGCTCCCGATCCCTGAGATCTGGATGCCCCAGATGTAGAAGTTTTGACCGACGCCCGGGCTGTGGGACAGCTCGGACAGCGGCGGGTAGGCCAGCCAGCCCGCATCCGGCGAACCGCCGATGACGAACGAAATGTTGAACAGCATCGCCCCGAAGAAGAACAGCCAGAAGCTGAGCGAGTTCAGGAACGGAAGGGCGACGTCGCGCGCGCCGATTTGCAGCGGGACGACGACATTGAACAAACCGAACATGAGCGGCATCGCCATAAACAGAATCATGATGACGCCGTGTGTCGTGAAGATGGCGTTATAGTGGTCTGCCTGCAAAAATTCAACGCCCGGCATCGCCAGCTGCAGCCGCATGAGCAGCGCGTCGACGCCGCCGCGGAACAGCATCAGAATGGAGCAAATAATATACATGATGCCGATCCGCTTATGGTCGACGGTCGTCAGCCATTCGCGCCACAGCCAGCCCCATTTTTTGAAATACGTAAGCACGAAGACGATGGCCACCATCGCAAGCCCGATGCTTACCTGTGCCCCGAGAATGAGCGGATCCCCGGTGACGAAAAACTCCGATGCGAATTGTTTTATGGTATCCAGCATGAGTGGGCCTCTTTTCTATGTGAAATAAATCGAGCGTTCATTTATTTTCCGGAGGCGCTGTGAGCTCCGTGTCCGCTGCCGCCGGCCATTCCATGAGCCCCGTGGCCTTGGCCTGCGGTTACGTCCTCCATCTTGTTGCTGCCGCTGACTGCAGCGCTCGGCTTCCCGCCGGATTCATTTCCGCTGCCGCCGGGTACCGCTCCGTGACCGCCATGAGCGCCATGCGAGCCGCCGACTGCATATTTCGTAACGATGTTGTAGAACAGGTTATCCGGGAACGACGAGAAAAACTGCTCGCCCGAGCGGCCCGGCTTGGCCAATGCGTCATAGCCGGCTTGGGTCAACGGACTTGCCGACTTTTTGATCCCTGCGGCCCACTTGTCGAACTCTTCCCGCGACGTCGCATGTACGTCGAATTTCATATCGTTAAAATGCTCCCCGCTGAAGTTCGCTGCGGTGCCAAAATATTTGCCTGCCTCGTCGGCTTGCAGATACAAGGTCATCGCCATGCCGGACATCGTATACATTTGTCCGCCAAGCTGCGGGATCCAGAACGAGTTCATTGGAGCGTCAGACGTCAATTCGAACTTGATCGGCACGCCCTTCGGAATTTGCAAATAGTTCACCGTCGCAATTCCCTGCTCCGGGTAAGTAAACAGCCATTTCCAGTCCAACGACGTCGCTTGAACGACGATCGGCTTTTGGTCCGATTCGATCGGCTTGGAAGGCTCCAATGCGTACGTATATTTTACCGTCACGCCAGCCAGAATAAGGATGATCACGATCGGGATCCCCCACCAGATCATCTCCAGCTTCGTACTGTGCGACCAATTCGGCTTGTAGGCCGCCTTGTTTCCTTTCGCGTCGCGATAGCGCCATACGATGACCGCCGTCATGGCCAGCACGGGAACCAGCACGATCAGGCAAAGCACGGTCGAGATCACGATCAGGTCTCGCTGGTCTTGGGCAATCGGCCCTTTCGGGTCGAACACCATCATTTCTTGTCCGCAGCCGGTCAGCAGCGCCATCATCAGGATGAACAGCAGCGCTAGCGAAATTCGGCCGATCTTTACCGGTTTTCTCATGTCGATCCTCTCCCACGCTCTCCGAATGCTATGATTGTTCTGACTGTGAGCCAGATCACTCTATAGATCCACCATAACAGATTACGACAAAATGTTCGCGGTACTTAACAAATACGTCAAGGTTTCGTCATTATTCTGCAAAATAATTTTCACGAAGCTGACAAATTTTTTGCACTTGTCAAAATATGACACCTCGAATAAACGTCAAAAACCCCTTCGGGGAATCCCGAAGGGGCTAAAATTGCGCATTATTCCATTTATTTACTGTCGTCTTCCGTTTTCGCTCTGGAATGAACAAGGTGGATTGCCGTGCGGATCACATAGATATGAACGCTGCCGACCATGAACCCGACCCCGACCATAAGGGACGTGTTACGATCGCTGAAGTCATGCAGGTTAAATAAACTAAGCAGCAATCCGATCCCAAGCAGCACCCATGCTGTTGCCGTCATCAAAGCTACCAATCTGCCCACGTTGCGCTCGTTTCCGGTTCCTTCGGCCAAGACTGCCGTTTTCGTCGTCATAGCGATCACTCCTAAATCACTGAAAGTGCTTTCTCTTCCAATAGTATACCACACTTTTGCGATTTTGTTCATATAAAATTCAATTTTTGATCAAATTTCCGACAAAAATTTTTCAAGAACTCGTTCGAATCTCCAATAGCGAATCGATGAGGAAGTCCGCATCCTCGGACAGCACCTCTCTGGAGCCGTCATACGTCACAATCCCGACAGCGATGCTTCCCGCGGCCTTCGCCATCTTCATATCGACAACGGAATCGCCGACGACCACCAGCTCATGGGGAGATATCCCCAGCTGCTCACAGGCTTTAAAGACCATGTCCGGGCTTGGCTTGCCTTTCTCCACCTGCTCCGGGGTAATGAGAAAATCGAGCCGCTCCTTGACTCCGAGCAAATCCATGCACTGTTCGGCTCTTGTCCATTTGTCCGAGGTTAAGATCCCTGTACGGATCCCTTCATCAAGCAGCGACCGGATGACTTCCGATGCCCCCTCTTTGGCTTGGAACGCTTGATCCAGCATCGTATTCTCGTCCGCCAGACGGAAGACGGACTCCGCTTTGGCTTTGCATTCCGTCCACGGCCAGCCCTTCAACTGATAGAAAGCGCCGGCGGTGAGAATGATTTCCTCCAAGGTCGTCGCTACGGCCAGCACGCCGTTATGATCTACCTCGCCGGCTCCTCGAATACCCATCAGCTTCTCCCATTGCTCCTCATGCTCTTCCCCGGCCAGGTTCAGAAACTGCTGCTTCCGCAGCGTATCGATATATACCCAAAAGGCCACGGCATCGAACAATGTGCCGTCCTTATCGAATCCTACCGCCTTCGCTTCAACCTTCGTATCGCCAATCCATAAGCTTTTGCCGCCCATAAAATGTACCCTCCTTAGATCTCCCTGCTGCCGAACTTTTCCCGTAAAACGGTCTCGATTTCTTCTCTTGTGGTTAAAAACATAAATTCCGACTCAAATGTACGCTTTTCATGAGGCAGCAGCTCCTCCAGCCCGCCCTCCCGCCGCTCGGCCGCTCTTCCGTTCAAACCGCAGTTGGCCGGTTCGAAGCCGACCGCATAGATGCCTTGTTTGATGCCCTTCCATAGCGAAAACCGGGGAAACTGCCGTGAATCGTAGGAATATACAAACGCGATATCTTCCTGCGGATTTACGAGCATCAGATGGCATTTCCCGTTTTCGTCGGGCTCCACTTCCGCATGGATAACCTCCTCATCCACGGCAATACTAGGACCGGGGATAAGCGAATAATGCTCCAGGTCCGCATCCGGCGTGCCCTCCCATGCTCTTACATTCGTTATGGAACCGACGATGCAGGAACCTTCATCGACCAAAGGAAATCCCAGGTTGATATGATATAACAACATGAGCGGAGCAGCCGTGCAGCCTTGGTTGATGACCTCGTCCTCGATTTTGATCACATTGGAACCGAAAACGGTCGTGATCGATCGCTTGAGCTCCAACTGCTCATGAAACACCGAAGCTTGCTCGACACACCCTCGAACGGACAACCTGTACTCCTCTCCGATCCACTCCTCTTCGTAGGCGGTTTGACGGGCAGGGAGATTGGATATTCTTCCATGCAGCCCTAGCTCCTCCTCCCCGTCACGGCACGGCTCTCCTGCTTGGGTGAGCCCGCACGTCGTCAGCAGACCGCCGGAAAAATTGCGCAGCCACCCCGTCCCGGCCGGCTCGAAATATTCGCCGGAGGCGTAGCCGACGGGCGAGATCCACGCCATCGGAATGCCGTCGCATTCCACCTGTCCGATATCCATCCCCCGGTCGGCCAACACGGTAAAGCGCAGCCTCCCGTTGCGCACGTCGAAAGCGCGCAGACCTTTGGCTTTGCCCTCGGCAAAAGCAAACGGTTGAATGCCGGCCAATTGCCGGTAAGCTCCGACCTTGGGCCTCCATTGTTCTTTTTTATAATGTAAGTAAGCTTTTCTCGCCATTTCTCCATCCGTCCCGTTCTGCTACGATTTTTTCAATACGTTTTTTCCCGCAAACGCGATAACCGCCAAGGAAAAGACAATGAACAGCGAATAGATGGCATTGATTTGCGGCGAATACCCGTACCGGATCATCGACCAGATTTGCATAGGCAGCGTATTGTCCGTTCCGATCAGGAAGAACGTCACGACGATCTCGTCGAACGATACCGTGAGTCCCAGTAAAGCTCCGCCCAGCAAAGCCCCTTTGATATTGGGCAGCGTGACGTAGAAAAATGTTTTTAACGGAGAGGCCCCCAGATCCATGGAGGCCAGCTCCAAGTTTTTGTCCAGACGTTTCAACCGGTCCATCACCATGATCATCACTACCGGTGTAACAATGACGACATGTCCGAGGGTAACCGCGAACAAAGAAGCGGAGAGCTGCAGCGTTTTGAAGAATAAAGTCAGCGCGATGCCGGTGATGATGCCGGGCAAAATGTAAGGCAGCAATAGGGAAAGCTGCAAAAAGCTTCTCCCGGCAAATTTGTAGCGCTGGAACAAAAATGCGGCCGTGGTGCCCACCAGAATCGCAAGCAGCATGGCGGGGATGCTGACCGTCAGGCTATTTTTGGCGGCCAGCCACAGCTTCGGCTCCTGAAACAGCTTCACGTACCAATCGAAGGTAAACGCTTTGATCGGAAGCGCCGGGATGCGCGACGCGTTGAAGCTGAACAGCACGGTGACCAGAATGGGTAAATACAAGAACAGATATACGGCCGCGGCAAACAGGATGCAAGCCCAATTCTTCACGTAGTTCAAGGTGGGTCCCTCCGCTAATTTTCTTCGAATGTTCCTTTGACATCCCCCAGCTTCCTCAAAATCAAAATAACCAGCAGCAAGCATAGCAGCAATATGACGGCCAAGGAGGCGCCCAGCGGCCAATTAAAGCTGTTGCCGAACTGGGTCTGAATAATATTGCCGAACAGTATTCCGGACGCCCCTCCGACCAAGGCGGGAGCCATATAATCGCCGACGGCGGTAATGAAGGCAAACATGAATCCGGTTGCAATACCGGGCAAGCTTAGCGGAGCAATAATGTGAATAAACGTATAAAATGCCGTTCCCCCCAAATCTTCCGAAGCCCGGACTAACGAGACGGGGATTTTCTCGATGGTGGTATAAATCGGAATGAATGTGAACGGAATGGCTATGCACAGCACGGTAACGATCACGGAGAAATTGTTAAACAGCAGGCCCGTTGCCGGCTTCTCCAAAACACCCGCAAGCAGAAGAACGGAATTGATAAACCCGTTTTCACCCAAAATGGAACGCCATGCATAAATCCGTACCAAGTAGCCGACCCATAACGGCGCAAGCACGCCCAAAAACAGCACGGTTTTGAAGGCCCCTCCTTTATAATGGACGATCAGGGCCATCGGATAGCTGATGACAACAGCGAGACAGGCGATCAACGCGGAAAGCTTCAGCGTCTTCAGCAGCAGCTGCACATAAGTCGGATCGGTGAAGAAAGCGATATAATTCGCGAAAGTCAGCGTCCGCACGAGTTTGAATTGATCGACCTGCCAAAAACTGTATAATGCCATAGTACCGATCGGAATAAGAATAAACAAGATCACCCAAAGGGAGATGAACGAGATCATAATCCGTTTATTGTTCATCGGTCTCACCTGTATTCTGAACAACGGCTGCGTCTTCCGTCCTGAAATAAAGATCGACAAATGTTCCCGGAGCAATCCGGCGATGCTTGTCCTGCTCCGTAATCCTCAGGAGGAACGGAAGCTCTCCCTTCAGCTTGAGCAATACTTCGGTTTCCGAGCCGTAATACGTTTCCTCCAGCACGAAAGCGCCTTCGATTTTGTTCGTATACGTATCGTCCTCCGGAGCGAAGCGGATTTTCTCCGGACGTATCGATAAGCAGGCCGCATTCGGATCGTTCGGAGCTTCGACGCGGAAGGTCTCCCCGTTGTCGCATTGAAACAGATGATCCTGAATCATCCGGCCGGGCAGCAAATTCGTCTTTCCGATAAACCCGGCGACAAACTTCGTTGTCGGATGATTGTAAATTTCGGCCGGGGTGCCTACCTGATGCAGCCTTCCGCGCTTCATGACCGCAATCCGGTCCGATAAGCTTAAGGCTTCCCCTTGATCGTGCGTAATGTAAATAAACGTAATGCCGACTTCCCGCTGCAAATGCTTCAATATCTTCTGCATATCCTGTCTTAAATGAAAGTCCAAGGCGGACAACGGTTCGTCCAGCAGCAAAATATCGGGGCTCGAAATCAAAGCTCTGGCCAAAGCCACCCGCTGCTTCTGGCCGCCGCTCAGCTGATCCGGTCTGCGGTCCGCGTACTCCCGCATGCTTACCATGTCCAGACTATCCATCACCCTTTTGGCCATTTCCGCTTTGGGGACTTGCTTGATTTTCAGAGGATAGGCGACATTCTGAAATACGGTCATGTGCGGAAACAGGGCGTAGTTTTGAAATACGGTATTCACATTTCGTTGATAAGGAGGCTGTCCGCTTGCGTTCACACCCGAAATTCGAATCTCCCCGCCGGTAGGGAATTCAAATCCGGCGATCATTTTCAGGATGGTCGTTTTTCCGCAGCCGCTCGGACCTATGATCGAAAAAAACTCGCCTTTGCCGACCGACAGATTCAACCGCTTGATTGCAGTGAAATGCCCGTAATCCTTGACCACATTGATCATTTCCAAGACCGGTTGGCTATCGTTCATGATGATCGTCTTTCCTTTCTTCTATAAAAGAGGATGAATGAAATTCCCGCACCGCGCTTAATTGGCTTTAACCTCGTTCCAAAGCTTAACCCGTTTTTCGAAGCTTTCCGGAAATGCGACGTACACCAGACGATTGAAATAGTCCGCATCGTCCATATGGGCGTCTTTCGCCTCTTTTTCCGAAATATGCTTCACGGCCTCTTGATTAACGACCCCGTAGCCCGCTTTTTTGACCACCTGCGCCTGCACCTCCGCAGAGATCAAATAGTCGATATAGAGATGAACCAATTCCGGATTTTGAGCTTTCGCGCCAATGGTAACGTTATCGATCCATACCAGCGCTCCCTCTTTGGGAACGACTTCGACGACATCCATTCCCGCTTTTTGCAAATCCGTCACCATCGTCGGCCCCTGCGTATAGATGACCCAGGCCTCTCCGCTGGCCATTAGATTTTTTCCGTCTTCAAAGCCCGTATAATAGGAACGGACAAGCTGCTTTTGTTCGATCAGCTTTTGTTTGACCTGCTCCATTTGATCGTCCGTCAATTGGTAAGGGTCTTTGAACCCAAGCAGCAGGGCGGTCATCGAAATCTGGTTGTTGGCATCGTCGACCGTGGCGATTTTGCCCTTGTACTTGTCGTCCCATAACACGGACCACGAATCGACGGGCTCCTTGATTTTGTCCCGGTTGACAGCCAGTGGCAGCGAGCCCCAGGCGAAGGGAAGGGCGTAAGCTTTCTGCTCGAACGTCACATGCTTTTCGTTCAGCTTGTTCATGGCAGGAATGAGCTGCGCGGTGTTCTTCAGCTTGGACGTGTCAATCGGCTGAAGCAGGTTCAGCTTCTGGTACCGGGTCACGGAACCGCCGTCCATAAAGATCAAATCGTAATGGACGGAGCCCGAAGCCGCCTTGGCAAACATCTCGTCGACGCTTCCGGCGTAGGAAACGTTCACCTTGACCCCATATTTGTCCTCGAACGGTTTCACCCATTCGTCCTCCTGGTAGCCCTCCCACGACAAGACATTCAGCGTCTGCCCTTTGTAGACGGATTCCGGGCCCCCTTGACCTGCTTGTTGGCCCGGCGGATGGCCGCAGGCGGCGACCCAACACATGAGACAAACAACGGCAACGATGCGAATGGCAGCTTTAAGCAAAGCTTGTCCCCTCCTTTATCTCCAGTCAATGACGGTTTTGATCGCACAAGAGGATTGGCCTTCCTCCAAAAAGGCTTTCACTTGCTCCGGCTTGAGAACTTGCCCTACCAGCGGCTCCAGTTCGATATAGCCGCGGCTTACGGCTTCAATCGCTCTCGGCCAGACGGACGGCGCATTCGTGCGCCCGTAGATCGTCAAGTTTTTGAGAATAATTTCCCGGTGAGGGAAGGCGCTCGTCTGGCTATCCTTGAAGCCATAAAAGATCATTCTGCCGCCGATTTTCGCGTACCGGACTGCGGCCTGCACCGTCTCCGACAGCCCTACGGCATCGATCACAAGGTCGAAGCCTTGGTTGCGGACGTAATCGTCCGTTTGTTCGACGGATTCCATGTTAACGCTTTCAATAACAACAGCAGCTCCCGCTTTCTTTAGCCATTCCACCCGCTCCGGCAGCTTATAGACGACCGTTACGGCAGCGGCCCCTCGCATTCGGACAATCTGCGTGAAATAGAGAGCCGCCGGGCCGTCCCCAAAAACGAGCACTTTATCGCAGGCGTTCACCCCCGCAGCCTCAACCGCTCCGAACGGGCACGTCATCGGTTCAAATACAGCAGCCGCCAGGTCGCTCATCGTGTCCGGGATGCGGTGGACGCATCGTGCGGGGATGACCGCATAATCGGCCCAGCCGCCGTTCCTATTGATCCCGAGCTCACGATAGTTGAGACAAAATTCCGGCTTTCCGGACTGGCAGGAGAGGCAGGCTTCACAAGGGACGGCCGGGTCGATGACGACCCGTTCCCCTTCCCGCAAAGCGGCTTGCGCATGGCCGGTTTTTACGATTGTCCCGGTCAGCTCATGTCCTAAAATATAAGGAGGCCGGTACGGAAATTTCCCTTGAAAAATTTCTTGATCCGTCGCACAGATTCCCGAATAAGACACTTTAACCAGCACTTCATCGTTCTTTACTTCCGGTACGGGGACATGGCGCAGCTGAAGTACGCCCGGCCCTTCCCACACAAGCGCGCGCATCGTTTCCGGCATCGGTGAAAACCTCCTGTTCTTAAAGTAGCATGCCGATTCGAGGCTGGTAGTTCTCCGCGCTTTCGTCGTCGTAGAACACCATCTCGCGAATTTCTTCTTTGGCCAGCCCGTTGAAATCAGGCGCCAGCTCTACCCCGAGTCCCGGGGAATCGCTTAATGCCAGCTTTCCGTTGCGGAAGCTTAACGGATTCTTCAATACGTCGGACGTATACCATCCGTAATGGGTATCGTTGGCGAACGGGAAGTTTCTTGAAGCCGCAATCAGATGGGCATTGGCCAGCGTCGCAATCCCCGTTTCCGCCCACGAGCCGGTCACGCACCAGATCCCGCAGCTGTTGGCCAACTCGACGATTTGCTTGGCTTTCAGAAGTCCGCCCGCTTCCGAAGGATAGACCGTAAAGGCGGCAACCGCCCGCTTTTCGATCAATCGGAGGGCCGTATCGAACGTAGTGCAGGACTCGTCCGCCGTAATAGGAACAGGAACCGATTGGCTTACAGTCGCCAATCCGTCGATATCGTAGTAAGGAATCGGCTGCTCCACCAGCTGCAGATCGTATTCGGCCATTCGGTTAATCGCTTTAATCGCGCTGCTTACGCTCCAAATCTGGTTGGCGTCGATCCGCAGCTTGACCTTCGGACCTACGGCCCGGCGAATTTCTTGAATTCTGCGCGTATCCAGATCGATATCCCGGCCGACCTTGATCTTAATTTCATCGTAGCCTCGGGCGACGATCTCCTCGGCTTCCTTGGCGTTGACCAACGGATCATCGATGAACAAATATCCGGAGAAGGAAACCTCCTTCCGGTACAGCCCGCCAAGCAAATTGTATACCGGCGTGTTCAATAATTTCGCTTTCAAATCCAATAAGGCGATATCGATGCCGGCCAACGCGTAGTATCCGATCTGCGACCAGTTTAGAATGTATTCCTCCAGCTGATGCAGGATCAGCTCCGTCTGCATCGGGTCTTTGCCGATCAGAAACGGTTTAAATTCTTTTTCCACAATCGTCTGGATCGTTGAGATCGTAGGTCCGACACACTCGCCATATCCGATAACGCCTTCATCCGTGATCAGCTGAACGATTAATGCCGGGGCATTCTTCCGGGTACCGCCCGACCACTTGGCCGGTTTTTTGAACGGAATCAGTACAGGCGTTGTTATTACATCTTTAATGAACATACCATATCTCTCCTTTGTCGTGTGGTAAGAACAATTTGAGGATGATGTAAGTATATTTTACCGAAGAATTAATTGTCAACAATATTGTTAACAATTTTATTTTGAAATTTTTTTTCGTCATTTTGTTGTTCTCCATTTAAAATCATAGTATATTTATACATTGTCATTGTCAACAATAACGTATAAGTTAATTTTAATTCTATACAATAAGCTTTTTTATTGTATAATTGAGGAAGCAACGCTATGGAGCTTAGGTCGATAGGAGTATAGGAGGAAACCTTGTGAAGAATCAATTTCGGTTCTCAGTCAAAAAAACAGATACGCTAAGAAATCAAATTTATCAAGATATTAAGGATGCGATCATTCAAGGGAAGCTCAAGCCGGGGCAGCGATTGCGCGAGGCGGATCTTTCGGAAGAAATGGGCGTCAGCCGCGGCCCGATCCGCGAGGCGATTCTACTGTTGGAACGCGAAGGGCTTCTGGTGACCCAGCCCCATCGGGAAACGACCGTAGCTACCGTGGATCAGGATGAAGTGCTGGATTTGTTAAATCCGCTTCGCGTGCTGCTCGAATCTTTTTGCATCCAAAAAATATTGCCGCATCTGACGGATGCCCATTTCGCCGAGCTGACGGACATCCTGAACGGACTCGTAGAATCATGCGAAAAGAACGATTTGGAGCAAGTGGTCAAAAAAGATTTGCAGTTTCACGAATATCTTATTTCTTTGACCCATGAGCCCTATTTGCAGACCCTCTGGTCCGGCGTCTCTTCACGCATCGTCTTTCACTTTATGTCCAACTCGCAGATGCACCGCGAAAATAATTTTACGAAGCTCATCGAAGAGCACCAAGCGCTGCTGAACGCGCTGAAGACAAAAGAATGGCCCGTTGTTGAGGAAGAATTGAAAAAACACATCTATTAGAATATCGATCGTCCTCCAAGCCAAGAAGGTATGGAGGGCGATTGTTTTTCTTTCGCCTCATTACATAGCCCCCGCCCCCTTCAAACCATATAGTTCTCAAGTAGGATATTCGTGCCATTAGTCTATGAAAATCGACATGATTTGCCAATCATTGCTTTTCAAATCTATTTTTTTGTAATAGAATAGGCAATGTTGCAAAAATAGAGTCAGATTTGGAGAGGGGATCAACTCAGATGTACAGGAAGAAAATTGCACTTGCACTTTGCGCGCTGCTGGTTGTGATGGCAGTCCTCGCCGGCTGCGGAGCAAAGCCAGCACCGAAGGAAACGCTCGAGAAGGCGTTCCAGACGTCTGCTGATATGAAATCGGCCGATTACAAAATGACCTTCGCGATGAACATGGACTTCCCTGCCGACGCTTTGGAAGAAAATCCGCAGCTGGCCGTAGGGGCGCAGATGCTCAAAAACATGGAAGTGGCCGTAACCGGCGCTTATCAGCAAGAACCGTTCCAGATGGAAATGAACATCGAAGCCAAGCTCAAAGGCGACATGGCGATGAACATCAACCTGCCGATCGTGATGACCGATCAAAAAATTTGGGTGAAGGTGCCGAACATTCCGATGCTGCCGCTGCCGAAAGACGTGGTAGGCAAATTTGTGGAGCTTGATCCGAAGGAACTCGCGAAGCAATCGGACCAAAAAGTGAATTTCGACGCCGCTACCATTAAGAAGCAGCAAGAGCTGGGCCAAGAAATCGGCAAAATCTTCTTCAAGCACGTGGACGAGAAAACGTTCCTCTCCTCCGTGGACAAGAAAGACGCCAAGCTGCCGGAAACGGTTGAAGCGAACCAGATCGTGAAATTCGCGGTGACGAACGAAAACCTGGAGCCGTTTATCACGACCGTGGCCGAGAAAGTATTGCCGGAAGTGCTCGATCTGATGATGAGCGACAAATACGCAAGCGTGTTTGACATCAAGAAAGAGGACCTGGAGCAAGCGAAGAAGGAGTTGGCGGACAATTCCGGAGACAAGCTCAAATCGGATATCGCTAAAATGAAGGAAGACGTCAAAGTCAAGGACCTGCAAATCACGACAGCCGTCAACAAAAAAGGATTCCCGGTTTACCACGATGTAAACATCGGCCTGGAGGTCAAAGACAACGGCAAGCCGTATCAAATCGGCGGCAACATCAAAGCGGAATATACCAAGATCAACGAAAAGCCGGAGTTCAAGATCGGCATTCCGAAAGACGTCATTACCCTCGAACAGCTGATGCAAAAAACAAACGGCATGTAATTCAAAGCAAAGCCGCGCTCCAATCGGAGACGCGGCTTTTTCATACATAGTATCGGCTCTTTCTGGTAAATCTAGCAATAGCGGACTTAAGCCGTCGGCTTCAGCGCCTGCTTCGCCGTTTCCTTGACGGTTGCGACGTAAGCGAGTCCTTTTTGCTTGTCGTATTGGCCTTCCCACTTGGACATGACCACTGCTGCCAGAGAGTTGCCAAGCACGTTGACGACCGTGCGGGCCATATCGAGAAGGCGGTCAATTCCGGCAATGAAAGCGAGTCCCTCGACCGGAATCCCGACCGAGCCGAGCGTCGCAAGCAGAACGACGAACGAAACGCCCGGCACGCCGGCGATGCCTTTGGACGTGACCATCAGTACAAGCATCAGCGTAATCTGCGTGCTGATCGGCATCTCGATGCCGTACATTTGCGCGATGAACAGCGCCGCAAGCGCCTGATACAAGGTCGATCCGTCAAGATTGAACGAATAACCGGTCGGGACGACAAACGACGTAATGGCTTTAGGACAGCCGAACTTTTCCATCTTCTCCATCACTTTAGGCATAACCGATTCGGAGCTGGCCGTGGAGTAAGCGAGAATGATTTCGTCCTTAAGCAGCTTGATCATCGTCCAAATACTGGTGCCGGATATTTTTGCAATAGCTCCGAGCACAACGAAAATAAAGAACAGCATGCTGGCATAGACGACTACGACGAGCTTGCCGAGCGGAATAAGCGAGCTCACGCCGAATTTGGCAACCGTGACGCCGATCAACGCGAACACCCCGAACGGTGCGAACTTCATGACTTGGTTCGTGACCCAGAACATCGCGTCCGCGACGCCATGGAAGAAACTGAGCACCGGCTTGCCGCGTTCGCCGACCGCCGCAATGCCGAGACCGAACAGAACGGAGAAGAAAATGATGGCGAGCATATCGCCGTTCACGAACGCTTCGAAAATGTTCTTCGGCACGATGTTCACGAACGTGCTGGCGAAGCTGTGACTTGCTTTTTCCGCCGTATCAACATACGTTTTGATATCGGTTTTCGCAAGGCCCGACATATCGATGCCGGCACCCGGCTTGAAGATGTTGGCAAACAGCAGGCCGACGATAATGGCAATTGTGGTAACGATTTCAAAATACAAAATCGTCTTGCCGCCGAGCTTGCCCAGCTTCTTCATATCTCCTACCCCGGCGATGCCGACAATAAGCGACGAGATCACGATCGGAACGACGATCATTTTGATCAAGCGGATGAAGATATCCCCGATCGGCTTCAGGTACGTTTCGACAGCGGGATTCCCGTAAAAGATGGCCCCGACGGCAACCCCGAGCATCAGACCGATTACGATTTGCAGGGCCAATCCGAATTTTTTCATGTCTGCTTCCTCCTCTTTTGTTACTAAAAGCGCTTCCAAATTAAAAGCGTCTGTGAAATAATAGGTTTGACTAATATCATACGGCCCGTCTACACTAAACTACAAAAACCTACAATTGCGAGTTGATGCGAATTTTGAAACTGGCTGTCTCTTGGAAAAACCGCCTGCTCCCGCTTGCCCTTGTCGCCATTCTCGTACCGCTGGCCGGCGAGCTGAAATTTTATCCGTTCTCGGATTCGTTCCGCGTCGGCATGGGGCCTCCCGTGCTTTTTTTCAGTTTGCTGTGGCTTCGCGGATTAACGCCGCTGGCGGCGGGGTTCGTGACCGGCCTCACCGTGCCGGCCTTTCGGACCGGTCTGGATGCGCTCGGCGGAGAGACGGCGATTGAAGCTTCGTTTTATCAGCACGTTCCCGCCTTCTTCTTTTATTTCTCCTATGGGGCTTTGTTCGCCGCGGCACAGGTCAACAAGTACCGCCAGAGTCCGCTGCTGATCGGTCTGATCGGCATGGGACTGGAGATCGGCTCCAATGTGGCGGAGCTGTTTTTTCGCTATTCGCTTCCCGGCCGGACGATTATTTTGCACGAGCTGGAGCAAATTGCCGTGATCGCCGTATTCCGGAGCTCGTTCGTGCTGGCGATCTTCAACATCATTCAGCTTAGGCAGGTGCGTGCGCTGCAGGAGCGGGAGCGGCTGGAGAACGAGCATCGGCTGATGCTGATCTCGACGCTGTACGAGGAATCGGTCCATTTGCAAAAAACGCTGCAGCAGGCTGAGCAGATTACCCGCTCGTCCTATGAGCTGTACCGGGGGCTGAAGAATGCCGCCGAGCCCGACTTCGCCCGGCAAGCGTTAGGCATCGCGGGACAAGTGCACGAGATCAAAAAGGACAATCAGCGCATCTACGCCGGGTTGTCGCAGCTCATCACGAGCGAGCGGCGGGCCGATTTCGGCTTGGCGGGCGAGCTCGGCGGCGTGGTCGTCCGCTCGAATGAAAAATACGCCCGCCTGCACGGCAAATCGATCGGCATTTCGTTAAAGATCAAAGGGGAGCATCCCCCTTATCACGCCTATACGCTGCTGTCGCTGCTGAACAATCTCGTCTCGAACGCCGTAGAGGCGATTCCCAAGGACGGGGATATCGAAGTCGTCATCGACCGCCCGGACGAGCGGACGGCGGAGCTGCGGGTCCGGGATGACGGCCCGGGCATTCCGGAGCATTCGCGGGATATCGTTTTTCATCCGGGCTATACAACCAAATACGATGCCTCAGGTGTACCGTCGACCGGCATCGGCCTCTCCTATGTGCAGGAAACGGTGGAGCGGCTCGGCGGCACGATAATGATTCAGGAAGGAATCGGTGGAAAAGGAACCGAATTTATCATACAATTGCCGTTAGCAAGTTTAACGACGAATAAGGACGGGTGAAAAGGAGTGCGATTTTTTATAACCGATGACGACCCGGCGGTGCGCCGCATGCTCGCGCAGCTGATCGAAGACGAAGATCTCGGCGAGGTCGCGGGCGAAGCCGCAGACGGAGCGGATGTGGATGCCGGACTGCTGGCGGTCACGCGGACGGATATTTGGCTCATCGACCTGCTGATGCCGAAGCGGGACGGCATTGAGACGGTGCGCGAGATCGCCCCGGCGTTTCCGGGCAAAATCATCATGCTGTCGCAGGTCGAATCGAAAGACATGATCGGCGAAGCATACGCCTTGGGCGTCGAATATTACATAACGAAGCCAATCAACCGGCTGGAGGTGCTGTCGGTGATCCGCAAGGTCGAGGAGCGGATGCGGCTCGCCCGTTCCATTCAGAACATTCGCCAGTCGCTGCTCGGACTGGACGACGGCGGCTTAGGAAAGGCTGCAGCCCCGCGCGAGCGAGATCGCGATTCTGCGGGAATCAGCGCGGCGGGCCGTTATTTATTCTCGGAGCTCGGCATTACCGGAGAAATCGGGTGTAAAGATTTGCTGGCGATGCTGCAAATTTTGGCGGAGCACGACGATGCCGCTTCAGGCCACCGCGATTTCCCCCAGCTGCGGGAGCTGTTCCGCGCAGCGGCCGTGCGCAAGCTGGGCGATAAAACGGACGAAGCGGTGATCAAGAAAGAAATCAAAGCGGCCGAGCAGCGCGTGCGCCGGACGATTCATCAAGCGTTGAGCCATTTGGCTTCGCTCGGACTGACGGATTATTCGAATATCAAGTTCGAAAATTACGCATCGAAGTTTTTTGATTTTACGGAGGTTCGCAAGCGGATGCTGGAGCTGGAGGACGAAAGCGGGGAAGTTGTTTCGCAGGTACGGATCAACGTCAAGAAATTCATTCAGGTGCTCTATTTGGAGGCGAAGCAGCGCATGCGGGAGCATTGAATCGAAGAAAAGGAGGCTCTTCCCCAGGTCTGACTTGGACCTTATGGAAGAGCCTCTTTTTATCGGCTGTACCGCTCTTGATCGAAGCGCGACGGACGATTTTACCAATATCTTCTAGAAATGCAATGCTCCTTCGCCAGCTTGTAGCCGTTCAGCTCGACAAGCTCGATGCACCCTTCGGAATCGGGAGAATGAAGCATCCGGTTGTCCCCCGCATAGATGCCGACATGGTGCACTCGCCCCTTGCCTCCTTCGTAGGCGAAGAAGAGCAGATCCCCCGGCTCCAGACGGTCCCGCTCCACCATCTGCCCTTGCACGGCTTGATCGGAAGCGTCCCGCGGAATGAGAATGCCTTGCGATTTATGCATGCTGTAAGCAAAGCCGGAGCAATCGTAGCCGTAGGAGGACATGCCTCCCCAGAGATAAGGCAGACCGATAAACCGCATTCCCTGCCGGACTAAGCGCCGGCCTGCATGCTCTTCTTCCGTGCCGGAGGACGCGGGACAGCCGGAGATCCGCACCTGATCCTTCGGCAAGAAGCCCGCTCCGTGCGGGGTGTCCACCATGACTCCGTCCTTCGTCTCTTCGATGACGGGCAGCCGGGTTAGGAAGCTCAGCTCGATGGCGGCATTCTGTGAACGGAGCGACAGCAGCGCCCGGGGAGCAACCACCTCCGCCCATCGGTCAGCGGCGGCTTCATCGCTTGCTTCCGCCAGCTGGCGCCTCGGCACCCATCCGGGATAGCCTGCCCCCTCCTTCCGGGTGCTTTGCTCGGGAATGAGCACCTTGACCCACTCGCCGCTTTCTTCGGCAACGATCGCCTCGGTTCCGAACAGCATCTGCGTTTGAATGCGATTGCCGCCGAACAAATCCAGCTTATCCTTTACGGTCATCGCCGCCAGCCATTCCGTGATGGCCGCCGGGTGCCGCAGCGCCGGTTCGTCCAACGGACGCGGCGAATCGGGAGACGTCCACACGGTGGCGACGGACACCGCCGCTCTCACTCGCTTCGGCCCGCTCATGAGACGGCCCCCATTCCGTCCTGACAGCGCACGTCCCGGATGCCAAGTCCGGCAGCTTCCGGGAACGTCATGACCCGCCCTTCGTATCGGACGCCGCCGTCGACAATATCATGGAGCATCATGAGCGGCGCATCGAAATCGAAGCGGGTAATGTTCTTCTTGCTCGCCGCAAAATGAGCCGCCGCCGTTACTGCAAGACGGGATTCGATCATGCTGCCCACCATGCATTCCACACCGTATTCCTCCGCAATCTGGTTGATGATTTGCGCCTTGTAGATCCCGCCCGATTTCATCAGCTTGATATTGATCAAATCGGCCGCGCGCCGCTGCAGCACTTCAAGCGCCTGAGCCGGGGAGAACACGCTCTCGTCCGCCATAATCAGCGTTTCGACCGCATCCGTTACGGCCTTCAAGCCTTCAATATCTCCAGCCTTCACCGGCTGCTCCACAAGCTCGATATCAAGGCCCATGTCTTCCATCCGCCGGATCGATTTGACCGCATCCTTCACCTGCCAGCCTTGGTTCGCATCCAGCCTGATTTTGACCCGGTCGCCTACGCGGCTGCGGATCTCTTTGATCCGCTCGATATCCTCGCCGATCTCGTCCTTCCCTACCTTGATCTTCAGCACGTTGAACCCGGCTTCCACATAGCGGACGGCATCCTCGCCCATCTCTTTCGGCGAATTGACGCTGACGGTAAAGTCCGTCTCGATCCGGTCCTTATAGCCTCCGAGAAATTGGTACAGCGGCATCCCGCACACCTGCGCCACCAGGTCGTAGACCGCCATATCGACCGCGGCTTTGCCGCTGCTGCAGCCGACCATCGCCTGATGGACGGATTGAATGATTTGCTCGTACGCCAACAAACTTTTGCCGATTAACAGCGGTGTGAACGTATGGACAATGGCGGATTCGATACTTTCCAAGCTGTCCCCCGTAATCACAATCGTAGCCGGCGCTTCGCCCCAGCCGACCCGGCCATCGTCCGCCGTCATCCGAACCAGTACGGATTCCGCTTGAAAGACGGTCCGCAGCGCGGTTTTGAACGGTTTGATAAGCGGGGTGGACTGGCGCATGACGTCTATTTTTTGAATACGCATCTAAGGCGCCTCCTTACGCTTCTACAGCCGGCTCCATAAACTCCAGCTTTTTTTGGGCGGTACTCATCCTCGCCTCTATGCCTAAAGGAACGGCAATGTTCGGCGAGCAATGACCGATTCTAAACCCTGCGAGCGCGGGTCTCCCCGCCTGAACGATATGATGCCGGATGACCTGCTCCAACGTGAGTGAAATGTTGTACTTGTTCGGCTCGCAGTTGTGAAAATCGCAGACGAGAATTCCCGACGCATCGGCCAGCTTCCCGGCCTGCCGGAGTTGATTCAGCATCCGGTCGACGCGGTACGGCTCCTCGTCAATCTCTTCTATAAACAAAATACGGCCGCGGGTATCCAATTCATACGGCGTCCCGAGCGTGCTGACAAGCAGGGTCAAATTGCCTCCAACCAGCGGTCCGTATGCTTCCCCTTCCACCAACGCGCAGAGCGGCGAGATGGTTTCCGTATAGACAACCGGCTTCGGATGAAACAGCTGCTCAAAGCCCTGCAAGGTCAGCGGATGGACTTGCTCCTCGGCAAGGCAGGTCAGCATTGGACCGTGAAACGTGACAAGACCCGACCGGTTTCCGATGGCGGTGTGGAGAAACGTAATGTCGCTGTAGCCCCAGAAAATTTTCGGGTTATCGCGGATGCGGTCATAGTCCAGCCTATCGGCTATTCTCCCCGACCCATATCCGCCGCGCGCGCATACGATGGCCCGAATGTCCGGATCCGCGAACATCGCGTTCAGCTCCGCCGCCCGCTCCTCGTCCGTCCCCGCCAAATAACCGTACTGGCCGGACAGCGTGCCTCCGAAGCGGACATTCAGGCCCATCCGCGTCAAATAACCGGCCGCCCGCTCGATTCTGCTCCACTCGCCCCAGCTGGCCGGGGCCGTAATGCCTACGGTATCGCCCGCGGCGAGACGCGGAGGTTTGATGCGCTTGCGCATGGCAGCTTCCTCCCTTTCCCAAAGTTAGCGGGACCGACGATAGCTCGGATAAGCCGCTTACGAAGTATGGCGGGAACCAAGTGCGGCAGATTGTGTTTGCGGCTTATTTGGCATCGCAGCTCCTTCTGCGCCAGGCCGATTTGGTCGTACTGTCGCCACAGACCGATTTGCCAGTGTATTCAGCATCGCAGGTACTGCCGCCAGGCCGATCGACCAGTCTATTCAGCATCGCAGGTACTGCCGTCAGGCCGATCGACCAGTCCATTCAGCATTGCAAGTACTGCCGCCAGGCCGATCGACCAGTCTATTCAGCATTGCAGGTACTGCCGCCACAACTCCTGTACCAGTCTATTCAGCATAGAGGAACTGCGATGCGTTATTCTGCTTGATTTCAGCCCCTTATGCAAAATAGAGGAACTGATGTTCGCTAATGCCCTCTTTTCGCGGGTCGTGCATATTTTTCGACACGAGTAAGGTACCTGACTTCCGCTATATTCCACCAGAAGCGGAATCCCGCCCCTTAACGCACCATTTTTCCTTTAATTATGAAACGTTGCACTGATAACCCCGCGATCCCTCAGCCAGCCGACTCCTTCCGAGCGACGGGGATTCTCCACAGGGCATAATCTGCGGGGCGCGTTAAATACTTGCCCTGCAAGCACCTGCCCATGGATAGGCTCCACCCGGTGCCTTCTATTTCAAATCGGCCCATTTGAAGTCGATGTAACCGTACGCGTGCCGGACGACTCCTTCCAGCTTGTCGCTTTGCATATAGGCGGAGTTGTAAAAGTACAGCGGCATGATCGGCGCTTCATCCAGCAAGATGTTCTCCGCTTCGTGCAATAATTTGAACCGCTTGGCATTGTCCGGCTCATTGTAGGCGTCTTGAATCAGCTTGTCGTACTGCGCATTGCTCCAGCCGGTCCGGTTGTTTGGATTGCCGGTCTGGAAGATGTCGAGGAAATTGATCGGGTCGGCAAAATCCGGAAGCCATGACGAACGGGAAAATTGCAGCTGCAGCTTCTTCTGCTCGGCCGTCAGCACCTTGCCTTCCTTGCTCTCGATTTTCACGTCGACGCCCAGGTTTTCTTTGAACATCGCTTGAGCCGCCTCGGCAATTTTCTGGTGCAGGTCGTTCGTATTGTAGGTCAGCGTCACCTGAGGGAGCGTTTTGTAGCCGGCCTCGGCCATTCCTTTCTCCAGCAGCTTTTTCGCTTCCGCCGCGTCGAACTTCACCAGCTTTCCGCCAACCTTGCGGAAGTCGTCCCCCGCCGGATCTTGGAGACCATACGAGACGAAACCGTCCGCGGGCTTTTGTTTCTGTTTGACCACGAGGTCGACGATTTTCTGGCTGTCTACGGCCATCTGGAACGCTTTGCGGATATGGACGTTGTCGAACGGCGGCATCTTGGTGTTGAAGCGGTAAAAATACGTTCCGGCCGAATCTTCCACCTTGACCTTGCCTTCCGCGAACAGCTTCTGGCTCAAATCGGCCGGAATGACGCCGGCAATATGCAGTCCCCCGCTCTGATAAAGCTGATATTCCGTATTCGAGTCGTTGACCATCTTAAACGTCACGCCGTCCAGCTTGACGCTGGCCGCATCCCAGTACTGGTCGTTTTTGACCATTTTCAGCTCGGAATCGTGCTTCCATTCGGTGATCTTGAACGGCCCGTTGCTTACGATGGTCGCGGCTTCGCTCGCCCATTTGTCGTTTTTCTCCACGGTTGCCTGATGGACCGGGAAAAACGCCGGATTGGACACCATCCCGAGCAGCCACGGAGCCGGCTTGGTCAACACGACCTCCAGCGTCTTGTCGTCCGTCGCTTTGATTTTGACGCCTTCTGCCGGGCCTTTATCCGAATTGTACGCTTCGGCTCCTTCGATGACGTAAGCCAGAGGCGCGGCCGGGGTGGGCTTCTTCGGATCGAGCATCCGCTTCCAGGCGAATTCGAAATCGGACGCCTTCACCGGATCTCCGTTGGACCACTTGATGCCGTCCCGCAGCGTAAACGTATACTGCTTACCGTCGGGACTAATCTTCCATTCCTTGGCCATCGCGGGCTCGGGGGATTGGGTTTTGCCCAGACGCGTCAAGCCTTCCATAGCGTTGTTCAGGATGTCGTAGGACACCAGATCGAAGCCGACCGGCGGGTCCAACGACGTAGGCTCCCTAAGATTGTTGTACAACAGGATTTTGACCTGCTGTTCGTTACGGGCCGGATCGGCGCCCGCCCCTTCTTTGCCGCTGCAGCCTGCCAGCGCCGTGCCGGATAACAGGATACAGCCGAGGAGTAAAGCCGTTCTTTTCTTCATGCACCGTCTCTCCTTCACATGGTATGATAGGAATCGCTAACCTATGGCCGATCGGATAAAAGTATTCGTACCCGGCGGGTCAACCGGCTTGGCGCGCGCGTCCTGAAGCCAACAGGCAACGCCGTGACTGCCGGGCAAATAGGACGTTTCCGGTTGGAAGACGGCGCACACTTCCATGGCGTGAGGACACCGGGCGGCGAACGCACAGCCTTTGGGCGGCGCGAACAAATCCGGCGGAGTCCCCGGGATCGATTGAAGCGGGGTGCCCCGGTCGCTATCCAGACGCGGCATGGAAGCAAGCAGCCCTTTCGTATAAGGATGCTGCGGATGCTGAAACACCTCGTCCACCGAGCCCGACTCGACCACCTTGCCGGCGTACATCACGTTCACCCGATCCGCGATATTCGCCACCACGCCCAGATCGTGGGTGATCATGAGAATAGATACGCCGGTTTTGCGCTGCAGCAGCTTGAACAGATCGAGAATCTGCGCCTGAATGGTCACATCGAGCGCCGTGGTCGGTTCGTCCGCAATGAGCACCGACGGCTTACCGACCGCTGCGATGGCAATCATGATGCGCTGCCGCATACCGCCGCTGAACTGGTGGAGATGCTGCTTGAGACGGCTTTCCGGGTTGGAAATGCCGACCAGCTCCAGCATCTCCACCGCCCGCTTGCGGGCTTCGGACCGCGACAGCTTCTGATGGCGGATAATGCCCTCCATAATCTGCTCGCCGATGGTAATCGTCGGATTGAGCGCGGTCATGGCGTCCTGGAAAATCATGGTGATAGCCGAGCCCCTGATCTCCCGCATCTGCTTCTCCGTCAGTCCGGTCAGTTCCCGTCCCTGAAACCGGATGGTGCCCTGCTTGATCTTCGAGGTATGCGGGGGCAGCAGCCGCATCAAGCTGCGGGCGGTGACGCTTTTGCCGCAGCCGGACTCGCCTACGATGGCGAGCGTCTCGCCGCGGCGAAGCGTCAAGCTCACGCCCCGGACCGCCTGAACCTCGCCGCCGTACGTGGCGAAGGAGACATGCAGATCCTTCACTTCAAGCAGAACGTCCGAAGGGGACAACGAATCGGGTCCGTTCATCGAGCTTACCTCCTCTGCTTCGGATTAAAAGTGTTTTGCAGCCCGTCGCCGAGCAGGTTGAACGCCAGCATCGTCAGCGAGATGAAGAACGCCGGGAAGAAAAGCCGCCACCAATAGCCGGACAAAATCGTCGGCAGCGCATCGTTCGCCATCGTCCCCCAGCTCGCCAGCGGAGGCTGGATACCGAGACCGAGGAAGCTGAGGAACGCTTCTGCAAAAATGGCCGATGGGACGGAAAAGGTCACCTGCACGATAATGACGCCGAAAGCGTTCGGCAGCAGGTGTCTGCGGATAATGCTCCAAGGCCCCGCGCCGAGCGTCCGCGCAGCCAGCACATACTCCGACGACGCCAACTGAAGCACCTGGCCGCGAACGATCCGGGCCATCCCGATCCAGCCGGTCGCCGTCAGCGCGACGATGATGGTGAATAAGCCCGGGCCCATGACGACCATCAGCAGGATGACAATCAGCAGGTACGGAATGCCGTACAGGATGTCGACGATCCGCATCATGATGTTGTCGATTCGTCCGCCACAATAGCCGGCGATGCCCCCGTAAACGACACCGATAAGAAAATCGATGAGCGCCGCGACGACGCCGACGGTCAGCGATATGCGGGAGCCGAACAGAATGCGCGCGAACACGTCCCGGCCGAGCTCGTCGGTGCCGAACCAATGCTCGGCGGACGGTGCCTGATTGCCGTTCAGCAGGTTTTGCTTGGAATAGCTCTCGTCCGTCAGCCAAGGCCCGAGGATCGAAAACGCCGCAAGCGCAACGATGAAAACAAGCCCGAGCATCGCCAGCTTGTTCTTGAACAGCCGGATGCGCGCCTGCCGCCAGAACGTCAGCTGCGGCCGGACGATCGCTTCCGTATGGCCGGCGCGTTTTTGCATCGGCACAAACAAATGATCGGGAACCGACATCCTCATCTCTCCTTTCCATGCAGCTTGATACGGGGATCGATCAGACTGTACACGATATCGACCAGGAACATCATGAAGATGAGCAGGGTGCTGTAGAACACCGTCGTTCCCATGATGACCGCATAATCCCGGTTGTTGATGCCGTCCACAAAATATTTTCCCATGCCCGGAATCGCAAAAATTTTCTCGATGACAAAGCTGCCCGTCAGCACGTTCGCAAGCAATGCGCCGACCAACGTAACGACCGGCAGCACCGCGTTGCGCAGGGCGTGCTTGAGCACAATCGTCGCCGGAGAGAGCCCTTTGGCCCTTGCCGTCTCAATGTAATCCTGGGTCAAAACCTCGACCATATTGGCCCGCGTCAGTCTCGCAATAATCGCAATCGGTCCGGTGGACAGTGCGACCGCCGGCAGCACGACATGCTTCCATGTGCCCCACGTCGCCACCGGCAGCAGCCCCCATTCCACCGCGACGTATTTGATCAGCAGCGGGGCCACGACGAAATTGGGCACCGCGATCCCGATGACGGCGAGCACCATGGCGATGTAGTCGATCAGGCCGTTTTGCCGGAGCGCGGCTGCCGTTCCGAGCGCAATGCCCGATGCAATCGCAAGGAGAAGCGACACGATCCCGAGCTGGAACGAGACCGGGAAGCCGCGCTCGATCATGGCGTTTACGCTTTCCGGATAGTGCGAGATCGACGGCCCGAGATCAAGCGTGAGCAGAGACTTCAAATAAAGCGCATACTGGACGTACACCGGCTTGTCCAAATGATAAAACGCCATCATGTTCTTGACGACGGCCGGGTTCGCTTCCTTGCCGTCCCGGTCGAACGGGGAGCCCGGAACCGTATGCATCAGGAAAAACGTAATCGTTACGATGAGCCACAGCGTCACCAGCATGGACACGAATCTTTTCAATAGGTACGGCGCCACTCGATCACCCGCTTTTTAACAAAATGAAGTTCGCATGGCCAGCTCCGTCATCACCAGCATCGCCTGGTACGCCTCCAGAATGTTCTTGGCTTGAAAGGAAACGACCGGCGAGCCCTGCTCGATCGTCGTTCCCGGCATCAGGTGCGCCCACTCGGCCTGCCCGTAATTGGCGAATTCGATCGACAGCACCGGGTTGTCCGGGGGCGCTAACGGCTTCACGCGGCCGCGGGCCTCAAGCGCTTCCCTCGTTTTCTCGCGAAGCAGCTGCCCGCTTTTCTCCGGCGTCAAGCAGAGCGCCGCCGTCCGCGAGATGCGCCGCTTGACGATGGCCGTCGTCACCCCCGGGATCAACGCCTCGGCTTCCTCCGCCGTCTCGTCGTCGCCCGCCACGAGCAGCACCGGCACGCCGTAATGTCCCGCGACGAACGCATTGAAGCCGAGCTCGCCGATTGCCGTATCGTTGATGTACATGTTCCGCACGCCGAAAATCATCGTATGGCTGAGCACGCCCTTTCTTGCCGCCCGTGTATGATAGCCCAGAAAAGCAGCCCCGGCGAAGCTGGCGTCAAGCCCCTGCACCATCGAAAACGGCTTGACGTCCCCCGAAATCAGCTGCGTCTCCGGATGAAGCTTCTCGATCAGCAGGTTGTTCATCTTGGAATGACTGTCGTTGACCACGACTTCCCCGCAGCCCTCCTGGAAAGCCGTTTCAATGACATGATTGGCCTCCGCGGTCATGATAAGCCGTCCTCTTTCGTAGTTGTGCTTGCCGGAATCGACGAACGTGGAATCGACCAGCCCGGTAATGCCTTCCATATCGATTGAAATGTACAGTTTCATCGCTCAAGCCTCCAAATTAGATTAGGTAATAAGAAAAGCTTCTTATCGAAGCCATTTCGAGGAAGATACAGGCGATATAGAATTCAATCAGCTCCGCTGATAACTTATAAATTCTATATCTATAAAAAAATCCAGCAAACGACAACCGGCAGCCGCATGGCTTCCAAGAATATCGTTTGCTGGATTTTATTTACGCGTATGTCGCCATACTGATAAACAAAGCAGCGTTATCCGGCCCCTGACGCACCGGAACCGCAATCCCGGCCGTTCAAGGCCAATTTGTATTTTTTTTGCGCATCCTTGAAGGCGACGATGATCGCTTTCTGCGACGAGCCGTGATACCTTCGCTTGATCTCGTCGGCGACCGGCTCGAACGAAAGAATGCTCTGTCCTACGAAGATGGAGCGGACAAATTGCGAGGTCAGCGGAATGGTGGACGAGCAGCCCGCATCGACGATTTTGTGGCTGGTCGTATCCACGACAAGTCCGATGAAAAAGGCGCTGTACTGCTGAGTAATCGGATTATTGAGAGATGTCTGCGCATCGCCGACCACGTAAACCGTGTCTTTATCGTAACCCATGCTCGTCTCCCTTAATCGGCGCCCTTGGCCCGGACGAACAGGGATGAGGGAAGGGAAGCTTCCCACGACCTGCCGCCTTCGGACGCAGAATCAAGATATATGTTACTTATTCTAACAATAAACTAACACATTGTAAACATGAAATTAAATTATTTTGTATGCGCTTACGTTCTTGATCCCAAGCGTTTTTCGAAGGGACGTTTTGGAACAATTGACAAACTTTCGTTAAAACCCCATCACCAATTCTATTATAATCAACTCCGCTGCGTCTGAATAGCTTTATTTCACAAATTTATCAATGATTTGTCAATGATACGGCGATGATAAGGTTCAAAAGAAAAAGCCGGCCATCCGCAAGGATGACCGGTTTTCGGCTTCACAAGTTACTCCAGACGGTAATCGTCGATTTTCTCCCCGTCTTCCCACACCTCGACAAACAAGGCGTCGCAATCCTCAAAATCGGATGGCTTGAACGAGAGAGCTTTTTCCTCGTCCTCGCCCACATACACATTTTCCATCCCGTCTTCATTGAACGAAAGAATGACATACAGCTTCATTCCAGCACCTCCGGCCGTTTAGTCTATTTTATATTGATGCCAAAATGAACGGTCCGTTAAACGTTCCGCTGCCTTCTCCACGTATCCCTCATCTCATAAAAGTATAATAGGCTCTCTAATACTAATTCTCCGTTCGTCCGAGCGCCCCTTTTTCTCACTTAAATAAATCCGACTTCCCGGCAGTATCGCAGCATATCGTCCATCTGCTTATCGCTGATAACCTGCCATTCGAATCCGAGCTTTCTCAGCAGCAAGACCGTTTTCTCCGAAGCCAGCGTAAAGCGGGTCTGCTCCTTTTGCTCCAGCCAGCCGTAATGAAGCATCAGGCTCTCGATCTCCTCCCGGCAGAAGCCTTCTTCGTACCTTCTCTTCATAAAGTCGATGAACTCGTCAAGCGTCCCCGCTGCCATCCTTCTTCCCGAGCGGGCGTCCGTCAGCACACGGTGCATACTCTCATAATGCGGGTTGAACAAATGGAATATTTCGTTCTGCAGCGCAGCGGGCTTCATAAGAAGGACAATCGCTTGGCTGACCCGATCGACGCAGGAAAAATCGATATCGGCCTCCAATCGCGGCACCATGCCGAGACGGACAAACGATTTAAGCGTAGCGTAAAAGGCGTTTTCCCCGATGTTTTGCTGGAACTTGCCCGTATCCGATTGAAAGACGAGATTCCCCACCCGGTAAATGCTGGTGCGAAGCCCTTGAGCCCGCGCCCGAACGACCCGCTTCTCCGCTTCGAACTTGGATTTGACGTAATAGTTCTCATATTGCTGCCCCCGGTCCAAATCGTATTCGGTAAAATAAGCCGCAGACTGACCCGGAATATGTCCGGTCGCGACGCCCAGGGTGGAAATATGATGCACGTCCTTGGCCCGGTGCGTGCCGGCAAACGCCAGCAGCCGCTCGGTTGAAGCGATGTTATGGCTCTCAAAGTGCGAATAGCTGCCGTAGTGCTTCACCGTCGCCGCCGAATGCACGATGCAGTCGACGGTGCGCGCGAGTTCCAGATACGCTTCCTTTTCGAGCCCCAAGCCTTCCTGCGCCAAATCCCCCCGGTAAAGCCGAATACGGCGGCCGAGCTGCGCTTCCATGACGTCGCCAGTGAAATAAAAAGCCAGCTTCGCAAGCAGCCGTTCCCGCGCCTCCGCCTCCGTCGCCGCACGTACAAGAACGTGAACGGTCGCACCGGTTCCCGCCAACAGCTCCCGCAGCAAATGGATGCCCAAATACCCGGTGGCTCCCGTCAGCAAAATGTCGCTGTACCCGCTGTACCCCGTCAGGTCGATCCGAGCGTACCGTTCGTTTCGCGCCCGGTATGCGGCGATCTCCTCGTCGAATCGTTGCATCGGCTTGTCACGGCAGGCTGCCTTCAACTGCTCCAGCTTGGCGGTCAAATAGTTGGCCTTCGGCTTCACCTTGGCGGACAGAGAGGCAATCGTCTGGTGCTCGAAGACGTCATTGACCCCGATGTCCAAATCCTGCTGCAGCCTTGCGGTCATTGCAGCCGCCTTCAGCGAATGTCCGCCAAGCTCGAAGAAATTGTCGTGAATGCCGATGCCGGCTACGTTCAGCAGCTCCCCCCATACGGCCGCAATCTTCCTCTCGATGTCCGTGCGCGGGGCGACGCGGTCGCGCTTGACTGCGGTACGCTCGCCCGGACCGGGCTCGGGCAGCGCTCTCCGGTCGATTTTGCCGTTGGGCGTGAGCGGCATGCTCTTTAACGGCACGAAATACGAAGGCAGCATATACTCCGGCAGCGCCTTGGACAAATGCTCCCTGACGACCTTGACCGGAGGCAGCTCCTCCGTCCCGGCGAAGTACGCGCACAATGCCTTGCCGCCGCTGCCGTCCTCCCGGGCGACCACGATCGCTTCCCGGATCGAAGGATAATTCAGCAGCGCGTGCTCAATCTCTCCAAGCTCGATCCGAAACCCCCGGATTTTCACCTGATGGTCCAAGCGGCCCAAAAATTCCAGCGTACCTTCCTTCGTCCAGCGCGCGAGGTCGCCCGTTTTGTACATGTATCCCTCCCCGGTGAACGGGTCGGGCAAAAATTTCTCCGCCGTCAGGCGCTCGTCGTTGAAATAACCTCTGCCGACGCCATCCCCTGCGATGTACAGCTCTCCCGGCACGCCGGGCGGCTGCACCTGCAAGCGGTCGTTCAACAGGTAGATGCGCGTATTCGCAATCGGCCTTCCGATAGGCGGAAGCTCCGGGATCGGGCCGTTCGGGTCGATCGTATGAGCCGTCGCTACATGCGTCTCCGACGGGCCGTAATGATTATGCAGAAACACTTGATGCCGCCGCAGATGCGCCTTGAATTTGTCCGGGACGGTCAACGGCTCTCCGGCCGTTAGGATATGGCGCACCGACACTGGAAGCTTGTCGGCATACGCGCTCTCGTTCAGGATGAGCTTCAAATATGAGACGGGTAGGAACAAAACCTGGATCCGACGCTCTTCGACGAGCTGCAGCAGCTTGTCCGGGCTTCGCCGGGTTTCGTTCGTCACGAGAACCAGGGTGCCCCCCGCCAGCAGGGCAGACCATATTTCCTGCGAGCTTACGTCGAAGCTGAGCGTCGTAAATTGCAGCACGCTGCCGCTGTAATCGACGTTGGTGTGCCGAAACTGGTGGTGAAGCAAATTGACCATATTGCGGTGCCCGATCATAACGCCCTTCGGCTTTCCGGTCGTTCCCGACGTATAAATGACATACAACAGACCGCTTGAACGGCTGCGGGGAGGAGGGTTGTCCGCCGCTTCCTCGAAGACGGCCTCCGTATCCAGACACAGCTTCATGCCGTCAAACTCGATCCGGTCGGCCAAATGCGTCTGTGTCAGCAGGAGGCGGGCCTGGCTATGGTCCAGCATATACTTCACACGGTCGCCGGGATAATCCGGATCGATCGGAAGGTAGGCCCCTCCCGCCTTCAAAATGCCGAGCAGACCGACAATCATGTCCGGAGACCGCTCGGTCATCAGTCCGACAAGCTGCTCCGGCTGCACGCCGCAGCGAATCAAGACGGCCGCCAGCCGGTTCGCCCGGTCGTTCAACTGCCGGTAAGTGAGCGATTCGTCGCCGAATACGACAGCGGGCCGGTCCGGCGTCTGCCGTACTTGCTCCTCAAACCATCCGTGAATCGTCAAGTCGCGGTCATACACGGATTCGGTTTGGTTCCGCCCCTCCACTTGCTCTTTGATTTCCGCTTTCGAAAGCATTCGCAGCTCGGAAAGCCGCTTTTCCTCCGAAACAACCGCATCCTCCAAAATCCGCATAAAATGCTGCGCCATCCGCTCGATCGTACCCCGTACGAACAGATCGGTGCAGTATTGGAAATCAATCCGGAGCGTCTCTTCCGTTTCCTCCGCATCAAGCATCAGATCGTACTTGGAGATCGGGTCCGCGTACCGCTGAACGGTGATCCGGCTCCCTTCAATTGATGGCGTCGTGCGGCCCGTATTTTGCATCACGAACATCGTATCGAACAGCGGATTGCGCCCCGGCACTCTGGGCATGCGCAGCGACTGTACCAGACGTTCCAGATCATAGTCCTGATGCTCGTAGGCGTTGAGCAGAATCGACTTCAGCTCCTGCAAATAGTCGGCGAACGTCTTCGTCCGCTCCGGGAAGCTCCGGATCGGCAGCGTGTTGACGAACATGCCGATCAGCGGCTGCAGCTCGGCTTGCGGGCGGCTGGCGGCGGGAACGCCTACGATAATATCTTCCTGGCCGGAATACCGGGCAAGCAGCACGTTGTAAGCAGCGAGCAGGATCATATACAAGGTGGTGTCCGTCCGAAGGGCGAGCTGCTTCAACCGCGCTGTCAATCCGGCAGACAGCCGGAGCGGGTACGTGTCGCCCCGGAAGCTTTGAGAGCCCGGTCTTTCCAGGTCGGTCGGCAGCTGCAGGATCGGAAGCTCCCCGGACAAGGCCGTTCTCCAATACTCGAGCTGCTTCGCTTCCTCCTCCGGCTTCCGTTCGTTCAGCCAGAAGGCATAATCTTTGAATTGGATCGCCGGGCAAGACAGCGCGTCCCCCCGGTACAACCGGCTCCACTCCTCGAAAAACACGTGCATCGAAACACCGTCGACAATAATATGGTGGAAGTCCAGCATCAAATAATGAAGCTCCCCGGAGCACCTAATGAGTCCGGCCCGGAATAACGGCGCCTTCCCGAGGTCGAAAGGAACGACGAACGCGGACATCAGCCGCTCCGCCTCTTCTTCCGCCGCCGCATGAAACTGCATTCGAAAGGCCGCACGAGGCCGGATGGTCTGCACGAGCTCACCGTCCACCCATGCAAAAGCCGTTCGGAGCGGCTCGTGCCGCTCGATCATTTGCTCGAAAGCCCGCTCCATCCGCCGCCGGTCTACGCTCCCTTCGATCTTCAGCAGCAGCGGCGTATTGTAGGCCGTCCCAGCCTGCTCCATCTGCCCGATGAAAAAGAGCCGCCTTTGCGCCGGATGAAGGGGATAATGCTCCCGCTCGGGAGCTTTTCCAATCGCCTGACCGCCTCCGGCCGGTTTGACCGCTTGACCGATGCGCTCCGCCTGCTGACGGATGGTCGCATGCTCGAACAGCTCCGCGATCGGCAGCCGGACGCCGAAGCGCCGTTCAATCTGTCCGCGCAGAACGGCGGCATGCAGCGAATGGCCTCCGGCATTGAAGAAACGGTCATGGACGCCGACCGTCCGCAAGCCGAGCACCTCCTTCCACAGCTCCGCCAATTCCCGTTCCGTCTCGCTGGCCGGAGGCGCGTAAGAAGCGGACTCCGAAGCTCTCTCGGGTTCGGGCAGCGCGCGCCGGTCCACCTTGCCGTTCGCATTCACAGGGAGCTTCGGAAGCATTACGAACCAGGACGGAACCATGTAATCCGGCAGCTGCTCCGCCAGAAACTCCGTTAGCTCCTTGCGGGTTAGACGCACTTCGGATACGACATATGCGCACAGATACGCACGTCCGGCATCGTCTTCGCGCGCGATCACGATGCAATCGTGCACCCGCTCATGCAGCCGGAGCCGCTGCTCGATTTCACCCGTCTCGACCCGGAAACCGCGAATTTTCACCTGATGGTCGAGGCGTCCCACGTATTCGACGGACCCGTCCGGAAGCCATCGGGCCAAGTCCCCCGTCCGGTACAGCCGTTCCCCCTCGCGGAACGGGTGGGCGACGAATTTCTCCTCTATCAGCTGCGGCCGGTTCAAATATCCGCGGGCCAGACCGATGCCGGAAATGCACAATTCCCCGGGAACCCCCACCGGCTGCGGCTGGCCGCAGGCATCCAAAATGTACAGCCGAACATTGTACAGCGGCTTCCCGATCGGAATGTGATCCGATGGCGCTTTAACAAGATGCGTCGTGGTGAAGATCGTATTTTCAGTGGGACCGTATACGTTATAAACAAGATAGCTTTGCGGGTGGAATGTTTTCAGCTTCTCTCCGCCCGTCATCAGCACGCGGAGCGAGCGATTGGGAAGCTTCATGAACTGCTCGCCAAGCTGGGTCGGCAAGAAGCTGATGGTAATGCCGTGCCGGTTGAAATACCCGTTAAGCTCCGCGGCATCCAGCCGGATGTGCTCGGGAATGACATAAACCGCCGCCCCGGAAATAAGGTAGGGAAAGATCTCCAAGATCGAGGCGTCGAACCCGACACTGCAATATTTGCTGCTGCGGTCCTCCATCGTGACCCGAAAATGCGAGCAATGCCATTCGCAAAAATTGACAAGCGACCGGTGCTCGATCAGCGTGCCCTTCGGCTGGCCGGTGGAGCCGGACGTATAGATGACATAAGCCAGACCGGACGGTCCCCCAAGCTCCGGCAAAGGGGAGCAATCCCCGTCAGGCATCCGCCGGTCCGCGAGATTGACGACTTGGCCTTCGAAGGCAAACGGAAGCTCAGACTGCCCCTCCGTGAGCAGCAGCCTCGCTCCGCAATCCTCCATAATGTAGCGTATGCGGTCCGGGGGATAATTCAGATCGATCGGCACATACGCCGCGCCCGCTTTCAGAACCGCCAGAATAGCGGCGAACATCGACAGCGTGGGGCGCATCATGACGGCAACAAAGGTATTGGCGTGTACGCCGTGTTCAATCAGCGTTCTGGCTAGCCGGTTCGATTGTTCGTCAAGCTGCCGGTAAGTCAAGCAGTCGGCTCCGTCGACGATCGCAAGGCGATCCGGCGTCCGCCGCGCCTGCTCCGCGAACAGCCGATGAATGGTTGCATCGGAGGAAAAGGGCATATCCGTTTGATTGAACTCAACCAGCAGCTGCTCTCTCTCTTCTTGGCTAAGCAAGGGGATACGGCCAACCGGCGTATGGGGAGACTCGAACCATGTCATGACGATATGTTCCAAATGCCCCAGCAGCCTGCGGATCGTCGATGCCTGAAACGCGTCCGGCTTGTACTCCGCGCGGACTTCGAGAAGGTCCGAAAGCACGAACCGGATCGTGAGGTCGCATCCCGGAAGATCTGACCCTACCCGGACGGCGCCGGGAGCTTCCACCGCTGCAGCCGTATTGAAGGGGAGCTGCGACGAAGCGGACCCGCTCAGGTCGCGAAGCTCGCTGTATGTCAGCGCGTAAGCCTTCCCTTGGGCAAGCGTGTCCTCCGCGCGGGCGACCAGCGATTCGAACGGCAGCGAAGCCGCGCCAGCGATTCGGGCGAGCATAATCCGGTTTTCCTCAGGTGCGACCGCCGCAAACCTTACCTCGTCGGTACGCAGATAGCGCTGCAGCAGCACGGCCCACGACGTATAAAGCACGGTGCTTGCCTGAACCCGGCGTATGCCGCATAACTGACGTAAACGACCGGACGGCGCTTTTTCGAACGTACGGCCAAGCGTCAGATACGCATCCGGATCACCCGCCGGGCTGCGATCCAAACGGAGAACGGTAGCTTCCTCCGCGTCCTGCATCTCCGTGATCCATCGGCCGACAATGCTGATCGTCTCTTCATCCAGTTTCCGTGACATCCTCTTTCTCCCTCCAGATTAAATGGGCTATGAAGAAAAAAAGCAACCCGTTCCAAATCCGAAACGAGTTGCTGTTCATAACGAAGGCGTTCCCGGCAACCGTCAAGCCCGACGCAGTGACGCTATTCTAATAGAACTACCGATTCATGTTGATTTCTTAAAGAATATTGCGCTAATAGTTATATTTTACCATATTTCGTCGAATTTCCAAAATACTTTTTTGGTCCCGCCGTTGTATCCGGAACCGCGTTTTCCGTGTAAGCCATCTTGCGCGATATGTGATAAATACTACTTTCGGCCTCCTTTTTTTGCGGTAAAATGAGACGACAGCAAAACCGGGCAGTAGTGCATTGTTACTTGTGAATATTTTCACAAATTATACTGGAGAGGTCGTGTCTCGGCATGTCGTACCGCAAACCGGAAGAAATTGCGCATATTACCGCAGCGATGGGCGAAAAGAAAGCGAATAAGCCTCGGCTGCAAGCTTGCACGCTGGGCTTTTTGGCAGGGGCCTTTATCGCCCTAGGCTTTCTTCTGTATCTAAGAGTAGCTGCGAGCGTTCCCGCGGCTTGGAGCGGGCTCGGCTCCGTGCTGGGCGCAGCGTTGTTCCCCATTGGCTTGATCCTCACGATTATTGCAGGGGGCGAGCTGTTGACCGGAAACATGATGGCGGTGCCTTTGGCCCGGCTCCAGGGCAAAATAACGACAAAGCAGCTGGCCGTTAACTGGCTGCTAATTACACTATCCAACTTTGCCGGGGCGCTCTTTGTCGCCTACCTGTTCGGTCACGTTGTCGGATTGACGGAAGCGGAGCCGTACTTGTCTAAATTGGTCAAAGTGGCGGGAGCCAAGCTCGACGAGAGCTTCCTGCAAGCCTTTCTTTCGGGGATCGGCTGCAACTGGCTTGTCGCTTTAGCCGTCTGGCTTGCCTACGGTGCAGACGACGTCGCGGGCAAAATGCTCGGCATCTGGTTCCCGACGATGACCTTCGTCGCCATCGGCTTTCAGCACGTCGTCGCAAATATGTTCTTGATCCCTGCCGCGATCTTCGCGGGGCATTATACCTGGCTGGACTATCTTGGCAACTTTGTTCCCGTCTTTCTCGGCAATGCCGTCGGAGGCAGCGTCTTCGTCGCCACCGCCTACTGGGCAGCGTATCTGAGAACCAAAGAAAAAGCGGCGCTAAACTGGGAAGCCGAGCAGCCACAGCCGACAAGCGAACGGGCTGCGGCGGAAGGCAAAGCCTGAAGGAAGCGGGCGGGAACGGGGCATGGTCGTAAGGAACCAATAACGTACTTTCGCAACGCGTGCCTCTCCCGGCGCGCGTTGCAGCGCTTCAAGGCTCCTACGGTCTTCGCCCGGCTTGAAGAAGCCTACCGCATCCCGGCACCAAAATAATGAAGCATGCCCTCTTTGGCGTCTTCCAATGCAGGCAATTCGTCCGTCAAATAAGCCTGCGGCGCAAAAGCCTGAAGAACCTGCCGCAAGTAAACGTAAACTTCCTCATTGGAAGCCCATATTTCGCCGGGAACAAGCTTTAACTGCTCAACCAGAGCAAGAAATGCGTCAGCCAGATCGTTCGCAATTTGCGTTTTATCGCTTAAACCGTGTCTTAAAATTTGCCCCGAGCTCTGGTCTACGATCAGAAACATCTTCGGATAAAAAGGGCGGTCGCCTTCATCAACAGGTATGGGCATGAAGAAGCAGTCGATCTCCCAGATCCCTGCCGAACCTTTCACCGATTTCTTCGCCTTGGTCAGACGAAGCTCATCGATCGGAGCAGCTTGCTGCTTAGGCTCTTCCTCCAACGGCTCCGGCTGCAGCCATTGATTCGACCAGACGATCCCGCTCTCGGTCCGGGAAGGGACCCGAACGAGAAACGTTTCTTCGTCCTCGTGAAACAGCGCATCCGGGTCATGACGATGCTCCATTGCGATTTCCCGCGCCTGCCGAATCGCCCATGTGAAGAAAGCCGCTTGTTCCTGCGTTAGGGCCGGCCACGGCACAAAGCCGGGTTCGTACACCCGGAACGTCGGCCAAGCATGAGCGCCGCGGAATTTGAGCCCAAGCTCCTTGATCTGTTTCAGTTCTCGCGGGTACAGCTCGTCCCGGTTGTCAAAGGACAGCAACAGCGCATCCTGGGTAAATCTGGGGTCCTCGTCCGACTCGCCCGAGAACATCCTCATGATCGAATTCAGGCCTTTGGTCCCCAAATAAACGGACAGCCCGAAAACCTCGCCTCCATTGCCCAAAATGCTGCAATACCCGATTTCGCCGCTTTCCGGATTTTGCACGCCGAACATATGCCCGTTGGTCATCCATTCCCAGCACTTGCTTTGCTTGAAAGATACGGCCTCTTCGTATAGCGCTTTCCACTGTTCCAATGTAGGATTCATCGGCACACTTCCTCGTTATCAAAAATGGTAATCATCGCGTCCAGATTCTTGTCCCTATCATTATACCATCTCCCCTCTGCGGCCTCCAAAAAATCCGCTCCTCACCCGTTCACATATCCTCCCGGCACTTGAATATATTTAGTAACAAGCACTTTTTTCCAAGTACTTGTCATGTTCAGTTACATGTTTCTTTACACGCTTAACGTCCACCCGGTCCCCAACACCGTTCAAGCTTTCGACACCGGCTCAGCCGTTTTTTGACCGTGCTCTCGAAGCCAGCTTTGATCCAAAAGCTATCAGGAGGTGTTCCGCATGACAGAGCCTTTATTTACCGTATCCCGCGAGGATTGGTCCCTGCACCGCAAAGGGTATCAGGATCAGACCCGCCATCAGGAGAAAGTCCGGGAAGCCATTAAGCAAAATCTTCCTGATCTGGTGACGGACGAAAGCATCATCATGTCGGACGGCAAGCAAATCGTCAAAGTACCCATCCGCAGTCTGGATGAGTACCGTTTCCGCTATAACTACAACAAGAGCAAGCATGTGGGGCAAGGCGACGGGGACAGCCAGGTCGGCGACGTGCTCGGGGTGGACCCGCAGGCCGCTTCCGGTCCGGGCAAGGGCGAGGGCGCCGGCGATCAGCCGGGAGACGACTATTATGATGCCGAGGTGCAGATGGAGGACCTGCAGTCCATGCTCTTCGAGGAGCTGGAGCTGCCGAACCTGCAGCAGAAGGAAAAGCACAATGTCACAACCAAAGAAATCGTTTTCAACGACATCCGCAAAAAAGGAATCATGTCCAACATCGACAAGAAGCGGACCATTCTCGAAAATCTGAAACGGAACGCCACCTCGGGGGTGCCCGGCATCCATCACATCAGCCCGGACGATCTGCGCTACAAAACATGGGACGAAATCGTCACTCCTCACTCGAACGCGCTGGTGCTCGCCATGATGGACACATCCGGCAGTATGGGGTCCTTCGAAAAATATATCGCGCGCAGCTTCTTCTTCTGGATGACGCGGTTCCTGCGGACGAAATACGAGCAGGTGGAAATCATTTTCATCGCCCACCATACCGAGGCTAAGCAAGTGACGGAAGAGGAATTTTTCACCAAAGGCGAAAGCGGCGGCACGATCTGCTCCTCGGCCTATCAGCTTGCGGTCGACTTGATCGACCGGCGCTATCCGCCGTCCCGCTTCAATATATATCCGTTTCATTTCTCCGACGGCGACAACCTGACATCAGACAACGAGCGGTGCGTTCGGCTGATCGGCGAGTTAATCAAGCGGGCGAATCTGTTCGGGTACGGCGAAGTGAATCAATATAACCGCAGCAGCACGCTGATGTCCGCTTACCGGAACATTCACGATCCGAAATTCGTACACTACGTGATCCGTGAGAAAGGCGAAGTGTACAGGGCGCTCAAAACCTTTTTCCCGAAGGGCGCGGAGGGGAGGATCGCCCAGTGAACGCGGATGACATCAAGCAGTTGGAATACGCCATTGCGGAAATTACCGAGGTCGCCAGCGGCTTCGGACTCGACTTCTACCCGATGCGCTACGAGATCTGCCCTTCCGATATTATCTACACGTTCGGCGCTTACGGGATGCCGACCCGCTTCTCTCACTGGAGTTTTGGAAAAACGTTTCACAAGATGAAAATGCAGTATGATTTCGGGCTCAGTAAAATTTATGAGCTTGTCATCAACTCCGACCCGTGCTACGCATTCCTGCTCGATGGCAATTCGCTCATCCAGAACAAGCTGATCGTGGCGCATGTACTGGCGCACTGCGACTTTTTCAAAAACAACGTCCGCTTCTCCAAGACGAACCGCAACATGGTCGAGAGCATGTCCGCCACGGCAGAACGTATCCGCCAGTACGAGATCGAATACGGGACGGACGAGGTGGAACGGTTTATCGATGCCGTTCTCGCCATTCAAGAGCATGTCGATCCGCTGATCACGAAGCCGTACCGCGGACGCGGCACTGGCCGGGAAGAAGCGGCGGACGATCCGAAAAAGCCTGCCGAGCGCAAGTTCGGCTACGAGGATTTATGGGATTTGGATGAGAAGCCTGCGCCAAAGACTGCCGGCAAAAAAGAAACTCCCGTCCGGTTCCCGGCCGAGCCGGAGAAGGATCTGATGCTGTTTATCGAAGAGCACGCTCCTTATCTGAAGGATTGGCAGCGCGACATTATGACAATGCTGCGGGATGAAATGCTGTACTTCTGGCCGCAGCTGGAGACCAAGATTATGAACGAAGGCTGGGCCTCCTACTGGCACCAGCGCATTATGCGGGAGCTCGATCTGACCGACTCCGAGACGATCGAATACTCTAAGCTCAACTCCTCCGTCGTCGTTCCGTCCCGGCATACATTGAACCCGTATTATTTGGGACTGAAAATTTTCGAGGATATCGAGAAGCGTTGGGATAACCCGTCCGCAGAGGACCGGGAGCGCTTCGGCTATAAAGGCGGCGAAGGCCGCCAAAAAATATTCGAGGTGCGCGAATTCGACTCCGATCTATCGTTTATCCGCAACTATATGACCAAGAAGCTGTGCGACGAGCTTGATTTGTACATTTTCGAGAAAAAGGGCCCGGAATGGAAAATTACCGATAAGTCCTGGGAGAACATCCGCGACCAGCTCGTTTACTCCCGGGTGAACGGCGGCTTCCCTTATATCGTGGTCGAGGACGGGGATTTCGAGAAGAACGGCGAGCTGTACCTGAAGCATATGTACGAGGGCATCGAGCTTGATTTGAAGTATGTGGAGCGGACCCTTCCGTATATTCACCGGCTGTGGGGAAAGACGGTATATCTGGAGTCGGTCATCGAAACGAAGCCGGTGCTGTTCGCCTACGACGGGAAGAAGCATAACAGGAAATTTTTGTAGGCAGAAAAGAAGCCGTGGCAGCAAATGCTGCTGCGGCTTCTGTTTGTTGATCTGGGCGGAAATAGTAGATTGCAGGGAAATCATGCTGTATACTATTTCCTGTACACTAGAACGGCTTGCAAGGGCGGTCGGCTAACCTCTCGGAAGGGAGGTGATGCCTGTGGAGGTTAAAGACGCTCTGACGCTCATGATCGGCTTCGGTTCGCTTCTTATAGCGCTGCTGACGCTGGTTGTGACCATCGTCATCGTGCTTACCCAAAACAAAAAGAAATAGACCGCCCACTCTGGTAAAGTAACGGTCTATTTCCCTGACTCACTTTACTTTGAAGCGGACCGCCTTTGAAGCGGCCTATTGTACTATAGGAGTCGTGTTAGCCGCACGGCTCCTTATTTATTCTTATGATACAACTTCTATTTCATACCTGCAAGCCGTTCTCCGTTTGCGACATAAAAAATCTTGTCATACGCCGGGGACTACGCAGTAAACTTTACGGCTTAGCTTCTCCTAAATACCACTTGGATAAGCGTAGTTTCTTTTCAAAATACGGCCGTGGCTTCATGATTCGAACCCACTTACGAAGACAACTCCACTCCGCCCGGCTCTTTCCGCCGGGTCAGCGCATACGCAACCCCATAGCCAGCCACGACGAGGCCCGCTGCCGCTTCCGTGACGCCTGCCCTGATCCGCTCCCAATCGCCGATGAGGATAAGAAAAGCGGGAATCGTCGCCGTCACCCAAGCTTGAATAAGCGTCACCCATCCGACAAATGCGCCAATATTGCGCTTTAGCGCCAGCAGAATAAAAAACAAGGTCCACAGGAACGACCACATAAGCCAGATGATGCCGAACTTTTCGTCGTGAAAGTGAAGGAAATTCATGGCCGCATAGCCGACGGCAAGAACCGCGACCCATAACGAGTACCAACCGACGCCGCTCGTATCCAACCCTTGCAAGTTCGTAATGCCTACATAGAGGTAAGTAAGGCCGAACAGAAAAATACCGGACGCTTGAAATATCGTCCATGCGTCTCCCCCGGAAGTAAAGATCATATAAAACGGGGTGATCACCTGCATGGCCCCGATAAACAGATTGAACACGCCTGCGCTCTTGCCGTCGATGCGGCCTAACAGCATCAAGCCGTTCAGAAACAGTACCGCGCCGACATACAGCAGACCAACGGCGCTCATCTTGTCACCTCCCTGGCTTCGTACACCAGCCGCTCGTCGTCTTCGTACCACTCCAATCCGTTCCGTTTCCCCCGCACGTAGTAGGTCACGAACGGGTCATCCTGCCGCCGGTTTCCGAGCAGCCGGGCCAGCGGGATTTCGATGCAGGTTCTGACGGCTCTTTTCAGCGAGCGCGCGCCGTACTGCTTGTCGAATCCAAAAGAGGCAACAAGCTCCTTGGCGGACGGGTCGAGCTGCACCATACAGCGGTGCTTCAGGACCCGGCGGTTGAGCGAATCGAGCAGCGAATCCAGGATCGGTCCGAGTCCGTCGCGCCCAAGCCAACGAAACACATACACATCGTCGATACGGTTGATAAATTCAGGCGAAAACCGGCGCTCCGTCTTTTTCTGTACGATGGTCCGCAGAAGCTCGCGTTCGGAAGCCCCCCAATGCCGGGGCTGCGCATACCATCCGAGTTTTTTCCAAAAAGCCTTCAAGCTTCCGTCGGCAAATTCCGTAATGTCCTGCGCCCCCAGATTGCTGGTCATAAAAATAATGCTGTTGCGGAAATTGATCGTTTTCTCTCCCGACGACAAGACCATCATCCCGTTGTCCAGCACGCCCAGCAGCGAATAGATGACTTGATCGTTCGCCTTCTCCAGCTCATCGAACAGCACGATGCCGGGCTTGCCGTAAGAGCCCTCAATGCGCTGCATATCGAACAGCGACATGCCTTCCTTGCTTCCTACGTAGCCAGGGGGCGCTCCGGTCAAGGCGGCGGCATAGTGCTCCTGGGCCAGCGTATTCATATCGATCCGGCAAAACGCCTCGGCGCTGCCGTGAATCGCTTCCGCTAACGCCCTCACCGTCTCCGTCTTCCCTACCCCCGTCGGACCCAAAAATAACGCCACGTACAAAGGCCGGGACGGCTCCGAAATGTCCGACCAGACGACCCTCAGCATCTCCTCCAAGCGACCGACGGCTTCGTCCTGCCCGAAAATTTTCGACCGGACCTGCTGCATGACGCGGTCGACGTCAAAACGAAACCGGGTCACGGTCCGGGGAGAAGAAGAACGGTCCTCCTCTTCTCCGGCTACCTGTTCTTGGCGCTGATGGATCGTTTTCAGCTTCTCCGCGATGAACGACATGTCAGCCTCCGGCCGCCTTTTGCTTGCCCTCGTGAGGAATTCCCTCGATCGGGCATTCCGCGGTTCCGACGGTCGATCGGGTGATCTTCTCTACGTTTTCCCTCGCCTTCTCGGCATCCAGCACCCAGGTACGGTAAAAGTCAAACGGACATTCCGCAATCCCTTTGTCTCCGTCCCCGGAATGAATGAGTCCCGTATAGCCGCGATGGAGCAGCTTGAACAGATGGTTCTGCGATTGGGCGTTTTTACGGAAATCGCGGATTAGCGAAACCGACAGTTCGGCGTACTGGATGCCGTTTTCCTCCGTGCCGCATTCCCCGAGCGTGCGCCCGTCGAAGCCGATGATCGAGGAGTGGCCGAAATAAGAATAAACGCCGTCGAAGCCGGCCGCATTGGCTACGGCGACATACGTATTGTTGGACCAGGCCATCGCTTTCGCCATGATGATTTGCTGGTCCTTCGACGGGTACATATAGCCTTGGCACCGCACGATCAGCTCGGCTCCCTTCATCGCACAGTCGCGCCATATTTCGGGATAGTTGCCGTCGTCGCAGACGATAAGGCTGATTTTGAGCCCCTTCGGCCCTTCCGCTACGTACGTGCAGTCGCCGGGATACCAGCCTTCGACCGGGCACCACGGAATAATTTTTCTGTATTTTTGAACGATATCCCCTTTGTTGTTCATGAGAATCAAAGTATTGTACGGAGCTTTGTTCGGATGAGCCTCGTGCCGTTCCCCGGTCAAGGAGAACACGCCCCACGTATTGGCCTTCCGGCAAGCCTCGGCGAAGATGGCGGTTTCTTCTCCGGGTATGGAGGAAGCGGTTTCATACATTTCCTGCTCGTCGTACATAATGCCGTGGGTGCTGTATTCCGGAAAAACAACGAGATCCATGCCGGGCAATCCCTGCTTCATCCCAACAATCATATCGGCGATCCTGCGGCAGTTGTCCAGAACCTCCACCCGGGTATGCAGGCGCGGCATCTTATAGTTCACCACTGCCACCCCTACGGTATCCTGACTGCTGGAAATGTCTCCATGTCTCATCGAAAACCCCTCCTTGGTGTGTTTTGCATCGGCCGGAACAGGTTCATCTCGCCGTCCGGCCGACTTGACCGGAATTGAAGCAAAATCTGTGCCAATAACTTTTGCCGCCAAACAAAAGAAATCGCTTACAAACTGCGCCGCCGTTTGTCTAAATTTAATACAATTATTGCCCCTGTTTCTTTACAGAAAGCTAAAAAAACCTCTCCGCCCGCAACTGTCGCAAAATGATACACTGTCTTATTTTTACACACAGACTTTCAGAAAAAAGTCAACCCCCAATTTCAAACGGTTTGATTTTTGTTATAATAAAGACACAAACCTACCAAGGAGAGGCGGAGTTCAATGAATACCAGAGTTGGTTTATTGTTTTCATTAACTGGCACGACCGCCCTGACGGAACGAGGACAATGCGATGCGGCTATCCTTGCCATCGAGCACTTTAACCAAAAGGAAATGAACGTGGAAGCGATCGTACGGGATATTTGCTCGGACCCGGCCAAAAGCGCGCTAGAAGCGGAAGCGCTTGCAAAAGACGGCGTGAAAGTATTTATCGGCTGTTATACTTCGGCTTGCCGGAAGGCCGTGCTCCCGGTGCTGGAGAAATACGGCTGCCTGCTGGTCTACCCTACGTTGTATGAGGGACGGGAATGCCATGCCAACGTGTTTTATACCGGGGAGGTGCCGAACCAGCAGGTTCATGTGCTGCTCGATTACTTAACGGAGCACTTCGGGAAACGGGTGTATTGTATCGGCACGGATTATATTTATCCCCGGGAAACGAACCAGCAGGTCCGAACGTATCTCGCGGAAAAAAACGGCTTGGTCGTCGGCGAAGCCTATGTGCCGTTCGGTCATCAGACCTTCTACGACGTGCTGGAAGACATCATGGTAAAGCGGCCCGATGCCATATTTACAACGCTTGTCGGGCAGAGCATCATCCCGTTTTATCGGGCGTATCGGCGAATGGGCTTGAACCCCGATGACTTGCCTATCTTCAGTCCGATCACGAAGGAAACGGAAATCGCAGCGATGGGCGCAGACTACGGAGCGGGGCATTACGGCTCGGCCAGCTATTTTCAATCGCTTCCAAATGAGCACAATCTGCATTTCGTCAGTGCGTTCCATGAACGCTTCGGCGCGCAGCAGGTCATATCGTCGGTCATGTTCAACACTTATCTGGGCACCAAAATGGTACTGGACAGTATTCAAGAAACCGGGAGCCTGGATTACCGGGACGTCTTTTACCACCTGAGCGACAAAAAGCTTGAAACCGCTTGCGGGACCGTGCTCGTCGAGGGCGACCATCATCATCTGTCGAGACCCGTAAAAATCGCAAGAGCGATGCCGGACGGGCAATTCGAGATCGTGTGGGACTCGCAGCGCAATATTGCCCCGAAGCCGTTTAAAGAAAAAAGCCGGGAGCCCGGCCAACTGAATGAGATCATTCTGGAATCGTGGGGCCGGATCAGCGATGAAGCGATCGTCGTCCTGTCGGAGCGGCAGCATATTGTGTACATGAGCAAAAAAGCGGAAGAGCTGACCCGGTTAAAGGAAGGCCAGCTCCTGACGCCCACGCTGCTGCAGCACATCCATCACGCGTTCGAGGTGCATCCTTACGGAACAAGCGGTCAGCAAATGCTTTTGCTTAAGCCGAAGCTAAGCGTCCGATCTTCGGCGTCACCCTATCAATTCGACCGCATCCGGACTTTAAACCCCGAATACCAATTGGAGCTGGAGGTCGCCAAGCTTGCGGCCCAATCGTGCGCCAACGTGCTGATTACCGGAGAGACCGGAGCGGGAAAAGAAGTGCTGGTTCAGGCGATTCACCGGCAAAGCGAACGAAAGCACGGCCCGCTGGTCGCCGTCAACACCGGCCTGCTGCCCCGTGAGCTGATCGCGAGCGAGATGTTCGGCTATATCGAAGGCGCGTTCACAGGTGCCAAAAAAGGCGGGGCCATCGGCAAATTCGAAGCCGCGAACGACGGGACTCTATTTCTCGACGAGATTGGCGACATGCCGTTGGATCTCCAGGTTGTCCTGTTAAGAGCCATCGAGTCGAAGCGGATTATGAGGCTCGGCGAAAATAAAGAGCGTGCGGTCAACGTACGGATTATTGCCGCAACAAACCGGAATCTTCAAGAAGAAATCGCCTACAGCGGCTCGTTCCGGTCGGACCTGTTTTACCGTCTGAACGTCCTGTCGATCGCGATCCCTCCGCTTCGCGAGCGCCCGGAGGATGTGGAGCACTTAAGCCGGGAGTTCCTCCGCGAATTTCAGGGCGTCCACGGCGACGGGCCGGACAGCCTCAGCGACGAAGCGCTGCAAGCCCTGATCCAATATCCGTGGCCGGGCAATATCCGCGAATTGCGAAATGTAATGGAACGCGCCTACCTTCTGGCGGGACGGGAACGAGCACCGATCCGGGTGGAGCACCTGCCGAGAGCGCTCAAAGGATATTACCAAAGAAAGCCGAGGGCGGCCGAGCCGCTCAAGCAAGTCGAGCGAAGGATGATCGAGCAGGTGCTGGGCGAGACGAAGACGATCACCGAGGCGTCCAAGGTGCTTGGCATTACACGGAGTACACTTTACCGGAAGCTGAAGGAATTTCAAATGACGCCGTAAGCCGGTTCCGGGTATAAGCGAACTGAAAAGGGCAGACCCGCTTCGTGCACTGGGTCTGCCCTTTATTTCGCCGGGAAAGCGGCCTTCCCGCTTTATCTGGCTCTTATGTGCAAGCTTTCGAGAATAGCGCAAATGTCTTCGAATACCTTGTCGATCCCGGCCTCTCCGTCCACCGAACGAAGCTGGCCTCTCATTTTATAAAATTTCAGCAGCGGCTTCTGCTGCTTTACATTGACTTCCAACCGGGTGGCCACCGTTTCCTCCGTATCGTCCGGCCGCTGGTAGAGCGGTCCTCCGCACTTGTCGCAGCTCCCTGCTTCCTGCGGAGGGCGATACATCACGTGGTACGTCTCCCCGCAGTATTGGCAGAGCCGGCGGCCGGTCAAACGCCCGAGCAGCTTGCCGCTGTCCACGTCCAAATGAAGCGCGAGGTCGATCCGCCGCCGTCCTTCGATGAGTACCCGCTCCAATTCCAGCGCTTGAGACACCGTTCGCGGAAATCCGTCCAGCAAAAAGCCCCGCGCCGTATCGCCTTGGCCTAGCCGTTCCTTTACGATCCCGATCGTCACCTCGTCCGGAACAAGCTGGCCCTTCTCAACGTACGCTTTAGCCTCAAGACCGAGCGCCGTTCCTTCCGACATCGCGGCGCGGAAAATCTCCCCGGTTGAAATATGCGGTATGCTGAATTTCGCCTGGATGAATTCGGCTTGAGTCCCTTTGCCCGTACCCGGCAATCCAATAAAAATAATGTGCATCCGTTATATCCCCCACCTCTGTTTTATGAGTCCGAAGTTAATCCTCAATGGTCGACATGTCGCCGACCGGCAAATTCAATTCCCACGCTTTCAGAACACGGCGCATAATTTTGCCGCTTCTCGTTTTCGGCAGCTTGTCCTTGAACTCGATTTCACGAGGCGCCGCATGCGCGGACAAGCCGGTTTTGACGAATTGGACAATCTGCTCCTTCAGCTCCTCCGACGGCGTATAGCCGTCCCGCAGCGCGATGAACGCTTTGATGACTTCACCCCGCATCGGGTCCGGCTTGCCGATGACGCCCGCTTCGGCAACGGCAGGATGCTCCACCAGCTTGCTCTCGACCTCGAAGGGGCCGACCCGCTCGCCGGAGGTGTTGATGACATCGTCAACGCGGCCTTGAAACCAGAAGTATCCGTCCTCGTCATAGAAGGCGGAGTCTCCCGACACATACCAGCCCTTGAAGCGGAAGTACTCTTCGTACTTGGCCGGATTGTTCCAAATACGGCGCATCATGGACGGCCATGCTGTCTTGATCGCCAGATTTCCCATGCAGTAAGGCTCCAAGACACGGCCCTGGTCGTCCAATATGGCCGCCTCCACACCCGGAATCGGCTTTCCCATCGATCCCGGCTTAATCGTCATCCCCGGATAATTGCAGATGAGCTGGCCGCCGGTCTCCGTCATCCACCACGTGTCGTGGATGCGCTGCTTGAATACGCTCAACCCCCAGCGGACGACCTCCGGGTTCAAAGGCTCGCCGACGCTGAGCACATGGCGGAGTCTGGACAGATCGAACCCGGACACCAGCTCGTCTCCGGCTCCCATCAGCATGCGGAAGGCGGTAGGCGCGCTGTACCAGACGGTAATGCCGTACTTTTGCAGGGTGGCGTACCAGTCCGCCGGCTTGAACCGTCCCCCGCGGATCACATTCGTCGCGCCGTTGAGCCACGGGGCGAAAATGCCGTAAGACGTGCCGGTCACCCAGCCCGGATCGGCCGTGCACCAATACACGTCGTCTTCCTTCAGATCAAGCACGATTTTGCCCGTATAATAATGATGAAGCATCGCATCGTGGACGTGAAGCACGCCTTTGGGCTTGCCGGTGGAGCCGGAGGTGTAATGCAGGATAAGGCCGTCCTCGCGGTCCATCCATTCAAGATCCAGCTCCTCGGAAGCGCTTTCCATTGCTCGGTGAAAGTCGACTTGCCCCTGCTCCAGCCGAAGGTCCTGTCCGACCAGAATCACGTGCTTCAAATGGGGCAAATCCTGAACCGGGATGCGCGGAAGCTGGGAAGGCGTCGTGACGATCGCCACGGCTTGACTGTCTTCCAAGCGGTCCTTCACGGCGGTTTCCATAAAGGCTTCGAACAAAGGGCCGGCAATCGCGCCGACTTTAATAATCCCGAGAAGCGCAAAGTAAAGCTCTGGGGAACGGGGCATAAAAATAAACACGCGGTCCCCTTTTCCGATGCCCAACTGACGAAGCACGTTGCCGAAGCGGTTGGAGCCGCTTTTCATTTGCCCGAAGGTGTACGCCTCTTCTCTCTGCCCGTCGCTGTAGTACAAGGCGATTTTGTCCCGGCGCGACGACTCGGCATGCCGGTCGACCGCTTCGTACGCCATATTGATTTTTCCGGTTTCGTGCCACGTGAACTCGCGCTCCACCTCCTCCCATCGAAACTGCCCCCGCGCCTGCTCGTAATTTTCCAGGTTGGGGCTGGCCGCCGTGGCCGCAATACGCTCGTTCGTAAACGAATTCATGGTGCAGACCCTCCCAATCGATGATAGATGATTGCCTTCTGCGCCTAAGTAAAGCAATTATTGTGCCAACCGTCGGATGCCGGAAATGAAAGGAGCGCACAAAAAATGTGTCCCATTTCGGGACACATTTGCCGATTCGATCTGATACAGTGATGCAAAATGGGACACTTAGGAGCCTGCGGTTGCTGGAGTGCCTGACACGGATTTCTCATTTTTTTCTTAATACAAGTTGAATGACATGAGCTAAACCGGTGTGCGCCTTTCCTTCCACCCGCTCTTGTTCGCCATAGAAGAAATGGATCACCTCTTGACCCGCGCACCAAGCAAGAATTTCTTTGGGATCGTAAAGCATCTCCAGGTCCGGGGGACCGCCTGTGCCGTACTTTACTTGTTCCTTGGAGTATACCTCAAGCATCATCATCCCTTCAGGCTTTACGGCATGTTTCATTTTATTAAGCACCATGGCCTGATCGTCTTGATGAAAATGTCCGAATACCATGATGGCGGCATCAAATTCCTCATTCGGCACATCGTCCGCCAGCAGGTCTAACTTTTGGGTATGCACGTTAACGTTATGTTTTCGGGCCAGTTTTTGCGTTTTTTGCAAACCGCTCTCCGCATAATCAAAGGTTGTCACTTCATGACCTCTTTTTGCCAAAAAAACGGCATTCCTGCCTTCGCCCTCCGCAAATGCGATAACTTTGCGGCATGGTTCCAATCGAAAGGCTTGTTGTTGAATAAATACGTTAGGTTCTTCCCCATAAAAATATTCCTCCGACTTAAAACGCTCGTGCCATACATTTCCCATACGCACAGGCCTCCTTATCGCTTTAATAAAACAAAAAAGCAGCATGATTACAGAGCATACTTCGTCGCTTTTGTAAACTTCGCTGCTATTATAGGTTTATTATATCCATAATATCTTCGAAATCATTAGGGTGTCAATAGCGCAAGGCATCGATGACGCGCCGATTCAACTATTCCGGCCAAGAAAAAGTAAGCCGCGGCACCTATTCGTGGCCTCGGCTCGTTGTGCAGTATTCGCTCAAAGTGTACGAAACTTAAGATTTTTGCAGTCGATGGCGAACGAGAAAGCTCTCGGTTCGTTTCCGCCCAATGAAAGCTCCAAGATCAAGCTCTACATCTCTTTCTCCGTTAAAGCTTGGCCGCTGATCCAGCCGTGTCTTTCTTTACCGGGCAGGATTGCCGCCCCCGTGAAGTCCGGATTGCTTTTCGAGGCCCCTGCCTTTTCGCTTGCTTTGCCCGGGCTCGTAAGGTTCGACTGTATGGCAAGAAGGGTTGGGATATACAGGCGCATCCGGCTGCTTATTTAAAGGAAACCAGGCGTATAACTTGACGGTTTCCGGCGTATTTGGCGGCACATGAACAACCATATCGAGGGTCACCCGCTCCTTCAATTCCTTGACTACACGGATGGAAAGAGCAGCCTCCAGTCCGCGGTGTTATCACACAAATAAAGCATGAATGATTTCACATTTTCGACCGGCTCCACAGCTTTAGGAAAGCCGGTACCTCATGGAAAACGCGGTATTTCCCACCTTTATCCAGAACAACTCGAGTTGGGGTTATGCCGGACGAGGATGCGTTCAGGCAATCGGCGCTCACGACGCAGTGCCGCTCCCATCTTTTCGCTTTTGCGGCAAACAGCCATTGGGGGGCATGAAAAACGACGGTAACTCTGCCCGGCATGTCCGTGAGCAGGAAAGCATCGATCTCCTTGAAGCCCGGCGCCGAATAGTCCAGAAATAAAATCAGCTCGTTCGTTTCATCCGCCAATTGCCCGACCTGCCGGATTTGCGCTTGGATGGCCTGCCGGTCCCGCCTTCTCAGGCGGGCAAGCGCTGCTATACTTAAGGCGAACCACAACAGCGTGCATAAAAAAAACGGATCGGTCATCGTCAGACCTCTCTTCTTTTCCAGCGAAACGTCACCAGCTCTACAGTAAACGACAGCGACATGACCAAAACAAGCGAATGAAGCATGGAGTAAACGTCGCCCGGCTCCCGCTTCACGCCTGCATCGATCAGTAAAATACCGATAAGAACAAGGTTTCTATAGATGGGAAACCGGTTGAGAAAACCGACATCGCCATAGCAGACGCAGGCTTCGGCCCCGGTGCTTTTTTTCTTTCTCCAGGTCAACCAAGTAAACGCGGACAGCAGCCCGATCCCCGCGATTTGCTTCCAGCCTTCCGCCAAGCCCGTCGCAAACAAGAAAAACAGCAAAAACTCCGTGATCAAAACGGCACAGGCCGCCAAAGACAGCATGAAGACCGGCAGCACCCCGTAGGAATAAATGTCCACCCTTAGCCCTCCGAAGCTGCGCAGCTTCATGTAAAAGGGCAGGAAGAACAGAACCGCTATTATTACGTCCAGAACATACGCTATCAAACCCGTCATCGTTGCAATCCCCCCATCCGGTACCAGACCTATTCAGGAGGCTTGATGCTCCTCCTCCTGCAATCGAATCGTCAAAGGGTACCATGCGGCTTCTTCGCCGTCGGCAATGCATTTGATGTGAACGATTCCCGGCTCCGTCAGTACCAACGTAAAGGCAAAATCTTTGTCGACGCCCGGAATTTGATCGTCCGCTCTGTAATTTCTGAGGACGGTCACCGCCGTTTTGGCAAGCCGCTCTCCACGTTGATTGGTAAATTCAAAATGCGTATCTACCGATTTTCCCTGCGGCAAATCAAAGATTTTGAGCAGAATGTGCAAATCTAACGCATACGGCAGAACGGGAATCGTCCGATGGTTCAGCACGGTGCCTAACTGGTGGCCCCTCGCTTGTTCGTTATGGGTAATCCGGTCGCATACGATCAGTTGAGTTTTCAAAGAAGATCCCCCGTTTCCTGGAAGAGTAAAAAGAGAAGAGGGGTGACCCCCCTCCTCTAATCGTTTTAGTAGCAGCAGCCGACTTTTGGCTGATGGCATGTTGTCGTGCTCCCGTCTTCGCAGCCAAGAAGCTTATTGGAGGCCATCGTTTTAGGGTAACTGCTTCCGTTATAAGTGCAAGGGCTGACGTAGCAGAACTCTTCGCTGCTCAATACAACTTGACATTTCGGATCAGTGCATGTCATTGTTTATCACCTCCTTTCGTTGAACTGTGAAGCTCTATCTTAAGGTGTGGAAACCGGGATGCCCCTATCTAGCCAGCGCCTGGCGTGCGTAGTCCTTTACGATCTGCTCGAACTCTTCTGCGTTATAGATTACTCCTTTGGCGGCTACTTTTCCCGAATCGTCGACGAGGATGACAAAAGGCAAATAAGTCACTGCAAAATACGCCTCCATATCGCTCTGATCCAGCGAACAAACCGGGAAGGTCCATCCGAAGTATTCGACCATGCTTTGATGATCGTCGGTGTCGCCCGCAGAGAAGAGCCGGAAGGAAAAGGACGGATGGTTCCGCGTCATCGCGTCGATATGCGGCAGCAGATCGATACAATGCGAGCAATAGGTGGAAACGAACAGCAGCGCCGTACCCGTCGCTTCGCCCGGCTCCGCAGGCGTTCCGAAAGCACTGAGATGGGGCGGCAGGTCCGATAGCACGGAACCGATCGGCGGGCCGCTGTCGGCTGATCCGCCCGGTTTACGGTTGAACGACATCGTTACTCCCTCTTTTCGCCTGAATTAGTCGTACCACTGCTTTTGCTGATGCCACATCTCATAATAAAGTCCTTGCTTGTGAAGCAGCTCGTCGTGCGTCCCGGCCTCGGCAATGCGCCCGCTCTCCATCACGAAGATGCGGTCAGCTCTCCGCGCAATTCCGACCCGGTGGGATACCATTAGGACGGTTTTCCCACGGCAGTGCTCAAGCATTTCATTCATCAGCCGGACTTCGCTGACCGGATCGAGCGCGGAGGTCGGTTCGTCGAACACGACCAGCTCGTGCTCCTCCGAGACGAACACGCGCGACAAAGCGAGCCTTTGCCACTGTCCGCCGGACAAGTTAACCGCGTTATCCTCCAGCGTTCCCAGCTTCGTATCCAAGCCGTGTTTGAACGTCTTGGACAGCCCAACCTTCGCGAGCACCGAATGCAGCTTGTCCGTATTGTGAACCTCGACGATATTGCCGACGGCGATGTTGTCCCGCACATCCGTCATATAGCGGATATAATCCTGGAAGACGGCGCTCGTTTTGCGCCACATCCCGACCCGGTCCAACTGGCGGACGCTCACACCGTCGTATAAGATGGCGTCGGTATCGCTCCGGTAAAGGCCCAGCAGCAGCTTGACCAGCGTCGATTTTCCCGAGCCGTTCTCGCCCAGAATGGCGATCATTTCGCCTTTGCGAATCTCTGCGTTGATGCCGGTCAGCGCCGGCTCGTCCCGATTCGGATAGCGGAACGTAAGGTTATGAATCCGAAGCTCCTCCTGAAAGCGGAAGGGCCGGGGCTCCGCCTGCTCCGGCAGGCGGGCGGCGGCATGCACGCCGCTTTCGATCTTGCTTAGCCTCTCGATATGGGCCGCATTTTCCGTCAGCTTCGAGATCGAAGCGAACATCATCGTAATATTGCTTTCTGTCATCGTTAGCGCCATCGTGATGGCCACATAATCTCCGATCGTCAGCGAGCCTTTATAAATGAGCAGCGCGGTCATGACGATAACGAAGCCCGAGCTAATAATGGACAGCAGCTCGCCGGAAGCTTGTCTTTTCAGATTTAAGGCTTCGAGCTGCATGGATAAGGCGTTAGCCTCCTCCTTCTTGCGCAGCCATTTCTGCCGGAAATAGGGCACCAATTGAAACAACGCCATTTCCTTCTGCGTCTGGGAGCCCGTCAATAAATCAAAATAATAATGGTACCCCCGGGATTGCCTCATCATCTCCTCGTTGATCGCTACCCTACGCCGGACGGCGCGAAGATCGTAAATGCCCTTCAGCGTACCGACAAGCAGCGCCAGCAACCCGATGTACAGGTGATAGTACAGCAGATAACCCAAACTTATCGCCGCGATCAAGCCCTGCTTGACGAACTGGGTCACGGTGGAATACGATTCCAGATATTTGCCGTTAATGAAGGACCAATACGAGAAGTCGCCTGTAAACTGGGGGTGCTCCTTATCCAGCAGCTCCGTCTTTGCGACGAGATCGATCAATTCGTTCTCGCAATGGACGGCAAATGCCATATGCATCCGCCTGCTTTTGAGCTGGGAATACGTTTCCAGCAGCAGCCGCACAAGCTGAAACGAGAGAAGAAGCGCGATGCTTCCCATGAGCAGATACAGATTGTTCCCGGCGAGCTGGTCTACGATCCGCTTGCTTAAGTAAATGCCGATATTCGACTGCAGGGCCACCATCAGATATACGAACAGAGACAGCAATACAACGGGTTTATGGAACCGGTATACTTTGCAAAAGGCTTGACCTGCGCATCTCATGGTATAAGCAAAAGACTTCATATCTGCGCCATACTGCGCTCATACACGCGGATCAACGGGGCAGCCAACTGTTCGAGCTTCCCGCAGTCATTGAAGATGCCTGCGCCGACCGCTTGTCCGAGCTTATTCAAAATCAGGGCGTAAGGAACGACGCCTATCTTCAGTTGGCTTTGCAGCTTCACGGTATCGCACAGGTAGAACGGCATGTCCAAATCGTAGATCTCACGCTGCTGTTCCATCGCTTCCGCGCTTCCTTCGAATAACACGCAGTAGCGGAAAGCTCCGAACCGTTCCGCGAACTCTTGAACTGGCCCCATGCTGCAAGCCGAGCAGTATGCGCTTAGCAGGAACACGACGGCCCCCCGCTCCGTCTCCCGAAGCCATTGGAAGGAGACGGGCTCTGTCTTGCTGAGCAATGTCAGCTTTTCGGGAAAGTACGTTCCCAGCTTATATTCCTCGGCATATTGTTTTAAAAACCGTCTGTGACCGTCAGGCTGGCGTTCTGGTTGCACTTCATCTCCTCCAATGCTGTGAACTCGAGTGAGCGGATGTTCGTCTCGCCTCTGGTAATATTGTATAATTAAGGATTACTCCCTCACAATGGAATATCATTACTTTATTTGGTAATTCGATGACTTGGAATCCAATGATTCGACATTATACAAAAATAAAAAAAACCCATCGCAAAGGATGGGTTTGATCACTTACCAGCCGCGCTCCTGCATCCGTTCGGCGGCTTGCAGCGTGGCAATTTCGATTCCTTTCATCGGGGTGCCCAGATTTTTGGATACCTGCGCAATCAAGGAATAATCCGTATAATGTGTGGCTGCCGCCACAATCGCTGCGGCGAACTTTTCCGGCGCGTCGGATTTGAAAATGCCCGACCCGACGAAGACGCCGTCCGCGCCCAGATGCATCATCAGCGCCGCATCCGCCGGGGTCGCCACCCCGCCCGCCGCAAAATTCACAACCGGCAGACGGCCGGTCTCATGAACGTGCAGCAGCAGCTCGTAAGGCGCGCCCAACGCTTTGGCTTCGGCCATCAGCTCGTCCTTGCTCATGCCCTGCACCTTGCGCATTTGGCCGATCATCATCCGCATGTGCCGCACGGCTTCCACAATGTTCCCGGTGCCCGGCTCGCCCTTCGTGCGGATCATCGAAGCGCCTTCCCCGATCCGCCGCAGCGCCTCGCCCAAGTCGCGCGCCCCGCAGACAAAAGGCACGGTAAATGCCCGTTTGTCGATATGGAACAGCTCGTCGGCCGGCGTCAGCACTTCGCTTTCGTCGATATAGTCGGCCCCGAGCGATTCCAGCACCCGTGCTTCCACATAATGGCCGATGCGGGCTTTGGCCATCACCGGAATCGTCACGGCCTTCATCACTTCCTCGACAACCGTCGGATCGGCCATCCGGGCCACCCCGCCGGCCGCGCGGATATCCGCAGGAACCCGCTCCAGCGCCATGACCGCCGTTGCGCCCGCCGCTTCGGCGATCTTCGCCTGCTCCGCGTTCATCACGTCCATGATGACACCGCCCTTTTGCATCTCCGCCATTCCTCTTTTTACGCGTGTGGAGCCTGTTTCCATCTCGATTCCCCCTGTTTTCTAATCTCCGATGATCGGGTAAACCTGTCCCTTGCCGGAAGCGAACCGCCTATACTCCGTCTCCGAACAGCGTCTTTCCAGCGCGTCCAGCAGCGTGTGCAACATGGCTTTCGCCTCATTCACCAGCTCCGCGCGGTCCGCCATCTCCTCCGGCTTCTGCACGTAAGGGCCTTGTATCAAATCGTCCTTGCCGTGCTTCAGCATCCGGCTGATCCCCGCCTCGTCCATCTCCAGATGAAACTGCAGGCCGACGACATAGTCTTCGTAAACGAATGCCTGATTCGGACAGCCCTTGCTGCTGGCGGTACGCACCGCCCGATCCGGCAGCTCAAACGTATCCCCGTGCCAATGAAACGGGACGAACCGGTCGGGAAAGCCCCGGAACAACGGGCTATGCTTCGCCGCCTCGGCCAGCTCGACCGGGAACCAGCCGATCTCCCGGTAGTAGTTCTGGCGGACCTTGCCTCCGATCGCCTCCGCAATCAATTGGGCGCCCAGACAGATGCCGAGCAGCGGCTTCTTCTGCCGGATGGCGGCGGCAATCCATGCCTTCTCCGCGCTGAGCCACGGATAGAGGCGCTCGTCGTTGGCGCCCATCGGACCGCCCAATACGACGGCCATATCAAAGTCGCCGAGCGCGGGGAGCGAAGCCTGCTCGTATACCTTCGTTCCCGTTACCGTATGGCCCTTCTCCCGCGCCCACGCTTCAATGAGGCCGAGCGTTTCAAACGGCACGTGCTGAATGTAATGAAGCCTCACGGAGTCTTCACCTACCCTTCCATTTTCCTATCGTTTACTATATAATGATCGTCAAAATCTATGATTAGGCGATCAATCGAACGTCATCCCGGAGGAATGTCCCTTGGAACTCAGACAATTGGAATATTTCATGGCCGTATGCCAGGAGCTGCATTTTACGCGCGCCGCAGACAAGCTCGGCATCGCCCAGCCGTCGCTCAGCCAGCAAATCCGCACGCTTGAGCACGAAATCGGCTCGCCCCTGTTCGACCGCGTCGGCAAAAAAACGATCATTACCGAGGCGGGCAAAATTTTGCTCAGCCACAGCTACAGCGTGTTCCACGAGCTGTCGCAAGCCCGCGCCGCCATCAGCGAGCTGCAAGGCTTAAAGCGCGGCTCGCTTACCATCGGGGCGCTGCTGACGGTCGTCAATTATTTGCTGCCCCCGACCGTCATCTCGTTTCACGAGCGGTATCCGAACGTCAAGCTGTCCGTTCAGGGCCTCCGCACCGGCGATATTTATAACGGGCTGCTGCACAACGAGCTGGATCTCGGCATCGTCTTCATGCCGATGGAGCATGAGGAGCTGGAAACGATCCCGTTATGCAAGCAGGAGCTTGCACTGGCGGCTCCGCTTGATCATCCCATCGGGCAGAAGCCCTCCGTGACGCTTGAGGCGCTGCGGGAGACGCCCAGCATTTTGCTGCCGGGCAACTATCATCTGCGGCAGCTTCTGGACGAGCGGTGCCGGGCGTTTGGCTTCGCCCCGCAGCCGGTGCTGGAGATGACGACGATGGAGTCGATTATCAATATGGTCGCTCAAGGGGTCGGCGTCACCGTGCTGCCGAAGGCATACCTCGACTATATCGCCGATACGCGAATCCGCATTGTCCCGATCGCGAATCCCGCGATCACGACGCAGATCGGTGTCGTGTACCGGAAAAATAAATATTTATGCGCGGCAAGCCGGGTCTTTATGGAGCAGCTTATCACTACGGTCAAAACCCAAAGCCCCGGGTAACCCGGCAGCCTTTCCTTTCCGGCAGCGGCAAGTCATTAAGCTTCCTTGCTCCCGCGGAACTACTTGTCCGAGGCTTGGAAAAGGACATCCGCAAGCCATTCCACCGCCTGGTCGATTTCATCGTGGGCCACGTACAAATTCGGCATAAACCGGATCACGTATGGCCCTCCCGGCAGCACCAGCAAGCCCTTATGCTGCAGCTCGCGGATGAACGGCCCGACCGGCCGGTCCAGCTCGATGCCGATCAGCAGCCCAAGCCCGCGGACCGACTTCACCGGCGGAGCTTGGTGCAGCTCCGCGGCCAGCCTTCGCAGCGCGTAGCGCCCGGCCGCTGCCGCCCGCTCCGGCAGCCGTTCCTCCAGCATCGTCCGCAGCGTGGCGATGCCTGCCGCCATAGCGAGCGGCGACCCGCCGAACGTTGAGGCGTGGCTGCCGGGCGCGAAGGCTTCGCGCAGCTTGCGCTTCCCCAGCATCGCTCCGACGGGCAAGCCGCTCGCCAGCCCTTTGGCCAGCGTCACGATATCCGGCTCGATGCCGTAGTGCTCGTAGGCAAACAGCTTGCCCGTACGCCCCATCCCCGTCTGCACCTCGTCGACGATCAGCAGCAGGTCGCGCTCCCGGCACAACCGAGCCAGCTCCCGGACAAACGCCGGATCGGCGGGATGCACGCCGCTCTCGCCCTGCACGAGCTCCAGCATGACTGCTGCGGTCTGCTCGGTGATACACGCCCCCACCGATTCGATATCGTTATACCGCGCATACGCAAACCCTTCGGGGAGCGGGTAGAAGCCGTCCTTCACCTTGTCCTGTCCGGTCGCCGTCAGCGTGGCAAGCGTCCGGCCGTGGAACGATTGCTCGAACGTCACGATCTCGTACCGCTCCTTGGCCTGCACCCGCTGGGCATAGCGCCGGGCCAGCTTGATGGCCGCTTCGTTCGCCTCCGCGCCGCTGTTGCAGAAGAACGCCAGGTCCGCGCAGCTATGCTCCGCGAGCAGCTTCGCCAGCGCCTCCTGCTGGGGGCTTTGAAATAAATTGCTTACGTGCCACAGCCGCCCCAACTGCTCCTCCACGCTCCGTTTGACTTGAGGGGGAACGTGGCCCAGGTTGCATACGGCGAGTCCCGACATAAAATCCAGATAGACGTTCCCCCGATCATCCCACAGCCGCGAGCCTTCGCCCCGGACGAAGGTCAGAGGATGCCGCGCGTACGTCGGAAACAGCGCGCTTTCCTTTTCTTCAAGAGACGCGAACTCCATGGCATTCCCTTCTTTCTTCAATCGATGATGTCGTCATAGAGCGGAAAGGCCGTCGTCAATTCCTTCACCTTTCGGCGCGCCTGCCCGCGGACGCCGGCATGGCTCGGGTGCTTGAGCACCGCACCGATCACGCCCGCAAGCTCGGCCATTTCGGCCGGCCCCATGCCCCTTGTGGTGACCGCCGGCGTACCGATACGGATGCCGCTGGTGACCATCGGACTTGCCGTATCGAAAGGAATCGCATTTTTGTTCACTGTAATGCCGACGCTGTCGAGCAGCTCCTGCGCGTCGATGCCGGTCATCTTGATGCTGCGCAGATCGAGCAGCAGCAGGTGATTGTCCGTTCCGCCGGTCAACACATTCAAATCTTGCGCGAGCAGGCCCTCGGCCAGCGCTTTCGCGTTCGTCAGCACGCGCGCGGTATAGTCGGCGAAGGCCGGCTGCGCCGCCTCGCCCAACGCCACCGCCTTGGCGGCGATGATATGCATCAGCGGCCCCCCTTGCGTCGCCGGGAAGACCGCCTTGTCGATCTGGGACGCCCACGATTTGCGGCACAAAATGATGCCTCCGCGCGGCCCGCGCAGCGTTTTGTGCGTCGTCGTCGTCACGAAGTGCGCATGCGGTACGGGACTCGGATGCAGTCCGACGGCGACGGGGCCGGCAATATGCGCCATATCCGCGAGGAACAAAGCTCCGACCTCGGCGGCGATTTGCGCCAGCCGTTCGAAATCGATAATCCGCGGATAAGCGCTCGCGCCGACGACGAGCATCCGCGGCCTGTGCTTGAGGGCCAGGCTCCGCACTTCATCGTAATCGAGCAGGTGCGTCTTCTCGTTCACGCCGTAAGGAACGAACCGGTACATCTGACCGGAGGCGTTCACCGGACTTCCGTGCGTGAGATGGCCGCCGTGCGCCAAATTCATCCCCAGAATCGTATCGCCTGGGCGAACGGCCGCCAGATAAACGGCCATGTTGGCCTGCGCTCCGGAATGCGGCTGCACATTGGCGTGCTCCGCTCCGAACAGCTCCATCGCCCGCTGGATGGCGAGCGATTCGGCAAGATCCACATACTCGCAGCCGCCGTAATACCGTTTGCCGGGATACCCCTCGGCGTATTTGTTGGTCAGCACCGTCCCCATCGCCTTCAAGACGGCCGGGCTGACGAAGTTCTCGGAAGCGATCAGCTCGATATGATCCCGCTGCCGTGCGAACTCTTTTCGGATGGCTTCCGCCACCGCGGGGTCTTGATTTTGCAACTGCCGCATCGCTTGCTCCCCCTTTCGATTCCATCGTTCGGTCCCCGAATGACGGTTAACGATTTTCATTATAGGGAGGGCGACCTGTGCCATCAATTACAAATTCCCTATCGCTATCATAGGCATCGCTTGCTCCCCCTTTCGATTCCATCGTTCGGTCCCCGAATGACGGTTAACGATTTTCATTATAGGGAGGGCGACCTGTGCCATCAATTACAAATTCCCTATCGCTATCATAGGCTGGAACAATCGTTCATCCCGCATGCATCGGTGCTTCCAATCGTTCAAGCCCCCCGATAGACGAACCAAAACGATCCTATGACCGGCAAAAAAGCCGTTTCCTCCGAAGAAGAAACGGCCTTGCTGTGAGCTTGTGCGCCACGGTACCGGGTCAGGCATGGGAAAAGCGCTTGCGATAGGCGCGTGGGGTCAAGCCCTCTACTTTGACGAAGCAGGACGTAAAATACGCCGCTTGGTTGAATCCGACCTCTTCGGCCACCCGGGCGACCGGGAAGTCGGTCTGCAGCAGCAGCATCTTGGCCTGCTCCAACCGGTAACGCAGCAAATACTCGAAGGGCGAACAGCCGAATTCCCGCTGCATACAGCGCGCGATATATACAGGATGAAAATTAAGCGCCTCCCCCAAGCTCCGCGCGGTCACCTGCTGTTTGAAATGCTGGCGCAGGTAGGATGCCGCTTGGTCCGCCACTTCGGCTCCGGGCGGCGGCGTTTCCGCTTGCAGCGAAGCGTTAAGCTGCTCCAGCACCTGCTGAAACAGCTGCTGATGCTTCCAGCGCGCCCAGTTGCGGTGCGACTCCTTCTCCAGCTCGCCGAGATGCTGCATCGTCCGGTAGACGGCCGTCGGCTTCAACAGCTTGATAAACTGGGGAAGCTGAATGGCGAAGGTTTGCATCGTGAAACTTTTTTCCTCCATCGAGACGGGCGGCAGCGTAGGCACTCCCTCCTCGGTCTCTCTCCACACGCCCGTCGTGTTGAAATGAAGCCAATAATGCGCCGTATCCGTCGTGCACCCCTGCGGCGAATAATGGTGCCGGTCCGGCCTGAGAATGATCGCATGGCCGGCCGTAACTTCGTAGTAAACGCCGCCTTCCATAATATAAATGCAGCCTTCCTGCACGACGAGCAGATCGAACACGCCGATGTTGCGCCGGTTCGGGTGCTTGCGCCCGGGCGCAATAATGCCGAAGCCGCTGGACAAATAATGGGGCAGCGGCGGGGAAGTAAATTCGAGAATTGGAATCGCTTTCACCCTCTTACCATACGAAGTCAGGTTTATAAATTGATAATTTTAGTTCGGATACTGATACATGCTTTCAAGTATACGCTCTATAATGTGATATGGGAATACGGCATCAGGAGGATACGGAACATGAATGACGACAAAAAGTTTACACTATGGGCGCTCGCCTGGCCTATTTTTATTGAAATGTTTCTGCAGTTTTTGCTGGGCACGGCGGACACGCTGATGGTCAGCCGCATATCGGACGGCGCGGTTGCCGTCGTGGGCATTTCCACGCAATTGTTTGCCGCCGTCACGATCTTGTTCATGACGGTCGCCAACGGGGCCGGCGTACTGATCGCGCAAAAGCTCGGCGCCCGCAGGCCGGAAGACGCGCGGACGGTAGCCATCATGTCCGTCAATATATCGGTCGTGATCGGGGCCTTGCTCAGTCTCGCGCTCTATGTGTTTGCCCGCGATATCGCCGCGCTGCTGCAGGTCCCTGCCGCGCTGCTGCCGATGGCCGACACGTACATCTCCATCGTCGGCGGCGGCATGACGCTGACCGCCGCTACGGCCGCTCTCAGCACGGCGATTCGCAATACGGGGAACACGCGCGGTCCGATGTATATCGCCATTGGGATGAACGTCATTCACGTCGTGCTGAACTACGCCTTTATTTACGGCGCCTTCGGCTTCCCGCAATGGGGGCTGGCCGGCGTGGCCGTTTCTACCCTTGTCAGCCGTCTGCTGGCCACGATCGTGCTCGCCTTCCTGTTCGTGCATTCGTTCGAGCGCCGGATCGGGTGGAAAGACTTTTTGCAATTCGACCGCCCGTTGTTCCGCGAAACGATGCAGATCGGCTGGCCTATGGGCGTGCACTCGGCTTCGTGGGTTTTCTCGCAGCTGATTCTGTTTTCGTTCATAGCGATGCTCGGGGCGACGGAATTGGCGGCGCGGACCTATATGAACACGATGGAGTCGTTTTGCTTTACGCTCGGGTATTCCATCGCCATGGCTCTGCAAATTCAGATCGCTCATCTTTTCGGGGCCGGACGGACACAAGAGGCTTACCGCGCCGCTTATCGGGGAATGGGGACGGGACTTGCGGTCGTCATGACCAATGCGCTGCTGCTGTACGTATTCGGCAGCAAGGTGCTGTCCTTGTTCACCGTAGATGCCGAGATTGTAGCGCTCGGGGTTGCGCTGCTCGGCTTGAACCTGCTGCTGCAGCCGGGGAAAATGATCAATATGGCCATGGGCAGCGCGTTAACGGGAATCGGAGATACCCGGTTCATCATGATTACCGGAATGATCTCGCTCTGGCTGCTCGCAACGCCGTTTTCTTACTTCCTCGGCATTCGGCTCGGCTGGGGCTTGACCGGAATTTATGCGTCGATGATCGCCGACGAATATTTACGCGGCTTTCTCGTTCTCCGTCGTTGGAAAAGCGGTAAAATGCTCCACCCGTCCGCAGCCTCGTCCGCACATCAGACCATCTCGGCACAAAGCTGACATGCACGGCAAAAGACCGTCCGATTCATCATTCGGACGGTCTTTCGTTTGGCGATACGCGCGGGGACAAAGCCGCCCGCCTGCGAACCGCCGGTCAATCCGGCTTCGCGCTCCTGCCGGACGGCTTATCCGGGGTGGCCCGCCTTCTTTTTAGGAAAGCGGCACGCCCTCCCAGCAAGGCGGCGGGAATAACGGCCACGAAGCCGATGAGATGATACCACAAGGGAACCTCGAAGTTGGCGAACGAATAATAGAAGCCGATCGCGGCTCCCACCACCCCGATAATCGAAGCGTGAAAATAAGCGTCCCGCTTCGCGACCGAAGCCGACACATACCCGCCAAGCCCCGTGCAGAACAAGCCGACAAGCAGGTAAACGATCAACATCGGCGTATCCGAATATACCTTGGAAATCTCGCTCGGACCGATCTGATTGGACGTGACATAGATCGTGCCGATCAACAGCGAAGAGACGAACGAAGCGACCTGATCCACCAAAATACCGGCCAGTACGCCGCCGAAATGTACGTTTTTCTTTTCCATGATTTGAGTAGGTCTCCTATAATGATGTAGTGCGACTTCTTCTACCGGCGCTGATCCTATGCCTCCTACGTTCCAACTATACCATACTCCAATCCGGATCGACAGCGATCGATCGCTAAAGAAAAGAGGCTGCCCCTCTAGTAGATCGGCCCATCCGTCTACTTTTGGCTCAGCCCCTCGTTCGGCCCATATGCTGCCCAATCGCAAAACAGCTCCAAGCGCGCTAGGCGCTCGCCCCTTCGGTGCTCCGCTTGCGGAACAAGCTGTCCACCGCCAGCACACGATTCCCGCTGATCAACAGATGCAGGGACATGGCGAACAGCGCAAGATCCAGTTCATACCCGCCGACAAAACCCTGCGACAGCTTGACGGTCAGGATTGCGCCAAGCATAATGATCGAAAACAACGCGCCAAACACGCGCACGCCCAGACCGAGAATCATGCAGATGCCGCCGATCAGTTCGATGCCCCCGACCGCATAAGCCAGAAAACCGGGCAAGCCGATGCTTTGAAAGAAGCCCGCAGCCTTTTCAATCCCCGATTGAAACTTTTGCAGCCCGTGCAAAAGAAAAGTCACTCCCAATACGATACGTACAATTAAAGCTCCCACTTCGGAAAACATGGCCATTTCATACATTCCTCCTTGAATTAAATACGAATTTCTCAGGCTCGTTTGAGGACCGCTCCCTTTTATCCGCCTGGTATCCTCCGCTCCGCGTCACCTCCTAATTACCGTACACTACTTATTGTAGTGCCCGAAGGCAAAAAAATGCGCCGGCCGGAAA
>NZ_BILX01000028.1 GCF_004000785.1 Paenibacillus ehimensis NBRC 15659 | reverse complement strand
CCGCATGCCCGCGACATAAAGATGGTCCCCGGCGCGGGTTCCGAGATTCCACGGTCCGGTCGGCTGAATCGCACCTTCGGGAGATAAGGTTTTTACCCCGCTGGGGGATACGGCGGCTTCCGATGAGGCCCACGCCTGCATGCCGACAGCGGCGCCAACGAGTTGCAGCGCAAGAAAGCTTGAAATCATTCGTCGATATGTTTTTCCTCTGTGTTGCTTTGTAATCATTCGAGCTCCTCCTATGTACTTGGTTCTGTTTACGCTACCCTCCTCGTTTGAGACGCAGGCTCACAATGTTCGCCGGCTGACGGTTCCCGTCTTTAGCACTATGACTTTGGTTGGGTTTTTAAGCTGCTGCACTGGATGTCATTGGTTTTCCCTGATCCTAACCAATTCTCAACGATGGGTGAAAACAATGAAAATATACCATAATTATGCATGTTATTGAAGTTAATAATTTAGAATTAAACCTATTTTTGCCATATATGATCGGTGTTATCTCGTTTCCTAAAGAAATGGAATGTATATTTATTCATAACTAGGAATTTATATTCCGATTACTGATTTGAAAACGCTATTATAAAAATATACGCCATAAGACCTAATAATATCGGGGTCTGCTGCCGAAATAAAAAAGAGTCTTTTATTTTTGGGACAAAAGAAAGAGACAAAACAGGCAGGAGGAAACAGCGTGAATCCACAGCAGAAGTCGCAACCGAAACCGAAGTTACAGCAAAAACTGAAATTGAACCTGCGCTTGGTGATGTCGATTAAAAATCGGTTGATCCTTGCGTTTTTGGCAGTCTTGCTTTTGCCAACCGGTGCCTTGGGGTATTTTTCATATCAGAAAGCGGACAAAGATATTACCGAACAAATCCTGAGAAATACGAAGCAGAGCGTTGACGCTGTCAATCAACAGACAACCAAATTAATTACAACCAGCTTGGAGGACTTGAATTATCTTGCGCAAACCGTGAACAGCGGCATGGTGGACGGTGAGAAAAGTCCGGAGCTTCGTAGAGTGCTTGATCCGATCAAAGCGGTGAAGAAAGAATACGATCACGTGCAATATGCAACCAAGGACGGCAAATTGCTGAATTCTCCGCAGCAAACCTTCGCTGCCGGGTTTGATCCCAGGGACCGCCCTTGGTACAAGAACGCTCTGGCCAAAAAAGGAGAGGCTCTTGTCAGCAGTCCGATCATCAGTCAGGATGGGAAGGTTATCGTTGTCCCTTCCAAAGCGACCGAGGACGGGTCCGGAGTGGTCAGCGTCGTATTGAGCTTGAATAACCTCGCCCAGCAAGTGAATGCGATCAAAGTGGGAGAGCAGGGGTATGTTACCATTTTGGATCAGGGGTATAAATATCTCACCCATCCGACGCTTGCCATCGGGACCGAAAATACCGAATCGGCCGTTGCCCAAATGAAAGAGCAGCCCGAAGGTATCGTGGACTATGTATCTGCTGACGGGAAGCGAAAAAAGGCGATATTTGAGACGAACGAGCTAACCGGATGGAAAATTGTCGGGATCATGGATTTGGATGAAATTGCCCAGGCCAGCCGGGGGATTTTCCGAACGACGCTTATTATTATGGTCATCGCTGTATTGCTTGGAATGCTGCTGGTCTTGGGGATTATCAGATCGATTCACCGGCCTTTGAACCGCTTGATGACCGCAACGGAAAAGATCGCCTCCGGCGATTTGCGCGAAGAGGTGGCGGTCACTTCGAACGACGAGCTGGGCATGCTGTCGGCCGCGGTGAATAGGATGACGGTCAATTTGCGCCATCTGATCGGTCAAGTCGGCTCCAATTCGGAACTGGTGGCTTCGACCTCGGAGGAATTATCGGCAAGTGCGGAGCAGACGCGAAATACGGCGGATCATATTGCTAACGCCGTTCAGGAAATTGCTTCGGGCGCGGAACGGCAAGTAAGCAGTGCGATGGATCTTGCTCAGGCGATGGGCGAAGTGTCCCAAGGGATGGACAAAGCGGCGGCATCGATTCAATCCGTATCCCATTTAACGGTTGCTACGAACAATAAAGCAAGCGATGGGAATACCGTCGTGATGAAAACGGTAGAGCAGATGAACCTGATTCAAGAGACCGTCAGCCATACGGCCGAAGCGGTGAACCATTTAGGGGATAAAATTAATGAAATCGGCAATATCGTGACCTTAATTACCGAAATTGCGGGTCAAACCAACCTGTTGGCGCTCAATGCGGCGATTGAAGCGGCACGGGCCGGCGAAAACGGAAGAGGATTCGCTGTCGTGGCCGACGAGGTGCGCAAGCTGGCGGAGCAGTCCGGCGCAGCCGCAGGTCAAATTCGCGAGCTGATCCAACAGGTTCAGGCGGAAGCGGAAAATGCGGTCCAATCGATGCATGACGGTACGGAGGTTGTCAAAGAAGGGATCAGCATGGTTCATTTGACCGGGGAGACGTTCAAGGAAATCGTCGCTTCCATCGAACAAGTGGCTGCCGAAGGCATGGAGGTCGCCTCGATTGTGTCCCAAGTGAATGCCAACGCGCAAAGCATGGTCGAGAAGGCCAACGATGTGGCCGGCATTGCCGAACAATCGGCCGGCAATACGCAAAGCGTCGCGGCGGCAACGGAGCAGCAGAGCGCCTCGATGGAAGAGGTGTTCGCATCCGCGGAGGCGCTAAGCAGGATGGCGCAGGAGCTGCAGGAAGTGATTGGCAAGTTTAAGCTGTAGATGTAACGTCAGCGGGACGGTCTCGGACAGGAGCAATTTCCTGTGGTGACTGTCCTTTTTTTGCCTTCCAACAAATGGACAGAAAGAGACCCACAAGCAACGGGCTGTGGGTCTAAAGGTTTTATATATTAAAAAGGGGGTCAAGGATTATTATAGTCTGCGAACATTAAAGAACGATGAAAATTACATTTCAATTAGATTACAAATCGGATAAATTGGAATACTTCACGACAGACCGACATAGGGGTATAGGAAGCAAACTTCCAGAAGTATTGTTGGCAGCGCTTACGGATAAAGATGCCGAAGGGGGAACTGTTCCTGGATGAAAAAGGTTGTGAATTCCCCGACCGCCTTCGCTCTGGGCATGCTCGCCATGATGATCCCGACGCAAGCGTTCAGCGCGTTCTACAGCTACTACTACGTGGAGAAGCTGGGGCTTGGCGTGGGGCTTGCCACGCTCGCAAGAACGGTTTACTTGATCTGGGATGCGCTGGGCCAGCCCTTGTTCGGCTATTTATCGGACCGGACGCGCAGCCGCTTCGGACGGCGCAAGCCGTGGATCGTAGGGTCCGTTCCGCCGTTCATGCTGACGTTCCTTATGGTATTCGCGGTGCCGGAAGGCTTGTCCGGCTACAGCTTGTTCGTTTGGTTTCTGATCGCGCTCGTGCTGTTCGAGAGCGTCTCGGCCATTCTGTGGGTGAACTACGGCGCTTTGTTCCCGGAGCTGTTCCGGGGCGAGCGGCTGCGGGCCAAAGCCTCCGCCATCCAGCAGGGCTTCCAGATCGCCGCCATCCTTATCGGCTCGGCGCTGACGCCGGTCTTATTCGCCGCGATGGGCTTCGGACGGATGGCGCTCGTGTATGCCGCCGCTTTTGCCGTATTCATGCTGCTGTGCATGGCGGCCGTAAGGGAAAGCGAGGAAGCCCGCCAAGAACCGCCGCTCCGGCTGGTGGAGGCGTTCCGCGAAACGCTCAAAAACCGCGTGTTCTGGTTGTTCAATCTGGCCAACTCGTTCGCGCAGACGGTGAACGGGCTGATTGGCTCGATGATTCCGTTTTATGCCAAATACGTTCTGCGCATCCCGGAATCGCAAGTATCCCTGCTCCTTGCCTCCGTATTCGTCTCGGTCATTCCGCTGGTTGCCGTGTGGTATTGGATCGTTCGCCGACTGGGGGCGGTCCGGGGCTGGCGGCTTTCTTTGGCCGTGTACGGGTTGTCCGTCCTTCCGCTGTGGTTCGGCGGCAATCTGGCGGGCGGCATCGCGGCCGGCGTTGCGGTCGGGTTCGGCTTGGCGGGCTTTCTGGTGACGCCGCCCGTGCTCGGCAGCCGGATCATCGACCGGGACTTCGAGCGGACCGGACGCCGGAGAGAGGGCGTCTATACCGCCGTCGGCGGCTTTATTACGCGTTCGAGCGGCTTGATCTCGGCGTTGGCGTTCTGGGCGGTCGGCATGCTGTTCGGGTATGTGAGCGGGGAGCATCCGGGGCCCGATCCGGAGGCGACGTTCCGCTTTTTGATCAGCGTCGTTCCTTTCGGCTTGCTGGCGGTGGCGTTTCTCATTGCCGCGACTCTCCGATTCCCGGACAAGCGTGAATAAAAAACTGCCGCGCAGCAGCAGTTCCTTGTCGAAAATGATGAAGCTATAGGAATTAATTTTTGATAGGTCTGCCTTCAGAATCGGTAAAGCTTCCAACGGCGATCATGATAAAATCAATCAATGTCCAAATACCGAAGCCGCCTAAGGTAATCAGCATCAGAATGCCGGTTCCGACCTTGCCTACGTAGAAGCGATGAACGCCAAGCGATCCTAAGAAAAAAGCAAGAAGCAGCGCGGCTACAAAGCTTTTCGGACTCTTTAGCTGATGTTGCGGTGCATTATAATCCACAGCGATTCCTCCATTAACAACAGTAAATTTTGACTTGCTCATTTGTATCTATCGGCTGGCGCTTCGCCAAAAGTTAGTTGTCTTTTCTAAATAATTCTTTATAATTGAATCACATGCCGCCGCTTGTCGTCAGAAGTTTTGTTGACGGCGATATTTGCCTTTACGTACGGAATGTGGTAGAATGAAATAAATGTTTATAAAATGAAACCGGAATTCACATATTGAAAAAGGTGACATTTTTTACATGATACTTTTTTCAATGTGTGAATTTTTTAATTTTGGTTAAAAATGAGCATATTAATATTAATTAATGTGGAGGTCACACCCATGCAAACAGGTACAGTAAAATGGTTTAACGCAGAGAAAGGCTACGGCTTCATCGAAGTTGAAGGCGGCAGCGACGTATTCGTGCACTTCAGCGCGATCCAAGGCGAAGGCTTCAAATCCCTTGACGAAGGCCAACGCGTTGAATTCAACGTCGTTCAAGGCAACCGCGGACCGCAAGCCGAGAACGTTGTCAAGGTTTACTAAGCAGCAAGCCCGCTTCTAACGCAAGTTAGGGGCGGTTTTTTCTTTTAGTATTGAGATCGGAAAGGGGAATGGCCATGAATTATCGTAAAAAGATGTTTGAGGAACTCCCCAAGGAAGAGACCAAGATCTGGTCCTGTACGAAAGAAGACTGCAACGGGTGGATGCGGGACAATTTTATGTTCGAGCATAACCCGACATGTCCGTTGTGCCAGTCCCCTATGGTCAGCGATATAAAAATGCTGCCGGCGCTGGTGAACCTGGCGCCGGATCAGCGTACCGTCAAGACTGGGCAAAAGGAATAGACACGAATTTGACAGCCGCCGTTCAAGTTGTTAACTTGGATGGGCGGTCTTTTTTAGCTTTCGGGTGAGGTGATAAAGATGCTCGAATGGACGGGAGAGCGAATTATTCCCAAGCAGATGAAGCCGACGAACGGCATGCTGCTGGAGCATATCGCGAGATATTATTTTGCCGCTCCTTACGCGCAGGGGCGGGTGCTGGATATTGCGTGCGGAACCGGGTACGGGAGCCATATGACGGCCAAGGAGCGGAAGCGGGAAGTGACGGAAATCGTCGCCGTCGACAACGATGAGGAGACGCTGCGGTACGCGAGCCGGGAATACCATCATCAGAAGGTGACGTATGTGCAAGAAGACGCCACGGATCCGGGGCTTCCGGAGCGGCTCGGCCTGTTCGATACGATCTTGAGCTTTGAAACGATCGAGCATCTGAAGGACGACAGGACGTTTATGGACAACCTCTACCGCATGCTGAAGCCGGGGGGCATCCTGGTGCTGTCCAGCCCGTTCGGCCGGGGACGGGGCATGCCGACCAGCGAACCGTTTCATGTTCACCAGCTCACGCCGGAGCAGTTCGAGGAGCTGTTCGTCGGCTTTGCCGAGGTGGATATTTACTACCAGCGCGGAGTAACCTTCGAGAAGCCGCGGGACGGCATCCGGTATTTTATCGGCGTGGCGGTGTGCCGGAAGTAGCGTGGACCCCGCGAAGCCATAAGCTGCCGTGAGGCTTGCAGATGACCTAAATCCTCCACTTTTCAAACAGGGCGCCCTTCTGGTACATTGTTATCACGAGATTTCGAAACCTGCCGAAGCCGGGAGGCGCAAGCTCCCGCAGCGGCGCAAAGTGAGGCCGTGACCGATGTATAAGCTCATGCTTGTGGAAGACGAAGAAGATGTGCGCGAAGGCATCCTGCGGGAGATCGACTGGGCCCGCCACGGATTCGAAGTGATCGAAACCGCGGAAAACGGTCAGGAGGCGGCGGAGCTGTTCGAACGGGAGGTGCCGGACGTCGTCGTCACCGACATCCGCATGCCGTTTATGGACGGGCTTCAGCTGGCGGCGTGGATCCGGCAGCGGTACGAAGCGACGAAGATCGTGATCCTGACCGGCTTCGACGAGTTCGAATATGCGCAAAAAGCGGTCAAGCTGCATATCGACGAATATGTGCTCAAGCCGTATTCGGCGCAGGAGCTGATCGACGTGCTGGCGAAGATCAAGCGCCGGATTGACGAAGAAGCGGCGGAGAAGGAAAACGTCCAGACGCTGCAGGAGCATTACCGGCGAAGTCTGCCCGTGCTGCGCGAGGTGTTCCTGGCCTCGCTGGTCGCGCGGAAGCTCCCGCGGCGCGAAATCGAGGAGAAGTGCCGCAGCTACAATCTGGAGCTGGCGGCGGACGCCTACGTCGTATCCGTCATCAGCATGGATACGGACGGCAGCGAGGACTCGGACGGGGCGGCCGCGGCATCGCTGAAAGCTTCGAAGGACACGGAGCTGAAGCGCTTCGCCGTGCTGAACGTGGCCGAAGAAATCGTCGAGAAGCACCGCTTGGGACGGGTGTTTTTGCACAACGATTATTTGGTGCTGTTGACCGTAGACGTTCAGGCGCCGGAAGGCGGAGCTACCGTGCTTAAGAAAACGCTTACGGCGCTGGAGGAGATCCGGCAGAGCATTGAGAAATATTTAAAATTTACCGTTACGATCGGCGTCGGCACCGTATGCGGCGAGCTGACGGACGTGTCCTATTCGTATAAGGACGCGGTATTGGCGCTCGATTACCGCGGCATTCTCGGCAATAACCGGATCATTTGCATCGACGATGTGGAGACGCGTTTCGTCGAGAAGCTGCGCTTCGACGAATTGAAGGAGCATGCGCTGATCCGCTGTCTGAAGGTCGGCACCCCGCAGGAAATTCAGGAGACGGTGGACGGCTTGTTTCAAGGCATCGGCGAAACGCAGGTGTCGTTCAAGGATTACCAGATTTACTTGATGGAAATGCTGACCGCCATTCTCAAAGCGGCCAAAGACGCGAACGTCGATCTGGATGCGGTGCTGGGGACGGACTTCGTGCCGTTCGCGGAGCTGCACAAGTTCACGAGCCTGCAGGAAGCGAAGAACCGCATTCTCGGTCTGTGCACCGCCATTATGAACAGCATCGCGAGCCAGCGGCAGTATACGTACAAATCGCTGGTGGAGCAGGCGATCGACTATACGAAAAGCCATTACCACGAGACCGACATTTCGATCCAGAAAGTATGCGGCCATCTGCACATCAGCGCCGGCTATTTCAGCAGCATTTTCAAGAAAGAAGCGAAAATGACGTTCGTGAACTACTTGATGCACATTCGGATGGAAGCGGCGAAGGAGCTGCTGCGGACGACCGATCTGAAAGCGTTCGAGATCGCCGAGCGGGTCGGGTATGCGGAGCCGAACTACTTCAGCTTCAGCTTCCGCAAGCATGTCGGCGTCTCGCCGAAGGAATACCGGAGCGCGGCCTTGGAGGGACAGCGCGGATGAAGCGGGCGGCCCGGGGGCTTCGGCGGATGGCGGCAGCTCTTGTGTATACGTGGAAGGTCAAAAGCATTCAGGTGATCATCACCGCGTCGTTTACGCTGCTGACGTTGCTGGTCATGGCCTTCGTCAGCGTGATGCTGTACAACAAATTTACGAAGACGGCGGAGCAGAATACGTTTCTTAGCAATGAGCAGATCGTCGCGCAGGTCAAATACAACCTCGAAATTTACTTGCAAAATATGTCGCAGGTGTTTCGGACCGTGGAGCAAAAGGTATGGATGAATTCCGTCGCAGTGGGCGAAGAGCGGCTGACCGAGCAGCTCGGGACGATTCTGGACAGCCGCACGGATATCGTATCGATGGCGCTGTTCACGGCGGACGGGGAGCCGATTGCGGGGCTTCCGGTCATGGACATGCGCAAGAACACGAAGCTGACCGAGCAGAGCTGGTTCAAGACGGCGCTGGAGAACCCGGACCATCTGACCTTCTCGCTGCCGCACATCCAGAATCTGTACAAGGGCAAGTACACGTGGGTCGTGTCCATGAGCAAGCAGATTACGATCGAACGCGGCGGCGAGAAGCGGCAGGCCGTGCTGCTCGTCGATTTCAACTTCAAGACGATCGACGACCTGTGCCGCCGCGTCAGCCTGGGGAAGAAGGGGTACGTGTACATCATCGACGAGTCCGCAGGCAACATCGTGTACCATCCTCAGCAGCAGCTCATTTATATCGGCCTGAAATACGAGAATGTCGAGCAGGCGCTTAAATACACGTACGGCAACTATCTCGATTCCTCCAGCGGCGACAAGCGGCTGATCACCATTGCAACCGTTAACAATATCGGCTGGAAAATCATCGGCGTTTCGTATATGGACGAAATCATGACCGCCAAGAAGGAAATCGGCGGCTTCATCGCCTGGCTGCTGCTGTTTGTCGTCGTCTTCGTGCTGCTGATTTCGGCGTTCATGTCGGCCAAAATTTCGCAGCCGATTCGCAGGCTGGAGCGTTCGATGAGCAAGGTGGAGCAGGGCGTGTTCGACATTCACATTCAGGCGCAGGGCGACGACGAGGTGGGGCGGCTGTCGCGCCGGTTCAACTATATGGTGGCCCGCATCCGCGAGCTGATGGGGCAAATCATCCGCGAGCAGGAAGCGAAGCGCAGGGGCGAGCTGGAGGTGCTGCAGGCGCAGATTCACCCGCATTTTCTTTATAATACGCTGAATTCCGTCGTGCGGCTGGCCGGCGGAGGCAAGAGCGAAGAGGTCATTACGATGATTACGGCGCTGTCGAAGTTTTTCCGCATCAGTCTCAGCAAAGGCCAAACCATCATCTCTGTACAGGACGAGCTGGAGCATGTCCGCAATTATTTGATCATCCAGAAGATGCGGTACAAGAACAAATTCGAGTTCGCAATCGAAGCGGAGCCGGAGGTTTTGGGCTGCCGGACGCTGAAGCTGATTTTGCAGCCGATCGTGGAGAACGCGATCTATCACGGCATCGAGATGATGGCGGACGAAGGCTTCATTCGGATCACCGCAGAGCTCGTCGGGGAAAAGGTGCGGCTGCGGGTCATCGACAACGGGCTCGGCATCCCGGTGGACAAGCTGGAGCGGCTGCTGACGGGCGAGGCGGCAAGCGGCGAAGGCTCCTCCGTCGGCCTGCGCAACGTGCACGAGCGCATCCGGCTTGGCTACGGCGAGGCCTACGGACTGGAGATCGAGAGCCGGCTGGAAGAAGGCACCACCGTGACGCTGTGGCTTCCGGCTGTACGAACGGAAGGGGCGGAGGAGTCATGACTAGCGGAAGAACGTCGTTTCGAACCGTTCCGGTGCTGCTTGCAGCCGTGTTCTGCCTCCTGCTGCTCCCGTCTTGCGGGAGCGATAACACCGAGCCGCACATCGCGGAGCCGAAGAAGCAAATTGCGCTCGTGCTGAAGACGCAGCACAGCGATTATTGGAAAACGGTGCGCACGGGGGCCGAAGCTGCGTCGAAGGAGTTCGGCGTCGAGCTGTCCGTCGGGGCACCCAAGCAGGAAGAGGATGTGCAGGGCCAAATTCAGCTTGTGAACGAAGCGGTCAACTACAAGCGGGAAGCGCTGGTGCTGGCGGCCAACGACGATCAGGCGCTGGCGGAAGCGGCCGGACAAGCGGCGGAGCGTGGCATGCCGGTCATCGCCATCGACACGGAGATCGACTCGTCGCGGGTGCGCAGCTTCATCGGCATCGACAACTTCGAGGCCGGACGCAAGGCGGGGCTCAAAATGGCGTCGCTCGTCGGCAACCGGGGACGCATCGCGGTGATCGGCTTCAAGCCGGGCGTGAAGACGACCGAGCAGCGGGAGCAGGGCGTGCTGGACGAAATCGCCAAGCACAGCCAGATGAAGGTGGTGGAGCAGGTCGAGTGCACCTCGGACCCCGCTCCGTGCGCCCGGCAAATCCGCCGGCTCCTGCAGGAGCCTGTAGACGGGATCGTCGCGGTGCATGCCGTTTCGTCCATTGAGGTGGTCCGGGCGATCGGGGAGCTGGGTCTGGAAGGAAAAGTAAAAGCCGTTACGTTCGACAGTACGGCTGAAAATATCGAGTCGCTGCAGGAAGGCGTCATTCAGGCGACGATTATCCAGAATCCGTTCAGCATGGGCTATCTGGGCGTCAAATATGCGGTGGAAGCCTTGGAGGGCAAGAAGGTGCCCGCCCGCTTCGATACCGGAACGAAGGTGATCGATCAGGACAACATGTTCTGGTCGGACAACCAGAAGCTGCTGTTTCCTTTTGTGAAGTAAAAAAATGGAGAGGCTCCCGCATGAGCGGTCGCTCTCTCCTGCATCATCAGCCGGCGGCGATGGGCTGTCTTACGATTTTGACGTCATAGAACGAGATTTTGTTGGAAATAATATAATCCGGCATGCCTCCGCGGTGGGAGTGCGCCTCCCGGAACGCTTCGCTGCGGGTCCACGCTTGAAAATCCTCTTTTTTATTCCAGCGGGTGCTTACTGTCACTTCGTCGTATTCCGGCGTATTTTCCGTCAGCAGCACCTCCAGACCGAGAAAGCCCTCCATATATTCCACTTTCCCGACCTTGTCGAACCGTTCGATCAGCTTATGGGCGTTGCCCTTCGTGATGTGGGACGTATTCGTTACAATGACCATATATTTTCCTCCTTAGGTTTACAGGCTTTTCGAATCGGGATGATGACAGGATAGTCGTCTTCGAAGGCGACTTTGGCTTCGATTGAGTACACGTCCTGCAAAAATTGCGGACAGATGATTTCTTTCGGATTTCCGGAAACCACCACGCGCCCGCGCTTCATCGCAATGAGATAATCGCAATAGTTGGCGGCCTGCTGAAGATCGTGAAGCACCATAACAATCGTCAGCCGGTACGTTTGATTGATCCGTTGCAGCATTTCCATCACATCGAGCTGATGGGCGAGATCCAGGTAAGTGGTAGGCTCATCCAGCAGCAGGATGTTCGTTTTTTGGGCCAAGGCCATAGCGATCCGGACTTTTTGCTGCTCACCTCCCGATAAAGTGTGGAACATTTGCTGCTCTGCTTTGCCGGTTCCCGTCATGTCCAGCGCCCAATCGATAATCCGCTCGTCGTCCGCCGTCATGCGGTCGAACATACGTTTGTACGGGGAGCGGCCGTAAGCGACCAGCTCCCGCACGGTCAGCTCGGGAAGCTGGCCTTTGGATTGGGTGAGCATCGATACGGTTTGGGCGAACTCCAACGATTTATAGGTCTTGGCCTGCCGGTTATGAACGTACACCTCTCCGTGATCGGCTTTCAGCAATTGTGCAATGATTTTTAACAAAGTGGATTTTCCCGAGCCGTTGGGCCCTACGATAGCCGTCAGCTTCCCTTCCGGGATCGACGCCGTAACGTCCTGAAGCCGGAAGGCGCCGACCTGGAATTCCATATGGTCCGTATGGATAGCGGTAACGGTCATCACACGATTCCCCGTTTCTTCAGCAAAAATAAAAAGAACGGCGCTCCCAGACCTGCGAGCAAGATGCCGACAGGCAGCTCGATCGGATCGAACCACGAGCGCGCGATCGTATCGGCCAGCACGACAAGCGCTGCGCCTCCCACGATGGACAGCGGAAGGAGAAAGCGGTAATCTTCGCCGGCCAGCAGCCGGATGGCGTGAGGCACGACCAGACCGACAAAGCCGACCAGCCCGGCGACGCTGACGGCTGCCCCGGCCAATAAGGACGACAGCAGGATCAGCAGCAGGCGCTGCACCTCCACCTTCTGCCCCAGCAGCTTGGCGGCATCGTCTCCGAGCAGCAGCAGGTTGGCCGGCTTGATCGCAAGGACGGACAAAGCCAGCCCCGTGATGGCGTAGGGCGCCATGAACTGCAGATGATGCCAGCTGCGGCCGCTGAGCCCGCCCGCCAGCCAGGGCAGAACGGCTTGCACCCGGTCGCTGTACGTCACCATCAGCCCGTTGGTCACGGCGCCCAGCAGCGCATTGATCGCGACGCCCGCCAAAATGATTTTGAGAGGCGAGGCCCCTTTGTTCCAAGCCAGCGCATAGATGACGACGGAGGTGATCAGCGCTCCCAGAAAGGCCAGAGCGGGCAGCAAATAGCTGAGCTGCGGAAACACGATCATCGCCATGATGGCGGCAAGCCCGCCGCCCGCCGAGACGCCGATAATGCCCGGATCGGCCAGCGGATTCTTCATCACGCCCTGCAGCAGCGCACCGGCTGCGGCCAGACATGCGCCGGTCAGCATGCCGACGAGCACGCGGGGGACTCTGAGATTCATGACGATTTTTTCATGCGCAGGCGGACCGGTTGCCGTAAAAACCGTCCATACCTCCTGAAGCGACAGCGAGACGGACCCGTAGGCGATGCCATGGAAAGCGACGGCGAGGAGAAGGAGAGGTGTCGCAATACATAGCAGCTTTCTTCTGAAGAGGCGTTGTTGTTTATTCATCGGGCGTCACTTCACTTCACGGCTTGAAGCAAGGCTTTCAGCCGGTCAAGCGCTTCAATGACCCGGGTGCCGGGATTCGTGCCGAACAGGTCGGACGGCAGAACCTCCACGCGGTTATGCTTGACGGCGTCCAAGCTGTTCCAGGCGGCATTTTGCTGCATTTCTTTCAGAAATCCGTCCTTGACCTTCTCCGGATTGCCGTGACTCATCAGCAGAACCAGCTGGGGGTTCGACTGGATAATTTTTTCGGTGTTCAATTGCGCATACTGCGGGTAGCTTTCCAGCTTCGGGTAGTCCGCCGCAATATTTTCCCCTCCGGCCTTCGCCAGAATATCGCCGCTTAAGGAGCTGCCCAGCGCAGCCATGTAGGTGCCCGGAGCGCCGTAAACGAGCAAGACCCTCGGCTTGATGCCGGTCGAACCGGAACCGATTTCCTTAAGCTTCGCATCGATGCTTTCGTTCAGCTCCCGGGCTTTGTCTTCCTTCCGCAGCAGTTGGCCGAACAAGGTAATCTGCTTCTTGATCTCGTCGATCGAATTGGCGGAGGTCAGCAGCATTTTGGAGCCGATGCCTTCGACCGAAGGGATGTCCTTCGTGTTCAAGGGGTGGTTGCCGAGCACGACATCCGCATCCAGCGCAGCGATTTTTTCGAGATCGATGCCGTGGGTGCTGCCGATCTGCTCCGCGCCGGCCGCTTCTTTGACGGCCGCCGGTCCTGCCGACGTCGGCCGTCCCACGACCTTGCCGCCCAGCGCATAAATAATATCCACATCGCCGTTGCTTAGGGCTGCGATTTTGGTCGGGACGGCAGGGAAGGTCACGCTGCGTCCGGCAAAATCCTGAACGGATAGCTTCGTATCGGATGGCTTCGCCTCGGACGGTGCAGCCGTGACGCCGCTCCCTGGGGATGGCCCCGGACTGCATCCGGCCGCCCCGAGCAGCAGAACGGCCATGCCTATATGCCACATTCGTTTCACTTGCGTCCTCCCATCTGGCGGAGCCGGATATGATAATCTATGATCGATTACAAATGATAATGATTATCACTTTCACTGTCAATGGGGATTGGGGAATTTATCCAAAATTTATTTTCTGAGGCGATGGAATAACCAAATTTTTGGTTCCTGCCAATAATATGGGTTGACAATTTCCTTGAAACTGGAATAAGATCAACCTGTCGGACAAATTTTCGTCTAAATATTTCCAAAAACCAAATAAAGGTGGGGTGCAATGTTCAGAAAATTTCGAAAAGAACAACAGAATAAGCGGAAAGGGATCATTTTTTTTGAGTTCTAATTGAGAATGATAATCAATATTGATGATAATGATTATCATTGAAGCAACGCAAATAAACCGGAAAGGAAGCCCGTACAACGTGAAAAGGTCATTAGCTTTACCCTCCTTATTTTTAACGCTGGCGTTTATCCTGAGCCTGTTCTTTGCGCCGGGAGCGCAAGCTGCGTCCGATTTGGCCGACGGTACGTATACGATTGACTACACCATTGTCAAAGCGGAGAACGAGTCGGCTTCGATGGCGAACGATTATTTCGAGAAGCCGGCTACCTTGCAGGTGAAAAAGGGCGAAATCACCGCGCAAATTCAAATGAACCACAGCAAATGGATCACCATGTTCAAAGTGCCGGACAAAAACGGTTTTGCCGATGCGAAAGTGATCAAGAGCGACGAGAAGGAAGACACCCGAGTTGTCGAATTCAAGCTTGACGATTTGTCCAAGCCGATGCTTTCCAAAATTCATGTGACGGTCGAATCGATTAACTACGACCATGACTATACGATCCGCTTTATGTTCGATACGAAGAAGTTAAAGAAAGTCGAATCGGCGGCCAAACCAGCCTCCGATAAAGCGGGCGCTCCGGCTGCGGAGAAGACCGGCGCCGACAAAGACGCTAAGGCCGGGACGACAGCTCCGGCGGCAAGCGCGAAGCCTGTGCCGGCAGCCGAAGCCGCCAAGCAGCCGGTGGACAAAATCATGCTGTCCGCCGACAACCCGCAAACCGGGGATGAAGCCCCTCTTGCTTTCTTTACAGCTTTGTTCTTTATTTCAGCATGCTATCTGGTCCGCAGCCTCCAAAACCATTAGACCCTAAAGGAGAGAATCCCTTTGAGAAAGCAATTTACCAAAGCCATCGCCGTATTTATGATGATGTTTGCGCTGCTGACCTTCGTTCAGGCCCCGCTGGCCGGAGCCAACCCTGCGCTTGCGGACGGAACGTATACGATTGAATTCACCGTGTTGAAGGATCAAACCAACCAAACGTCCACCATGGACGGCTATCTCCAGAAGCCGGCTAAGCTGGAAGTGATCAACGGCAGCAAATTCGTCTCGGTTACGTTGAAAAACAGCGATTGGATTCAATTTTTCAAAACCGAGCAGAACGGAAGCTACGTTGACGCGACCGTGGTAAGCACGGATCCGGCGGCCAACACCCGCGTCGTTAAATTCCCGGTATCCGATTTGACGGCCAAAACGAACGTGTATACGCATGTGAAAATTACAACGCTGCCATTCCCTTACGATCACAAGTACAACGTTCAAATTCAGTACAATACGAGCACCATTAAACCGCAATAAGCAAGTCATCCAGGCGCGTCATTATAGCTAGGAAGCACCTGTAATCCGCTGCGGCCAGGAAAGCAAGGGGAGCTTGATCCCCGGTTTATTTACGAGACTACAAAGGAGCGTTATGACTTTGAGCAGGACAGTACAGAAAGCTTTATCCGTTTTTTTAATCGTCTTCGTATTTCTCGCTGCGGTCCGAATTCCGCCCGCCGGTGCGGCTCCCTCGCTTGAGGAGGGCAGCTATACGATCGGTTTTACCGTGCTGAAGGAAGATAAGGACGAGCCATCGATGGTGAACGATTACCTTCCGAAGCCGGTCCAGGCCAAGCTGGAAGTGAAGGACGGGAAGCAATTCGCATCCTTGACTTTGCTGAATAGCAGCTGGTGGCAATATTTCAAGACGGAGAACAACGGACAATTCGTTGATGCGGAAGTCGTAAGCCGGGACGAAGTCAAGAATACGAGAGTCGTGAAGTTCGAGGTGCCGGATTTGTCGGCCAAGCTGAATGCCAAGATCCACGTGAAAATTATGGGCTTGCCGGGCATGCCCGACTTTGTTTACGACAATTATTATACGGTGCGCATCGTTTTCGATACGGACACCCTCGTGGCTGAGCCCGGAGACAAGAGCCGGCTGACGGCGCTTGTCGCTCTAGCGCAATCGGCGCATGATGCCGCCGTAGTAGGCAGCCTGAAGGGGCAGTATCCCGCAGACGCCAAGAGCAAATTGAGCACCGCGATTGCTCAAGCCAAGGCGGTTGCCGACAGCGCATCGCCTACGCAGGCGCAGCTGAACAAGGCGGCGGATGGGCTGCAAGCGGCGCTCGATGCGTTCAAGGCATCGGTCCATACCACGAATCCCGATCCGGCGAAGGATGGTGTATACCGCCTTCCGTTTACGGCGCTTCATGCGACGGCGGACCAGACGTCGAGCATGGATTCGTACTTGGCTAAACCGGGCAAGCTTACGGTCCAGCAGGGGCGCAAGAAGGTATCCTTCACGGTGAAGCAGAGCTCGATCATTCCGCAATTCAAGGTGGAGCAGGGCGGCGTGCTGCTCGATGCCGCCGTCGTCAGCCGCAATGCGTCGGAAGATACCCGGGTGGTGGAATTTGAAGTAAGCGATCTGAGCGCCTTCGTGAACGCCGAAGTGCGGGTGGAGACCTCGTACAACGGACAGCCTTACCAAAGAACGCACAAAATCCGCTTGAAGCTCGACTCCGCAAGCGCCGAGAAAATCGCGTCCTCCGACCTGACAGGTCCTGCGGCCGTGAAAGCCGGTCAGCAGCTGAAGCTGACGTTCGGAGTGAGCGGCGTGACGAACAGCGTATACGAGCAGGTGTACACGCAAGGGCTGACGGTGGGCTTCGATCCGGCCAAGCTGAAGTTGGTTGAAGCGTCCCCGCTGATCAACGGCCTTCGCCTTACGGAGCAATCCGAGATCGCGCCCGGACAAATCCGCTTGTCGACCAGCTTGGATGAAGGGGTGCAGCCTTTGCCGGTGAACAATCGGTACATCACGCTTACCTTTCAAGCGCAATCGGTGACCCAGGCGACTTATGCGCTTGTTACGTTAAACGACGTCGTCGTGAACAACCATAACGGGCAGCTCAAGGTAGACGACAGCTGGCATACGCTCGCCATTCAAGCGGGTCCGGTCGAGAAAGGGAGGCTGAACGCGCTGATCTCGGAGGCCGAGGCGCTGCATAACGCAGCGGTCGAAGGAACGTTCCCGGGCCAATACGCCGTCGGCGCCAAGAACGCGATCTATACGGCGATCCGGCAGGCCCAAGCCACAGCCGGTCTGGACGAGGCGGAGCAAGGGCGGGTGGATCAGGCCGCAAGCGCTTTGGAGGCGGCGATTGCCGGATTTAAAGCTGCGGTCGTGACAAGCCCCCGCAGCCCGGTAGACGTCGCGAACGGACAGTACGGCTTCGAGCTCGTCGTCATTTCCGGCGACCGTTTCGGCTCGTCCGTAAGCTCTTATCTTGAACCTACCGGGAAATTAACCGTTCAAGACGGGAAGAAATTCCTCTCGCTCCAACGGAAAAACGGCGTGACGATTGCGAATTTCCAACTCCTGCGCGCCGACGGCACAGCTCAGGAGATTCCGGCGCAGCAAGCGCCGACGTCGCCGGAGCCTGAAGCCGTCCGCACATTAGCTGCAGGCGCAGCAGATGTCCGATACGAAATCGAAGATTTGACCGCTACCTACCTCGTCAAGCTGACAGCAGCGAAGGATAGCGGAACAGAGGAGCGTTCGTTCCGTATCGCTTTGAACAACATTGTGTCTGCATCGCCGGGAGGACCGGGGCAGGTAAACCCGAACGTGCCGGCCAAAAGCCCGAACGGACTTGCCGACGGCACGTACAGCATTGATTTTAAAGTGTTGAAGTATGGTACGAATACCAAATCCGTCATGCAGGATTACGTGAAAACGCCGGGCACCTTAAAAGTGGAGAGCGGTACGCAAACGGTCTCGATGGTGCTCAAGCAAAGCAAGGAAATTACCGAGTTCAAGGTCGAGCAGGGCGGAAGTCTGACCGACACAGCCGTCGTCAGCACCGATGAGAAAGAGAATACGCGGATCGTGAAATTCCAAGTGCCGAATCTGGATGATAAAGTGAAGGGCTGGGTCAAGGTCGATTGGGCGGCGTTCAACTATTTCCATTCTTATGACGTGCACATTGCGTTCGACAAAAGCAGCATTAAGGAGCTTAACGGCAATTTGTCCAAGGTTCTGAACGCCAAGCCGTTTCCCGAATCGCTGAAGGCCGGCGAGTATACGATGGACTATGCGCTGCTTGACACGGAAGTCGGCTCGGAGCTGGCGAAAACGGAAGACACTAAAGCGGATAAGAAAGCAGACAAGAATGCGCCGAAGAAATCGTTCATCAACGATTTGGTGAAGCATCCTGCTAACCTGACGGTTCAGGAGGACGGCAAGAAGCTCGTGACCTTCACCGTGAACAAAAGCAAAGAAATGCCGATGATCCAGGTTGAGCAGGATCAAGTTGAGAAGGATGCCGATCCGTTTGCCGACGTCAAAGTGGTATCGTCCAACGAACAAGAAAATACGCGGGTCGTCCAGTTTGAAGTGAAGGACGCCGGCATGAGAAAAGTCCGGATCAAGCTGGATTGGCCGGACAAATACAATCGGGTGTACACCGTAGACATGACGTTCGATCTTGACAGCATCAAGCCTGTCAAGAAAGAAGAAGAGAAGACGAAGGAAGAGCCTAAAGCGGAAGCCAAGCCTGCGGTAGAGGCGATCGCCCCTGCGAAGCTGACCGATATTGAAGATCATTGGGCGAAAGCTCTGATCGAGCGGGCGGCGGCCCTCGGCATCGTCAACGGCTACGAGGACGGCACGTTCCGTCCGGACAACGAGACAAGCCGGGCCGAAGTGACAGCGATGATCAGCCGGGCACTCAAGCTGAAAGGGGTGCAGGGCGAATTGAACTTCGCCGACCTCGACAGCATTCCCGCATGGGCCAAGGAGAACTTGGCCGGCGTCGTGAGCTCGGGCATCATTAGCGGTTATGCGGATGGAACGTTCTCAGGCGACCGGAAGGTCAGCCGGACCGAAATCGCCGTCATGATCGTGCGCGCCTTGAAAATCGAGCCTGCAGCGAATGTGTCTCTTCCGTTCGCGGATGCCGGACAGATTGCGCCATGGGCGCAGCCTTACATTGTAGCGGCCCATAAGCTCGATCTCGTGGGCGCACGTTACGACAACCGTTTCGCGCCCCAGGCGAACGTGACCCGGGTTGAAGCGGTGCACCTGGTGTTGAAAATGCTGAACCACGTCAAGTAATTGCGGCTTCAGCAAAAATCTGGAGGAGCGGGGATGCCGGGCGACCGGCGTCCTCGGTATTTTTGAAGTGACCGAAGGAAAGGAGGAATCGCCAGGATGGGCAAATGGTGCAGAGGGCTAAGCGCTGCAATCGTCCTCCTGCTGCTCATAACAGGCTGCTCGGCGAAGGCGAACACCGATGGTACCGCTGCTGCGAACGCAGGCCCGGAAGAAGCAAAGAAGCAGCCGGAGCATCGGGTCATCGCCACGACCGTGGCGGCTGCGGAAATTATGGATGCGCTGGAAGTCGATTTGGTCGGGATTCCGACCAGCTACAAGGAGCTGCCCAAGCGGTATGCGTCCTTGCCTCAAGTCGGCAACCCGATGAGCCCGAACATGGAGCTTGTGAAGTCGCTCGATCCGACGGACGTGCTGTCCGTGACGACCCTGCAATACGACTTGGAGCCGGTCTTCAAAAATGCGGGGATCGAAGCGAGCTTTCTCGATCTGACCAGTCTGGGCAAAATGAACGAGGCCATCAAAACGTTGGGCGGCAAATACGGCCGGCAGAAGCAGGCCGAAGCCATCGTAGCCCAATACGACAAGAAGCTCGCCGAAATCAAGCAGCGGATCGCGGGCAAAGAGTCCCCATCCGTGCTTATTTTGCTTGGCGTGCCGGGCAGCTATCTGGTGGCGACGGAGAACTCGTACATTGGCGATCTGGTGAAGCTGGCCGGGGGGGAAAACGTCGTACAGGGCGAAAAAGTGGAGTATTTGGCCTCCAATACGGAATACCTTCAGCAGGCGAACCCGGACGTCATTTTGCGGGCGGCTCACGGGATGCCGGAGGAGGTCGTCAAAATGTTCGATAAAGAATTTAAGAAAAACGATATTTGGAAACACTTCGATGCGGTACAAAACAACAGGGTGTACGATCTGGAGGAACGATTGTTCGGAACAACGGGAAATCTGGCGGCGATCGAAGCGCTGGACGTTGTGACGAACATGCTGTACCCGTAAACTATGGAGCGACAGAGGACGTTTGCACATGAACAAAACGATTTGGAGCCTGGTTGCCGTCATCCTTTTGCTCGTCGTCATGGTCATCGTATCCGCAACGGCAGGCAGTATCAAGGTCGGCGGCTTTGAGCTGGTTCAAGGCTTGGTTACCGGCACGAACAAAAAAGTGGAGGTCATCCGCGATCTGCGTCTGCCCCGGATCATCGTAGCGCTGTTCGTCGGAGCGGCATTGGCGGTATCGGGCGTGCTTCTGCAAGCCGTGATGCGGAGCCCGCTTGCGGACGCCGGCGTGATCGGCATCTCTTCGGGAGCCGGGTTTATCTCCATCCTGATGGTTTCCTTATTCCCGGGCCTCTTTTTCTGGCTGCCGTTTTTTGCTTTTATGGGCGGCGCTTTGGCATGTTTTCTGGTCTATTCGTTCTCTTGGAAATCAGGCCTTAGTCCGATTCGGATTATTCTTGTAGGGATCGCCATCAATGCGATGTTTACCGGCTTGGGACAATCATTTAACTATAGAGGCAGCTATGCGGTGACCAGCGTCAATCAGGCGACGACGTCTACATTTCCCTTGAAAACGTGGAGCGACGTTGAAGTGATGCTCATGTACGGCACCGCCGGTCTTGCGTTCTCGCTGCTGCTGTGCCCCTGGTGCAACGTGCTTGCGCTGCAGGATAAATCGGCACGGAACGTCGGCCTTCCCGTCTCGCGCGCCCGGCTGCTGATCTCCGCCGTCGCCGTCCTGCTGGCGGGCGTCGCTACGGCTATCGGAGGACTTATCGCTTTTGTCGGGCTGCTCGTTCCCCATATTGCCCGGCAGCTCGTCGGCTCGGATCATAAGGTGCTTATTCCGTTTTCCGCCCTGGCTGGGGCTTTGTTGATCTTGACGGCGGACACGCTCGGCCGAACGGTGCTGGCGCCTGCCGAAATTCCGGCCTCGATTATTATGACGGTGATCGGGGGACCTTTCTTGATATTTCTGCTTAGGAAGAGTGATCGGGTCCATGGACATTAAGTTGGAAATTCATCATGTCAGCTTTTCGTATGACAAGAAGCGCGATCAGCTCAAGCAGGTGACCGGCCGGATCGAGCCTGGCAAAATAACGACCATTATCGGCCCGAACGGATCGGGCAAATCGACGCTGCTCGGAGTCATGTCGCAAAATTACGCTCCGCACAGCGGGCAGGTCGTGCTGGACGGCAAAGCGATTAGCAGCTACAAGCCGAAGGAGCTGGCCAGGAAGCTGGCTGTCGTCCACCAGCAGAACGACGCGCCCTCCGACATGACCGTGGAGAAGCTGGCGGGCTTTGGCCGGATCGCACATCGGAGCATGCTTGCCCCGCACCGCGAGGAGGACGACAAGGCGGTCGAGTGGGCGCTGTCCTGCACGAACCTGCTGGAAAAGCGTCAGGCGACGCTCGATCAATTGTCCGGGGGCGAGAGGCAGCGAGCTTGGGTAGCGATGGCCTTGGCGCAAAGCACACCGATGTTGTTTTTGGATGAGCCGACCACTTTTCTTGACATTTATTACCAAATTGAGCTGCTGGAGTTAATCAAAAAGCTGAATGCCGTTCACGGCCTGACAATTGTCATGGTGCTGCACGACATCAATCAGGCGATCCGGTACAGCGACCGCTTGATCGTGATGAAGCACGGCGAGATTCAAATGCAAGGACCGCCGGAAGAGGTCATTACGGAAGCTTCGATCAAGGCGATCTATGGCGTGGATGTGGTCGTCAAGCATGAAAAAGCTGCCGGGTTGTACATGATTCCGGTCGGTATTTGATGCCGAGGTGATGAGTTGAACGTTCGAAAATGGCTGACGCCGCTCTGCTTGGGACTGATGCTGGTTTCCGGGTACGAGCTAACCGGTATTCTCCAAAGCTACCATGACAACCGGGTCGTCCTGGCCGAGGCCCGGCAGTTGTATGGGCATGCAGAGCCCCGCTACCCTCGCGTTGAAGCTGTGGAGCCTCCGGACGATCCCGTAGAAGTCCCGAAGCGTGAGGCCCCGCAGACGGAGTCCCCCAAGGAAGCCCGCGCTCAATTTGAGGCTCTGCTCGAGGTGAATCCGGACGTGGCCGGTTGGATCCGAATCGGGAATACGGCGATCGATTATCCGGTCGTCCAAGGGGAAGACAACGCCTATTATTTGAACCGGAACTATAAGGGCGAGGAGTCGGGCGCCGGGAGCATTTTCCTCGACTTCCGCAACGATATCGGCAAGGTTCAGCCGAACACCGTGATTTACGGCCATCGCATGAAAGATGGCTCCATGTTCGGAGATTTGAAGAAATTTCTTAAAGAAGATTTTTTTAGAGAAAATCTTGTTTTTCAATACGATACCTTGTATCACAGCTACCGGGCCGAAGTTTTCTCCGTCTATCCGGCAACTGCGGACTTAGATTATATCCGGACCGGATTCGAAAGCGAACGGGAATACAAGGCTTTCCTGCAGACCCTGCAGGAGCGATCTTTGTACAAAACGGACACCGTCCTCGGGGCGGATGACCGCATTTTGACGCTCTCAACCTGCGACTACACGCTCGATCCCGCGAAGGGAAGGCTTGTAATCCATGCCAAACTAATCGAGCAAGATTGAAAGGCTCGCCAAGCCCTAGCCCTAGCCTATATAGAAGAAACGTCCTTTGAATCCGAAGGGCGTTTAATAGATTGTTGAGAAAGTGGTTTTGACAAAAATAGAGAATCATACGTTGGGTGGGGTATCTACTGGAGGAGCGATAGCGTTCGCCTTTGTCTGCGGGAAACATCCGCTGCTAAGCGGCTTCAATCAAAGTTTCCCGCGGACAACAGCGACCGGAAGTAGATACCCCACCCCCTTCGTGTAACTCTCTATTCCCTCAATCGCCACTTTCTCAACAGCCTCAACGTCCTTTGAAATTCGAAGGACGTTTCTTTGCGTCCACCTCCCCAAACACATGAGGATTTCGATAGAACACATGAGAATTTTGAATGGGTTTTTTTCCGGAAATCCAAGATAATGGGAACGTAGCTAACATAACATAACGTAACGTCGCACGGCAGTGCCCCTTACCGAAAGAAGCTCTTAAAAACAGGAGGTCAGATGTTATGAAAAAGAAAGCTGTATCCATGATCGTCGCGGCAGCCCTGCTTACAACCGCTGTCGGGTGTGCCAGCTCCGGCAATGCCCCTGCGGGCGGAGGAGCCGCGAAGCCCGATGCCGGTGCCGCCAAAAATCCGACCATCGGCGTCGCCATCTACAAATTTGACGATACGTTCATGACGGGTGTACGGAACGCGATTTCCCAAGCGGCCGAAGGCAAGGCGAAGGCGGATATCGTCGACAGCCAGAACTCCCAGCCGACCCAGAACGATAAAGTCGATCTGTTCATTACGAAGAAGGTCAACGCGCTGGCCATCAATCCGGTCGACCGCACCGCAGCCGGAGTCATCATCGACAAGGCGAAAAACGCGAATATCCCTGTTGTGTTCCTGAACCGCGAGCCGCTGGCCGACGACATGAAGAAATGGGATAAGGTATACTACGTCGGCGCGAAAGCGGAGCAGTCCGGCACGATGGAAGGCCAGCTCATCGTCGATTACTTCAAAGCGAACCCTGCAGCGGACAAAAACAAGGACGGCGCGCTGCAATACGTGATGCTGAAGGGCGAGCCGGGGCACCAGGACGCCGAGCTGCGCACGAAGTTCTCGATCAAAGCCGTCGAGGATGCCGGCATCAAGGTGGAGAAGCTGGCGGAAGACACCGCGATGTGGGACCGCGTCAAAGGCCAGGAGAAGATGGCCGCATTCCTTGCCTCCCATGGCGACAAAATCGAAGCCGTCTTTGCAAACAACGACGACATGGCGCTTGGCGCGATCGAAGCTTTGAAGGCGAAGGGCTATTTCAAGGACAACAAATACGTTCCGGTCGTCGGCGTTGACGCCACGGCGCCTGCGCTCAAAGCGCTCGAAGAAGGCACGCTGCTCGGCACCGTGCTGAACGACGCGAAGAACCAGGGGAAAGCGACGTTCAGCATCGCGAACGTGCTCGCACAAGGCCAGACGCCGACCAAAGAGAATACAGGCTATGACATTACCGACGGCAAATACGTCTGGATCTCTTACAAAAAAATCACCAAAGCAAACATAAACGACGCGAAATAATCGGCTACCCGGCCGAGCGGCAAGGGGCAATGGCTGCGGACGTTGCCCCTTTGCCGTATGCGCGCATCCTTACGCAAGGGGGCCTTGGCATGACGGAAACCCGGTATCTGCTTGAAATGAACGGAATTACGAAGGAATTTCCCGGCGTCAAAGCGCTGGACGGCGTCACCTTGAAGGTGCGCCCGGGCACGGTGCACGCCTTGATGGGAGAGAACGGCGCAGGCAAGTCCACGCTGATGAAATGCCTGTTCGGGATATACAAGCCGGACGGCGGCGAGATCCTCTTGGACGGCCAGCGGGTGCAGATCAACAATTCGAAGGATGCGCTGAGCCTGGGCGTCTCGATGATCCATCAGGAGCTGTATCCGGTACCGCACCGCAACGTGATGGAGAACCTCTGGCTCGGCCGTTTTCCAGTGAAGGGGCTCGGGCCGTTTAAACTCGTCGACGAGAAAAAAATGCATGCGGACACGCTTGCGCTGCTTCGGGATTTGGATATGGATATCGATCCGAACGCCTTGGTGGGCTCGATGTCCGTATCCAAAATTCAATCGCTCGAAATCGCCAAAGCCGTCTCCTTCCGCTCCAAAGTGATCGTGATGGACGAACCGACGTCTTCGCTGACAGGCAACGAAGTGGAGCAGCTGTTCAAAATCATTAACGAGCTGCGTGGGCGAGGCGTATCCATTATTTATATTTCCCACAAAATGGAGGAAATACTCCGCATTTCCGACGACGTGACCATCATGCGGGACGGTAGGCTGATCGGCACGTGGCCGGCGCCCGAGCTGACGACGGATCTCATCATCTCCCGCATGGTCGGCCGCGACTTGAAGGAGCGCTTCCCGGATCGCCACAACAAGCCCGGCGACGTGCTGCTGAAGGTGGAGAAGCTGACCTCGCCTTTTCCGAAATCGTTCCGGGACGTATCGTTCGAGCTGCGGCAGGGCGAGATTCTGGGCGTCGGCGGCCTGGTCGGCGCGCAGCGCACCGAGCTGATCGAAGCGTTGTTCGGGCTGCGCTCGGTCGCCTCCGGCGAGATCAGCCTCCGCGGACGCAAGGTCAAGATCAAATCGCCGATCGACGCCAAGAAGCACAAAATCGCGCTGCTGACCGAAGAGCGGCGGGTGACGGGCATTTTTCCTGTCCTGTCGATTCTGGAAAATACAATGATCGCCAATCTGGACCGGTATATCAATCCGTTCTTCCTGCTGAACGAGCGGAAGGGGCGTGCGGAAGTCGCCGGGAGCGTCGAGAAGCTGCGCGTCAAGACGCCTTCGATTAAGGAGCTGATCAAAAATTTGTCGGGCGGCAACCAGCAGAAGGTGCTGCTGGCGAGGTGGCTTTTGACCGAGCCGGACATTTTGCTGCTTGACGAGCCTACCCGGGGCATCGACGTCGGGGCCAAATTCGAGATCTATACGATCATCGCCGATCTGGCCAAGCAAGGCAAAAGCATCATTATGATTTCCTCGGAAATGCCCGAGCTGCTAGGCATGTCGGACCGCATTATGGTCATGTCGGAGGGCCGGTTGACGGGCATTCTGGACGGGCGGCAGGCTACCGAGCAAGAAATTATGCGGCTTGCCGCCAACTAGAAGAGGACATCGCGAAGGAGGAGAACCGGGCTCATGAAGACGGGAAAGCTGAATCATTTTTTTACACAATACGCCATTTATATCGTTCTGATCCTTCTTGTAGCAGGCATTGCGGCGTCCGATCCGCGGTTCCTGTCGGTCGATATATTGCGGGACATTTTGCTGCAAAACTCGACCCGCGCCATTATCGCACTGGGAGCCGCGTTCGTGCTGATTACGGGAGGAACCGACTTGTCCGCGGGTCGCGTCGTTGGGCTGACAGCGGTGTTGTCCGCTTCGATGCTGCAGACGGCCGATTACCCGCGCCGGTTTTTCCCGGACATGCCGGAACTGCCGGTCTGGGCGCCGATCTTGATCGGGATTGCCGCAGGGCTGCTCGTCGGCTTGATCAACGGCTGGATCGTATCCAAGCTGAGCGTGCCGCCGTTCATCGCAACGCTTGGTACGATGGTCATCGTCTATGGGGCCAACTCCATCTACTTCGACTTGAAGCCGAACGAATCGCAGCCAATTGCCGGCTTGCGCCAGGATTTCACAACGATCGGCACCGGCTTTATCGGTCCGAACGGGCCGTATTCGCTGCCGTATATCGTCATCATCGCGATTGTCGTCGCTTTTGTCGTCTGGATCATTTTCAATAAGACGCGGCTCGGCAAAAATATGTACGCCATCGGCGGCAACATGCAGGCGGCGGTCGTCTCCGGGATTAACGTCAAGCGCAACCTGATCTATATTTATGCGATCGCAGGCGCGCTGTACGGCTTGGGCGGAGTGCTGGAGGCGGCCCGCACGGGCGGCGCGACGAACAACTACGGCAACATGTACGAGCTTGACGCGATTGCCGCGTGCGTGGTCGGCGGCGTATCGACGGCGGGCGGGATCGGCACCGTGCCGGGCGTGCTGGCCGGGGTGCTCATCTTCGGCGTCATCAACTACGGCTTGACCTTCATCGGCGTCAGCCCGTATTGGCAGCTTATTATTAAAGGGCTGATCATCGTAGCCGCCGTCGCATTTGATATTCGCAAGTATTTGGCGAAAAAATAAGGAAGTCGCAAAAAGCTTGTCGCATAGGCGGCAAGTTTTTTTGCGTTAGGCCCCAAGGAGGATTGCAATATCTTTATTTATCCGATAAAATAACTATGAATTAACCGAAAGGAATGGGTGATTCCGATGACGGCACGTTGTCCTCACTGCTCCGGCGTTCATCCTTTGGACGCTTCGATCTGCCCTCACTGCGGAGCCGAGGCGAAGACGCAAGACCGGCTGCTGGACGCTTTGACTTATTGGGACGGCACGGCTGCCGCTCCCCGTCTGTATCCCTCTTTAATAGCCCTTCTGATCGTTGTCGCCGCCGGCGGAGCGGCCGCTTGGCTGCACGTTCCCGCGCTCTTCTGGACCGGTGTCGTCATCGCGTTTCTGTACCGCCTCTTCACGATGAAAATTTGAAGCCTTCCCGTCAATCATAATAAAAGCTTATTTATAGCATCAAGGATTCGTATTTGTATTTTCCTCCCGAATCTCTTACGATTACACCTGTTGGAAGTACATGGGGAATCGGGGGGAAACATCGATGAACGGTTTGAAATCGCTCGGTCCGGGTCTTGCGCTCACGGGAGTCATCGCGGCCGTGTCTTACGGGCTCGGCCTGCTGTTTCCGCTGATCGGCGGCTCGGTCTTCGGTATTGTGATCGGCATCCTGGTGAACAATTTATGGCGCAAGCCGCAAAATACATGGCAGGGCATTCGTTTTTGCTCCAAAAAGGTGCTTCAATGGGCAATTATTTTGCTTGGCTGCCGTCTCAGCCTGTCGGAGGTATGGAAGACGGGCACGGAGACGTTCGCGGTCATGATCGTGACGCTGCTGCTTTCGTTCGCCGCCGCCTACGGGTTCGGACGGCTGCTCCGCATTCCGCCGCGCATGGCGACGTTGATCGGCGCAGGGACCGGCATTTGCGGCGGTTCGGCCATCGCGGCCATCTCGCCGGTCATTGAAGCGGAGGAAGCGGAGATCGCGTATTCAATCTCGACGATCTTCTTGTTCAACATCGTCGCAGTCCTTGTTTTTCCGGCGCTCGGGCATGCGCTCGGCTTATCCGATGCAGGCTTCGGGTTATGGGCGGGGACCGCGGTGAACGACACGTCTTCCGTCGTCGCCGCAGGGTATGCGTTCAGCACGGCCGCAGGGGATTACGCCACCATCGTGAAGCTGACGCGCACCACGATGATCGTGCCGATTGCGATCCTTATGGCGGTTGTCGTCGGCTGGAACAAGAAGCGTGAAGCCGGCACGGAGGGAGGATCGTTTTCGATCAAACAGGTGTTTCCTTGGTTTATTTTGTGGTTTCTCGCCGCTTCGCTGCTGTACACGCTCGGGCTTTTCGGGGAGCAGCTCCTGCAGTGGATTCATCTGGCGGCGCAGTTTATGATCGTGGTGGCGCTGACCGCGGTCGGCTTATCCGCCGACTTCCGGCAAATGACCGCAACCGGGGTAAGGCCGATGATTCTCGGCTTAATCGTCTGGGTGGTCGTCTCCGTCACCGGATATGCGGTCGGTACGCTGACCGGTCAAATGTGACGTTTCCGTTAGGCGGGAACGTCTTTTTCTATTGGCTGCACGTTAAAAGGAGGAAAACGATTCCATGCCGTAGAATCTTTAGCCGAGTACACATGACAACCAAGGAGAGATGCCCGTTGTTTAAAAAAATCGGCGTATGGGTCATGAGCGCGGCTCTTGTTTTTACGGCCGGCTGCCAGCCGCTTGGCGGTTTGGATATGAATCAGACTATCGAAAACGAATGGAAGACGGAAACCTACGAGGCTTCGCTGTCGATGGCGCTGCAATACGATGTGGGAAACACGGACGCCTTGTCCGACTACGACAAGGAACGATTGGCCTTGTGGAACGGATTGCAATTAAACGTATCCAGCTTAAAGGTGAACGGAAGGGAGCAGACGATGTCGGCCAAAGGGACGCTCTCTGCCGCCAAGCTGAACCTTCCGTTTGCCCTTTCCCTGGATAAGGACGGTGCGCTGCTGACCGTGGAGGGCGCGAACAAGCCGATCGCCATTGCCGATTGGCGTACGAACGAGCTGACCGGTCTCTACCACGAGGTGACCATGTATGACGATTTTTGGGTCCATAGGCTGAAAAGGCTCATGGAGGAAATGCGCTTTGTAGATCATCAAGAGGTGACCAAGAAAGCGGTAGGCTTATTGGCCAAAAATCTTCCCAACGCCGCCTCCCTCGCCGTAGAGAAGAAGACGGAGACGATCCAGGGGCAGACGGTAAGCGGGCATCAGCTCCGGTTTGACGTATCGGGAGAGGAATTTGCCTCGTTATTCCGGTCGTTGTTCAAAAACACGGCTTTGGACGACCAAGGCTTGCGCGAGCTGGCTGTCGTCATCTACGATAAGTTCCATCCGGAGCTAAAAGAACTTGGCTTCGCGGACGAGCTGTTCCAAGACCGGCAGCTCGGTACGGAAGCGGTCTATACGGGCGCGAAAGCCATTGCGCTTTATTTGACCTCCGAAACGGGTGGAGCTTGGGAGCAGGAGCTGCTGAGCCAAACCAAGCTCAAAGCGGATGCATTCGTGGACGAGAGCAAGCATATTCGCCAGTGGAACGCCGAAATCGCCATGCATAGCCCCCCGGGGATGGAAGACGGAATCCGCGGAGGCAAGCTTACCGTCCGGATGGACCGATGGAACATCAATGGAGAGGTGAAGCCGGACATCATCTCCGCGAAGGACGCGGTCTTCTACGAGGAGTTATCGAACGAAGAGAGCTTGAGACAGGTTGTGCAGCCGGATTCGGCCTTCTATAAGCTGTTGAAAGAGCAGCTTCGGATCACGGAGAAGTATCTGTACTTTTATATTTGGCCGGAATCCGAGCTGGACAACACCTTATCGGGGCCGGAGGCTTATCCGGGGTACGCTTACAATGCCGCTTATATCTCATCCCAAAATACCGCCTTTGTGCAAGGGAAAGAGCTCGGGGAAGGGCTTGGCTACAAGGTGACATGGGATGCGGGGACGAATACGCTGACCATCGCCGGCTCCGAGACGGAGATCGTCCTGCAATCGGGCAGCGCGACGGCCCGGGTGAACGGTACGGACAAAAACATCGGCGAACCCGCTGTACTGAAACAAGGCGCGCTCTACGTTCCGGTCCGGTTCGTGGCCGAGCAATTGGGCGCGAAGGTGAAGACCGAGGGAGAGGAAAGCTTATACTCCATCGAAGTATATAAACCGTAATAGCGAAAACGCCTGATTCTTTATCCTTCGCGGAGAAAAGAATCAGGCGTTTGTTTTGTTGCTTCTTGTGAAACGGGTTACGATTTTGGCTTGGCTACAGGTACGGCGTTCTTGACGTATTCTTCCAGCGTCACGCCTTGCTTGACGATCGCTTTGGCAGTGTCTACGCCGACATAACGGAGGTGCCAAGGCTCGTATTGGTAGCCGGTAATGCTTTCTTTGCCCTCCGGATACCGGATGATAAACCCGTAATCGGCAGCATGCTCGGCAAGCCATTTCGCTTCCTTGGTCGCGCCGAAGCAGTCCTGCGCCGCGCACTTGCCCGAGCTGCCGGCCACATCGATGGCCAGCCCCGTCTCATGCTCGCTGTGTCCCGGCTTGGCGCTGTATTTGTTCGCCGCGGCCTCGCCGTCTTTTTGCACGTAACGGTTGTAGACCGTTTTTTGCGTTTCATGGGAGCGGTAAGCGGAGACGCCGGCCAGCGGCAGGTTGTCCTTCTTGGCCGCTTCAAACAGCTTTTCGAGCGCTGCCGCCGCTTCCTTGCGCATTTTGCGCTTTTCAAGCTTTTCTTTGAACGTAAAGGGCACATTTGGGTCAACCAAGTCCTGCGGCTTGTAATTTTCCGGCAGCTTATACGTTTTGTTGACAAGAACCGCAATGTCCGCCGGGTTCGCGACGACCTGAACGTCGCCTGTTTTTCCCGAGGAGGAGGCGTTTTGCTTCGCACCGGATTTGGTACCCGATTGAGCGGTCTGCTTTAAGCCGCCCGGGGTGGCGTCAGCTTGGTCCTGTCCGTTGGTAGAAGCGGCAGGTGTGTCGGACGGTTTCGACTTGGTTGCATCTGCGCCAGCGTCCGTCGATCCGGTATTCGATGAGGCGGGAGGCGACGAGGTTCCTGCTGCGGAGTCGGCCTGCGTTTTGCTGCCGGCGTCTCCGCATGCGGCGGATACGAGCATGATGGCGGCAAGCAGCAGCGCTGCAGCGGTCGTACGACGAGAGTTCAATAGAGCCAAATCCTTTCCGTATTTAAATGCACGCGCGTTTTAGCGTTCTTACTTACATAGACGACGCAGGGAAACGAAAAGTTTCTTTTTTTTTCTCCCGTCGGCCTCCTAGTCAAAAATGTTCCCCAAGGTGAGAGATCGGATTCCGATTCGTCGTCTATACAGTATAGAACGCTAGGAGGACCGAGTGGTGGAAGAACGCGATATCCGGCAGGAGTCGGAACGGGAGCTTATTCATCGGATTGTGGCGGGAAGCAAGCAAGATTTTCGCATTCTGGTGGATCGCTACAAACAGAAAATTTACGGCCTCCTTCGAGGGATGGGGGCCAGTCCTATGGATGCGCAGGATTTGACGCAGGAAGCCTTTATTAAGGCTTACCGCAAGCTTGCATCGCACCAACCGGACAAAAGCTTTGCTTCCTGGTTGTATGCGATAGCCGCCAATCTGCTGAAGGACCATAAGAAAAAGTATCGATTCGAGGAGCATTCGATCGGGCAGGCCGAGGCTGCGGTCAGCGACGGTCCGGAGCAATCGGTGCTTCGGACGGAGCGGCGAACGGAATTTCAGCGGCTGCTGGCTCAGCTTCCGGCCAATTACCGGATGGCGCTGCTGTTAAGGTACACGAATGATTTGAGCTACGAAGAGATCGGCGAACTGTTGGAGGTCCCGGTCAGCAAAGTCCAGAACGACTTGTACCGGGCGAAAAAACGGCTTAAACAGCTCATGATCGAGGACAAGGAGGGGATGGAGTATGAAATGCTTGAGCCGCGATGAAATGGAGATGTTCCTGACACAGTCCGCCGTTACCAACCGCAGCGGAATCGCCGATCATATCGCCGCTTGCTCGGATTGTCAACGCTTGAAGGACGCTCTTTTGCAGGAACAGGAGCAGTGGTCCCGGGAAATGTATGCGGAAACGCTGCCGGAATCATTCACGGATCAAGTCATGTCCGCGCTGCGGGACGAAGAGATGGAGTCAGTAGCACCAGCACCGATGACCGAACGGGCAGGCCGTGCGGTGGTGAAACGCAGAAGGAAAATGTGGTGGGCTGCGGCAGGAGTAGCTTCCATCCTTGTGCTTCTGGGCGTGGCCTCATTTTATTCGGTTCCTACGGTCGCGGAAATCATCCGTTCCTTGTTTTCACGCAACAATGTAGATATCGGCTTGCTGCGGGCACAGGAATTCGGTTTGGTGCAGCATCCGAATATCAAAGTGAAGGACAAGGGCTATACGCTGAAGATCGACGAAGCGGTCGCCGATCCTACCCGCGTTGTTATGGCGCTGCAGTTGTTCGGCCCGGACGGAAAGCACGAGCGGGAACGCTTGAAACTCTTGGAAGAAAGAAACGGAAACCGCATAGTTGTTAAGGATGAGCAGGGGAAAGTGTTTGGAAGCTTATACGATTATGGGATGACAAGTGACTTTTATTATCTCGTTGCGTTTTTTTCAGAGCCGATTCCATCGAATCGCATCACGATCGAGGGCCAGATTGGTGTATTGGATGGAGATCCTTGGGAAAAGGGATTTCCCGTTATTAAAGGAAACTGGAATTTCGAGTTCCCGATCGATATGACCGAGGCGCAGAAGCAAACGAAGATTACCGAATTGCAAGGGGAATACAATTCCCCAGGCGGTCTGACGGTTCGCTTAAAGCGGTTGACCCGAATGGTGCAAGGGGTTCGATTGGAATTGGATACGGAGCTCAGTCCGGAGGCATTGATGCGGTCTCCGGGTGACCTGTGGCAGAAGCAGGAGTTGATGTTTCATTTTGAGGACGCGGCAGGTAACGAAATTCATAGCGTCGGGAGAGGCGGCGATTTTCCCAGTGTGATGGCTAAATCTCAGACGCCGGGGGATAGCCGCGGTCTGATGCACTTAAGCTACACGTTTAAAGATTTGCCGGAGGACCAGCCGTACCGTTTCGTCTTCGACGGTTATTCGGTAGCGGAGCGGGACGGCTCGTCGGTGAGCTTTGAGCCTGCCCGTCTGAAGGAGGAACCGGTGTTCTTCCGTACGGATGGGGACAATATCCGGTTGAAAGGATTTACAATCAAACAACCGCCAGATACGGACAGTAAGGAAACGGAAGGCGTGCTGTATGTCGATGGGAAACTCTGGAACGAGCCGTCGTACGAAGATTGGACGGTACGGAATTCGGAGGGGAAAGAGTACTCGGCTTTGATGACAGGGCATTCGATATATGGGCTTTCGAGATTGAACGGATCAGATTGGACGATCGAACTGGGAGGGGACAATAAGTTCCGAATCCCCGGGATGCTGACCGTGCCGGAACGGCTCACCCTGATTCGCAACGTTGTTATTAAACGATACGTCAACGTCGATTGGTCGGTTGAGATGAACGGAAGCCCGGGGAATCGCCAATAAGGCAGGCCTAGTGGGCTTCATGCTCGGCAATTTTGCGACCTTAACGTGTATGTCGGGCGGCGCATAGAGGCGAAAGGACAGCGGATGAAGCTGTCCTTTTTGCTTGGAACGAGGTACATCTCGATGCAGATCTGTCACGATTTCAAAATGGGGTTATCGATTGAGATGAGAATGTGAACGATATGTTTTTTTTTGGTGAATAAAATCTCCATTAATTATTAATAAAAAGGGAAAAACCTTTACAAACTTCCTTATCCTCCGATATGATGGGTGAAAAGAACTCAAGGAGGCCTTGCTGCATGAAAACGAGCTTGAGCATTTGGAGCGTTCACCGCTACGTTCAAAACGGAAGCATGGACAATATCGGCTTTATTGACTTTGTCGGTAAGACAGGGGCACAGGGCGTAGAATTGCTGAGCGTTTTTTGGAATGATCAAAAAGACGATGCGCAACAGGTGCGCGAAGCGCTGGCTCGCAACGGATTGGAGCTGGCGTGCTTCGGGGCTTGCAACAATCTCGCCGTCACCGATCCGGCGGAGCGCCGGGAGCAGATCGCGGATGTGACCGGATCCGTCGACAAAGCGGCTCAGCTTGGAGCCAAGGTCGTTCGTGTGTTTTCGGGCGACAAGGCGGCAGACGTTACCTATGAGCAAGCGAAGGCTTGGATCATTGAGGGGCTGAAGGAAGGTGCTGCTTATGCGCAGCAGCGGGGGATCACGTTGTGCCTCGAAAACCATGGGTATTTTGCCGGAAAAGCCGATCAGGTACTGGAAGTCATCGATGAAGTGAATTCGCCTGCGCTGCGCAGCACGTTCGACACGGGGAATTTCCTGCTCGTCGACGATCAGCCGAACGAAGCTATGGACAAATTGCTTGGCGTTGTATCCCATGTGCATTTCAAGGATTTTCTCCCTGTCGGTGAAGACTATGCCGGACGGAAGTACAAGTCGCTCGGCGGGGTTCTATATGCAGGAAAAGTGCCGGGGGAAGGCATCGTCGATTTGAAGCATTTGCTTGGCAAGCTGAAACGAAGCGGCTATCAGGGCTGGTTGACCGTGGAATACGAAGGCGATGACGAGCAGAAGGAAGGCTCCGTCCGCTCGATTGACAACCTGAAGGCGATTCTGGCTAAACTGTAGAATGGAAGTGCAGGTGTGGGGTTAAAACACGTCGTTTGGCGTGTTTTTTCTTTTTTATGTAATTTCCCCGGACTTACTTGTGTCTTCCTCCGGTCCTTATCTGCTGCACTCCTCGCGGTACACGACACGGAGCCGCATGATCGTGGTCGAATCCGCGAGAGATCATCCTGTTAGTCTCTAAGGATGAAAAAGCGGGTCCGAAGGCTGTGCGGACTGATCCCCAAAACAGGGAATTTCTCCCAACGCAGGATTTTCCCGGCAGGCTTTGCGGCATTGTGGCGCTGCATGGCGGCGGATCGTCGGACCCGTTGGTTTGAGGGCGAATAGAGGAACTCCGATGTGCTAACCGAGGGATCGTGGCCTCTGACAAAATATAGAGCAACATACGTTCGTTATTGGTGTCGAAAATAGTTCGTTTTGCCTCAAAAGGAAGTTATAGCGCATCGCAGTTCCTTTAATTATTGCCAAAGGCGTCGGGTGAAGCCTATAGCTCATTCCAGTTCCTCTATTCACGCCAGGCTTGCCATGGCTTGTTACAGCCGGTGGTGATCCGCCCGCCAAGTCCGGATCGCTTTCTTGATGTCATCGGGCCGCATGTTGTCTTCCGCCGCTTGGCGGCACAGCTTCGGATATTCCTGATCGCCGGCGAATCGCAAAGCGATGATTTGTCGCAGCGATAACCGGGGATCCATGGGCTTGCCGGTCAGGATAAAGTGCCGGAGCTGTTCTTCCGCCCGGATGGCTCGGTCTTGAGCCTTGAGCGCATACGTCCGTACCAACATGACCAGGATGGCAGCGATGACGCTTAGCCCGAGCAGAAGCAGCGCGGCGGACACGCCTTCTCCCGCTATCAGGGAACGGACGGCATAAACAATGGCGCCGACGAGAACGATCAAAGTCAGCCAAAGAAGTACAAAATGGAACAGCGGATCGAATTTGCGGTGGTTGGCGTACTGTTGGGTTTCCAAACGATTTTCCTCCCGTCGTCAGGTTAATTTTATTGTATAACCGGTTTCAATAATTTACCACGCCCTTTGTTGCTTGCCTGACCGCTTTTTTGTAAAGTGAAGAAAATAAAGATACTGGAGGTTGGTTTCTTGGCTTACGTTACTTCCGATTATGCCGGACGTTTGCAGGCCCGCCTGCGATCCCATGCGAACCCGGATTTGGCAGGTCCGATGCAGGATTATATACGCGGCCAATTCGCTTTTCTGGGGATCAAATCGCCTGAACGCGCGGCGCTTGTCCGGCAGTTTCTGCAAGAGAACGGCGTGCCGGAAAATGGGGAATTGGAAAAAGCGGTCCGGGAATTATGGGCGCAGCCGGAACGCGAATTCCAGTATGCGGCGCTAACGCTGCTCGGGAAAAGGAGCAAGACCGCAGATGCATCCCGAATCGAGCTTTTGGAAGAGCTCATAACGACCAAATCGTGGTGGGATACGGTGGATGAATTGGCGGGACATGCGGTAGGAGAGTTGTTCACCCGGTTTCCCGGGCTAATTCCGGTCCGCACGCAAAGATGGATGGCTTCGAATTCGATGTGGCTGCAGCGGACGGCTTTATTGTTCCAGCTTCGCTCAAGGAGCGGACGGATGCGGCTTTACTTTTTGATCTGATCCGGCAATGCGCGGACTCGAAGGAGTTTTTCATCCGGAAGGCGATCGGTTGGGCGCTCCGGGAATATTCCAAAACGGACGAAGCGGCGGTCCGCAGGTTCGTCGCCGAAACTGCGCTATCGCCGCTCAGTATCCGTGAAGCGCTTAAATATGCAGATCGGCGGAAGCCGCAATAACGCTATTCCAGCTTAAAGCCCCGGCTTTCCAAAAAGCTTCGCACATGCGCGCGTACCGGCTGCCGGAATTTGTCCGCCATCCCTCTGGACCAGGTGGTCACCGTTTTGCCTCCGGTTCGCGTCCGGTAATACTCCTGCATCGTCTCGTCGTACGTTTCGATGTGCTGGCGTACATCGTCCGTATGGTAGCCGTTATAGTGCAGGACGGCCTGCTGCGGCAGCCGCGGCCGGGCCGAAGGCTCTTGATCGGGCACGCCGATACACATGCCGAACACCGGATAGACGAGCTCGGGCAGTTGGAGCAGCCGGCTTACGTCCTCGGGCGCGTTGCGGATACCCCCAATGTACACGATGCCGAAACCTAGCGATTCGGCGGCGACAGCGGCATTTTGCGCGGCAAGCGTCGCATCGACGGTGGCAACGATGAAGCTTTCCGTATTTTGATGGAACGTCTCGCCGTTAAGCTCGGTCGCTTCGCGGAGCCGGTACAAATCTGCACAGAACACAAGGAACAGGCCGGAATGCTCGACATAGGCCTGATTTCCGGCGAGCCGGGCCAGCTCCTGCTTTTTCTCCGTGTCGGTCACGGCAATGATGCTGTAGGCTTGGACGTTGCTTGAAGTCGAGGCCATTTGAGCGGAAGCGACGATGGCGTCGATGTGTTCCGGCTGCAGCGGAACGTCCTTGAATTTGCGGATGGAGCGGTGGCTTTGGAGCAGATCAATTACGGCGTTCATGAATGGTTGCACCTCCGAATGGAATGGAATGGAATGGAATGGAATGCGAATACGAAAGACCCCCTGTCGGGGGTCTCCAGCAGACTGGTTGACATGCCTGCCTTAAATTGTAAATGTTTAGATTCGGATCGTCAAACCGGGTGGGAAAGCGTGCGGCTAGTCCTTGAGCTATCGCCTATTTCAGACGAACTCGCACGCCATCAATGCCGGATCTGATTGACGATCACATCATATATGCTCCCTTGAATTTTGACCGGCACATCGTCGGTCTGAACTAAGCCGTTGCTCCAGTGCACGCGGAACCGGAACGTATAGGTTTGTCCGCTGCGCAGCGATTGGGCATGATCCGGATTGACAAGCTGACCGCCGAAGCGGATGCGGTCGGAGGAATCAAGCTTGACTTGCTCGCCGGTTCCCAAAAGCGTCGCATCGACCGACTGCGGCTTGGTTGCGCTGGTACCGGTATCGGTCACCGTCGCCGACAGCTCGAACGCTTCCCCAGCCCAAAAGACGTCGGCCGCCCGGGACGCATCCGGGTGCTTCTCGTTCCACAGCAGCCGGTAGCTTTCCCACTCCGGCGTATGTGTGACATAACCCTTAATTGACAGCGGCAATACGACGAACGAATAGATCTGGCTGAACGTTCCGCCCTTGCCGTCGCTGAGGGATAACCGCAAGGTGTAGTTTCCTTGAGGCAGCGGCCCGTAGGTGAACGCCTTGCTTTGCCCGGACGGAACAGCGCTCCACTGCTGAATGATTCCGAACGCGCCGCCGTTCAAGCTGCTTTCCACGGTGACGTCGATCGCGTCGCCGTCCGGATCGGAGACCGAGACGGTGAATACGGGGGTATCATGCTCGTAAATCGGCGTGACAAACGTAATATTTCCCGTCGGAGGGCGGTTCGTCAGCAACCAAGTTGGCGCAGACCATGCCGACCATACAAATCCGTCAAAGGCACGCGCCCGAACCTGAACTTTGGCTCCCGCCGGCAGCGGGTGGTCCTTGGGAACGGAGACGCTTTGTATCGATACCTGCCCTTGAAGGTGCTGCCCTTGTTCTCCCGTATCATAGAGCACGGTATTTCCCGCTTCATTGATGAATTGGACTTGATATTTCGTGAACGTCGTGTTCGGGTCCGGATCGCTCTGGGTGAACGAAACCGTTGGCGTCGGGCTCATCGGCGTCGGATTCGCTTGCGTTCCGGAAGGTACGTTCATCGTCACGGTCGGCGTCATGTTGATGTAGAACCATACAGTGTTGCTCCATTCGGACCATAGGCTCGGATCGTCATCGGTGACCTTCATCCGTGCTTGCAAAGGAACGCCTGTCGGCAGCTCTGTCGGCACTTGGAAGCTATTCGTTGTTGCCGTGGTGTTCTGATACGCATTCCATCCGGTATTGTAGACCATGCCGCCGGTCTCGTCCAAAATTTCGATGTACATTTTCGCGTAGTAGTTCTTCTGGCCGTCCGACTGAATCCAAGTAATCAACGGTCGTTTGTTATCCAGAATAAGCGTCGGGTTATAGGCGTCGGGTCCGTTCGGATGCGTAATGACAACCTTTGGCGCCGAATTGATGACGATCCATCCGATATTGGACCATTCCGTCCAATAGTATGGATTTTGCGCACGCACCCGAACTTGATACAGCTCGCCACGGATCAAATCCGTCGTCACCTGCCACGATGCCGTACTATGCGGCGGCGCATTCTGGCTTGTTTCCCCGCTGCTGATGACGAGACTTCCATACGAATCCATGATTTGAACCTCGTACCCCGTAAACGAATGGCCCGCCGGGTCATCCTGCCTCCAATGGATCGTCGGTCTCGTTCCGTGTTCCAGTGTCGGATTATCCCGCGTTCCGATCGGATACGTTAGCTGGACCGTCGGTTTTGGAATTTCAGGGACGTTGCCTTTGAGCTGGATCGAAGCGGTAGCAGGGTAAGACTTTGCCCCGTACTCATCGATGACCTGTAAATACGCGGTATAAAGTCCAGGCTTTTTCGGCCTCGTCAGCTTTTCGGCGACAAAATTACCGTCGGGGTCAACGTAGCCGTACTCCCGGGAAACGATCCCGCGCATGCGGCAATAATCGTAGCCCGTCACATCGGACGCGCTGCAGCGTGCCGGGTCCCAAGCCGCCCGATTCGGATCGAACCGGTCCGGATCGTAGGACGTATCATTCCAGACGACCGTACCGTCCCCGTTCTCCGAGAGCGTGAACTGTGCGATTGGCCTGCGGTGAACCGTCAATTTTTTCTGGAACGTATTGGACCATTTGCGATACTGATCGAATACCATGCTCGCCCATAAATAGTTCCGGTTCGGATCGTCTTGCGCCCGTAGCGTGAGCAAATATACCCCGACCGCGTCAAAGGTTTGCTGCGGAGCCTCGAACGTCTTCCCGTTTAGTGCCGACAGCCCCTGATTATTTAGGAACTTCGGCGTATGCGTAACTCCCCAGCGGAAGTTGCCGGCCATCGGATCGTATTCCGGATCTTCGAACAAAATATTTTTATACCGGACGTTGGCCGAAGCCGATCCGTTCTCCCAAATGGCGTAGTCGGACATCCAATCCCGGCTATCTTGGTTCTGTTTGACGGAAATGGCCGTGAACGTGACAAACGATTTGTCCGTGAAAGGCCCCATTTTTCCATCGGTGAACGTCGCGTCCTGTACCTCAAACACCGGCACGCCGTTCATGAATACTTGAATCGTATCGCCTGACAGGCTGATCTTGAACAAATTGTCCGTGTTATCGAACGGCCATGCCTGGCTGCGAAGCACGGTTCGGCTGCCGCCGACGTAACGGCTTAAATACAGTGTCGAGCCGTCCGTTTCCAGACTGTACCGGTTGGTCGGGTCGAGCATTCGGAACGAAAAACCGCTGAGACTCGTATCCTCGCTCGGACTTGTCATTTTCATTCGGAACGTAATGTCCGTATCACGATAGCTGTCCGGCGAAACAAACTGGCCGAGAACAAACCCTTTCCGCAATACCGGGTCTTGATCCAATGGACCGCTTTCGAGGTACATATACTTATCCGTTTCCGTGAAATAATAGCCATTGCCCGTTTGTCTTTTCACCGTATTGTACATTCCCAAAAACAGGCCGTCCCCTACATAAAATCCGCCTAAGTAATTGTCTCCCCGCTCTTGTTCGTTCGACGCTTCATTCAATAATTCGCCCTCATGAACATTGAAACGGCTGCATTTTCCATCCGTCGCCCAGGAGCAGCCTCCGCCTCCACCATCGAATCCGCCCCCAGGTGTTACGCCAACCGTGTACGGATAGTTGGATGGATAAGGTCCGTCCGATACCGCACCTGTGTCCATACTGACATATTGTCCATATTCGTGATGGGCGCCACGGCCATTCATAAGATCCATATTGGTATGACTCCGGGCCAGTAAGGTCCGATGATATGGATTCACGATCAACGCCGTAAAATTGTTGTAAAGCATTTCCCCTCCCATTGATGTGTTAGAAGGATACGACCAGTCCATGCCCGCCAACCTGGCGGTCCATCCCATGCTCAAGTCCTTATTGATGCGCAGCAGATAAACGCCGATCGGAGCATCTTCGTTATACCTTCTGTCGATTTTGATGTAGCCGTCGTCCCGGTCGCAGGAACGCTTGATGTAGGTGTAAAACTCCCCGTCAGGCCCTTTCCATAACCCGTTTAGATCGCTGTATCTGCATTGGTAGGTTTCCGGATACTGTTCGGGAACCGGGCGCCCCAGCATCGTATTATAATATTTTCTTTGATATTTAATCGTGCTGTCCGGGAACGATTGCCCGCCTCTTCTGACTTCCTGGAGCTGCGGATTAATCTCGACGAATCCAATCTCGCGCGGCTGATCAAAGCCTCTTTGGTATACGATGACCAGGCTTTCGCCCTTGGTTAATAGCGAGAATGTCTTCCGCCCCGTATATTCCTTTTCATCAACCGACATCCCAAGCACTTCCCAGCCGCTCTTAAGCGGGTTATCTTTATTACTCGAAAGCAGCTTACCGGTATACGCATCGTATGCCTCGATCATAAAGGAGTTGTTGGCCTTGCCGACGCCGCACGTCCAGCTTCTCGAACCATCATCGTTACGGCAAGTGGTGAAATAGTCATACATTTTGATGTTCGAAACCTTGTAGATGATTCCGCCTGCGACCTCATACTTCACAGAACCTTGATACTCGCTCTCCAAGTATACTTCTTTCGTATAGGTCGGCCCATTCGGAGAATCCCGGAACGGTACGGCGACGGTATACTTGTCCGGCGCGAGGATAAAATCATACGGGTCCCGATCCCATAGATGAAACAGGTTGTTAGCGGAATTGTTCCATTTTCTGCTGTACTGCGGCAGCTTCTTTTTATTAAAGGCATACAGCTTCGAGCCCTCGTCAAAATAAAGATATGTTTTGTTCGTACGTACGATCGAATTGAACTTCGCCGGAGCATACCCGTCCACATACGTCCTTGCATCTGGATCCCATATCGTTGATGGGACTAAGACGGGTGTACTGGTCAGCGTGGGTCTGCCGTTCACCCACTGGTAAACCGTACCTTTATACGCGCTGACAAAGTTTGCGCCGAAACCGAGGTCCGGCCATAAGAACGTTCCGAAAACGTTGGTAGGTCCCTGTGGCGGGCTATCTCGCTTGATGATGCTTTCCTGACGCTCCGTTTCTCTTCCCAAGCCCGCACGCAGGACGGCGTTACCTTCGGCAGCCCACCGGTAAACATAGTTGTTGATCCGGTTATTTGTGTTCGTATCGAACAGAGTCCACGTATTTACAATTGTATTGGCGTTAAACACAATAGGCGGATTCATACCCGGTTGATCGTTTTGCCCTTCGATGGCAAAGGAAACGTGCGGCGCATTGTTGACGATATCCATCGTACGCGGCGCTTCCGGTTGCGTATCGGATGCCAGGGCGCTTTTCCCGTAGTCCTCCGTCACTTGAACATCGAACAGGTATTTACCGACCATGTCAGTCTTAAATACAAGCGTGTTGTTATCAAAGGATACGACTCTGTTGTCTGTCCCTAGGATATCCAACCACGGATCGTCCTGAAAACCGTTGTTTGCAGCGTCGTATTTGAAACGCCATTTGACGGAAACGATCTGATCGCCGTCCGGCGAGTACGATTGGTTCCTGATGGTGATGGGCTGATTCCGGATACCGAGCGGCGGCACGACGATTTTGCCTATCGGAGGCAAGTCCGGGTGCACCGTAATGCTGCACGTGCTGTAGCCGGTCGATTCCATGCCCGTGCTGTCCACGACTTTTGCCAGCGTAACGGTCGCGGTAACGTCCTGCAAGGTGCCGTTATAGTACTTATCAAGCTTGTTAACCCACAAGTCCTTCGAGTGATCAATGGAACGTCTCGCCGGGCTCCAGCTTTTATTCGCGTGGATCGCTCCGGCAGGGATCGGACGATTTTCCTTAATCTCCGCTGGCGCGGTGCAGACCGGGATCGGATTCGGTTCCATCACAGTCAAGGGTACGTTTTCAGTTCGCATCCCGCCGCGCCCGTCATCCGCCGTAACTTTCACGGAGAAAGTTCCCGGCGTATCCGCTTTGATGTGGTAATAGCCTTCGGCGTCGAGCGTCTTGCCCCAATCTTCGTGCAGCTGCTTCGCTAACTTTTGAACCCAAGGGTGCGAACCGGAATCAAAATCCCATTTCCACTGGATCGGATCGTTGTCCGGGTCCGATGGCGACTTTGGATTCGTGTACTGGTTGTGAATAACGCGGACGTTGACCATATCGCCTACCAAAAAATATTCCGGCGGATAGATCCCGTTCCGATCTTGATCGTAAAACCAACCTGCCTGAAAATAGGGCGGTTTATTGTTCGGATCGGGGAGAACCGTTAACGGTTTTTCCTTAATCCAGTCCGTTTCGCCACAAGAAGTTTGAATTTTCAGACTTATGTAGTTGCTCCCTTCTCCAAAATAAAACGGTCTCCCATTCGGATAGGGGAATGCGCTGTTCTGCGATTGCCCTTTCACCCGATTCGTCGACCATGTCTGGCCGTTATAGTTGAACCGGTATTGATGACCGAAATAGGTACAGCCTTTCGGGATTTTAAAATCAACAGGCTCCAGTTCGAAGTTGTCCCGGATTTTGATCGTCGGTCCGGGCCTAATTCGAAAGTCACCGTCGATGCCGATATCGACCGGAAAATCAAACGGCTTATAGTTATTGTCTTCCCCGCCTGTCGTACCTTCATCGATTGTATTGTCCGAATCGACATAAAATCCGGTCAATAGCTTCCCCGGGTCCGTCACCGTATACTGAAACGTGCCGGTAATATCCACGTTCTGCTCGGCGTTCGTAAACGACGCCTTGTGAATCGTTTGGCCGTTGGAACGGTTCTGGATCAGGATCGAGAAGGTTTTGTTTTTGACCGGCTCTCCGACGTTACGGAATGTGTAGGTGAACGTCGTCGGTTCGCCGATCTTCACCGGTCCGTTCGACTTGAGATCGATAGGGATCAGGTCGGGAAAGGTAGGCGCTTTGTAGAACACTTCAATGCGGCCTTCGAATTTGTAGGTCGTGGCGGTCCAATATGTATCAGCACCCATCACGTAATTTCGTCCTTGTTGATACTTGTTGTAGGTTGGAGTACCTTCTGGCCAAAAGAGATAATCCATATTTAACCGATTGTATGACGAGGTAAAAGGCTTCGATACTTTTAAGTACCCAAAACCGTCCACCTTTCTTCCAAATTCCTCAACTAGCAATCCTTCTGACTTAGCAATTGCATTTCTAATTGTAATACTATTAGGTTCTATTCGATCAAAATTTATAGGTTCTCTTCTCTCTTCATCAAAAAAGAATTCCGTTGGTGGGGGGACTTGATATGCTGTAGTTACTGCCGACCCGTCATATTTCCTTAAATCAGGTTCATCAAAGACAGCGTATTCCCCTGGGAAACTCTTGCCATCGGGAGGATAGATTGTTGCATCATTAGGGAACAAACCAGGGCAAGGAGAAGGAACTGGATCCGGGGAACTAATACAACTTCCCTCAAATTGGTAATGCTTCGTTCTTTCTCCTTCGGTATCCCAATACTTCCCACTTGGATCACGCCATATGATGTGTCCAGGGTTTGCATACTGTCTTCCATACAATGGAACAGGGATGCCATCTGTTAAATTTTTGAATACGATTTGATCGGTGACTACTTCGTACTTATTTACATCAATCTTTCTTTCCACACCTTTAGAGTCCTTCATGTACACATCGACACGTTCTACTTTTTGTGTACCTGAGTTCAAGGGCATTGAATAATTCGTCAGGGTAGATGTTGGCTCGAACGTTTTAAAATTTATCGCAGCCATGATGTAATCCGGCCGTAGAAACACGAATACTGAGAAAGCTAACATGAAGATTAAGGCTGCTACAATAATTTTTTTCCAATTGCTTTTTGTAAACATAGCAGCCTTCCTCCTCTTCTATCTTTTTTTTCCCAGTTCAATAGAAGTCCCATTATTTTCAAGTAATCTAAGATATACAAAATCATACTTTTTTATATCTTTCTCAGCTTCTTTTCTTGGCGTTAACAAAAGGTACCACCCTTCAGAGTTCATTTTGGGTATCAAAAATCTATCATCTACTTCCTGATTCTTATCAAGCATATTTACTTGTGTAGCCTCTAAATCAGGAGATAATTGCCCCCACAATGAGTAATCAAGTGGGCCCCCCGTTTCGTTTTTTAGATCTATTTTCAAAGCAACCAAATATTCATCGCCAATTGGTTTACCATCAACTTTCCTTAGTTCACCATTAAACATTGTCCTATAGGCCCCGTCATTTTCCTTCAAGTCAATGATCAAAATTTGCCTGATCGTCACGGTAGCTTTCGTATTCCGCAACGGCATCTTATAAGGCAGCTCAACCACATGGCTTCCCCACATCGTCTGCACGTTACTTCCCGTCAACTCCACTTCCGCATAGCTCGCCGCACGCTTGTCTATTTCAAGCTTCTTGCCCTGGCTCACATCCAAAATCCGCTGAATGATCTTCACGGATTGCGCTCGCGTGGCCGATTCTTCTTTTCCAAGCTCGCCGCCGGCCAGACCCGTGATCAATCCCTTCTGCGTGGCCAAAAACATAAATTTTTTCGCGTCGGTGCTATCCTCAGGCGACTGCAGCGATTTGTCCGATGCCCGGACGGCGAGGCGGGCCATTTCCAGCCGGGTAATAGGCGTATTCCAGTCACCGGAAGAAAAGTCCTTGTATTGGTGGATTCCGGCTTCCACGAGCGCTGCGACATAAGGAGCATACCATTCCTTGTTACCGCCAGCAGGCACCGGCTTCAATCCGGCTGCTTTGGCCGTCATGGTGATAAATTCGGCCCTCGTAACGGTGTGGTCCGGTTTGAACGATCCGTCCGGATAACCGTCAACGTATCCGGCTGCCACAATCGCCTTAATATCGGATTCCGCCCAATGCCCGGAAATATCGTTTAAAGACACGCCTGCTTTTGGCTCCACGGCCGAGTTCGGCTGCTCTGCGGCAACCAGCGTATGAGCATTGGGACTGCAGGCGCTCATTAACATCATGGATACGACCAGGGGGACAATTCGCTTCATCAAACATCTTCCTTTCGAGTGAATTCGAAGTTATGTATTTCCAGATCCAAAAGGACTAGGTCCATTGTACCATGACCGTGCTTAATTTACAGATTTTTCTTGCTCCAAAAACACAAAAACCGCCCTACCCACTAAAGCATGGATAAGGCGGTTCTTCCGCTCATCATTCGTTGTTATATTACCATCTTATTCCGAAACCTTCAAGAGGTTTTGCAAATTTTTGTCGTAATTTCTAGCTTTCGAAAAAACGTGAATAAACGGGTGCAGAACGATGACGGAATGTGGCTTTTTGAACAACAGGAGTGACCGGCCCTTCTAGATCAAAGCTCTGAAGGAGAACAACCGCCGAGTCGTGGAAGAGGGCGGGGGAAGGATTGAACGGACGACCGTGCAGTGGATCGACCCCTTCCTTTTTCTTACAAAATCTTACCTTTAGCTCATAGATCAGCTATAATAAAGGTTTAGGAAGAGAAAGGAGCCAATTACACCATGGCAGGAAGAAAAGAAGGCGAGCTCGACTTGACGCTGCTCGGCAACCAGCAAACAAAATATCCGACGAACTACGCGCCGGAGATGCTCGAATCGTTCGATAACAAGCATCCGTACCGCGATTATTTTGTCAAATTCAATTGTCCCGAATTTACAAGCCTGTGCCCGATTACCGGCCAGCCGGACTTCGCGACAATCTATATCAGCTACATCCCGGACCTTAAAATGGTCGAGAGCAAGTCGCTCAAGCTGTATTTGTTCAGCTTCCGCAATCATGGCGATTTCCACGAGGATTGCATGAACATCATTATGAACGATTTGATAAAGTTAATGGACCCCAAGTACATTGAAGTGTGGGGGAAATTTACTCCGCGCGGAGGCATTTCCATCGATCCTTACTGCAACTACGGGCGTCCGGGGACAAAATACGAACAGATGGCCGAGCACCGTCTGCTGAATCATGATCTGTATCCGGAGAAGGTCGACAATCGCTAAGCCGAGGCGGCGGTAGAGCAGCCTGCAGACCGGATTACAGGACTGCCTTAAACCAGGCATCATCTACAGTAAAAACAAAGCCGCACCCCCTGGCAGCAGGGGCGATGCGGCTTTTTGGCATCCGGCGGGCCGAAACGCCTATAAATCTCTTTCTTGTTCGCCGCTCTTCACTGCCAACTGCATGACGGAGAACGCCCCATTGGCAGGAATGCGGGGATCGGATGCCATTTTGCTGAAAGCTACGTCGATCGTCTTCTTTTCCTTGGAAGGCATGGTCAAGGTTTGATCCCCGAGAATGTCAAGCGATTCCAAGAACGAGCCGACGAGATACCGCTGCTGATTGCGGATGGAAGCAGTGAAGTTGATATCTTGAGCGCTATGGTTAATAAAGGTCAACGAGCAGGTACCGGTGACCTGATCTTCTTTTTTACTGAAATGGCAGCTGCTTTCGCTCTTGACGAATTCCAAGGCATAGATCCCTTTGGCCCATACGGTTTGGTAAGCTAAGACCAGTTGGGAGGGCAGCCAAAAGGATAAAATTAAAGCAAGCAGGGTAATCTTTCTGGCGTGGCGCTGCAGTGAGGTTCTAAGCGTAAACAGACCGGCTAACAGCAGCAGCATTGAGGTGATGCCAACGTAGTTCAAGCCGCTGGTGCCTTGCGACCATATGGGGAGCCCGAGCCATTGAAAAAGCTGCTCGCCGAGCGCCGTGGTACTTGGATAGGACCAATTCAAAATGATGGTGCTCGTGATGAGCATCAAAGCGATAGCAAGCTGTCGGCGCCTGTTCATTCGCGTTCCCTCCTTCGATCGGGTATAGATTCGTTCCGAACGCCTGTGATATTTAATTAAACGAAAAATCTACGGAAAATGTTTCTTTCTTATGGCAGCCAGCAACGAAAAAAGGACCCCTCAACGCAAGGAGTCCCGAAAATCGTATGATACCGCAAACAAGCGTCCCGTTCTACTTGGCAGCCGCAACAAGCTCCCGCGCTTCGGAGCGTCTGGAGACGGGGGAGGCGGCAGCGACCTGAACCGGCCGGCTGTGGCCCGCCAGCTCGTACGGAATGCACAGCGGAACGCCGGTGCGGGGGTCCGGCACAATGTCCGCTTCGATCCCGAAGACGTTCTGCAGCATCTCCGGTGTCATGACTTCCGCCGGGCTGCCTACCGCCGCTACCGTCCCGCGTTTAATCGCCACCATATGGTGCGCGTAACGGGTCGCATGGTTCAAATCGTGAACGACCATAACGATGGTGCGCCGCTCTTCGAGGTTTAGTTTTTCCAGCAGCTTGAGCACTTCAAGCTGATGAGCCATGTCGAGGAACGTTGTCGGCTCGTCAAGGAACAGAATGTCGGTTCCTTGCGCAAGCGCCATGGCAATCCAGGCGCGCTGACGCTGTCCGCCGGACAATTGGTCGACGGGACGGTCGTGAAATTCCTCCATTCCTGTCATGGCAATCGACCAGCGTACGATCTCGCGATCCTCCTTGGTCAGAGAGCCGAATCCTTTCTGATGAGGGAAGCGGCCGTAGGTGACGAGTTCGGAGACGGTCAATCCGTCCGGGGCCGTCGGATTTTGCGGCAAAATGGCGAGCTGCTTGGCCACTTCTTTGGTCGATTGCTGATGGATCGACTTGCCGTCCAGGAAGACGCTGCCCTGCTTCGGCTTCATCATGCGGGCCATCGCTTTCAGGATCGTCGATTTACCCGATCCGTTCGCGCCGACCAGCGCCGTAATTTGTCCCGAGGGAATGCTGATATTCAAATTTTGCACAATAGACCGTTCCCCGTAGGCAATATCCAACCGTTCCGTATATAACCGTTCCAACCCAACCACTCCCTTAAAATTTAGCTGAACTCCGAGGCAGGAGATCTTATTCAACAAGTGCCCGGCGAGAGCACAATGACAAGAACGATGATAATGAGAATCTTTATCAATTGAATTGTATACCAGAACATGCTGGAATTTCAACCCTTTTTGGGAATTTTCCTTGTCCGTTTTCTTACAAGTTGTGAATCCCGGATCGAAAGAGGGGCGGCGTGGAACGGTAAAAGTGCGCAACCGGGCTTCCAGGCGTATAATGAATGAAGAAAATAAGTGGCATCCTCCGGCTTCATGAACGCGTCCGAACGTCATAAGAGGAGGGGAATGGAGGATTTGAATGTTAAAGCTGGGTGTATTGGATCAATCGCCGATCATTCCGGGAGAAACGGCGGCAGACGCGATGGCGCGCACGTTAGAGCTGGCCAAAACGGTTGAACGGCTCGGTTATACGCGATATTGGGTGTCGGAGCATCATGACACGCCCGGTCTCGCCGGTTCTTCTCCGGAGATTCTGATTGCAGCCATTGCCGCGCATACGTCGCGGATCCGGGTCGGTTCGGCCGGCGTGCTGCTGCCTCACTACAGCCCGTATAAAGTCGCGGAAAATTTCCGGGTGCTTGAGGCTCTGTATCCGGGACGGATCGATCTTGGCATCGGAAGGGCGCCCGGCGGCATGCCGATCGCTTCGGAGGCGCTGCGGTATGGCCGGCCGAAGGAGCGGGAAGAGCATTTTGCGTTGATGCTGCGCGACCTCGGAGGCTTTCTGTCCGACTGGCTGGAGCCGGGACACCGCTTCGAGGGCGTGCGGGCGACGCCGCTCGTCGATACGGCGCCGGAGCTTTGGCTGCTCGGCTCCAGCGGCTTCAGCGCGGACCGGGCCTCGGAGCTGGGCGGGGCGTTCTCGTTCGCGCATTTTATTAACGGCGACGGCGGACACGAGGCGGTTCGGCGGTATTTTGCCAATTACCGGCCCGGCCCGCTCGGTGCGTCTCCACAGGCAAACGTATGCGTGATCGTCATCTGCGCCGAAACGGACGAAGAAGCGGAACGGCTGGCGTCCTCGACCGATTTGCGCCTGCTGCTGCTGGAGCAGGGGCAGTTCCGCCGGCCTTTCCCGACGCCGGAGGAAGCGGCCGGTTACCCGTACACCGACTGGGACCGCATGCGGATCCGGGCGAACCGGAGACGGATGATCGTCGGCGGACCGGAGAAGGCGAGGGCGCAGATGCTTGAGTTCAGCAAGAACTACGGAGTGGAGGAGCTGATCGTACTGACCTATACGTACGACTTCCAAGCCCGGCTGCGTTCGTACGAATTGCTTGCAGATTTGTTCGGGCTCGGCCAATGAAACGAAAACGGGACTCCGTTCGGACCTCGCAGGTCTTCAAGGAGTCCCGTTTATCGCGTAATAGCGAGCGTTCAGGGAAAAGGCTTGACGCTTTCGACGCGCAGCATGATCTGCTTGTCCAGCAGCTCGGGCCGGATGGCCGGATTGCCTGCGTTGACCCGCGGAATTTCCAGCTGCGGATTGGCGCGGGTTGCCATCTCGTTCACAATGGTAAACGCATAACGAAAGCCCGCTTGCGTAAGCAGGTCTTGCGCCGTCTTGGAATGAATGCCGAACGGGTAGGCGTAGCTGTCTGCCGCATGATCGCTGCCGTACAGCTCGTTTAGCCGCTGCGCGCAGGCTTTCGTGTCCGCCGCCACCCGGGCGACGGCCTGCTCGGGCGTTTCCAGCGCGCCGTCGTCCCGAGTCAGCTGCCCGGTAAGCGCCGCCGTCTTCCCTTGCTTGAAATGCAGATTGTTCGAATGGCATTGAAAATCGTACCGTCCGGGCCGCTCGCGGAGCATTTGCCGGATCTGGTCGCGGGACAGCGCCGGAATCGACGGAGCCAGCGGGTCGTCCAAATCTTTGGTGACGACGAAATTGACGGCCGGCACATCAAGCTCCTTCAAGATCGGATACGCGTAGTCGTAGAAGCTTTTGTAGCCGTCATCGAAGGTAACGAGCACCGCTTTGTCGGGCACGGATCCGCCATCGTAAAATTGCTTGAATTCGCTGAGCGTAATGAAATGATAGCCTTTCGATTTCAAATAATTGAGCTGATCGCGAAACAAAGCGGTGGAGACGGTGCTCGAGCTTTGGTCCGTATCATGAACATGATGGTACATCAGGACCGCCACTTGGTCGCGGTAGCGCAGCGCGTCTTTATACGACCAGGCGTCAAGCGCGCCGATCAAGATGACGGCAAGCAGCAGAGCAGCCAAAACTTTTTTGATCATAGCAGGGTCTCCCTCGGGTAAAGCTGAAGCAGCTTCCGGATAAAAACGTCTATAGTCAGTTATATCGGTTCCGGGACCGAATTTCAAGTTTAGGCATAGCGTACCGGCACACCCGGGCAACAGAAGGAGAAGTCGTCATCATAAAATTGGGGATCCGCATTGGACAAGGATATACGGCTGAAGGATAAGCTATAAAACAAGCACCTCCGGCACTCGGGAATTCCGGTGCAGGAGGTGCTTCGTATTGTAAGCAGGCCGTTTTTGCTTCGCTTAATCGCGGATTTCCACAATCAGCTCGATTTCTACCGGCGTGTGGAACGGAAGGTCGCTGGTGCCGATCGCAGAGCGGGCGTGCTTGCCGTTCTCGCCGAAGACGTCCACGAGCAGATTCGATGCGCCGTTCATGACATACGGCTGGTCGCCGAAGCCCGGTGCGCTGTTGACGAAGCCGAGCAGCTTGACGATTTTGACCACGCGGTCGAGGTCGCCCAGGTAGCCTTTCAGCACGGCCAGGCAGTTGATGATCGTTTGGCGGGCCGCTTCCTGGCCTTGCTCGATCGTCACGTCCTTGCCCAGCTTGCCTTCGTACATCAGCTCGCCGTTAATGCGGCAATCTTGACCGGACAAGTAGAGCAGATTGCCCGTCCGGTTGCACGGGATGTACGTAAAGCGCGGCTCCGGGGAGGGGGGCAGAGTGATACCGAGTTCTTGTAAACGCTGTTCGATTTGGGACATAAAAAGAATACCTCCGATATGTTCGTTAAATTAATGGGCGCAGCACGACGCTGCACGAATAAGTCCGCCTTCGCGGGCATGCGTGTGTCGGTCGCCGGTGAGCGTTGTTTTGCCGGCCACAATGACGTGCGAGATGCCGTTCGGATACTGTCTCGGCTCTTCGAACGTGGCCAGATCCTGGATCGTATCCGGGTTGAAGACGGTCAGATCCGCGGCATAGCCGGGAACGATCAATCCCCGCTTGCCCAGCTTGAAGCGCTGCGCCGGGAACGACGTCAGCTTGCGGACCGCCTCCTCCAGCGACAGCACGCGCTGGTCGCGCACGTACTTGGCGAAGACGCGGGGGAACGTGCCGTACAGCCGGGGATGCGGCTTGCCGGTTTCGCAGGTCAAGCTGTCGGAAGCGATCAGCGACTTTTCGTAGCGGACCACCTGCGAGACGTCGTCGTCCGACATGTGGAAATACACGATCGAGATGCGGCCTTCCTCTTCCAACAGCAGGTCCATCATGCAATCCGCCGGATGCTGGCCGCGCTCCTCGCTAATTTCCGCGATATGCTTGCCTTCCAGATGCCGGTTCTTCTCCGTATGCACCGCCGAGATGACGACGCTCTGCCAGCCGGTCGAGCAGACGAGGTTGTCCCAATCGTCCTGCTCGCGGTCGAGCTCCTCGCGGATGCGAGCGCGCAGCGATGGATCCCGGAACGCTTCCAGCGTGCCTTCAATGCCGCCTTCGAGCACCCATGACGGAAGAACGGTCGTCAGCGTCGTGGAGCCCGCATGATAAGGGTACACGTCGCAGGTGACGTCCATGCCGCGGGCCCGGGCGTCCTCGATCAGCTCCAGCGCTTCCAGCACCTTGCCCCAGTTCCGCTTGCCGGCTGCCTTCAAGTGGCTGATATGCAGCGGCACGCCGGCTTTCTCGGCAATCCAGATCACTTCCTTGACGGAAGGTATCAGATTGTTGCCTTCGCCGCGGATATGCGTGGAGAACAGCCCGTCGTACTTCGGCAAAATCGAGCACAGCTCCGCGATTTCTTCCTTGGCCGTGTAGCTGCCGGGGGCGTACAGCAGGCCGATGGACAGCCCGATGGCGCCGGCACGCAGCCCTTCCTCCAGCATCAGCTTCATGCGCTCCAGCTCGTGCGGCGCAGCCGGACGGTTCGCAAAGCCCATGACGGCGATGCGCAGCGCGCCGTGCGCGACGTAGGTGGCGACGTTCTCCGACGGGCCGGAGCGGGCCAGATGCTCCATGTACTGCTCGACGGTTTCCCAGGGCCAAGCCCAGTCCGTCTTGCCGAGCACCGGCTGGACGTAGCTCTGCAGCAGCTCGGCGCGCTCCTTCACGAAGGGAGCCGGTGCGAGCCCGCAGTTGCCGACGACTTCCGTCGTCACGCCCTGCCGGATTTTGATCTCGCTGTGCGGATGATCGAAAATCATCAGGTCGGAATGGCAATGCCCGTCGATAAACCCGGGAGCGATGACCTGGCGGTGCGCGTCGATGACGCTTCTCGCTTCCTGCTCCACCCGGCCGACGGCCGCGATCCGCCTGTCTTTGACGCCGACATCGCCGAAAAACCAAGGGTTTCCGGTACCGTCCGAAATACGTCCGTTACGAATGATAAGATCCAGCATGATTACGAGCCCTCCCCGCTTACTGCAGCTTGCCGCGCGCCAGTACGGCCCGCTCCTCATAGTTGTCGCCCTTCTTGAAATACACCTTGTCATGCAGATTGACCGTGCTGCAAATATGATTCGGGATGATGTGCAGCACGTCGCCGGCTTTCAAGCCGGAGGCTTGGGCAGCGGGGCCGAGCCGCAGCATGCCATGCTCCTCCGACATCCGCTCCAGCACCGCGTCTTCCAGCCCGACGACGTGCCCGAAGCCTTTGAGCTGCATCGGGTCCGTGTTCGGCTGCACATCGGTGGCGAACGTTTTGCTCCCTCCGTCGATGACGGCGAGATCGGCGGCCGGCCGGCTGACGACCGTCACACGGACGCTGCCGGCGCAATCGCCGAGCGAGCAGACGCCGAGGCGGGCCTGCATCCGGTCTTGAAACACGTAAGTGCCCGGCCGGATTTCGGTCACGCCTTTGGCTACCGCGGCCTGAAGGCCGGTCGGCGTGGAGCCGACGCTGACGTCCGCGATCGGCACGCCTTGCGCGCGAATGCGGTCCGCGAGCCCGGCCATCAGCCGGCCTTCCTCTTCGCCGGCCGCCTGCAGATCGAGCGTTGGCTTGCCGCCGAGCAGCGCGCCGCGGAACGTGTAGATGCCCGTCAGACGCAGGCCTTCCATCGCGTGGATGGCGGATGCCAGCGCTTCCGCCTGGTCGTACGGCACGCCTGTCCGGCGCAGACCGGTATCGATCTCGAGGCGGACCTGCAGCTCGCGTCCCGCCTCAGCCGCGGCTTGGGACAGCAGCTTGGCCCCGTCCAGACTGTCGACGCCGACGATCAGCTCGACTTGCCCGCTGAGCCGCACCGCCCGTGCGATTTTGGCCGGGGTAACAAGCGGGTAAGCGATGAAAATGTTGTTGATGCCGTGCTCCGCCATCACTTCCGCCTCGGACACTTTCGCGACGGTGATGCCTACCGCGCCGGCGTCCAGCTGCTTCTGCGCGACCCATGGCATTTTGTGCGTTTTGGCATGGGGCCGCAGCGCGATGCCAAGCCTTTTGGCCGAGTCGGCCATGGAACGGATGTTGCGCTCCATGATGTCCGTGTCGATGATCACGCTGGGGGTATCCAGTCGGTCGTTCATCGTCTCACTCACTCCCATAATATTTTGAATATTCTGATAAGCATAAGAGCGCCGTCCTGATTCAAGGCGAATTCCCCGCTTCAAGCCGGTCGTTTCCGGGGACTCCATGGTCCCCGGGTCATTCTGAGAAAGATACTAACATAATCCAGCCCGAAATCAAACAAAAAGTTTTTTTGGTTGAAAAAAAGTATGTTAGCTTCCCCCCGAAAATATGCTAGTATTAAGGCATCGCAACGCTTACAATTCCATTTCCAAGCTAAACGGGGGAACGACACAATGAAACGGTGGCTGTCGAAGTCGCTCAAACACAAGCTGTCCCTGCTGCTGCTGATTGCGATTGTCCTGCCGCTGCTCGCCACGGGAGCGGTTTCGTACAATATAGCGACCTCCGCCACGGAGGAGAAGGCCAAGCAATCGGGCATGAACACGCTGCGTCAAATTGCGGACAAGCTGGAGTTCGTTATACAGGACGTCGAGAACATGTCCCTGTTCATTCTCGGCCAGCGGGAAGTTCAGGCGTATCTGGACAACGACCGGGAGGACGTGGCCCGCTATACGCTGAACGTCGGCTTTTTGACCAATCTGGCCTTTTCCAAAAAATACATTTCCAACATCACCATCAAATCGGCCAACGGCTATCCGCCGCTTTCCAACACGACGGTGCTTTATTCGGGCCTGCCGGAGGTGCTTCGCAACCATGAGGACATTTACCGCAGCAGCACCAAATGGTGGACCCCGCTGTACGAGAATCGGACGACGGAAGGCTTGAAGAAAGTCGTCTCCCTTGTCCGTCCGATCCGCAACGTGAACAACTTCAAGCCGCTCGGCGAGCTGTCCATCAGCTTGGATGAAGCCGAGATTGCCCGCTACTTGAAGGAATCCGGCTGGGAAGCCAAAGGGTTCGTTCTGCTGCTGGACGCGAACAACCGGATTTTATCCGGAGGTGAATCCGGGTGGTTGAACCGTCCGGTCACCGAACCGTTCCCGGAGATCGGGGCGATGCCGGAGGCGAGCGGCGTGCTCAACTACGGCCAAGGCGACGGGCAGAAAACGATTTTGTACTACACGCTCCCGAGCCTGAATTGGAAGCTGGTCGGCTTCATCCCGACCGAAATCTATACCGCGCAGAACGGCTACGTGCTGACGGTTACCGCCGTTGCAGTCGGCATCTCGCTGCTGCTGGCCGCCGGGCTGGTGCTTTATTTCATCCAGTGGGTGACGCGGCCGCTGACCCGGATGACGCAGACGATGAAGGACATCAACCCGGACGAGCCGATCCCGACCTACGAGGTGAAAAGCAGCGACGAGGTCGGCCTGCTGCTGCACAGCTACAACAAGCTCAGCGACCGGATTCAGCGGCTGAAGGAGCAGGTGCAGCTGAACGAAGCGAAGAAAAAGGAAGCGGACATCCTAGCGCTTCAGGCGCAGATCAATCCGCATTTTTTGTACAATACGCTATCTTCGATCCATTGGATGGCCTTGATGAACCAGGACCGGCAGATCGCCGAGATGGTTGGGGCGCTCAGCGATTTTCTCCGGTTCAGCCTGAACAAGGGCGAGGAATTTTGTCCCGTACAGCAGGAGATCGCGCATGCGCAGAACTATGCTTACGTGCAATCGATCCGCTTTCCCGGCCAGTTTGAGCTGGAGGTTTATATCGACCCGGCTATGCTCCAGACGCCGATGCTGAAGCTGCTGCTCCAGCCGCTGATCGAGAACAGTCTCATTCACGGCATTCAGAAAAAGCAGCAGCCCGGCTTCGTGTATGTTCACGGCGAGCTGAGCGGCGCGCGGATGAAGTTCGTCGTGGAGGACACGGGCGTCGGCATCGAGGCGGACAAGCTGCGCGAAATTCGCCGGCAGCTCGCTTGGACGGGGAACGGCGCGCCGGCGGCCAAAACCAGCTACGGCTTGCGCAACGTGCACCAGCGCCTGCTGCTGCATTACGGCAGCGAAGCAGGGCTGGCGATCGACAGCGAGCCGGGCAAGGGCACCCGCGTTTCTTTTAGCATCCCGGTATTGGAGGAGCCTGCATGAAAATTTTAATCGTAGACGACGAAGTGATCATAAGGAACGGGCTGTGCACCGTAATCGATTGGAAGGAGCTCGGTCTTACGCTGCTTCCCCCGGCTTCGTCCGCCGAGGAGGCGCTGACGCGCATTCCGGTGGAGAAGCCGAATATTTTGCTGACGGATATCCGCATGCAGGGGATGGACGGTATTCAGCTCGCGCACGAGGTGAAGCGGCTGCTCCCGGATACGGAGACCGTCATTTTGACGGGCTACGACGATTTTGCGTACGCCCAGCAGGCGCTCCGCGAAGGAGTGACCGATTATCTGCTCAAGACAAGCCGCCCCGAGGAAATCATCAAAGCGGCGATGAAAGCGAAGCAGCGCATCATGGACAAATGGGAGAACGCCAAGCAGGAAACGATGCAAACGGCAGCTTTGCGAAGTCAACTCTTAGAGCGTCTGCTGATCCAAGGCGATGAATCGTCCCTGGCGCCGGTGCAGGCCTGGTTCCGCAAAAAGGGCGTGCAGCCGGACGCATCGTCGTTGGCGCCGATGCGGGTGCTGATGCTCACGGCGTCGGGCTGGGGGGACGGAGCACTTGCCAATCTTCTGCTCGGCGCAGCCGAAAATATGCTCTACGAGCTGCTTCCGACGGTGACGATGCTGAAGGCCGACCGAATCGTGCTTGTCGTGCGGGAGGAAGCCCGCGTGTCCGACCGCGGCGGCTTGGAGCGGGCCATCGCCCGGGTGCGGCAGACGCTGAAATGTACGGTTTTCGCGGCGCTCGGCCGCTCCGTGGCTTCGTACGGCGAGCTGCAGGCCTCTTACCGGGAAGCCGGGACGGTGTTTGCGTACCGCGGACTGCTCGGGGCCGAGGGGCTGTACGCGTCCGGGGATATTGCAAACCGCTGCGGCGGCCGGACCGTTTGCTCCCAGAAGGAGGAATCGGAGCTGGCCGCCATTCTGATGAGCAACAACAGGGCCGACCTGCGGCATTGGGTGAACCGGAAGGTGCGGGAGCAGCTCGAAGATCGAAGCGCGACCCCGTCCTCGGTGCAGGCGTTTCTGCAATCGATGGTCATTGCCGGCCACCGCTGGCTGGAGCGGTCGCAGGGCGGCGTGCAGCCGGAGGCGGCCCTCCATACGTTCGAGGTCGATTCGCGCGCCGAGGACGAGGTGTTCAAGCTGCTGTCCTCGGTGATGGCGGCGTTTCACGAGGCGATTGCCGACAAGCCCTATGCGTATATTCAAAAATCGATCGCCTTCATCAAGGAGCATCTGGACCAAAATCTGTCGCTACAGCAGGTGGCCAAGTTCGTTCACTTGAACCCGAACCATTTCAGCGAAGTGTTCAAGCGGGAGACGGGGCTGAACTATATCGAATTCGTCACGCGGGAGCGGATGCGGCGCGCCGCGGAGATTTTGCAGGAGTCGCAGGCGAAAATCAGCGAAGTGGCGGGCCGGGTCGGCTACGAGGACATTAAATACTTTAGCCAGCAGTTTAAAAAGCATACCGGACAGACGCCGTCGGAATTCAGGCAGTCGGTCAAGGACTGAATTTTTTCCCCCCTAAGGCCGAAATCTCTCCCGTTACGCATCCCGGGGATTGTCCTCTATACTGAAGCAGTATTGACATACACAAGGAGGTCGTAAGATGAACAAAGCGGCTACAACGGGAGTCCTGTTGACCCTCTCGCTTTCGCTCCTCGCCGGCTGCGGCACGGGTGGAGACCAAGCGGGCGCAGGCGCCAGCGCGGGCGGAGACAAAGGAAAAGCGTCCGAAAAAGTAAAGCTTTCGCTATGGCATAACTTCACCGGCGACGATCTGCGCGCCAAAACGATGCGCGGGATCATGGAGCAGTACAAGAAGGATCATCCGAACGTGGAATTGGATATTCAGGGCATTCCGCCCGATGGCTACAGAGCCCGTTTGAAAACGGTTGCGGCGGCGAACGAAATGCCTGATTTGTTCGTCATGTGGCCTGGCGTCATGACCAAGGAATTCGCCGGGGGCGACCTGCTCCAGCCGATCAACCCGCTGCTGGACAGCAAGCCGGACTGGAAAAACGGCTTCCTGCCGGGCTCCTTCGACGACTTCACGCTGAACGGCAACATTTATGCCGCTCCGATGGGGCTGTCGCCGACGTCGATTTTGTACTACAACAAAGCCATGTTTGATAAATACAATGTCAAGCCGCCGAAAACGTGGGACGACCTGATGAGCCTGGTCGAAACGTTCAAGAAAGAAAAAATAACGCCGATCGCTCTCGGGAACAAAGCGGCATGGCTCGCGCAATCCAGTATTTTGAGCTCCTTGGCCGACCGCGTGACCGGGACGGAATGGTTCTTGAACGCAGCCGAGCAAAAAGGAGCGAAGTTCACCGATCCGGAATTCGTGCAGGCGCTGACGTACCTGCAGCAGCTTGGCAAAGCCGGCGCGTTCCAGGACGGCTTCAACAGCATCGACAATACGCAGATGGAGCAAATGTTCGCGCAAGGCAAAGCGGCGATGATGATCGACGGCGGCTGGGCGCTGACGAACCTTGCGGCCAATGCGTCCAAAGAGGTGCTGGACGGCATGGACGTAACGGTGCTGCCTTCCGTTCCGAACGGCAAAGGCGACCCGAACTCGCTGGCCGGCGTCGTCGGAACCGGCCTTGGCATGAGCAAGAAGACGTCCGGCGCAAGCAAAGAGGCGGCTTACGAGCTGATCTACGCGATGTCCGGTCCGGCGGCGCAAAAAGCGACGCTGGAAAGCAACCAGCTCGTCAGCTACAAAGTCGATCTCGACACTAGCAAGGTTTCCTCGCTCTTCGCCAAAGTCCACAACATGGTAGGCACCGTGAAGCGGACGCCGGTTTATGACGGACGGTTGAGCTCCGCCGCAGCCGATGTCGTGAACAACGGCCTGCAGGAGCTGCTGATGGGCGCCAAGCCTGAAGACATAGCGAAGAAAATTCAAGACGCGCAAGCCAAGTCGGTCGGCGCGAAATAAGATGGGCCGCGCGATTCCAGCTCTTCACCGGGCTGGAATCGCCAGTTCCGGAAGAAGGAGGGGATTCCATGACGGCAGCGGCACGCATTAGAGGGTTTATTGCGATAGGTCTTCTCCCGGCCACGCTGATTTTCGGATTTTTCGCGATTATCCCGATTTTCTGGTCTGCGTATTACGGATTTTTCGATTGGAAAGGCATCGGGGCTGCAAAATTCATCGGTTTCGACAACTACGTGGAAGTTTTCCGCGACCCGATTTTCTGGCTTTCGTTTAAAAACAACATGCTGATCGTCGCCGCTTCGGTGTTCGGTCAAATTCCGATCGCGCTTATTCTGGCGCTTGTGCTTACAAGCAGCTCGCTGTTTCAACGGATGATCCGCGCTTCGGTGTTTATGCCGATGGTGCTTTCCTCGGTTGTCGTGGGGATCATTTGGAGCTACATTTACCACCCGCAAATCGGCATTTTGAACTTCCTGCTCGACGGTCTCGGCCTCGAATCCTGGAAGATGCAGTGGTTATCCGATCCGAAAATATCCATGTATATGCTCATGATCCCGATTATTTGGAACTACATCGGGCCGTACATGATTATGTTTATCGCCGCGCTGCAAAATATTTCCCCGGAAATTGACGACGCTTCGCGAATCGACGGCGTCGGGCCGGTGCGGAAGTTGTTTTCTATCACTCTGCCGATGATTTGGGACACGATCAAGGTCGCCGTCGTGCTTTGCATCTCGGGCAGCTTGAAGGCTTTCGACCTGATCTATGTGATGACAAACGGAGGACCGGCGCACTCGACCGAGCTGCTCGCTTCGTATATGTACAACAACACGTTCAACGTCTTCCGCTTCGGCTACGGCAGCGCTGTTTCGACCGCGATCATTATTCTCAGCCTGCTGCTGATCTTGGGAAGCCAATACCTCATGAAACGCAATTACCGATAACCGAAAGGAGGGACCCGTCATGGAACAAGCTTTGTCAGTAAAAACGGGAAGCGCCGCAGGCAAAGCCGGGGCAAAATGGAGCCGCGGGCTCATTAACGTCCTGCTCACGGCTTACGCTCTCGTTACGCTTTATCCTCTGTTTTGGCTGTTCGTCAGCTCTTTTAAAACGAATGAAGAGTTTCACTCCAAGCCGTTCTCCTTGCCGGAGGTATGGCAGTGGGACAACTTCGTCCGGGCTTGGGAAGTATCGGCGATGGGAACGTCGCTTATCAATTCGACTATCGTTACCATTTTGTCGCTTATTTTGACGCTGGTGCTCGGCGCGCTGGCGGCTTATGTGCTGGCACGCTTTGATTTTAAGCTGAAGCCTTTGTTCATGGGCTTGTTCTTGCTCGGTATGCTCATTCCGATCCACAGCACGCTTGTGCCGCTGTTCGTCCTGATGAAAAAAGTCGGCCTGCTCGATACGTATGCGGCGCTCGTGTTCCCTTATACGGCGTTTGAGCTTCCGCTGGCGATCTTCGTCGTCGCGGCGTACCTGACTGCGATTCCGAAAGAGATCGAAGAAGCCGCTCTCATCGACGGCACGGGCTATTGGGGCATTTTCTTCCGCATGATGCTGCCGCTCAGTCTGCCGGCTTTGTCGACCGTAGCGATCCTTGGCTTTTTGCGGTTCTGGAACGACTTCGCGTTCGCGCTTGTCTTTATCAGCAAGCCCGCTTTAAAAACGATTCCGCTCAGCTTGTCCGTTTTCGCCACCGGGTATTCGACCGACTACAAGCTGACGATGGCTGCGATGTCGATCGCGGTGCTGCCGACCATTATCGTTTATCTGCTGTTCCAGGAGCAGATTATGAAAGGGATGACGGCCGGAGCGGTCAAGGGATAAATTGATCTCATGCGGGGAGAAATATTTGCAATTCACAGACTTGTACAAATGTGGTAGTATCCGGGTGGAGAGAGGGGGATCAATCAGCATGGCTGGTTTAAAAGTAGCTGTTATTGGCGCAGGCTCGATTTCGGAAATGCACTTAACCTCGTACCGTAATCATCCCGAGGCGGAGCTCGTTGCCGTCTGCGATTTGGTGGAAGAACGGGCGCGGCAAGCCGCCGACAAGTTCGGCGCGAAAAAGGTATACACCGATTACCGCGAGCTTCTGGCGGACCCGGAAGTGGAAGCGGTCAGCATCTGCACCTGGAACAACTCTCATGGCGAGATCAGCATTGCGGCGCTCGAAGCGGGCAAGCATGTACTGTGCGAAAAGCCGCTGTGCACGACCGTCGATAAGGCGCTTGAGGTGGAAGCGGCGGTTCGCCGAAGCGGCAAGCTGCTGCAGGTCGGCTTCGTGCGCCGGTACGGGACGAACACCAAGGTGCTGAAAAAGTTCATCGACGCGGGCGAGCTCGGTGAGATCTATTATGCGAAAGCGTCTTACCTGCGCCGCCTCGGCAATCCGGGCGGCTGGTTCTCGGACGTCGAACGTTCAGGCGGCGGACCGCTACTCGACATCGGCGTGCATGTGATCGATCTGTGCTGGTACTTGATGGGCCGTCCGAAGGTGAAATCGGTGACGGGCAATACGTACAAGAAGCTCGGCAACCGCTCGAATGTACAAAATTTGAGTTATTATCAGGCGGCGGACTTCGACGCTTCCAAGAACACCGTTGAGGATATGGCGAACGCTTTAATCCGCTTCGAGAACGGCGCGTCGCTGATGGTGGACGTCAGCTTTACGCTGCATGCGAAGAGCAACGAGGTGGCCGTAAAAATATTCGGCGATCGGGGCGGCGCGGAGGTCGAACCCGACTTTACGATCGTCACGGAAAAGCACGATACGATTTTGAACTTGACGCCGCAGATCGACAATTCGACCTTTGATTTTGTGGCAGGCTTCCAGAACGAAATCAATACCTTCGTCGACTGCTGTCTCGGACGGGCCGAGCTGATCAGCCCGGTCGAAGACGGCGTAGAGCTGACCAAGATCATCTCCGGCATTTACGAGTCGAGCGAAAAAGGCATCGAAATTCAATTCTAAACCAAGTCTGGTGAATGGCGCGCTGCGCGGGTGGAAGAACGATCCGCTGCTTCGTTTCGTTCGCCGGACTTCTGAATATGGAGGAGAGCGGAGATGAAATTGACGAACAAAATCGGCGTCATCGTCGACAGCTTCGGTATCGGGGTTCGCGAAGGGCTGCGCAAGGCCAAGGAGGTCGGCGCCGACGGCGTGCAGATTTACGCGGTCAGCGGCGAGATGGACCCGGCCGCGCTGACGGCGGAGGCAAGACGTGAGCTGAAAGCGTACATCGCTTCGCTGGGGCTTGAAATTTCCGCGCTTTGCGGCGATCTGGGCGGGCACGGCTTCCAGGACGGCGCGGCGAATCCGGCGAAGGTCGAGAAATCGAAGCGCATTCTCGATCTGGCGCTTGATCTGGGCACCAACATCGTAACGACACATATCGGCATCGTGCCCGAGGATACGAGCGGCGAAGTGTACCACCACATGCAGACGGCCTGCGAGGAGCTCGGACAATATGCGAAAAGCTGCGGCGCTTATTTCGCCATCGAGACCGGCCCGGAGCGGTCCGCTCATCTGAAGAGCTTCTTGGATACGCTCAGTACGAACGGCGTCTCGGTGAACTTCGACCCCGCGAACATGGTCATGGTCACGGGAGACGACCCGGTAGAGGGCGTACGGCTGCTTAAGGATTATATCGTTCATACGCACGTGAAGGACGGCATCCGGTTCCGCGAGGTGGACCCGCGCGAGGTGTACGGCGCGCTCGGCTTCGAGCCGATGGATCACGGCAAAATTGCGCAGATGGTCACATCCGGCGAGATATTCAAGGAAGTGCCGCTCGGCGAAGGGCGGGTACCGTTTGACGCTTATTTCGCCGCGCTTCAGGAAGTCGGCTATCAAGGCTATCTGACGATCGAGCGCGAAGTCGGCGTGCAGCCGGAAGTGGATATCCGGCTCGCGGTCGATTTTATCCGGCGCTATAAATAACGAATGCGGACAATGGAAACTCGGTCAACAACAGCGGAGGAGCAACGGGCATGAAAATTGCGCTGAGCGTATGGAGCGTTCATTCTTATTTCAACAGCGGCGAGTGGTCGCATGCGGATTTGGCTGCATTTGTGGCCAACGAGACGAAAGCGGCCGGCATCGAGGTGCTGACACGGTATTGGAAGCCGGAGGAGCTGGAAAGCTTCCGGACTGCGCTCGACCGCCATCAATTGGAAGTAGCCGCAATCGGGGCTTCCAACAACTTCTCCTTTGGCGATCCGGCCCAACGAGCGGAACAGGTCCGCGAGATTACGGGCGCGGTCGATTTGGCCCTGACATTGGGCACCCGCATCGTACGCGTATTCGCGGGCGACGTTCCGCCGGACGGCCGCTCCTATGACGAGGTTAAGGGCTGGATTGTCGAAGGACTGCGGGAGGCCGCTGCGTACGCTGCGGAGAAGGACATCCTGCTGTGCCTGGAGAACCACGGCGTATTCGCCGGAAAGGCCGATCAGGTGCTCGGTATCTTGCAGGAAGTGAACTCGCCGTTCCTGCGCAGCACGTTCGACACGGGCAATTTCCTGCTCGTGAACGAGAACCCGGGAGAAGCGCTGGAGACACTGCATGCGCAAGTTGCCCATGTGCACTTCAAGGACTTCGTTCGAGTGGACGAAAACTACGAAGGCCGGGCGTACCCATCGTTGTCTGGCGAACGGTTTGCCGGGCGTATCGCGGGAGAAGGCAGCATCGATCTAAACGCCTTGATAACAAGACTGCGTCAAGCGGGCTACGACGGCTGGCTGACCGTCGAGTACGAAGGCGACGACGAGCAGAAATCCGGCGCAGCCGGTTCGATCGCGAACCTGGACCGAATTTTATCTACTATTATATAGACACAAAAAAGAGGGCTGACAAGCCCCTTGGGGCGAGAATGTGGTTTTGACTAAGAATAGAGAGATACATACGGAGGTGGGGTATCTACTGGAGGAGCGATAGCGTTCGCCTTTGTCTTCGGGAAATGTCCGCTGTTAAGCGGCTTCCAATCAAATTTCCCGATGACAACAGCGACCGGAAGTAGATACCCCACCCCCACGTACACCTCTATTAGATCTATAGCTCACTTTCTCACACTCTGAAGGGCCTCCAAGCCCTCTTTTTTGCGTTCACTCCGCAAATCGGTCCGCCACCGAGCTGGCGCCGAACGACATCGGCTTAATCCGCGCTTCGTAGCCGACGGAAGTGACCCAGCCGCAAATTTCCTGAATCAGCACCTTCGTTTCGCCCTGCTGGCCGATGTCGATATGAATTTCCAGCGGCCATTGGGAAGTGAGATCGCTCATTCCGCTGCGGTTCAGCAGCTCGACCAGCTCAAGGCTGAGCTCGGTTTCGCGGTATATGCGCGTGCGCAGGTCGAAGAGCGGACGGCTGGTCCGTTTGCGGTAAAAAAAGCGGGCTCCCTTACCGATCCGGTGAATGATGACGGCCGTAACGAGCGTCGTGCTGCGCCGGGTCGTATGGGAATCCGTTCCAATAACCAATTTATAGCTTGCTTCCTGATCTTCTTGGACAAAGTCGTGCAGGATTTTCACCATTTCCTCCAATGCAACGGAACCTCTAGTCGGGCTAAGGAACATCATCTGTCATCCAACTCCCTCCAAGATTGAAAATGACCCCATAGCTATAGTTTACGCCAAAAATCGTTAAAATAGTTTAAATTTGCAGCGGATCGATCGGAATCGGAACTTGGGACGCAACAGCAATCAACGGAAAAGCAAAGGATCAAGAGAGGTTCAAAAAGAGGATCGGTGCAAGAGAATAGAGCGTGCCAAACGCTGAGTCTTTCGTATAAAGGAGCAAGCCCCCTTTAAAAAAGAGCCCAAGCCTTACGGCTCAGGCCAATGAAAAAAACATCCTCTTTTATTGTAAAGTAACGGAAGAGCAAATTCAAATCGCTAGACAACGGTAAATTTCAATAAAATTCTGAAAAATAATTCAAAATAGAGCGCTTTCATCATATAATGGAATTAACCTGTCAGCGGCATCGCTGTAAAAGGAGGCTTGACGCCATGGAGGGAAGGTTTTCCGTCGGGCTCGTTGTAGGGACGATGCTCAGTATACCGCTGTGGGTATCCGCCATCGGCTGGATGAAGCTTGTAGGCTCCGCTGTAACCTATTTATTCCGCTATCATATCATCTAACGAACGGGCAAAGTACCGCTAAGATAGTCCGAGGACTGGTCCCGGACGTCCCGCTCTTCATTTGCCTATTGTCATAAGACCGCACTTTCCGCAGGCGAAAGCTTTCGGAAGAACGCGGTCTTTTCTTTGTCCGCGATGAAGGGGAGCATGTTCCTTTTTGTCGAAAAAACAGGTAAAATAAAGGAAATAAGCCTGTAATTCGCACGATAGGAAGGGGAGAGCACGGATGAAAACGATGCCGCGTCCGTTCAAAAAACCGGAATGGGGAATCAAGGTCAAAGCGGGGACGGCCTGCCTTTTTCTGCTGCTGACGCTTCCCTGGCCTGTCGCGCAAGCAGGCTTTCTGGACCGGGTGAAAGACATTTACGACATGCCGGAGCAGATTGGACAGATCCAGGATCAGTATAACGAGACGAAGCAGGAGCTGGAGCGGAACCGGGAGCAGCTTGAGACGACGCTTAAACGCTCGGAGGAAGCCGCGCAGCAATACAAAGCGACGGAGCAGCGGTTGATGGAGGAAAACCGCGAGCTTCGCAGCCGCAATGAGCAATTGGAGGAGCTGATCCGCCGACTGGAAGAGACGGAGCAGGCGAATGCGCAGCGTACGAGACAAATTGTCCGGACGGCGTTGACGGGAGTACTTCTGGTTGTGCTCTACTTTGTTCTGATGCGCGTGATCCGGCTGGCCGTATGGCGCCGGAACCGCAGCGCAAGCCATCGGGGAGGGAACGGATGAAGATTCATGTCGAAGAAGGAGCGGGGAGCGACGGACAAGCGGCTGCCGTGGAGCTTGCCGCCGGCGAAGCCGCCTTGGTGCTGCATCCGAAGCAGATCATCGCCTTTCAGGGCCGTTCTGGAAGCCGGGAGGACCGTCTATTGAATGTGGCCGGGGTTTACCGGAAGAAGCGCTGGATCGAGTCGCGTTTGACCGGCCCTGCGCGCTTTGTGCTGGGAGTCCCGGCGGGCTACAGCTTCCGGGCGATGGAACTGCCGGAGGATAGCAGCCTGCTGTTCGATATCCGGTATGTGCTGCTGTACAGCGAGGGAATGAAGCTGCAGAGCCGCTTCCAAAAAATCAAACAAGCCGTCGTGACGCAGGACTGGATTCGGATGAAATTTTCCGGCGGCGGCACGCTCGGTCTGCTCAGCTGCGGCCCTTTGTGCGAGCTGACGATCGATCCGTCGGAGCCGGTCTATGTCGATATCGGGTGTCTCGTCGCTTATCCGGAGGAAGCCAAGCTGCAGCTGTGCGTCTACGGCAACCCGCTTGCAAGTCAGCGCATGAACTACCATTGGGAAATTACCGGCTCGGGCAAGGTGCTTTTGCAGCCTTCCCGACCGAGATTCGGGCTGGCCGATCCTTTGCAGAGCGATTCCTTGTTCAAACGGATTCTAAGAGAAGCGCTTCCGTTCGGCGGAGTCATTATAAAGTAAATTTTATGAAAAAACATGAAAAAGCAGGAATCCCTTGTCTTCCGGTAGAAATAGATTAAAAGAAGATGAAATTTGGCGAAAATTGCAAAGGGATGGGAGTGTATGTATGCAGCATCTGCATGGAACCTACAGTATCCCTCTTGTCTTGCTGTCCGTCTTTATTTCCATCTGTTCCTCGTATTGCGCACTGGATTTAAGTGAAAGGATGCCGAAGCTCTGCGGCCGTTCCAAGTCGCTATGGATGGTAATCGGGTCCGTCATTATGGGCCTCGGCATTTGGTCGATGCATTTTATCGGCATGCTGGCCTTACATCTCCCCGTTGACGTTCGTTATCATTCTCATTATATGGTTTTATCCATCCTCTTGCCGATAGGCGCCGCTTGGGCCGCGTTATCGGCCATCTCCGGGGATGCGCCGGCCCGGCGGCAGTCGCTTGCCGGCTTTCTATGGATGGGCCTGGCGATTGCGGGAATGCATTATACCGGTATGGCCGCGATGCAAATTCCCGGCATCATTACGTACGACCCGTATTGGGTCGGCTTGTCGCTGTTCATCGCTTTTGGCATTTCGTTCGTCGCTTTCCGTTGGGCGTCCGTGTACCGGACAACACGTGAGGGGAGGCCGTCATCGTTTTGGGCCAAATGCACGACGGCCGCTCTGCTTGGCTTCGCCATGGCAGGGATGCACTATAGCGGCATGGTGGCGGCCAATTTTCAAGCGGACGGGGCTTGGATGCACGATGCAGGAGAGGACCTTCAAGGCTTGGACGATATGCTGCTGGCTTCATGGATCGGAGCGGCGGCGCTTATTGTGCTGCTGCTTCTGGCCTTCAGCCAGTTTCTGGAACGGCGGTTTGCGCAGCGGCTTGCGGATGTGAACAAGCAAAGGTACGATTCCGTCTTCGAGCATAATCCCGACATGGTTTGTCTGTTCGATTTGAGCGGCAGGGTTCTCCAGGCCAATCCCGCCGCCGAGCGCATTAGCGGATATTCCCGTGAGCATTTTGTCGGCCAGCCCTTCACCCGCTTTATGAACCGCCAGGACAGCATGAAGATCCGCGCCTGCTTTGCCCGAGTGCTGGAGGGAACGCCGCAGACGGTCGAATGCTCTATACGCCGCCGAGACGGACGGACCGTACATTTGAGCACGACCATCGTGCCGATGAAGGAGGACGGAAAGATCGTCGATATCTACACGATCTCGAAGGACATCACCGAACAGAAAAAAACGGAGCGGCAGCTGATCGAAGCGAAGCTGGAGGCCGAACGCGCGGCCCGGGTCAAGAGCGAATTTCTCGCCGTCATGAGTCACGAAGTCCGCACCCCTTTGAACGGGGTGATCGGGATGAGCGACCTCCTGCTTGAAACCGATTTGAACGAGGATCAGCGCGAGTACGTGAAGATTATCGGCAAAAGCGGCAAGGCGCTGCTATCCGTCATCAACGACGTGCTTGATTTTTCCAAGATCGAATCGGGTAAAATGAAGTTAAAAAACGAGCCTTTTCATCTGGCGGAATGCCTGCAGGAGACGCTGCGGCTGTTCACGCCGCAACTCCAGCACCGCGCGCTTGAGCTGCACGTGCATTCCGATTCCGGTGTCCCCGAGTTTCTGATCGGAGACGAAGTCCGGCTCAGGCAAGTTTTGATCAATCTGATCGGAAATGCCGTCAAATTCACGGAACAGGGGGGAATTGAGGTCCGTATTCGGCAAGTGTATCGCAGGGGAGAGCAATTGGAGCTTGAGTTTACGGTCCGGGATACCGGAATCGGCATCCCGAAAAAAGCGATTCCATATTTATTCCAGCCATTCTATCAATTGGATTCCACGGCGCGCAAGCACGGGGGCACCGGCCTCGGTCTGGCGATATGCAAAAAACTGGTGGAGCTGATGGGCGGCAGCATACGGGCGGAATCTTCCCCGGGAAACGGAGCCGTCTTCGTGTTTACGATACAGGTCCGCTGCATCGAAGATAAAATGGCCGTGCGGCTTTAGCTGTCCGGCCGTTATTTTTGTCCGCCCCGTCACAAGATAGCAACCTTTTTTTCATTGGCTGCGTATTACTTATGGTTTCCTGCGGATTGTTTTTCAAATCCCTGTAAAAAACAGCTTCGTCAAGAGAAAGGATGAGAACCTATGACCACTTCTTCACCGGGAATGGGCAATTTGTTTGGCAACCGGTTCGTTCAGGTCATCCTGCTGTCGGGTTTGCTGCTGCAAATCGGCATTTGGGTGCGCAACTTTGCCATTTTGCTGTTTGTCGTAGATCAGACGAATGGGGATGCGACGGCCGTTTCGATGATTTCGGTGGCGGAATTTGCTCCGATCTTTATTTTCTCGTTTATCGGCGGTACATTCGCGGATCGCTGGAGACCGAAGCGGACGATGATCTGGTGCGATATTCTCAGTGCGGTATCCGTTTTTGCGGTGCTGCTGACTCTGGTATACGGCTCTTGGAAGGCCGTATTTTTCGCTACATTGGTTTCGGCCATCCTCTCCCAGTTTTCGCAGCCTTCGGGGATGCGGCTGTTCAAGCTGCACGTGCCCGAGGCGCTCATTCAAGCGGGCATGTCGATTTACCAGACGATGTTCGCGCTGTTCATGGTGCTGGGGCCGATTCTCGGGACCTTCGTCTACCAGCGTTACGGCATTGAAGTAGCCATCGCCATCATGGGCGTCGCTTTTCTGCTGTCCGCCTTGGTGCTTGTCATGCTGCCGCCGGATACCGAAGCGGAGTCTGCCGGAGAGCGTACCTCGATTCGCGAGGAAATGATGGCCGGGTTCCGCTATGTGCTGTCCCGGAAACTGCTGACCACGCTCGGCCTTTGCTTCATGATCGCCGGTTTCGCGATCGGTCTCATTCAGCCGCTCGGTGTTTTCCTGGTGACGGAACGGCTCGGGCTGCATAAAGAAAATTTACAGTGGCTGATGACCGCGAGCGGCGTAGCGATGATTGTCGGCGGCGCGCTTGCGATGGGGCTGTCGAAGAAATTTGCGCCGCAAGTGCTGCTCATGATCGGCATGACGGTCAGCGCCATAAGCGTCGCTCTGACCGGATTTTCGACGGTGCTGTGGTTTACGCTGTTCGCCCAGTTTCTTGCAGGCTTGGTCATGCCCTGTATTCAGATTGGCATTAACACGCTGATTTTGCAAAACACGGACACGGCGTTCGTCGGGCGCGTGAACGGTATTTTGAACCCGATTTTTATGGGCTCGATGGTTATCACGATGAGCTTGGCCGGCAAGCTGAAGGAGCTGTTTTCGATCGTGGGGATGTATGAAGCGTCGGCCGTTCTGTTTGCACTTGGCGTGTTGGTCATGCTTCCGGTCATGCGTATGCCGGTGAAAGCAGGAATGCCCGAAGGTTAGGCGGCTGAATGGAAGAGGAGAGACCGTGGATACTATTACGCATACCTTGTTTGGGCTTACATTATACGGAGCGGTCGATAAACGCGGCATGACCCGGGAGGAAAAGCGGGCGCTGCTGTTTACGACCGTCGCGGGCTCGCAAATTCCCGATATCGATGTCATCTCCTCATGGTGGGATACGGCGGGGCGTTACCAGATGTGGCACCGCGGGCTGACCCATTCGGTCTTTCTGGTGCCGGTCTGGGCGGCGCTGCTCGCAGGCCTCTCGCGGCTCCTGTGGAAAACCCGCGGCTGGCGCTTGTTTCTGATCGGCTGTCTCGCCGTCTTCATTCACGATACGAGCGATCTGTTCAACGCCTGGGGGACCGGCTATTTCGAGCCGATCTCGACGATGCGCATTACGTTCGGGACGATTCCGATCGTCGACCTCGTCTTCTGGGCGCTTATGCTCGCCGGATGGCTCCGGGTACGCATCCGGAGAACGGACCGGGATCGTTCTCCGCATCGCGTGTACCGCTTCGTCTGGATGCTGATGGCGCTCTACGTCGGGGTGCAATCCGTTCAAGGCTACGCGCTGTACAAGCAGGCATCCGGACAGTACGAGCAGGTGGCGCTTTCCGCCGACTTCGTGCCGGGAGTGTTTACGGTGATCGGCAAGCAAGGCGGCACGGTCGACTTGCTGAAGGGCTCGGTCTGGACGGGCGTCAAGCCGGTTGCGAAGCTTCAATCCCAAGAGAACGCGGATCTGGACCGTTTGTTTGCCGCCAATCCGAAAGCGAAGACGCTGTATGAATGGTCGCCGTTCGTTGTCATCGTCGATGACGAGACCCGGCTCGGCCTGTACGATCCGCGCTTTTACCGGGGCGGACAATCGTTTTTATTCGAATTTATAAAGAAGCAAGGGCCTTAGTCTCGTATCAAATGAAAAAACGCCTCGTTTTCCGGCGATGTATCGCCGGGAACGGGGCGTTTGCTGTTTCAAACGGGGTTACGGAGTGTAAAAGTTTTGTGTGTAATAAATGTGCATTTGCCCGCCAAAGCTGACGCCTACGCCGAGACGCTTGATGTCGCTCAGCAGGTTTTTGCGGTGGCCCTCCGAGTTCATCCAGCCGTGGTGGGCGAAGATGGCGCTGGCTTGTCCGGCGGCGATATTCTCGGCGGCAGCACGATAAGCAATGCCGTCCTGCTTCATCCGGTCGAACGGGCTGCGTCCGCTCGGGTCGTCATGGTCGAAGTAGCCTTTGGCGCCCATATCCTGGCTATGCTTCCGGGCTGTTTCCGCCGCTTTGTCGTCCCAGACGAACGGCTGCAAACCGAGCTTGGCCCGGGCCGCGTTGGCAAGATCGAAGCTCTGAAGCTCGAACGCGCGTGCGAGCGCGTCGCTGCCATCCGGATAAAAGGCAGCCAGTGCCTGCTCCGTCGATTTTTCGATGACCTGCAAGCCCGTCACCATGCTGCCCCGATGAATATCGTAGAAGAAGGTGACATAAGCTCCGGCGATTTCGTACGTGCCGTATTCGCCTTTGCCGTAGTTTATCATGAAGCGGGTATTTCCCTTCATAATATAAGAGACCGGACGGCCGTACTGCTTCTCGACTTCGGCTTTGCCCGAGCCGTCGGCGATTCCGCGGTCTGTTTGCCAGTTGGCGGACGGTGAATACAAGGCCACGACTTTGCCGCCGCTGACGCCGATTTGGGCATAGTCTGTATAGTCCCGGTTATAAATATACCATTGGAAGCCGTATTCGCCTGCGTCTTTGCGCGCCGGCTGTCCCAGCTTCTGAACCACAGCATCGGCCGAATCGCCGATGGCTACGCCTTTGACCGAGACGGCGGCTTGGGAGGCGGACGGAACGTCCGATGCTTCTGTGGAAGTAACGGGGGCGGGACGGAGCGCGGAAACGTTTTGCTTCAGATTGCGGATGAACTGAACCGCTTCCGCCCGCGACAGGCGATCCGCAGCTTTGTAGCCTTCCACGGTTGCAGACGTTTTTCCCCGGGACAGCCCCTTATCGAGCAAGTAGCGGATGGAATCGTTCAAATTCAATGCTTGCTGCTGTGTGGCTGCGATCAGCCGGGCAACATGGCCGCGGTTATAGGAATTCCGGTCCGTATTTTGGAGCAGCGGCCAATGGCGAGCGGCGGCATAGGAGTAATAAGGTTCGTACCACGGCGTTCCGGATTCGGGCGCGGGAACCGCATTGTCCGGATAGGCGCGCAGCAGCATCGCGAGAAATTCCGGCTCGGAGACGACGGCATTCGGACGAAACGTACCGTCCTCGTAACCGTTAACGATGCCGTTCTGTACGGCCCATGAGATCGTTTCGGCGCCCCAGTGACGGTTCGTATCGGTAAACGCGGAAGCGTCGGCGGCATGCGAAGGGATGGAAGCGGAAAAGACGGAAGTGAAGCTCAGGGCAATAGGCAGAGCATAAGTTAACCAACGTTTGTGCAAAGCGCCTTCCTCCTTTTGCCTAATGGTATCGTTTCCATTAACTATATAAGCCGCTTCTTTCCTTGTCCATGTCAATCTTAACCAGCAAGGGCGGCCCAAAGGGAGCGGCAGCCGGGCAAGCGAAATAAAAAAGCTTTATGAAAGCGTTTGCTGTTAAGCGGAATTTCGATGGCCAAGTCATAATTGACATCGTTTCCGCATACTTAATCTGAGACCGTAGGACAAAAAGCATCAACTTCAAAGCCGATATGCACAAAGGGGGTTGCGTCTTGATTCAATTCCGGGATGTGAACAAGCACTATGGTCATTTTCACGTACTGAAAAACATCAATTTGACGATTGAACCGGGCGAGGTCGTCGTCGTGATCGGACCTTCCGGTTCGGGAAAAAGCACACTGCTCCGCTGCATCAACCGGCTGGAGACGATATCGGGAGGGGAGCTGACGGTGGACAACATTAAGGTCCATGACAGGAAAACCGACATTAACAGCCTAAGGCGCAACATCGGCATGGTATTCCAGCATTTTAACTTATACCCGCACCGCACCGTGCTGGAGAACATCACGCTTGCCCCGATGAAGGTGCTCGGTCTCTCGCGCCAGGAGGCCGAGGAAACGGCCATGATTTATTTAAACAAAGTCGGCATTCCCGAAAAAGCGAAAGCCTATCCCTCGCAGCTGTCGGGCGGGCAGCAGCAGCGTGTGGCGATCGCGCGCGGGCTTGCCATGAAGCCCAAGATCATGCTGTTCGACGAGCCTACGTCGGCGCTTGACCCGGAAATGATCGGAGAAGTGCTCGACGTCATGCGCGATTTGGCACGGGAAGGCATGACGATGGTCGTCGTCACCCATGAGATGGGCTTTGCCCGCGAAGTGGCCGACCGGATCGTCTTTATGGATCAAGGGCAAATTCTCGAGACCACGCCTCCGGCCGAATTTTTCGAGAATCCGCGTGAGGAGCGGGCGCGCACGTTTCTCAGCCGGGTGTTAAATCACTAATCCGATAGTCGTATATCCAATGGAGAGGGGACTGGACTGTGAAAATGCTTAAAATGAAGAAGCTGTTTTCCTTTACGCTCGTTTCGATGCTCATGCTTACGATGGTGGCGGGCTGCGGCACCAAACCGGCGGAACAGCCGGGAGCCGGGGGCGGAACGCCCGGGAAGCCGGAAGCGGCCGCTTCTACGATTGAAGCCATTAAGAAACGCGGCAAGCTTATCGCCGGCGTCAAATACGATACGAAGCTGTTCGGGCTGAAGGATCCGGGCACCGGCAAGGTTGAAGGCTTCGATATCGATATGGCCAAGCGGCTGGCGAAAAGCATTTTGGGCGACGAAACGAAGGTCGAACTGAAGGAGGTTACCTCCAAAACGCGGATTCCGATGCTGCAGAACGGCGAAATCGACATCATAATCGCCACGATGACGATCAATGAAGAGCGCAAGCAGCAGGTCGACTTCACTGACGTTTATTTCAAAGCGGGCCAGTCGCTGCTTGTGAAGAAAGACAGCGCGATTCAATCGATCACGGATCTGAAGAAAGGCACGAAGGTCATGGCGGTCAAAGGCTCCACGTCGGCGGTCAATATTCGGGCGAAAGCGCCGGAAGCGACCGTACTGGAGTTCGACAATTACCAGGACGCGTTCACCGCGCTTAAAGCCGGTCAAGGGGATGCGCTGACGACGGACAATGCGATTTTGCTCGGGATGGTGAAGCAGGATCCGAGCTTCCGGTTGGCCGGAGGCAACTTCACCGACGAGCCGTACGGGATGGCGATCCGGAAGGGCGACGGTGAGTTTGTCGCTTACGTCAACAAGTTCCTGAAGGAGATGAATGCGAGCGGCGAATACGACAAGCTGTATGAGCAGTGGTTCGGAGAAAAGCCGGCGAAATAAACAGCTAAGCTTACATCCTTGTTGTCCGAAGGGAGGCTCAACCGGACATGAACGACCAGCTCCTGCGTTTCGATATTTTGATCAAGCATTGGGATACCTACATGCTCGGCTTCGGCAATACGGTCAAAGCGAGTGTGATTGCGCTGCTGGCAAGCTTCGTGTTAGGAACGGTCATCGCCGTATTCCGGATGGCTCCGCTGAAGCCGCTGAACTGGCTGGGTACGGCATACGTCGAATTTATCCGCAACATTCCTTTACTGCTGATCGTTCTGTTGATTTATTTGGCGGCCCCGACGCTCGGGCTGCCATTCGACGGATTTACATCGGGGACCATCGCGCTGTCGGTCTACACGGCGGCCTTCATTGCCGAAGCGATCCGGGCGGGCATCCTGGCCATTCCGCAGGGCCAGACGGAGGCGGCCCGTTCGTCGGGGCTGACGTACCTGCAAACGATGCGTCATGTGGTGCTTCCCCAAGCGATCAAGATCGTTGTTCCGCCGCTTGGCAACCAATTTTTGAACCTGGTCAAAAATACGTCCGTGCTCGGCGTCGTCGCCGGTCTTGACCTGATGTACTTCGGCGATATCGTCTCGACGCAGACGTTCGTCACATTCAGCGTCTATATTTTTATCGCGCTGTTCTATCTCGTGCTGACGATTCCATTAAGCTTCGGCGTACGGTATTTGGAGAAACGGCTGGCGTTCTAATGCCCGGCGCGGGAGGGAGGGGAAGCGATATGGACTTCGCGGGAGCTTATGCCCCGGAAAATCTCAAGTTTCTAATGCAGGGGCTTTATGTGACGTTAAAAGTGGCCTTTTTCTCGATCATTTTCAGCTTTATCCTCGGCGCTCTTGTCGGCACGCTCAGATACGCGCGCGTTCCCGTGCTTTCTCAGATGCTTGCGGTGGCCGTAGAGACGATCCGCAATTTGCCGCTTCTGCTCATTATCTTTTTCACGCGCTTTGCGCTGCCCGAGGTCGGGCTGAAAATGTTTCAAAATGCCGAGTACTCTGCGATCGTAGCGCTTACCGTGTTCGAAGCGGCGATGATTGCCGAGATTGTCCGCAGCGGCCTGCTGTCGATCGAGAAGGGGCAGATGGAAGCGGCCCGTTCGTCGGGGCTCACTTACGTTCAGGCTTTGTGGCATGTGATTTTGCCGCAGGCCTTGCGCCGGATGGTACCGCCGATCGTCAGCCAGTTCATCTCGCTGCTCAAGGATACGTCGCTGGCGACGGTCATCGTGCTCGCCGAGCTTATGCACAATATGCAGATCGTGGCTGCGAAAAATCCGAACTGGGTGATCCCGGTTTTTATCGCCGGAGCGCTGATCTATTTTGTGGTCAACTACACGTTGTCGCTGCTGGCCAAACGGCTGGAAGTCCGCCAAGCATAGAATGGAATAAAATGGTCGGTTTTGACGAAAATGAACCGCTCGCTTGGGTCCCTTGGAAGGGGCAGGCGAGCGGTTCTGTTCTTTTGATGGAGCACGGAGCTACTTCTTCTTGCCGGTATCGCAAGGGCTTGCCTCGCGGGAGACCGTCTCCTCCGCCAGCTTGTCGCCGAATTGGTCAAGGCGTCCCGGCTGGCTGGCCGGTCCGTCGTTGTCCGGCTTGTTGTTTCTTCCTGACATGGCTGCTCACCTCCATTCTATTGGTTAGCGTACCAAGAGGAGGGGCGAATTATTTCATCATTTTATCCAAGTCTTCGATTTGAGCATGAAGGCCAGCGAAGCGAGTCCAAATGCCACCACGACGGCTTCGAGCAGCCAGATGTTCAATTTCATCCCTTGACTGAGCCCTGGCAAAAAGTCGATCAGCGCATGAATCCCGATTGCATACGCCAAATACAGCAGCTTGCGGCTGCGGACGGCGTGCAGCACGATGAGCGACATCGCGATCTGAATCAGCAGCGCGGAGACCCGTTCGATTCCGCCTAAGGCAAAATGCGAGGCGGGCATCGTGAGCAGCAGCGACTTCACGGCGAGCAGCGGTTCGCTCGGAGCGCCCGAAGCCAGCAGCTTGTCGAATTGTCCGGCGTTGATCAGAAGCGATATATAGAGCGATTGCACGCTGCCCAGCACGCCGATGAGCACGGCTTCGATTCCGCCGTGGCCGAGCCCGAGCGCGATGCCGTCCTTCCGCTCCCGGTTGCGTTTAAGCCAAAAGCGGAAGGCAATGTAGCGCCCGACCTCCTCGAAGATGCCGGCTGCCAGCGCGCCATACGTTGCCAGGGCCAGCGGATTGCGGCTCATGAGGCTTGCGGTGTACGGATTGCCTTGAAAAACATAGACGTGAAGAACCTTTTCCAGCACTTGGCTGAACAAAATAAACACCAGAATGCCGATCCCGAAGGCTTTGAGCGAGAACCTTTCTTTGCGGTAGTAGAAGATAAAAAACGCTGTCGGTACGCCGACGGACAATACGGCGGTCATGATCATGAAACCAATGGACCACGGGCTGACCATGGCGGTTCACTTCCTTTCTTGGGGGCTTATTGCCATACAAGCAGACCTGCGGTTAAGGTGATGATTCCGACCGCGGCTACGAACAGCTCTGTCAGCGGCAGCGACCGTTTGGCCAACCGGACGGAGATCAGGTTCAAGCCGGTATGCGCCGGGATCATCAGGATAAGCAGCCATGGCATATGGGCGATCAGCAGCGTGCTGCCGATGTGGAACATGCTGGCGAAAAGACGCTCCAGCACGCCCCATAGCGGAGAGCTGTTCATTTGGCCGGTCGACTCGAGGAAGGCCTTGGCCTGCATCGCTTTTTCGTCCGTCCGCTTGATGACGGTGGCCAGGACGATCCCGTTGACGACGGCGAATACAACCTCAATGGCGGCCCATCCTTGCCCAAGAGAAAGGGCGGAGTTGAACGAGAAGCCGGTTATCCAGAGCGCCAGCAGCCGGACGCCTTCCTCCAGCGGTCCGGAGGCGGCACCGACGAGCAGGCCCGCGCGCTCCTTCGGCTGCTTGCGGACGAGCAGCGCAATCGGACCGCGAAGCAGGAGCGCGGCCCACCAACCGGCCGCTCCGATCCCGAAGGCGGCCCAATCGGCCGGAAACCCCGCATAGCGGAATGCGAGCCAGAAAACGGCGGGAACAGCCAAATAAAGCGGAATCGCCATATAAAAGCGGCGTCTGATACGATCATATGCATCGGTCGGTTCGATTGATTCGGTTCTAATTGGTTTCATGATCGTCACTCTTTTCCTTCCGAATCGGATGCTTGCGGCTCCGGGATGATGATGGTAGTGAATAAGCGCCTCCGTCGTCCGGGTTCGGGAGAATTCGCCATGGCTTCCCGGATCGGAGGGCGAATGGCCTGAACGAATTCGGCAAACTCTTCATCCGTCAAGTATAGCGGCACCTGCCTGTAGCCGACGCCGTCCGCCTCCAAGTCCACCGAGGGCTGCCGCAAATAGCGTCCGTAATCGTCCACCAGCGAGGCGACAAACGTCATGAAGTAGCGCAGGTGGTCGTCCCGGTCGGCATGGGCCAAATCCGCTGCGGACAGTACGGCTTGCTTATCCGGGAGCGCATAAATCTTCTCGACCGTTCCGCGAACCTGGCGTTCGTTGGCTACCGTCAGAACGCCGCTTTTGTACAGCTTGTTCAAATGCCGGTACAGCGTCGCTTGAGGAATATCGGGCAGCGCCTCGGCCATTTCGAGCGCGGACATGCTGCGTCCGCCGACAAGCAGCCCAAGAATGCGGAAGCGGACCGGGTGTAAAATCAGGTCGGCTTTGGAGTCTTTCATACAGCCTTCACCTCGAACATTATCATTATCAATAATGATTATAATAGGCCATGTGGTATTTGTCTACGTTTTTAATTGAAAATTGAAAGTGTCTGAAGTATGATTAATAAATAGTTGAGTGAACATCTATAAAGAGGTGGGCAAGATGGGGAGAAAAAGCGATGCCAGAGAACGGTTGCTGGAAACGGCAGCGCGGTTAGTGCCGGAACGCGGATATCATGGAGTTGGAGTGCAGGAATTGTGCAATGTTGCCGGTATTAAACCCGGAAGTTTTTATTATTTGTTTCCGTCCAAGCAGCAATTGGTCATTGCGGTTTTGGAGAAAACGTGGGAAGATACGCGGAATTATATCTTCACGCCTATTCAAACGTCAAACCTGAGTCCCCTGGAAAAGATCCGGGAGTTCTTTATGCGCACCTGTCATCTCCATGCGCATCGGAGCAGCGAGGGGAAGCCGGTACTGGGATGCACGTTTGCCGTCCTTGGAGGAGAGCTTGCCACTCAGGATCAGGTAATTAACCGTAAAGTTCAAGAAATTTTCTCCCTTTTTACGGGTTATTTTGAAGAGTGGATAACGCAGGCTTACGAGGACGAGCTAATAGCGCTTCCCAAAGAACGAATTCCGGATACCGCAAAGGCATTGCTTTGTTATACCGAAGGGGTAGCCTTAATAGCCAGGATACATAATGACGCGGAGACTTTCTCAAGAATGGCCGAGGGAGCGCTTCGGCTGGCAAACCCTAAAAAGTAATTTTTTTTAACCTAAAAATAGATGATCGCTCAACTATAATTTTAAGGCAAAGACTTTGAGGAGGAGAAGGAATGAAAGCAATTCGAATGTACCAATGCGGAGGACCGGAAGTATTAAAGGTGGAAGACATGGAAAAACCGATTCCCGGGATGCACGAAGTGTTGCTTAAAGTTCAAGCGATCGGCGTTAACTATGCAGAAGTTCAGCAGCGGAAAGGGACCTATCCTTTCCCGGTTCCCCTTCCGGCCGTTTTGGGCCAATGGGCCGAAGTGGTCGGTCAAGTGGCTGAAGCGGGCGAAGGCGTGACAAACGTCGAGATTGGGAGAAGTGTCATCGCGCAAGTGCCGCAAGGCGCTTATGCGGAATATGTTGTCGTGCCTTCTTCTATGCTGCTGCCTGTTCCCCACCGGCTTAATCTTGTTCAATCCGCCGCGCTTTTAACACAGGGGCAGACGGCATACCATACGCTAAAGAGCGTGGGGCGTATCCAGCCCGGTGAAACAGTGTTGATTCATGCCGCTGCCGGAGGAGTCGGCAGTCTGGCGATTCAGATCGCGAGGAGAATGATGGCCGGGAAAATCATCGCAACGGCAAGCGCGCCCGCCAAGCTAGAGCTGGCTCTCTCTTTGGGGGCGGATGCCGCAATCAATTACAGTGAACCGGATTGGGCAAAGCAAGTGCTGGAGTGTACCGGAGGAAAAGGCGCAGACCTGATATTGGAAATGGTGGGAGGAGACATTCTGCAAGGCAGTCTGCAAGTGTTGGCTCCATTTGGGCGTCTTATTTATTTCGGATCGGCAAGTGCGGTAAATGAAAAATGGGACCGCGCGGATCTCGTCAAGCTGCTTGAAAATAAATCGATCATAGGGTTCAATATCGCCCATTTCCTTACGTCCCGCCCCGAGAGTGCAAAAGCCGGATTGGAACACTTGTACGAAATGATATCCGCCGATCAGTTAAAGCCGGTCGTGCGGCATATCTTGCCCTTGGAGCAAGCGGCGGAAGCCCACCGGCTGCTTGAATCCCGTCAAACCGTAGGCACCATCGTTTTAAAACCTTAACGTTATGCAGAAGGGACGGGCTTGCTGACGCCGGTCATGGCGGTTGCAACTCGCGAGCTCCGCTCCATCGGGCAGAGACGGTAAATCCCCGCCACATGCGGAAAGAGCGGACGTGCTTGAGTAAAAACGGGCAATAAAGGGTAAGGAAAAAGAGAAAGCTATTTCCAGACAAAGGAGCGATGGAGGATGAGCAGACCGATCCAAGCTTATTTTCATACGGAAAACGAAGCCGAGGACGTTCGGATCAAGCTGCAAACGTACCGGGTGGAGCAGGTCGAAATCGGTGAATTGGACGAGGCATTGGACCGCGATACGCCGCTGTTGTTTCCGATCGCTGTCGCAGGTGCGGGGACGATTCCGGCCGGCGTCGGTTATGCGGGCAGCGAGGCCGGACCGATCGCCGCCACCGGCGCGGCGGCAGCCGGGGCTTATCTCGGCTTCCGCACGCTGGACGAAGCCGGGCACGACAAAGACGGCGACGGCGTGGACGACCGGGAGCTTCGCTACGCGCTCAGCGCGAAGGTGGCCGAGGAACAGTACGACGAGATCGTCGATTTGATCCGCCGCCACCAAGGGCACGTGGCCGCTCTGGACTGACGGCGGCTTGCTGTTCCCGGAAAAAAAAGCCCGCTTGCGGCACGGAAGCGCGTTCCGGCGGCAGCGGGCATAGACGGACTGGCGAGGAACGGCACTTCAGCCGGACCGTCACAGTAATGTTAGGCACGGCGCCGGGTCAAATGAATGAACGTAATGGCAAGCGCCAGCACAAGCACCGATCCTTTGATAATGTCAAAGGCATAGTAAGGGAGGTTGAGCATCGTCAGCCCGTTCAGCAGCACGCCGATCAGGACGGCGCCGAAAAACGTGCCGATCACGTTCGGCTTGCCCGCGCCGAGTACGGAGAACCCGACGAATACGGCGGCGACCGATTCCATCAGCAGCGGCGCCCCGGCATCGATCTGTCCGGAGCCGACACGGGCGGCGAACAGAATGCCGCCGACGGCGGCAAAGATGCCGGACAGCACGTATGCGAATGTGCGCACGCGATTGACGGCGATGCCGGAGAGGCGGGCGGCCTCTTGGTTGCCGCCGGTCACGTACATTTGGCGGCCCCAACGGGTGTACGTAAGGAAGACGTGAACGAGGACGACGGCGATAATCATCAGCAGAACCGGCACCGGGATGCCGAGCAGCTTGCCTTGGCCGATCCAGAGGAACGTCTCGGTGAATTTGCCGGGCGCTTTCGTTCCGTCGGTCATCTGCATGTTGTTATAGATCGAGAAGCCTTGGGTATACGTTTTGTGGACGCCGCCGATGATGTACATCACGGCTAACGTCGCCAGCAAGTCCGGTATCCTGACTTTGACAATCAAGAGCGCATTCAGCAGCCCGATGACGATGCCGATCAGCAGCGGGACAATGAGTACGACGATAAGCGGGAGCTGAAACCAGACCATCAGCGTCGCCGTGACGACCGTCGTTAGCGAAACGGTAGAGCCGACCGAGAGGTCGAATCCGTCGACGATCTGCGAGAAGGTCACGCCGATCGCGATGAACGTTACAATCGAGATAGAGCGGAGAATGTCCGCCATGTTGTCGTAGGACAAGAAATTTTCATTGACGAAAGAAAAGATTGCAATGACGGCGGCGATGATGAACAAGGCCCCGTATTTATAAGAAACATCCAGCCATTTGCCTTTCACTTGCTTATGCCTCCCCGCTGCTTGCATAGTACAATATTTTCTCCTGCGTCGCTTCGTCGCGGGACAGCTCTTTCACGATCCGTCCGTAGCTCATGACGAGAATCCGGTCGGCAATGCCCAGAATTTCCGCGATTTCGCACGATAAGTACACAATGCCTTTTCCTTCCTGAGCGAGTCGTCCGATCAAGCGGAAAATATCGCTTTTGGCGCCCACGTCGACGCCTTTGGTCGGTTCGTCGAACAAATACACCTCGGCGTCCGTCGGCAGCCATTTGCCGACCGCCACCTTCTGCTGGTTGCCGCCGCTCAAATATTTGACCTGCTGCTCCCGGTTCGGCGGCTGAATCCCGAGCTCGGCGATGCGGGCGTCCGCATTCTCCGTTTCCTTGCGGCGGTTGACGAAGCCGAGCCGGCTGAGCCGCTCAAGTAGCGTCAACGCAAGGTTCGCCTTCACCGACAGCTCGACGAGCACGCCTTGCTTGCGCCGCTCCTCCGGGATGAGCGCCAGCCCCGCGCGGACGGCGTCGGCCGGGGCCCGGAGCTTCAGCTCGCAGCCGTGCAGCCGCAGCTCGCCCGCGTCGAGCGGGTCTGCGCCGAACAGAAGGCGCGACAGCTCCGTCTTGCCCGCGCCGACCAGACCGACTACGCCGACGATTTCGCCGCGGCGCACCGTCAGATCGACGCCGCGCACCTTGGTGCCGCTGGTCAGGCCGCGCGCTTCGAGCAGCGGCTC